>JBGUWV010000001.1:0-1626 GCA_045221475.1 Fibrobacter sp.
GGAAGAACTAAAGCCCGGCAGTCTCAGCAACGGTACGGTAATGGCATATCAGGGTACGGTAAACCGTATCAAGCAGCACCCTATCGGCAGCCGAAAGCTGAAAACCGTCACCGCCGACCATTTGCAGGCGTATATGGATTTTCTCAGCTTCGGCGGGACAAATCCCGACGGTACAACGGCAAAGGCACTTAGCAAAGGGTATCTGCGTTTGTTCTCGGCAGTCCTGCAAGGAGCGTTCCACTTTGCGGTATTCCCCAAACGGCTGATTACCTTCAACCCGATGCAGTATGTGGTATGGCGGGGCAAAAAAGAGGACTATGACCTGTTTTCGGACGAGGACGGCAATACCGATTCCACACCCACGCTCAGCCATGAGCAATATCTGAAGCTGGAGGAATTTCTGAAAAAGAAAGATAACCCCGCTTTACTGCCCATTCAGATTGCCTACTACACGGGGCTTCGCATCGGCGAAGTCTGCGGCTTGACTTGGCAGGATGTCAACCTTGACAAGCAGTACCTTACGGTGCGCCGCAGTATGCGCTACAACGGGGCAAGGCATAAAACCGAGATAGGAGCGACCAAACGGAAGAAAGTCCGTACCGTGGACTTCTGCGACACGCTGGCGGTGATCCTCAAAGCGGCGAAAACCGAACAGCACAAAAACCGCCTCCAGTATGGCGGGCTTTACCACCTCAACTACTACACCGAGGTGAAGGAAAAAGACCGTACTTACTACGAGGTTTACAGCCTGCCGAGGACAGATGAAATCCCAGAGGGGTACAAGGAAATATCCTTTGTCTGCCTCAGACCTGACGGCGCATACGAATCACCGAGTACGGTAGGGATTATGTGCAGGACGGCAAGCAGAAAGGTCGAGGGCTTGGAGGGCTTTCATTTCCACCAACTTCGTCACACATTCACGAGCAATCTGCTCTCAAACGGGGCAGCGCCGAAGGATGTGCAGGAGCTTCTCGGACATGCCGATGTCAGTACCACAATGAATATTTACGCTCACGCTACAAGGGAAGCGAAGCGTACTTCCGCAAGACTGCTGGATAAGGTGGTCGGCGGAGAGTAAAAAACTTTCCCTTGTTTCGGCTCGTAAGGGCAAAAACAAGGGAAAATACATAAGGTTGGAACACAAGATAGGCGAAATGCCTTGAAAATACAGCGTTTTCAGAGGGTTTAACAGATAAATCAGAATTGTGCGCCCAGACGAAGGGCGGATAGTCTAGCAGGTGAGAAGCCTGCACGGAAAGGTTTAGCCAACCACCGTTAGCGAGTCTTGTGCTGTAAACAGTAATGTTTACAGTAAAGCGTAGACAGCGAGGAAGTGGGGTTACAGGGTGATGGAGCCTCGAAATTTTACCATTCGGAGGGCTGACGCTTTAATTCCAGCGGAAAGCAAAATGTGTAAATCGTTAGGGCGAGATGAAACACACCTCTGCGGGGTCAAAGAGCCAATCACGCTTCACATAGTGACTATCCAGTCAACTGGGGAGAGCCTGTATTTTCTTCAATAAGAAGTATGATGGAACGACGGTAAAACGGAGAAAGTCAGATGAAATACAGGCAGTCGGACAGCTTCATAGTACCGAAGAAGTCGGGTAATGCCGACAGAGGGAA
>JBGUWV010000002.1:0-47832 GCA_045221475.1 Fibrobacter sp.
GACGGAGACAAAATCAGAAACATCCGCTTTACGGGCGGATGCAACGGCAACCTGAAAGCGATTGCCAAACTCTGCGAAGGCATGAGCGCCGAAGATATCGCAGCAAAACTCTTGGGTAACACCTGCAACGGGAAGCCGACATCGTGCGCTGATCAGCTCGCCCGTGCTGTGCTCGGAAAAGAAGCTTAATATAGTTCTTCCGTTATCGTTTCTTGAACACGACGATTTCTGCATCGGTGCCGTTCTTGCCGTATTCGCTCACGAGAATGTAGTGCTCGTCGCAGGCGATTCCGTAGCAGCGGCCTTCGGCGTTTTGCTTTTCGACTTGGTTGCCCCAGTAACTTGCGTTATCGTCCAAAAGTTTAATGCTGTTGCCGTTGATTTTGTATTCCTGATTGATGAACGAGCCCTGCAGTACAAAGAGGTTGTCGATGGTCGGCATATCCTTGATGTTCAGCGCGTTGACCTCTTCAATCAACTTCTGCTTGATAGGCGAATTGGCATGCGGGAGTTCGGCGTCGCTTGATTTCCAACGCTTGAGGGTCGGGAAATACTTGCGGAGTTCTACTTTGTATTCTTCGCGGGTAAAGTTCTTGCCCGTATTCTTGTTGAATTCATCGACGAACTGCGAGCAGAATTCGACCATTTGCTCCATTGTGAAGTCGCCTGTGAAAGCGCCGTCTTTGTAGCAGTAGATGCAATATTCCTCGTTCTTGCTACCATCAGCATTCGTGCCGAGGATTTCCGGTGTGAGAGGCATTCCGCAGCTCTGACAAAATTTTAATTCCATAAGTTCTCCTTTATTTTTTCTTTATCGGGTGGCGAATAACGGTCTTCAACTTTTCCGGTGCAACCTTGCGCGCATCGGAAAGGTAAATCTCGTGGTGACGTCTCGCATCCGAAATGTCATTTTCGTAACCGTTGTCGGCGATAAACTTGTCCATTGCTGCAACAGTCGCAGGTTCGTCATCGTATGAGCCTGAATGCATGCACTGCACGCAGAGACCTTCTTCAATTTCTAAAAATTCCACTTTCGAAAAATCCATTTTCTTTTTGCGGGTTGCTTCTTCAACAGCCCAATCGAAATCGGCTTTAGTAACAAAGTCGGGCAGCCTGATGACTGAAATCCACTGAAAGTTTTCCTTGTGGCTGTAATCGATTCCGTCAAGGTTTTCTTGCCACCAGAAGCCTTCAAGCGGCGGCACCACATAATCAAAGTAGCCGTCGATTTTGTGATTACCCTTCTTGCTCATCTTAATCGTGTAGGCGACTCCATACAGAAGTTCAATGGACTTTTTGTATTCGCAATCTTCTTCGTTCGGGTTGCCCTTACCACGCACCGCGATATAGTTCATCTTCGGGACGGTGACGATTTCAGGCTTGCCTTTCGGCATATAGAATTCTTTATATTCTTTTTTAAAGTCAAAAGGCATGCTTACTCCTTGACAAACGATCCAATTTCCACCAGATTCCCTTCGGGGTCGGCGATGTAGCAAGTGCGTTGTCCCCACGGTTCCGTAGTCGGCGCCATGATGCTTTTTGCACCTGCGGCTGTGACTTTGGCATACGTTTCATCTACTTCAGCGTAGTTAGCGACACCCAATGCAATTTCGAAATGCCCGTTGACGCCTTTGCAGTAAGCGAACTTTTGGCTTGTCATTTTTTCAAAATCGGACTTTCGGAACAGCAGGAACAAAACGCCGTCCTTTATGAGAAAAACATTGGACGTATTTTCGTCTTCCTTGATTTCAAAGCTCAAGACATCTCTGTAAAAGCGGACCATCGTCGCCATATCATCGACAAAAATTCCAAAGCCCTCTAATTTCATTGCAAAACCTCCTTGTAACACATACACAAATGTACACTATTTTAAAGACTCTGTCAAGCCTTTCCGTATTGCTGCGTTAAAAATCTTTATTGGCTGTAAATTGGCTGCGGTTTTTGGGCGGGTTCTGTCAAGCCGAGCCGTATTTTTCCCAAAAAAGGCTACGAAAGCTCAATCCAAGACGGATTCATGGCAAGGGCAAAGGAACTGATTTTCAATGCGACAAGGCCCCAAATCCCGAAAACGAAATGAAAATCGATCACATTCAGTTTATAGGTATAAGGAGGTAGACTATGGCCGATGAAACTAAGCTAAGCGAGTCCATAAAGAAAAAAAGCCAGGCGTTGCGGGCTGGCGTCTGAAGCCCCGCTAGAAAGGGAAGCGGAAGACTTGCCCTAGATCCTTCGACTTCGGCGCTTTGCGCCTACGCTCAGGATGACACACTGGGCAAGGCTGAAGCGAGGGGAAGGCATTCCCCCTTCTTTTTAATCTTCCAAGAAATACTGCACGTTCGTTACGACACGGACCTTCTTGATGTAGGGCGTATTTTCGTCGCGGTCTTCAATGGAGAACACACCCTGCGTTGCCGTTTTGATTTTGCCCAGTTTGCTATCGGAATCCTTCGCAAACTTTTCAGCAGCACTCCTTGCATTCTTAGTAGCCTCGTCAATCATGGCGGGCTTGATTTCGTTGAGACCATTAAAGCTATAGACGGTACGGTACTGGTAATCGCCACCGCTAAAGGCGATTCCATGTTTCAGGAGTTCGCCCTGTTTTTCCATGGCCTTACGGACAAGTTCCACATTATTCGTAGCCACCGTCGCAACAGCTGTCGCGACATAACGATAAGCATGATTACCGCCAGTATATAACTCGCCATCGACATCGACAATGGCCGGGGTCGAGTAAGTGATATTTTCTTTTTTCACGCCGTTTTCGAGCAGGAACTTTTCAAGTATCTGCGACTTGGACTGTAACGTTGCAGAAAGCTCGGCAAGATCATTGCCCACCTCTTTGTATACAATCGGCCAAATCACAAAATCAGCCGAAACTTCGCGTTCAGCAAGTCCGCGCACAAATACCACGCGGTCGCGATCCTTGACATCAATTTGAGCCCGATAGAAAAATACACCCAAGCACAAAATGGCCACGGCCAAAATGACTGCTTCTTTAACTCTCGATTGCATATTCAACTCCTTTTTTACATAAATCCAATATACAAATTTTCTACATTCAAAGTATGCCTGAAAAGACTCTACTTTTGCTCGACTCTTACGCGCTTGCGTTCCGCATGTTTTACGCCTATTCGCAGAACCCGCTGAAAAACAGCCAGGGCGAAGAGGTTTCGATGATGCACGGTTACTGGGGCGCAGTACTCCGCATTCTTGCAAAGCACAAGCCGACGCATTTCGCCATTGCACGCGACGTGGCGCACACGAAGACATTCAGGCACGAACTTTATCCCGACTACAAGGCGAATCGCGGGCCCATGCCCGAAGAGATGGCAGCACAGATGCCGCTCCTTGGCGAAAGTCTAGAAGCAAGCGGAATTCCGCTCTTGTCGGAACCGGGTTACGAAGCCGACGACGTGATGGCAAGTACTGCCATGGCAGCTGTCGAAGCAGGCTTTGACCATGTGGTGATTTTAAGTAAAGACAAGGACATGTCGCAAATCGTAACCGACAAGATCCATCTTTTCCATTTGACGAAAGGCGCCGACGGCATCGACTTTGGCCCGGAACAGGTTCTTGAAAAATACGGTCTTCCACCCGAAAAAATCCGCGACTACTTGGCGCTCATGGGCGACGCCAGCGATAACGTTCCCGGCGTCCCGAAGGTGGGTCCGAAAACCGCCATCCAGTTGCTGAATGACTTTGGCGACATGGACAATCTTTACGCAAACCTGGATAAAGTGACCAAGAAGGGCTTGCACGACAATCTGGAAAACAACCGCGAAAAGGCATTCCTCAGCCGCGAACTGGTGACGCTACAAACCAAGCGCGCCTTTAGCGGAAACCTCGACACGCTGGAATACAACGGCCTGCACGTGGACACCTTGGCACAGATGTTCAAGGATCACGAAATCAACAGCCTGCTCCGCCTTTTGGAAGGCATTCCGAGCAAGACGGGCTTTGTGCGCGAAAGCGATGGCACGGAAAGTGGCGACTCGGCAAATGGAGACGCCGTAGTAAGCGCAGACTTCCCGGTCGATGTGCCGCCGACTTATATCTGCGTCGATACCGATGAAATTTTCGAGCAGATGAAGGCCGAATTTGCCGCCGCAAGCACTGTGGGCATCGACACCGAAACCGACGGACTCGATCCGATGCAATGCAACCTCGTGGGACTTTGCCTTTCGGCAGACCCCGCCAAGGGATACTACATTCCGCTGGGACATTCCGACGAAATCGGATTCCCGCTGCCGACAGGCCCCAAGGGCAATTATGACTTGAACAAGGTCAAGGCATGGTTCAGCGAATTCATCGCCGACAATGCGCCTGTCGCCGGCACCGATAAACCTCGAGAACTCGTTTTCCATAACGCGAAATTCGACTTGCACGTTCTCGCCCGCACCTTCAAGATTCCACAAAGCGCTATCGATAACGCAAACCTCATCGACACGCTGATTGCGGCCTGGATGCTTTCGCCGGGACAATCGGGTCTTGGCCTCGACAACCAGGTGATGCAACGCCTGCAGCACGAAATGATTCCGATTGAGAACTTGATTGGCCGCGGCAAGAACCAGATTACCTTCAACCGCGTAAACATCAAGGACGCAACTGAATACGGCGCCGAAGATGCCGTCTATACGCTTCGCCTGTGGGAACCGCTCCGCCGCGAGCTAGAAAAGCTCGATTACGTGAAGTATTTCTTCGAGCAAGAAATGCCTCTGCTCAAGGTGCTGTACCAGATGGAGTCTGTGGGCGTCGCCATCGATGTTCCCTCCCTCAAGACGCTAGAGCAGGAACTGCAGCGCCGCATCGAAAACTTGGAAAAAGAAATCTGCGACATGGCCGGTTTCGAATTCAACATCGGCTCGCCCAAGCAACTTGGCGAAGTTCTTTTCGATACGCTCGGACTACCTGAAATCAAGAAGCGCAGTACCGACGCCGTCGTTCTCGAAGAACTCAGTTACAAGGCGCCGCACCCGATTGTTTTCGCCGTCATCGAATACCGCGAACTCAAGAAAATGCAGAGCACCTACATCACGGTGCTTCCAACGCTGGTGAATCCGGACACCAAGCGCATCCACACAAGCTTTATCCAGTGGGGCACGGCAACGGGCCGCCTCTCTAGCCGCGATCCGAACCTGCAAAACATTCCCGTACGCAGCGACCTCGGCAAAAAGATTCGTGCTTCCTTCGTGCCGCAAAACAAAGACAACGTCATTCTCGCCGTAGACTACTCGCAGATTGAATTGCGCATGCTCGCCCACTTAAGCGGAGACGAAGCGCTTATTGAAAGCTACAAGGAAGGCATCGACATTCACGCCCGCACCGCCGCCGCCATTTACGGCGTCAAACTCGACGAAGTCAACAGCGACATGCGTCGCGACGCCAAGGTGGTGAACTTTGGCGTGCTCTACGGCATGACCGCCTTCCGCTTAAGCCGCGACTTGAAAATTCCGATGTCGCAGGCAAAGGATTTTATCACCGGCTACTTCGACATGTACAAGGGCGTACAGCAATACATCGAAGACATCAAGGCGGCCGCCCACCGCGACGGTTATGTCGAAACGCTTTCGGGCCGCCGCCGTTACATTGCAGGCATCGATAGCAGCGACCGCATGGAATCGCAGATGGCCGAGCGCATGGCCGTGAATACTCCCGTCCAAGGCTCCGCCGCAGACCTCATCAAGATTGCGATGATCCGCATTCAAAAACGAATCAACGAAGAAAACTTGCCGCTCAAAATGATGCTGCAGGTGCACGATGAACTCGTATTCGAATGCCCCCGCGACCAGGTGGAAGCGATGGCCCAGATGGTGAAATCCGAGATGGAAGGCGCCATGCAGCTCAAGGTTCCTCTCGTCGCAAGTGTTGGCTTCGGCGAGAACTGGTTAGAAGCACATTAAGTAACCAAATCTTTTCGTACGTTGTAAGCCGTTCAATAGTTTTTGAACGGGTGTGATGATTATACAATATGTTTCAAATTTTTCGGTATAAATTAAGGGAGTATTCTGAAAAAGGACCGAAAATGAAGCATATTCTTGCCAAAACCGCCCTCTTTGCCCTCGCAGGAACCCTTTCTGCGACCGCAGCGACACTTCCCACCGCCAAGGAAGTCCAAGCCAAAATGGGCATGGGTTTCAATATCGGAAACTCAATGGAAGTGCCGAATAACCCGACTTTATGGGGCAACCCCTACCCGACTCAGGCCTTACTCGATTCCGTGAAGGCGGCAGGCTTCAACACGGTGCGTATCCCTTGCGCTTGGGATAGCCACACGAGTGGCGGCAAAGTCACCGAAACCTGGCTCGATTCCGTGAAGACGGTCGTTGATTACGCCATGCGCGCAGGCCTCTATACGATTTTGAACATTCACCACGAAGGTGAAGGTGGTTGGTTCCAGAGCAACATCGGCACAAGCGTCGACCAGACGATTGACAACAAGATGAAGACTTACTGGACGCAGATTGCAAACAAGTTCAAGGATTATAACGAACGTTTGCTATTTGCAGGCGCCAACGAACCCGGCCCGAATGTGAATACGTGGACTCCGCAGCATGTGTCCACGCTCATGCACTACTACCAGACATTCATTGATGCGGTCCGCGCTACGGGCGGCAACAACGAAACCCGCACCTTGATTATCCAGGGCCTCAACACCGATATTGACAAATCTGTCGCAAACGCACCGGTAAGCACCTTCCCGAAAGACAAGGTCGAAGGTCGCCTGATGTTCGAAGTGCATTACTACGATCCGTACCAGTACACGCTTATGACTAGCCAGCAGGACTGGGGTGCAAGCGAACCCATTCAGCCTCAGTACTACTACGGAGACTACACCAAGGCTAGCGAACCCAAGCGCAACGCGGGCTACAATGCTTGGGCGGGTTCCGTCGATTCCAAGATCGGAAGCATCATCCATCCGCAGGAACAGTTCGCCAAAATGAAGACGAACTACGTGGACAAGGGCTACCCGGTCATCGTGGGCGAATTTGGCGCTAACGTCCGCACTCCGGAATTGAGCGGCTCCGACCTGAACCTTCACAAGCAGGGCCGCGTGCAATGGCACAAAGACGTAGTTTCTGCCGCCAAGCAATACGGCCTTACCCCAATTCTCTGGGACATGGGTAACGAAAGCAATACCGGCTATGACAACATGGCTTACATTCGCCGCCAGTCTTCACCGGTGGGCAAGGTTCTCGAAACGGACGTTATCAACGCCATGCGCAGCGTATATAACCTCGGCAACTACAACAACACCGGCGTCACTCATGTAGAAGACTTTATTACCGGCGGCAACAGCGAACCGGCTTCCAGTTCCAGCGAAGTGGCCTCCAGTTCTAGTGATCCCACAACAACAATCTTGGCAGGCTTAAACACCTCAGTACAATTTACCCGCCACGGCAATATGCTCTATTCCAACAAGCCCATCCGCCTGTTTGACGCCACCGGAAACCTGATTCGAGCCACCCAAAAAAGGAGCGGACGCCAAGAACTTTCGCTTGCGGGCCTCCACCAAGGCGTGTATCTCGCCAAGAGCGCCAACAAGACTCTGGTCGTTGGAGTGAGATAAAAAACTCTACACCTTGTTGAAACATCTCCATAAACCATAATTGCCGATTTTCGCGTAAAATCGGCAATTTTTATTTCTAATTGTAATCACCAGTTTACATTTGTTGAGAATTCAGCACCGCAATTTTTCAACGCCAACACTATTTTATTTACATCAACACCCGCAGAATTTAATTTCAATACAAAGACTAAGATGTTTGGTTATCTAAGGCTTAAATAACGGGGGCAACCCCAAAAGGAGCATAAAATGAAACTTTACGGAATCTTCGGAATCGCCTGCGGCATGACGCTGCTTGCAAGCACTGCAGCATTTGCCCTCCCCAAGGCAACCGAAATCTACCCCGACATGGGTCTCGGCTACAACATCGGCAACACGATGGAAGTTCCCGAAAATCCGACCCTTTGGGGCAACCCTTTCCCGGATGCCGCCTACGTGAAGGCAATCAAGGACGCCGGTTTCAACACCGTGCGTATTCCTTGCGCATGGGACAGCCACGCTTCTAACGGCACCATTAACGCCGGCTGGCTCGATTCCGTAAAGACGGTCGTCGACCTCGTGATTAACAACGGCATGTATGCCATTTTGAACAGCCACTGGGATGGTGGTTGGCTCGAAGACCACGTTTTTGATGGCGAAGGCTACGACAAGACCGGCCTCGTGAATAGCTCCGCTGCAACAGTCGCTGCCAAGCAGGAAAGCTACTGGAAGCAGATTGCCACCAAGTTCGCCGAATACGACGAACACCTTATTTTTGCCTCCGCCAACGAACCGGGCGTAAACGACCCGTGGAACGGCGGCTCCGATAACGGCCAGTGGGCATTCGATGAAGCCCGTATGCAGGTTCTCAAGCAGTTCCACGAAGCATGCCTCAAGGCAGTGCGTTCTACCGGCGGCAACAACGCCACCCGTATCGTGGTCGTGCAGTCTCCGCGTACCGAAATCGACAAGTCCCCGCTCCTCGCCTCGATGTACCCGACCGACCCGGCCGGCGAAGGTTACACCATGGCCGAAGTCCACTTCTATCCGTATCAGTTCTCCTTGATGACCAGCGGTGACGAAGACTGGGGCAAGATGTTCTACTACTGGGAAGACCAGACTCCGGGCAACGACGCTGCACACACCTGCTCCGGTTCTGCCCTCGGTTCCAAGAGTTCCATTGACCAGCTGTTCAGCGGTCTCAAGAGCCGTTTCTACGACAAGGGCATTCCTGTCGTGATCGGTGAAATGGGTGCCGTCAAGCGTTTCTCCCTCACCGGTGACAATCTGAAGGCTCACCTGAAGGCTCGTGCCGCTTGGTACGGCTACACGGTCGCCGCAGCAAAGAAGAACGGTCTCGTTCCCTGCGTGTGGGATACCGGTGACGAAGGCGATGGCAACTTCACCATCATTCGCCGCCAGGTAAGCAAGTTCGGTGGCAACGTGGGCGACATTACCGACGTCGAAACTCTCAACGCCATGCGCGAAGCTTACGGTCAAGCCGCACTCCCGGGCGGCTCCATTGATTCCCTCGTCAACCAGAATCCGGACCTTCCCGAAGGCGGCAAGGCAGTCGAAGTCACTTACACAACCGCAACGTCCGACTCTAGCGAAACCGGCACTCTCCGCATCAACCTCTCCGCTTCCGCCAAGGATCTTTCCAAGTATGTAGGCCTCGAAATCAGCATGAAGGGTTCCGTCGCTAGCGCAGGCCCCTGCACCGACGCTGCAAAGGATTGTGGCGAATACGGCTGGACCTCCATGGACCTGTTCATGATGACCGGTGATAAATGGGCTTGGTTCGACGCCAACGTTTTGGAACAGGCCGACCAGCAACTCAGCGCCTCTACATTCCAAACATTCAAGATCATGTGGACGGATTTCCGCACCGAACCCACAGGCCTCAACTCCACCAACGCAATCGGTTTGAACCTCTACGGTACACAGGTATCCGGCACAATCACCATCGACTATATCAAGGGCATCAAGGCCGACGGTTCCACCGAAATTATTGACGATTTCGACACGAAACCGCAGCTCGAAGGCACCGCAACCGGCAAAATCGTCTCCGTCAGCGGCAGCTCCGCCATCAAGCCCGCAACAGTTGCCGCAGCCTCCAAGATGTTCGTCAATGTGCAGCCGGGTATGGTCACCGCATCCTTCAGCGCGGCCACTACGGCACCGGCCAAGGCAATGCTCCTCAACAGCCTCGGCCAGGTGATCGCCCAGCAGAGCTTCACCGCAAGCAAGGGCATGAACCGCGTGGAACTTTCCAGCGACTACCGCGGCCCGGCAATGCTCATGGTTAAGCAGGGCAGCCAGAAATTCATTCAGAAGGTGATTCTGAAGTAAGTTTCGTGTGGAATCCCGGCAGGTTGGAGTGTCTCGCCGGGATGCTTGACAAAGCA
The DNA here is from genome assembly GCA_045221475.1 of Fibrobacter sp. Lineage (GTDB taxonomy): Bacteria > Fibrobacterota > Fibrobacteria > Fibrobacterales > Fibrobacteraceae > Fibrobacter. The sequence goes on from JBGUWV010000002.1 coordinate 9,952, forward strand.
GAGAAATCCGGTCCATCGACCGGATTTCTTTTATATACAGATTATACAGAAAGGGCGAGGCCTAAGCCTCGCCCTTTTATTTAAACCTATCTTGAATTACTCATCGCCAGTAACGAGGTCCACCTTCTTCGTCAGGAGGTCTTCGTCACTCACGTCAGAAGTAACAATCTTGCCGTTAATTTCGGCATAGGGCAGCACGTAGAAGTATACGCGGGTTGCGTCTTCAAAGCGACTGTCATAAAGATTGATATTGATTTCGGTGGTCCTATTGTCGGTAATATCCCTGAATTCAAGGGCATCTGCCATACGATCTGTCCTATAGAAGATCTTATAGCCAGAAAGACCGGCAATTTCGTTCTTGTACACCGTCCAAGAAAGCTTATTTTCCGTATCGTCGAAGATAATCTTGGTCACGTTAGAAGGACGACCAGAAAGAGAACCCGGCGTAAAGTTTACAGCCAGTTTCTTGGAACGACCTTCCTTCGTGTAAACGGAACCTTCAAGGCAATAGGTGGAACGGTTCCACTTGTTGGAAATGGAATTGATCATGACAGTTCTACCATCACGGTCAAGTCCCGAAGCCACCAACACCTGGGCACCACCTTCGCAGCGGCCAGCTTCTACATTGGCAACTCCGCCCTTGTAAACCAACCAGGCATTTTCAACGGAATCTTCCACAAGATCCGTCGAGAAGGTAAGGAAAATGTCGGCATCTTCGTCAATGGTATCCAGGGTCGCGAAATTCGTACGGATCAGTTCCGGAAGCAGACCCACCACTTCCATGGTAATCTGGTTCATGCTACGAACTTCACCGGCGCGAAGGCCACCCACAACCAGTTCGTCGGCATTGCGGGCCTCATAGGTCTGGCCATCGATTTCTGCCTGCGGAACCACAATCTGGTAGTCGCAGTTTTCGGCAAGGTTCTTGAAGGAGAACACGCCGGAAGCATCGGTGGTCGTCTTGATTTCAGACGGATAGACTTCACCGTTGACATACTTGATGACCACCGGAATCTTGGAAGCGGCAGTCAAGTTATCAGTCTTGGTATCCTTCAGAAGAACGGTTCCGTTAACGGTAACGCCTTCCTTATGCAAATCCACCTGCAGAATCCTGTCGGCCACGCGGGCAGTGTTGCCCTTGCCGGATTCTTCGATAGAGATATTTGCAATCTGGTGAGCATAGCCTTCTTTAGAAACAATGTAGCGGTAATCACCGATAGCATTCTTTTCCCATGTGACAACGCCCATGGAATCAGAATAGAGCGTATCCTGATCCAGTTCCGAATAAACCACAGCCGAATCAATCGGGAGACCAGACTTGGAATCCACAATCTTCATCGTGATTGTAGAATTAGTCTTGGCTTCATCAGTTGCATTGACAACTTCATCTTCCATGCAACCCGTCATCAATACGGTGGCAGACGATAAAAGAATTAAAACCTTTTTATTCATGTTGTTACCTATTGATTAGTTGCTTATTCTTTTTCCGTTTTAACTTCGAACTTGCTCGGAGTTGCAGCAACAGCGTCAGCCGTAACCGTATCGCCGTCCACAATCACGTACGGGAGCACAATGAACTTGACCCATTCCGTACCGGAGCGAATCACGCTTGATGTAGAGACAAAGGCGCGGTCACTTTCGGCGGTGGGCTTGATGGAAGCGTATTCTCTGTACCAGTAGTAGTTATGATCAATACTGGAGCGGTCGTATGCGCCATACTTATCTGCATTGTCAGCACACTTCGAGTCATTCATATACATAGTCTGATCATACTTAGTTGTGCAGGACACGGAATCCGTGTAAGCCGTTACATAGTAATGTGTCGTAGTTGTCGGAGCCGTTCCAATCTCGGCATATACTTCATAGCATTCATTAGCCATGCTAAGATAGCTGGAGTTTTTCGAAGTACAGGTCACCGGTTCGGCAAGAGCCTTGTTAAAGCGCCACTTGTATGTATAGATGTAATGATCATCTGCATCGTAACTTCCCGAATAGTTCGTATAAGATCCATACGCATCATCATAATCAGCACAATATGTCGAATACGAATAACCATACGGAACCGTGCAAGTCACTGAATCCAGAGCAGAAGACTTTGTCCAAGTGAAGGTATATTCATAGGTGTCATAATCATCCATTGAAGTCACTTCAGTCCTGGAAGAATCCGTATACCAGAAGTAATTGTAATTGGTTTCTTGGCGGCTAGAGTTACCGAATTCTTCGTACTGCACGCAATACATCACGTTCGTTTCTTTCTTGCAAGAAGTAGAGTCTATGGGAAGTTCTCCGGTGCTCCAAGCCTTGTATTCTTCAAAGTCAGCGGATTCGCTAGTCTGGAAGAACACCTTGTAGCCCTTGACTTCGTTTTCGCCCTTAGTCCAGCGCAAGGCGATATAGCGACCATAATAGTCTTCGGCAACCAGGCCCTTGATCAAGTCGGGTCTAGAAACGGTGCTACCCGGCACGAACTTCTTGGTAATACGAACGCTCTTGCCTTCGTTGGTGTACACAGTACCCACAACCGTATAGGTTGCAAGCTTGGTCCACTTTTCAGAAACAGGCTTGATTACCACGGTTCTGTCATCGTCATCCAAAGATGCGGTGACCAGCACTTCCGTATTGCTACCGATAACAAGATCAGGGTAAACCACATCATATTCGCCAACAATGTAGTTGTAAGCGCCCTTGTAGACCTTCCATGCCGTAGACACGGAGTCTGCCAACAAGGCCGTCGAGAAGGAAAGCTTCACATTGTCATCGGTTTCAAGGGTCTGCAGGTTGTCCTTGATGAGTTCCGGAGTCAGGCCCACAATGGACATGGTCACCGGTTCAAGAACGCGCTGTTCGCCATTGCGAAGTTCCGCATTGACCGCCTTACGTTCTTCAGAAGCGTAGGTCTTGTCATCCACAGAAACCTGGGGAACCTTAACAGAATAGGCAAGGCCTTCGGCAAGGTTCTTGAATTCATACACGCCCGAAGTATCGGTCACGGTAGTAATTTCAGACGGAACGATGAAGGTGTTATCGTAAGAGAGAACGACCTTCACGTTCTTTGCTGCAGAAAGGTTACCGTTCTGGGGATCCTTCAGCAACACCGTACCCTTAACCGAAACGCCTTCCTTGTACATGGGAATGATTTCGATACGGTCTTCGACACGAGCGACATCGCCCTGGCTATTTTCCTGAAGCAGGGCCGTATACGTACGGGTAGCATAGCCTTTTTTGACAATGGTGTATTCGTAATCACCGATGGCGTTTTTCGTCCAAGTGGTGACACCCACCGAGTCCGTATATTCCGTTTCGGCATCGATGAGAGAATAGACTTCTGCAGAATCAATGGCAAGGCCCGTGCTGTTATCCACGACCTTGAGCGTGATTGTGCCCTTGGACTTTGCTTCGTCCGTAATGTTTGTAACGGTATCATCGCCGCAAGCACTAAGCAGCATAGCGGCAGATGCGATTCCAAATGCGAGTTTGAGTTTCATAAGTTGATTTACTCCTGTTTTAAAATTCTTTTGCCATTATGCTAGGGGTCTATATCAGTGGGAACGTCATCTTCGCAAGTTTGCGTAGCGATTGTATAATACGTATCACCACAAGGACCGTAAGTAGCCAAATCATACGTGGTCGTACCAACGCAGAATTCTGCAGCCGGATCATAAGTTGCACCGCCGCACTTTTCGTACTTGGCATCAGCAGCACAGAATTCAGTAGTCGGATTATAAGTTAAACCGCCACAAAGAGCATACAGAGAAGTTCCTTCGCAGAAATGCGTTGTAGCATTATAGAGGAGGCCGCCACATTCCTGATACTTTTCAGTAGCAACCGTACCCACGCAATATTGAGAAGCCTTCAAATAGTATTCACCAACAACCACGTTTTCCGGATCGGATTCATCGTCATCACACTTACCATAGGTTGCCATCGGATAAGTCGTTGCGGCGGTCAAATAATCATTTTTATTATAAGCCTTGCCATTTTCACAGAACTGCGTTTCTTCATCTATCATGGTTGAGCCACAATTGAACGGAGTAATAACGCCTGCTTCGCATTGTTGAGTCAAGGTGTTGTAAATACCCGTCACAGCATCTTCTGCATCAAGGCACTTGGCATAGCCGGCAGCAAGAACCGTATCAATTTTGTAAACCGGATTGTCATCTTCAACACCAGTCTGGCAAGAAATGACCGAATATCCAACGGCACTCGTGGCAGAGCAGCTATAACCAGCATCACCCTTCGCACCGGCAGCACCATTTTCACCATCATATACCTTAGCTACATCGTCACCGCAGGTAATGGTCGTCACGCCCGTCGTCGTATTCTTGGAAACAGTGCAGTTTTCGCCATCCTCGCCGGCAGCACCATTTTTACCGTCACTTACCGTGGCCACATATTCGCCGCAGGTAATGGTCGTCACGCCCGTCGTCGTGTTCTTGGAAACAGTGCAGTTTTCGCCAGGTTCACCCTGTTCGCCCTGTTCACCCTCGGCACCGTCGTAAATTTTAACAGTCGTCGTTCCGCAAGTGATTGTAGCATATGTACCATTAATATCAGACGACTTTAAAGAACTCGTCGTACAACTCGTTCCATTGATGCCGTTAGTACCATTCTTTCCATTAGTTCCATTAATGCCGTTCAAAACGGTGGCCTCAGTTCCGTCTTCACAAGAAATCACGGAAGCTCCGTCTGTTTTGGAAACCGTACAAGAATGTCCGTTCGGGATCAAGCCAACCTTCTTTTCGCCACAGAACAGTTCAAAACCACTTTCAACCTTCTTGGCTTCGCAGGATGTGCCATTTTCACCATTCTGGCCATTTAAGCCATTATCACCATTCACACCATTACGGCCGGCCTTACCATTATATACAACACCGACAGAATCACCGCCGCAAACCAGCTTGAATCCGGAATCGTCTCTTAAAGCTTCGGCACCGCAGGAGCCATACACACCAGCAGACGAAGTCTTAAGGAAGCCGTAGCTTTCGTTATTACAGGTAATTTCGAGCCCCGTTTCGGAAGGATTGAGCGAACAGGCGCTCTGATTTGATTCCGAAGAACCCGATGTCGACGACTCGTCAAAGCAAGCACTCAGCGTCAACATGCCAAAAGCTGCCGGAACTAGCAGAAAAAGTGATTTTTTCATTACTTTCCTCTTTTCAAAAAATTATTCAAAGAGGAAATGTAAAACAATAGTTAACAATCGTCAATGACTTTCATCACATTTGTAAACAAAACTCAATATTTTTGTTGGAAATTATGTAAAAAAAAGTTATCTTTCAGTAATGGTGTTTAAAAAAGACAAAGGGATGTGTATGAAATTAAGCAAAACTATAGTTTGCACAATCATAACCGCAGCGGCCATGGCCAATGCCGCTGATGCACTAAACGGATATGGCAAATTTAACGAAACTGCCGCCATATCAGGATGGACCAAGTACTTCAACACTGAATACTATACAACAGCCGAATTAGGTTCCATTAAAATAAACCTGAACGACGCCGGGGACTACGTTGCCGAATTCTGGTCCAACGGCAACAATTTCGACGAATGGGATATCCAGCTCAAAAGAACCATCACCATGGAAAAAGGCTACGCCTACACCATAGAAACAGGGTTCTATTCTTACGATGAATACGGAGTCGAAGGGCGCGCGGTCCAAATGGGCGTTCTAGATAACGAATTCAACACCTATTTTGCCGAAGAGTTCGAAAACTATTACGGCGATTACGATGAATTCATAGGAACAACTTATGAATATTGTGGTCCAACCGACACCAAAGCCATTTTCTTTATCAACGGAGGAACACAATACGGCGGATTCGCCATTCCATGGGTCATTATCGACAAGCAGCCCATCAGCTGCGGCGGAGTCACCCCCACATCCTCTAGCAGCACCATCACTCCGAAATCCAGCTCCTCTACCCAGCAGAATGGCAAACGAGTCGGCCCTGTCGCCCAATACGGGCAATTACAGACAGGCACCAACGCATCCGGTTTAGGACGCATTTACGGATCTTGTCCCACCTGGAGCGTCAGCGGAAAAGAAGTACAAGTCAAGGGTATGAGCCTCTTCTGGAGTATTAACGAAGCTTCTGCCGCATTCTGGGATGCGGACGTCATTACACGAATGGTCAAGGAGCACAACATTCAACTTATCCGCGCCGCAATGGGCGTCGATGAAGAATGGGGTGACGGGAACTACTTTACCAGCACTCTCTACTACCAAAATTTGATGGACGAAGTGGTTCAAGCCGCAATCGACAACGACATTTACGTAATCATCGACTATCATAGCCACAGAGCCCACGAAGACGTTACCAGCGCCAAGACATTCTTTACCCGCATGGCAAGTAAATGGGGCGAATACGACAACGTGATTTTCGAAATTTTTAACGAACCTGCCTGCATCACAGGCGGATCCGGAGATTGTTCGGAAATCGAATTTGGTGGCGAATTCCTAGGATGGAGCAGCATCAAAACCTATGCGAACCAGGTCATATCCGTCATTCGAGAATATTCTGACAACTTGATTATCGTAGGCACCCCGATGTGGGATCAACAGCCAAACGCAGCAATCAATTCAAAGGTTACCGACAAATACAACAACACTGCCTACGCATTCCACTATTATGCCGGTTCCCATTCCACATCCGTTGAAGGCGCAAACGCCGTCAAGGCAATGAACGCCGGTTTGTCCGTTTTCGTTAGCGAATGGGGAACGATCAATGCCGACGGGAAAGGCGCCGTCGCAAGCTCCAATACAACTTGGCAAACCTGGATGAACACCCACAAGCTTTCGTCTGCAAACTGGTCACTCACCAACTTGACCGAAGACGTGAGCGGACTTTATGGGGGCGACGGCCAGGGCGGTTCATACTTCAGCGCAACCACAAGGCCGACCTCTACAACCTGGAGCTATTCCAAGAGCGGCACATGGTTAAACACCAACGTATTTGACAACCTTCCGGGCTACAGCGATTACACTGCATGCGCCGGGACCGTCACACCGAAATCCTCCAGCAGTTCTACAATAATTCCGAGCTCCAGCTCCAAGCCGGCATCCAGTTCCAGCAAGGCACTCAGCAGCTCCAGTCAAAAGATTGTCAGCAGTTCGAGCAAAGCCATCGTCAGTAGCTCTTCTGCCATAATCATTCCGACCATAAGCAGCTCCAGCAAAACAATCGCAAGCAGTTCTAGTCAAAGCATTGTTGTAAGTGCCGATTGGAATTCCGAAAACACCGTATTGTCCAACAACACCGCCGATGGTGTCATCTTGGGCACATCTCTTTCTGGCAAGAAGCGCATTATCACACGCGACATTTCTCTTACCAAGAGAGAAGACTATGTCGTCAGTTTCGAGGTTGCAACCGAGAATGAAGAAGCAGCCATTTCGGTTAAGGTTACAAGCGGAGATCAAAAACTTTGCTCCGATGCCTTCGACATTTCCAAGAAGACCACAACCATTACATGCGATTTCACGGCAACAGGCTCATCGGCCACATTAACCGTAGCCGTTTCTGGAACCGACGACGCAGTTACCTTATCGAATTACAAACTCAGCAATGGTACCGAGGCTATCGCAACCATCCAAAAGCCAGCATTTGGCCTAAGCGTCGAAGACAAGCATCTTTACATTGCCACGAACGAAGTCGCAAGCATACAGGTTTTCGATATCATGGGCAATATGGTCATGAAAACGATTAAGTCTGCAAATACAAACGACGTTTCGCTCCAGAACATCACCGACGGGCACTATATTATCCGCGTCAAGAGCAAGAGCGGCATACAGTCGATTAAGGCAAATATTAAATAAAGCGATATAAATACAGCTTATAAAACCGGGGCGGAATCTAAGGCAAAGATTTCGCCCAGTTGTTTATCGTCCATGTCGGCGAGCCAAGTTTCGCCGGCATTCACCGTCATCTGGGCAACCGCCTTCTTGGCTTCCAACAGGGCATCGATTTTTTCTTCGAAGGTTCCCTTGGTAATAAAGCGGTGCACCTGGACATTCTTCGTCTGCCCGATACGGAAGGCACGGTCAGTGGCCTGCGCCTCAATCGCCGGGTTCCACCAAAGGTCGTAATGAATCACCTGGGAAGCGGCGGTCAAATTAAGGCCCGTACCCGCCGCCTTCAGCGAAAGAATCAGCACCTTGACTTCCGGGTCTTCCTGGAACTTGCGCACCATTTCGTTGCGCTGGTTTTGCGTGCAGCCTCCATGATAGAAATCTGCTGTAATGCCAAGTTCGCGATCCAGAGTTTCCTTCAAGAGCTCGCCCATTTCGCGGAACTGGGTAAAGATAATTGCCTTTTCACCCTGATCCTGAATCGAGCGCAACAAATCCAGAAGCATGGAAAGCTTTCCAGAATCTTCGACCTTCGCCTCCCCCGCCTTCAGATAAGTTCGCGGATGGTTGCAAATTTGCTTCAGCGCCAGAATCATCTGGAGAATCAAGCCCTTACGCTTGAAGAGGCTATGGGAATCGCCCGCTGCATTCGACGCGCCAGAAGTATTTGCAACTTCAGCCAGCACCTCTTCATTAATATCAATAGAAGCGCCTTCTTCAAGCATCTGTAATTCTTTCATGAACTCATCGAGCGTACGCTTGTACAACGCCGCCTGGGAGCGCGTGAGAGCAGCATATTCATTCTGCTGAATTTTATCGGGCAAGTCGCTGATAATGCTCTTGTCCGTCTTCATGCGGCGCAACATGAAGGGGCCTGTAATTTTCTTGAAGCGGTCTGCAACGGCCTGGTTCGCATTTTTCTGGATAGGCGTCTCGTACTTGTCGCGGAATTCATTTGCCGAGGGCAAAAAGCCGCGGTTGCAGAAATCCATAATGGTCCAGAATTCCATAAGGCGGTTTTCCACCGGAGTGCCACTCATGGCAATCTTCATGGGCGCCCTGAAGGCGCGAATCTTTCGGCTCTGCTCGCTGTCGGCATTCTTGATGTTTTGGGCTTCGTCAATGACCACAACCTGCCAGTTCAGCTTTTCCAGCTTCTTGAAATCCAATCGACAAGTCGAATAAGTCGTAATCAACAAGTCTGCATTGAACTTGTCCAATTTTCTCGAAGCCCCGTGATAAGTAAACACGGTCAGTTCCGGTGCAAACTTCTTGACTTCCATCTGCCAGTTGCACAAAAGGCCTGCCGGCACAACGACGAGTGCGCGCCCCTCATTCAGGCGGCCGTCCTGCTTCATCTTCAGCAAGAAGGCTATTACCTGAAGCGTTTTACCGAGGCCCATATCATCGGCCAGAATGCAGCCAAAGCCCATTTCCAGGTTCTTGTACATCCAGAAATAGCCACGTTCCTGATAGGGGCGAAGTGTCGCATTCAAGTTCTGCGGCAAGGCGATTTCGGTTTCGCCGCGCCAAGAATCAAACTGTTGCTTCAAGCCGTCGGTCATGTTCACGGGAATGTCATCGCATTTACCCGTGAGGCATGCCTGAATCAGTTTCGCCGTCGAAGGAATAAAGTTTTCGGCTTCGGAATCGCCTTCGTGAGTTTCCGAATCACCGTCGGCATTCTCCGCAGAATCCGCAGCAATAGCCCCCAGTGCATTTTTCTTTTCATGTTCATCCAAGCGCTGCTGCAAAAGCGCCAGATCATCCGATGTGTATTCGATGTAGCGGTCCTTATACTTCAAGAGACCGCTAGCATCCTTCGCAAGCCGCAAGAATTCTTCAGCCGAAACATTCTCGTCACCGAGAGCCACTTCCCAGTCAAAGTCCAGCAGGTCTCCCGCCGTAAAGGCGCCGATACCGAGGCTACCCTTCAGCTTCATCTGCGTCTTGGGCCGCGCCATTTCCCTTAAGGATCGGGGCATTTCCGTCACGATACCGAACACTTCGAATTTCTTGACTGAATAAGTCACGAATTCCTTGAGTTCCGCGCCATGCATCACTAACGGCTCCACGGCGCGGCGTTCCAGATACGCCTTCAGTGGCTTAAAGGTTTCCGCGACGCAATTGAGCACGTTCATCAGTGACAAAAGTCTCGGGTCGCTATTTTCAAAAAGCATCGCCAGCGTTTCGCGCCCCGCTGAAGATTCCACCAGAACATTCAACGCTATTTCCTTGCCCAGCTCCGAGCAATGGAAAATAATCTTGTGGTTGAATTCCAGCGAATTGTAGACCGAGAACCAAGCCTGAATTTTAGAGGGAATCTTGAGGCCGTTGGCAGCAAGGCGCCCTGACTTGCAATCAAAGAAAAATCCGAGCAGATTTTCGTGAGTGCCCTTCTTATAGCTCTGGGCCGTGCGGGCAAAGCGCAACAACTTGCCGATAAACACAGACAATATGTGTTCGGCGGCGCTGTCCAAGTCTTCGCGAATCTGATCCCGCACCGTAAAGGCAAAGTCATCGGGCACCGACTTTTCAAGTTCCGCCACCACCGCCAACACATCAGGAAGCATCTCTGCAGGCAACCAGCGCATCTGAGCCGTCACGTTATTCAGCCAAAACACCTGCGGGTAAATCGCACCGCAACGCACCAGGTAATACGCCACCTGCAGCAACTGATGCACAAAGCGCACTGTCACGTGGTTATGCCACACGCAATCCTGGTTCAGGCGGCAAAGCGCCCCCATCACGTTTTCGACCGAAAGGCCAGTCGCCACTTCACGTTCATCTTCCAGCTGGTTAAAAGTCCACTGCCACCCGCGCCCATGCACAATCTGCAGGCGCTCCTTTTCCATCAAAAAAGTGTGGGCATGGTAAATGCCGAAATCCTGGGCAAACTGTTCAAACTTTTCAAAGTGGTTATAAAAAGCGCGGCAACGTTCCAGTTCGTCTACAAAGCTCTTCTTGAAGTTCCCCGCCGGGCAAAACTCCGGGAAATTCGCAAGCATCGCCGGCAATATATGGGAATAGTCCCGCCATTCCCCGAACTTGAACATCGGGATGCGCGGAGACGCCACCCGGTTGTTCACCGGCAGGATCCGCACCAGCGTCGGTTCGCTGGGTACGTCCGATTCAACGGGCTCCGGCTTGTAATCCTTAAGATAAGCGATATCTAATCCGTGAATCTTGAAAAGTACAAACGGGTCTGCCGACATCATCTCGGCCAGTTTCAGGAATACCGAAATCACGTAACGGCACGGCAGCGGATCCTTGCAGTCGCAGTTCATGTTCACGCGGTCGCAGGATTCAAAAAGCTCGAGCCCGCTCTTTCCGACAATCAGTTCGATGGAGGGGTTTATGGCACCATTAGCAAGGGCAGCAAGTTCTACAGGTTGCTGTTTTAATAGGCCCACAAAAACATCGGAGCGTTCCTTGTCGAACTTCGGGAAAACCAGGTATACATTATGGAGTCCACCGTTAGGCCCCTTGACCGACGCCATAACGCGGTTATCGGCCACAGTAAACGGCTGTACCTGGCCCCGCGTCACATATTTAAAGGCGTAATCAATGTCCCGTCCGGATGCACCAGCAAGCAAGTGGTCTAGCCACTTTTTGCTCCACCAGGCACTTCCATAAACACCATAATCCATAGCCGCCCAAATATAGCAATTTTCCCCGACAAATTTGCTCATTTGAGCAAATTAATCTAGGGAAAATATGACTTTTGCCCGGACGGGATTATTACTTGCGGCGTTTCACGCCGGTCTTGAGCAGTCGATATTCCTTGTGGCCGTCGTTAAACCTGAAGTCTATTCTCCAGATGTACACACCGTCACCCACCTTGCGACCTTCGGAGCTACGCTCGTTCCAATAGAGGAATCCTAGCCTGGAATGGTCATTTTCATTACCGCGGGAATCCATTTCCATTTCTTCCTTGGTAAAGGTTTGGTTGAACGATGTTACCACATTGGAATAGTTATCGTAAATAATGACGCGGGCCTTGTACGGGGCAATAGACGAAATGCGGATCGTCTGCAGGGAATCGGGAACAAGTTCCCATTCCTTTTCTCCAGGGGGAATCCACTTCGGCTTCTTGTCTTTCTTTAAGAGGCGAATATTGGAAGATACCTCGTAAAGGTAAATATCGCTGTTCTTGCCGCCCACCGACACGCCTCCAATTCCAACGGCATTCTTCTGATCGTCAACATAACCCGAGGCGGGGTTTGTGCGAATACAGTTGTCCACCAGCAAGTTGTTGTCCTTAAGGACGATCGTCCATTCCTTGCCAGATTCGCTTACCTTCGGTTCCCCTAGAACGCGCAGCGCCATGCTCACCGTATCGGAGCAGCGAGCGGAATAGCGGAACAGGTTTTTCCAGGGTTCATTCGTTTCCTTGGTGGAAATCGCTTCGGACATTTCTACAAACAAGGTGTCGGGCGGAATGCCGTAGGATTCCTCAATGTATTCCTCTGTCTGGACGCGGCCAGGGTGCTTTTCCGCCTTCACGGGGACCGGGCCAATTTTATCCCGGAGTTCCACCTTTTGCGGGCGGTCGGCAGCAGTCTTTGTCATGCGCAAGTAAGGGGCATTGTCTTTATCGGCAAAGGTCACGCCGTAACCGAACGGTTCCTTGATAACGGCTTCCACCCAGCGGGAATCTTCACTCACGTGCATTCTGCTCTTGGACGCCTTTTTCCACGTCTTTCCGGCAGCATTCCAGAAGATTGTATCGATGCTTGCGATATTTTCGGAAAGGCGCTCAATAAAGTGGATGCGAACGGAATCGGCGCGGCCATCCTTGTCGCTGTCGTAAATTTCGGCATAGTCTGCGGCAGCATAATTGGAATAAACAATCAGCGAGTTGCGGAAACTTAGTGCAGACTCATCGCCATCTACCTCGGCATAAATCTTGACGCGGTTCCTGGTACTCTTGTAGTTGAAAACAGCATCAAGGCGCTTACTTTTCAGTTCCTTCTCGCCATCGACAAAGTAGAACGCCGATGTCGTTTCAAATTCCGAAGAATACACATCGGTTTCTACAGCCTTAAGCCTAATGGTATCGCCGGTATTAGTGAACAGGGTGACCTTGATAGTATCGCGAGCATACAGCGACTTGCTTTCGGCCGTAACACGGAGTACAAACGCCACGCTGTCGGTGGTTTCTACAGAATCTAATTCCACATCGGTTTTCTTTTTCAAGAAACGGTAAGTGGTATCGATGTTATCGGACACAACGACCCTTTTGCTGGCGAGGGTCTTGTATACAGGGTCCTTGAATTCCGCCACAAGGATATCCGAAGCATCGCAAGAAATCTTTCCGTCGCCGCGTTTCGGCGCATATTCATTTTTCTCGATGTCTTTTGTAATCTCGTAATAGCCGGGCTTCTTTTCGGCAACTTTCAGGTTACTTTCAATATCACCAGAATAGAAGCAAGAAAGCGAAACCGTAAGGGTATCCTTTCCCGGCGTGAAATCCTGACTTTCCAGTGTCAGCCTGACTTTTTCCGTCGTTCTTTTGATAGACTTTCCGGAAGAATCCCCGTTTACGATATGGATATAGTCCGTTTCATCTGGAGCGGGCGGAGGTTCGCAGCCCTCAACATAGGTTTTCTCTGTGGTAAGCCAGGTGGTCTTTTCGCCCAAGACATCCCACGCCTCGGCATTGATTTCCAGTTTGCTTCCGCCAAACGCCTTTGAGGGCACCATCACGTCCCAGTAATCGCTGGTTCTGCTGCGGCGTACCATAGGCAAAGTATCGAAAGGCGCCTTGCTGCGGCTTCTATAATAAAGCTTTACCGACTCGACGCCTTCAATGTCGCGTACCTCGAAACTCAACTTCACCTCGGTTTCAACCGTATCCACACAGCCTTCTGTCAAAAGTGCTATGCTAGATTCAATGTTCTTGACATAAATGGTGTACGGATTTTTTTCAGGGGAATCGACAGAAGGTGCACTTCCCTTATGCCCCAGGGAATCCGTCGCTATCACATAAAAATCAATACCCGGAGAAACCAGATAGCTTCCAGGAACCGTAACCGTCCAAGTGCTATCCTTCACCTTATTCATGGCAAGTTGCTTATATGCAGACAACGTATCCCCATGCGTGCGAACAAAAGCTTTCACGGATGTCATGGAAAGTCTAGACGAAACGAGTACGCCAATCTTCAAGGAATCCGAATCAATTTTCTTGCCCACAAGGCCTGCGGTTGCCTTAGTCAAAGTCACCTTAGGCGGCAAGAAATCCTCTCGCCAGCTCGCCGTATCGGAAGACTTTTTGCCGCGATAGCTTATGCCGATTTTAACATGGTGAATGTCACCATCGATTATCGTATCCGGCGTCGTATAGCATACCGTGTAACGGGTTTGCATGTCTTGACGGATTTGGGCGAGGATTTCCCTCGTTTCCGTAATGCCCGCTGTTTCATAATAGCGGCCTCCCGTTCCTGCGGACATGTCCTTCAAGATGTCGAAGCCGTAGTTGAAATCCGTGATGGAAACGCCAGCACTTTTCTCGAACGCGATGGTATAGACGGAAGTCGCGTATTTCCCGGCAAGTTCTACAACGGTAGAGGCCGGGTATTTTTTATGATCGGACCTACCATCCGAAAATACGATGATTGCCTTGGGACCGCCTAAACCGGATCCGAGTTCCACACCTTTGTAGGCTCCGAGGGCGATATCTTCGTACGCCCCGGTAAACCTAAGCCTCTTCACGGCATCTAAAAGGCTGTCCTTATCGGATGTGTAGTCCTGCACCACTCGAACGGTATCCACAAAACCGATAATGGCAACCCTGTCGAACTCCTCCATTTCATTCACAAAACGGGTAACATACTCTCTGGCCGCATTTTGAATGGCACCGATCGAGCCGCTTTCGTCAACGACAAATACGACGGATACGCCCCTAATATTTTTCGGGCTTGTGACGGTTGCGGGGAGGGATTTCCCATCTTCGAATAAAACGAAATCAGAGGAATCCAAATCGAAAATCGATTTACCGCTGTTGGAGTCCACCACAGAAACGATGCTGCAAATTTCGGGATGGCCGGAAGTCTTGATTCCTTGAATGTCTACTTTCGGAACGGTGGTCAGGTCCACTACATAATTTGCCTTTATGGAACAAACGCTGTCGATGGGGCTTACTTTCGTTTGTTCGCTTATGGGGTTTGTGATGATTACATTCCCCTTAGTTACGGTCCACTTGCTGAAAACATATCCGCCGTACGGAATGGCCATGACTGTAGTGTCGCCGCCCGAAGGCAAAACGATGGCCCCGTTGGGATGCACCGTGCCGTGATCGTCAGACTCGACGGTAAGCACATACGGAACGGCAATCCTTGCAGAAAATTCAACAAGGCTATCGCGAGCGTACGCGGGACCAAGCGACCAGTAATGTGTAGACCCCTTTGTTCCCTGGAAGGACAAAATATTTTTCCCCTTCACTTTTGTCAAACGGCCGCCCCTGTTTTTCAAGTCGATTCCGTAACTGTAAAAATTGAGGTCAATGGCGGAATCAGCGATGACTTCTATAAAGTACCAATTGGTATCGGGCGCGGTCCAAGACATGAACACAAGGTTTTTGAACCCAGTGGTGTCGGTATAGTAGTCTTTTGCAAAGACAAAGTCCTTGAAGGTGTCGCCTATGGTGTTTATAGTACCCTTACTAAAGGTCGCCTTGACGGTAGCATTGTCCGCAGATTTTATCGTGGTATTTGCGCTCTTGACGTCTACGATATCCGGGGTGCCGGATGTAACGGTCCACTCATTGAACTTGTATCCGAAATTCGATGTTGCGGTAATGCTTACCGAACTCGTTAAACTTGCAGGTCTCGGAGTTGTGGGCGTCACTGTTCCATGACCATCCGAGACAACCGTAATTTCAGCGGACTTTACGATTTTCGCCGTAAAGCGTTTACTGGAATCCGCATTATAATACCGTTGGAAAGACCAATACTGGGGTACACCGGCAGCCCCCTGGAACAGGTAACTGACAGGCAAGGTATAGGAGGTATAGGAAGAACCACTAAAGGTAGAATCCGTACCATAGTTCCAGAGGTAGCCACGGGTAATGTCACTATCGGGGCTTTCGATTTCCAGGTAATACCAGCCGGAATCAGGAGCGGTCCATGTCATGGCTACATCATACGAATGGCTCGCATGATCTGTAAAAATATCCTTATTAAAGGTAAAGGTTTTTGCAGTTGTTCCAATTTTCTGAACAGGTCCCTTGTGGAACTTAGCCTTTATCGTAGCATCACTTTCGATAGATACATTTGTCGAACGCTGGGTTGAAGCGCCAATCGTCACACTACCAGAAACTTTACTCCACTCATCAAAGAAATAACCCACCTTGCTGCTGGCCGTAATGATTGTATCGCGTCCTTTATGCAGAGCAATCTTGCTATTCGTATTGATCGTTCCCATAGAAGCATCAACATTAATGGAAAGTTCATATCCCCTGCTTATTTTTACGCTATAGGAATCAGAGCTGTCGCTAGTATAATAAGGTCCCAAGGCCCAATACTGTGGAATGCCCGAGGCTCCCGTGAATGCGACGCTGTTCTTACCAGAATAGTAATACTTCGAAGAACTTCTCGAGAACGTAGAATCCGTACCAAAACTATAGAGATAGCTGTAATCCGAAATATCGAAATCAACAAAGTACATACCAGAATCAGGAGCAGTCCAGGTCATGAATACATAGTTGTTGTATCTGCTGTTGTCGGTATACTTGTCCTTATTGAATGTAAACTTACTTTCGTCATAACCGATATCCTGAATGGGACCCTTGCGGAACGAGGCTTCAATAACAGCATCCTTGTTGACAGTCACTTTGGTAGAGCGTGAAGTCAGACTCTTTATAGACGCACCGCCCGAAACCACTCGCCACTTGTTAAAGACATAGCCCATATTTCCATAGGCGGTAACGGTAGTATCTTGACCAGCGCCAAGTTTTATTAGTGAATTACTCGATAGAGATCCGTTGCTGCCAGCGATAACCTTCAGGGACACCGAGCTCCGTATAGTTACCGTAAACGAACTGTTATAATAGCTGGAGCTATAGGGAACAACAGTCCAATACAGTGTTTCGCCCTTATTTTTTACGGTAACAGGGAGACTGTAGCTGTTGCTAAAATAATCATAGTCATTATAAGACCTGAACGTGGAACTACTGCCAAAAATATACACATAGCCGCTTGCCTGCGGAGATTCTATATCCAAGAAGTAGGTTCCCGTATCCTTAGGAGTCCATTTCAATGCCACTTCATATTTACTGCGGTAAACAGAATCGGAATAATAGTCTGTGCTATAAACAAAAGACTTTACCGTTTCGTCAATTTTATGGACATCACCTTTTCTAAAGCGAGCTTGAACGGTGGCATTGTTGGTTGTGCTTACAAATGTATAGCTAGTATCTTTATTCGCAATGGTCGCATTACCAGACTTCACACTCCATTGATCAAATCGGTAACCAAAGCGAGTCGCCGCAGCGTTAATACTATAGTCCATACCAGAAATCGCATCTGTATAGCCCGCGCTGGGAGAAACAGTTCCCAGGGAATCAGCCATGAGTTTTATGACAAGGCGTTTTTTATTCAAATCTACATAATGGACAGAAATGGTATCCTCGATGGTACTGTAGGGCAACACTTTAAAGTTTACCACGGTGTCCTTTGAAACTGTTACAGAGTCTATATAAGAGGTAACGTAACTTTTGTAAGTAGAGTAACTTGTGCAACCAACATTAGCACATTTGTAATATGTAAGATAGTTAGCTCGATTTTTAAGTTTTACCACAATGCCGTACTTACCGTCGGCAGGCGCAACGAAAGTGAAACGAATGCCATTAGTTGCAGAGCCACTGTAATAATCGTCTTTGAAGGTGTATTCCTTGGGCGTATCGGTAACGCTATAGATTTCACCTGCAGCAAAGTTGGCTTTAAGGTTGCAGTTTCCCTTGACCGTGACTGTTGTCGTAGCCGACGCCTTATCGGACAAGGTGCAAGAACCCGAAACAATGTCCCACTTTTTGAACTTATAACCAGTGTTTGGAGTGGCAACAAGCCGAAGGGTATCCCCTGCAGCAGCCGTAGAATCGTCATAACGGGTATAGCCATTGATTGTTACATAGCCATTTCCCAGGGTATCTATATGAACCCGGTAAGTACGTTTCACCGATATCAATATGGAATCGGCAGACGTGACCTGCGAGACATTGTGATAATCACTGAACACATAATAATGCTTACCGGCCTCCGCAATGGCATCAACATTAGAAGATTTGTAGGTTCCCTTCGTTTCAAAAGTTTCATCGGAATAAATGTAACGATAATAATTGGTCGTGTTAGAATACGCAACAAACTTATAGGTTCCCGCAGTCGGAACATCGAAATAAGTCTGTATTCCCATATAGCCGTTGCGCATGACACCGTCTTTAAGGAAATTGAACCATTTGGGAGTTTCGCTAATTTCAAAAACTTTGCCTTCTACAAAGAACGCCTTTACCTTACAATCTCCGGCGAGCGCCACAAAGGTGCTATTCTTTGTTGTATCACGAATCGTACAGGAACCAGAAACTTTTTCCCAATGGTCAAAACGCGATCCATCATCTGCAATAGCCACAATCGAAATGGAATCACCGGCAAGTTTATCGTCACTAGATTCCAATTTACTATTGACTTTAACGCTTCCCGCACCCGAAACTGCAGAAGTCACGTTCACATTTTTGACAACCCATACCGAGAGAGTGTCATTTTTGTTAGGGGAATAGGAGGAATTGGTGCTTTGCAAGTAGAAATAATATTTTTCACTTTCAGTGGCACTAAACGCATTGGATGAGAGACTGCTCTTTGTGGTAAAGGTTTCGTCATAAGCCCAAACGTTGTTCGACTGGTTGCTTTTTACGAAAATCGTGTACCGGCCGTCTTTAGGCGCCGTAAACACAGTCCTGACGCCAAAACTTGAGCCGATTTCAGAGCGATGCATGCCATAGTTGAATTCCGAAGGCGTTGCAGAAATCGGATAAACGCCACCCGCGTCTTCTGTGAATACGGTTATTTTACAATCTCCCTTGACAGTCACTTTTGCATTCTGTGCAGCGGTATCGCTCAAGGTGCAGTTACCCGAAGTCACCTTCATGTGTGAAAATCTCTTTCCACCAGATACACTGGCAGTAATTTGTATAGATTCCCCATTAACATGCGAAGAGTCATGGGAAGAACCATTTTCAAACTTGGCAGAAATATCTTCGTCTCCTTCGAGTTCTATATGATAAGTACGGGAGACGTTGAGCTTTAAGGATTGCGAGCAATGAGAGTAAAAATGAAGGTACCGACCGTCTGTATTGACGCTTCCTAAGAAAACCTGTTTGGTCTCAGTTCCGCCATAATTTTTACCGGTTGTAGAAGGGAACGTTTTGTCGGAGCTCTCATCATACAAATAAACATTTGTTCCCGAGAGAGCCGGTTTAATCGTGAGTCTGTAGGTACCGGAGTCCGTCGGAACAAATCCCGTATTTATACCGCAAGCGGAACCGCTGACATAGCCATCGTCACCAAGATTGTAGGTGACAGGTGTTTCAGTAATGGGCAGAATGGGTGCCTCTTTAAATTGAGCCTTGACGGAGCAATCCGTAGAAAGTTGAACTTTTGCAATTTCATGATACACATTATCTATTTTGCAGGTACCCGACACCACGTACCATTTGTCAAACATCTTTCCATACACAGATCCCGCACCAATCGTGTAAGAGGAATCGGGGTCACAATTCTTTGCGCTATAGCTTCCTGAACCAGACTCGTCATAGCGTAAAACATATTTTCGCTTCACCACCAGTTCAATATCATCTGCGCCGTAGCCTTCTGCTTGGCGGAACAAGATGTAGTAGGACTTTCCCGCACTCATGCTCAAGGAGATTTGTCCATTACTTGCAAGCGTCTTTTCCGTTGTAGAGCTAAATGAGGAGTTTTGTCCATTGTCAATGTACTTAATACTTCTATTGGTCTTTACCTCAATCACATAGGTGCCGGTTGCCGGGGCGGTAAACTTGGTACGCAAATCATAATTGCCGTCTACCAAGAAAGCATTTTTGGCCAAGTTGAATGACTTCGGCGTCGAAGAAAGTTCATAGACTTCACCCGTATTGAACACCGCCGTGACATCGCAATCGCTTGTCCCCATGGTAATGGTAGCCGTAGCGGAATTTTCATCGTCAACGGAGCATTCGCCGGTCGTTTTCCAGTGGCCAAAGCGGTAGCCCTTACCCGGAGTGGCGGAAACAGTTTGCGTATCCCCTTCAATAAAGACTCTATCATAGGAACCCAGTTCAACTGAACCTTTGCCCTCATATTTAGTTGTCAAATAATAAGCAAAAAACGCCTGAACCGTAGCCGTTTTGTCATCGCTATCAATGTTTTCTTCGGGAATAGCGATGTAGTAATCATAAGGAGTAGAGCTGTACTCATACTCGTCACTATAAAAATAGAGTCGACCATTTGAGAAAGATCCTTCCGAGCTCATTCCACTACCAAAACCTGTATGGCTTTTAGATGGGTATTTTCTTTGGGTATAGTTCGAAATGGCTAGAACTAACCTCTTACCCCCCTGCTTGATTTGCACCCGGACCCCATAAACGCTATACCCCGTCGTGGTCGATTTTTTTTTGAAGTCCAGCACAGTGGGACCTTCACCAGGAGTCAGTTCATAATAAAAGCTTTGTGCTTTAGCGAAAGGTGTAAAACGGCAATAGCCACCTACATACGCAGTGGCAAAGGTCGACCTGGAATGAGCGTCGTCAATAACGCAATTACCACCCTCCATTTTCCATTCATCAAAGGCATAGCCATCTTTGGGAGTCGCGTCGAGTCGAATGGTATCGCCGACAGGACGCTCACCACCCCCTTTTTTAGAAAGAAGGGTAACATTACTACCATCTTCTATGGAATATGGTACCATCTGCACTTGTGCAGTCTGCGCATAACTAAAAGAACAAATAGCAAAGAAAATGCACAATGCAATATATGCTCGAATCATCGATGTTCTCCCAACAAGACCTTTTTTACAGGGGCCTATCCCTACAAATAATTTAGAAAAATTTTTATCTTTTGTTACAAATTTCTTAATTTACGGGGTTTATGTTGAGGAAGTTCATACTCGTTTGCATTTTTTGCCTAATCAGCAATGTTTTTGCCATGGAACTCAGGCCTTTT
This sequence comes from Fibrobacter sp., assembly GCA_045221475.1. Taxonomy (GTDB): domain Bacteria; phylum Fibrobacterota; class Fibrobacteria; order Fibrobacterales; family Fibrobacteraceae; genus Fibrobacter. Next base: position 31,007 of record JBGUWV010000002.1, read on the forward strand.
TTCAATGGCTATGCTCCCAGCAACGCATCTATCGTCACCCACCAGAAAAGCGTAAAATCAGAAAGGGACTGGGACAGCGATATGCAGTTCTCTGCCGGTCTCGAAATGAACTTCGCCGCCGAATTTAGCCCCATCCGCTATGGTTTCGGCGTAGGCTACAAGAGTCCACTGGAAGAGGACGACACCAAGATTGTCCCCGCCTCTATTCCCGTATGGGGAACCTTCGCTTTCGGTCGCATCAACACGGACGCCATTTTTTCACCTTATGCCGTGGGCCGCGTAGGTGTTCTCCCCCTCATCACAGGTAACGGCAACTGGTGGGAACGCCCCTTTGACTTCTTTGTCGCCGGAGGCCTCGGTGTCATACTCCCCTACCGAATCGGCGTCGAAATCAACTACGAATATGCCTCCGTACTCAAATCCTACGAAAGCAGCGACCTAAACTATCGCATTTCGACAGGCAAATTCGGCGCCCGACTGTCCATCGGTTTCGAACTTTCTCGCGATAAAATCTACAACCCCCACGACCGAATCGAAAAGAGGGACGAATCCGCTGTACAAGAAGAACCTTTCGACGATAGCAGCGATGATAACGAAAGCGCAGCCCCTTCCGAACAGGTAGCCGATTCTACTAAAGCCACAGAACCCGTACAGCCCGTAGAGGCGGAATCGCCAGCGGCAGCTTCTGCAGAAAACAAGCCTGCCGAAATTGCTTCTGAAGAAACGGCTGAACCCGAGCCAGCCGCTGTGCAGGCGAAAGACGTCAAGGGAAAGAAAAAGGCTTCAAAAAAATCTACTACAAAGAAAAAAGCCTCCGCAAAAACGAAGGCTAAAAAGAGTAAAAAGAAGTAGATTTATTCTACCACATTTTGTCGTATTTCTTGCGGTTCTTTTCTTCGTCCTTCTTTTCCTGAACGATGGCGTCGATTACGGCGGCAACAGTCAGGTTGAAGATATCATGCACAGAGGCGTCGGAGTCGGTGAAGTGAACCGGCTTGTTCAGGCCCATCTGCACAGGACCGATGGATTCGCCCACGCCCATTTCCAAGAGCATCTTGCAAGTGGTATTTGCAGAAGAGAGGCACGGGAAGATAAGCGTGTTGACCGTCTGGCCCTTGATCTTGTTGAAGGGGTACTTGGTGTCGCGCAGGTCTTTGTCGAGCGCCACGTTTACCTGCATTTCGCCATCGAGAGCGTAATCCGGATACTGTTCGTGAATCGTCTTCACAGCTTCGCGGACCTTGTTCACAGTGCCTCGAGCAGCTTCCTTGTCGCTTCCGAAGTTGGCGTAGCTGAGCATCGCCATCACCGGTTCGTGGGCAAAGAAGCGCACGGCGTCGTGAGTGAGCTTGACGATATCCACGAGCGTTTCTGCATCGGGGTCGCGGTTCACCAGCGTATCGGCCAGGAAGAACGTTCCCTTGCGAGTGCTAAGGATATGCATAGCACCGAAGTGCTTGTATTCTTCGCGGATACCGATGATTTCCTTGGCAAGTTCAATCGTTTCGGAATACTTGGAGTAACCACCAGAAATAAGGGCGTCTGCGTCACCGACCTTCACCATCATCATGCCGAAGTGGTTCGGTTCGAACATGTCGTCGCGGGCTTCGTCGAGCGTCACACCGTTACGGCCGTTTTCTTCGGCGTAGATTTCGGCATACTTGCGACGGCGTTCGAATTCTTCCGGAGAACGCGGGTTCACGATCTTGATGCCCGTAAGGTCCAGCTGTTCGCGCTGGGCAATAAGCTGGATGCGCTCGGGGTTACCGAGCAGAATCGGGTGTGCAACGCCTTCGATCTTGGCCTGCACTGCGGCCTTGAGCATGTTGAGGTTGCTTTCGGCAAACACCACGCGCTTCGGGTTGCTGCGAGCCGTATCGCTGAACTGACGGATGAGTTTGTTGTCGTAGCCCATCATGTCGCGCAGACGATCGTAGTAAGCATCCCAATCGGTAATGGGCTTGCGGGCCACACCACTTTCGATAGCGGCCTTAGCCACAGCGATAGACACATCGGTCAACAGGCGCGGATCGAGCGGCTTCGGAATCAAGTATTCCTTGCCGAAGGTAAAGCGCTGGGAGTTGTAAGCAATGTTCACCACATCCGGAACCGGCTTGTGGGCAAGGGCAGCAATGGCGCGCACAGCGGCGTGCTTCATGTGTTCATTGATGCAAGTGGCTCGAACATCGAGGGCGCCACGGAAAATGTACGGGAAACCGATAACGTTGTTCACCTGGTTCGGATAGTCGCTGCGGCCCGTCGCAAAAATCAGGTCGCCACGGCTTGCCATGGCTTCTTCGTAGCTGATTTCGGGGTTCGGATTGGCGAGTGCGAAAACGATCGGCTGGTCGGCCATGCTGCGGACCATTTCGCGAGTCAGGACGTTAGCCTTGGAGAGGCCGACGAACACATCGGCGCCCTTCATGGCGTCTTCGAGCGTTTCGATATCGGTGCGGTCGGTCGCAAAGAAAGCCTTTGCTTCGGTAAGGCCCTTGCGGTCCTTGCGAATGACACCCTTACTGTCGCACATCACCAAGTTTTCTTTCTTTAAGCCCAGCGACAAGTAGAGTCGCGTGCAGGCGCAAGCGGCTGCACCCGCACCGTTCACCACCATCTTCACATTGCGAATGCTCTTGCCAGCGACTTCAATCGCGTTCAGGAGGCCCGCCGAAGAAATGATGGCCGTACCGTGCTGGTCGTCGTGCATCACGGGGATGTCGAGTTCGGCCTTCAGGGTGTCTTCGATTTCGAAACATTCCGGAGCCTTGATGTCTTCGAGGTTGATGCCACCGAACGTCGGGGCAATACCCTTCACGATTTCGATAAACTTCTTCGGATCCTTCTCGTTGATTTCGATGTCGAACACATCGATACCGGCGTAAATCTTGAAGAGGAGAGCCTTGCCTTCCATCACCGGCTTACCCGCGAGGGCACCGATGTCACCGAGGCCGAGCACAGCCGTACCGTTACTGATTACAGCAACGAGGTTTCCCTTGCCGGTGTATTCGTAAGCGAGGTTGTTATCCTTTTCGATTTCGAGGCAGGGGGCAGCCACACCCGGAGTGTAAGCAAGGCCTAAGTCAGTCTGCGTGCTATGCGGCTTGGTCGGCACGATTTCGATCTTGCCGGGCTTACCCATGGCGTGGTATTCGAGAGCTTTTTCTTTTAAATCCTTGCTCATTCTTTTCTCCTTATTTTCGCCAGCATCTAAAGCCGCGAAAGTTCAATTTCCGCGCGCAAAAATAAAAAAAAGAAAGGGTACTGTAAAGATTTTTGTACCCATTTAAGAAAGATGTATTTTTCAGCCGTCCAAAGGGAGCCGAAACTCCCTTTTTAGGCCATATTTTACTATTAGATTCTCATCGAAATGTCGAGAGCCTTTACACTATGTGTAAGAGCACCGACCGAAATATAGTCGAGGCCGAGGGTCGCGATTTCCTTGGCACGTTCGAGCGTCATGTTGCCGGAACCTTCGACCAACACCTTGTCGCCGCTTTCCTTGATAATCTTCAAGGCTTCGGCCATCATTTCGTTGCTCATGTTGTCGAGCATAATGACGTCGACACCCTTATTCAGGAGTGCACGCAGCTGGTCAAAATTTTCGACTTCCATTTCGACCATCAAGTTCTGCTTGTTGTTCTTCTTCACGACTTCAAGAGCCTGGAGAACGCCACCTGCTGCAGCAATGTGGTTGTCCTTCACCAGCACCATGTCAAAGAGACCCATGCGATGGTTGGAACCGCCACCCACGCGAACGGCATACTTCTGCAAAGTGCGGAAACCGGGAACCGTCTTGCGGGTATCGAGAACTTTAGTTTTGCCAGCCTTCAAAGCTTCCTGGAAGGTATGGGCAACCGTTGCCACACCAGAAAGCTGCTGAATAAAATTCAAAAGCGTGCGTTCGCCCGTCAAGAGTTCGTGCGTCGTGCCATCCATTTCGGCAATCAGGTCACCCTTCTTCACGACATCGCCATCTTTCTTGTGGAGAGTCACCTTCACGTTTGCCTTGAGTTCCTGGAACACGAGTTCAATCACCGGAAGCCCTGCAAGCACGCCATCTTCCTTGGCAATCAAGCGGGCATGCTGCTTTTGGTCGGCGGGAATGGTCCATTCGCTCGTCACGTCACCCGTACGAACATCTTCGGCCAAAGCCAGACGAATCATAGTAAGAGCGTCTTCTACAGGAAAAACTGGTGTTGAATTGTCTCCGTACATAACTTAGTACCTATTGTTAAAATGTGTAGTGTGTAGTGTGTAATGTGGAATTATTCTTTAGTCACTTCACATTTCACACTTCACACCCTACTGCGCTCCTTTTCCGGTCAGCACCACATAAACTGTACGCACCAGAATCTGGAAGTCAAGAAGCAGGCTCATGTTTTCGAAGTAATACATGTCGTACTGCAGCTTGATTTTCACGTCTTCGGTACTAGTATCATAGTGATGGCACACCTGAGCCCAACCGGTCAAGCCCGGTTTCATTTTCAGGCGGCTAATATAGAACGGAATTTCTTCACGAAGTTTGGCAATGAACACGGCACGTTCCGGGCGCGGGCCCACCATGCTCATGTCGCCTTTAAGCACACACAAAATCTGCGGAAGTTCATCGATACGGGTCTTGCGAAGGAACTTGCCCACCTTGGTAATACGGGGGTCGTCCTTGGTCGCCCACTGGGCACCGAACTTTTCGGCATCGGTACGCATCGTACGGAACTTGAACACCGTAAACGGCTTACCATACAGACCAATACGTTCCTGCGAGTAAAACACCGGGCCGTGGTCTTCCAGCTTAATAGCAATAGCGGCAAGCACACAAACCGGGAACGAAATAATTCCGAGGAAAGCACCAAACAGAATGTCAATCACACGCTTCACGCGCACCTGCCAAAGCGGCATGGTAAACGCAAACAGTTCCTGAAGTTCAAAACCGTAAACCAGGTTCGCCTTGAACTGGCCGTTAATCACGCTATAGAGTTCAGGCACCAGGTAAATGTGAACCGGCTGGTCGCACACCCAAACAAGCACGCGCATGATTTCTTGCGGAGAAGAGCTGTCATGAGCGATAATGATGCCAGTAACCTTATACTTCTTGATAAGCGTCGCCAGGTCCGAATACTTGCCGAGTACCGGCACGTTCGCAAATTCATGTTCCATGACCTGGAAGCGTTCGTCCACAAAGCCCACCACACGCTGGCCGCGTTCGGGAGTTTTCGCCAAAGCTTCAGCAATCTTCTTGCCCGCTTCAGTTGCACCCAACACCAGAATGTTGTTTGCGCCAAAGCCGAGACTCAAGAGTCGTCGTAGGCAACGATAAATTACCATTCTGAAAAGCACCACCAAAAAAAGCGCAAAGCCTCCGTAAATAAAAATCCACGGAAAGCGCGATCCGTAAAGGTAACCGCTACTGAGAGGTTCGTTTGCTACAATCTTGCTAATGAATTCGACACCGAACAGTACCACTATAATTAGCACAATGCCTATCAACACCGCACGCAACACGCGCAAAATCTGGTGCGTTCTCGACATGAGCAACCAGGAACGGTAAAGTCCAGCGCAAATAAACAGGAAGATCCAGCCCACATTCAGCACAAGGCCCATGTGGGCATAATCGGCAAAAGCCTTGCTCGGGTCAAACTTGTCTACAATCCAACCACTGTGGAACTGCACCCAGAAAGCGAGAGCAAAACAAATCGACAACGCAACGAAGTCCGACAGGACAACGAGGATACGTTCCAATGTAGCAGCGCGAATCATAACAACCCTAAATTACCAAATTGCAGAGTTTCAGATTTTTCGTTTTGCGCAGTTTTTAGGCGAGGAAACGGATAACCTGGCTCTTTTCCACAATTTCGGGCAGTGCGTCGATGGCATCCACAGCCTTCGAAGCCTTGCAATCCTGGGTCTTTTCGGTGATGACCACCACAGAAACCTTACCCGGATCGTTCACGTTCTTCTGGATAATGGTCTCGATGGAAATCTTGTTTTCGGCCAAGATGCTGGTAATCTTGGCGAGCACACCGCAAGCGTCACGGGAAGTGAAGCGCAGATAGTAGCGGGCGGTGGTTTCGGAAATCGGCACCAGCGTAGCGGAGTTGTCCACGTTGAACCAACCCATGGGGAGAGCCTTGCGGCTACCCTGATCCACAGAGCGAGCCAAGGAAACAAGGTCAGCAACCACGGCAGAGGCGGTCGGGAGACGGCCGGCACCGGCGCCAGTCTGAACGGTTTCGCCCAGGTTGTCGCACTTCAGGTACACGGCATTGATCACGCCATTCACGTTGGAAAGCAGGTTTTCGTTAGAAACGAAGCACGGATGGACACGGGCGTCCACGCGGTCACCGTCACGGTGATAGATGCCGAGGAGCTTCACGCAGCAGCCAAGTTCCTTGGCGAATGCGATATCCTGGGCGGTAATCTTGGAAATACCCGTCACGTGAATCTTTTCGAAGTCCACGCGCTTGCCGCTGCAGAGGCTAGCGAGCAAAGCAGTCTTGTGTGCAGAGTCGATACCTTCGATGTCGAAGGTCGGGTCAGCTTCGGCAAAGCCGAGCTTCTGGGCATCCTTCAGGACCACGTCGAAGTCCAGGCCTTCGTCGGCCATGCGGCTAAGGATGTAGTTACAAGTACCGTTGATGATGCAGCTCAGGTGTTCAACAGTAGAACCGAGCAGGCCTTCCTGCAAGCTACGGATGATAGGAATGCCACCGCCCACGGCTGCTTCAAACAGCACATGCAGACCGTTCTTGGCTGCAAGCGGGAAAATTTCGTGACCGTACTTGGCGAGGAGAGCCTTGTTTGCAGTCACCACGTGCTTGCCGCTTTCGAGGGCAGCAAGAATCCACTTGCGCGGCATGTTGTAGCCACCGGCAAGTTCCACGAGCACGTCGATATCGTTACCGGCAATCATTTCGTCGGCGTTAGTCGAAACCTTGTAGCCCTTTGCCTTGTACGGGGCGAGTTCTTCTTCAGACTTTGCGCAGATGCAAGCCAGTTCGAGCTCAACACCGAGCTTTTCCTTGTATTCAGCAATCTTCTGTTCCAGAATCTGAATAACACCGCCACCGACGGTTCCAGTACCAATAAGTCCAATACGCAACATAGGGCGTCTCCATTTTAAATTTTTACGGCGTAAAGATAGAAAAAAGTTTTGCTATATTTCAAAGCATGGAACAGGAATCCGTCAATCCAGCTATTGGCTCCATTCTAGATGAGCAAAAATTGAAGAACATTGTCTATCCGGCAAAGCTCTTCAGAACGCGTTTGAACGAAGAATTCATGCGTGCAAACCGCACCCGTAAGCCATTCCTGTACATCAAGATGTATTCGCACCAGTACGACTTCTTTGGTTGGGGAAGCCCCAACAAGACCGTCGAAAACACCTGGCGAATCAGCATTTTGACCATGTTTTCGCATTTGCGCTTTATCGATGTGCTGGGCTACCTTTCTGACGGTAGCGGCCTTGGCATCATATTGCTGAATTCCGACCTCTCGGTTCTGGAATCCATCCGCAAAGAAATCCTGCACAAGCTGAACGATGCGGGACTGATCCAGACGCTGCGCATCAACCCCAAGAAGCCCATTTTCGAAGCCTACATCTATACGGGCCTTCAAGAAAAGGAGAACTTGGAACTGGAAGGCAAGATTAGCGACTTCAACAGCGCAAACGGCCGATTCTTCTCGCTGACGCGACTGAACCTCGACCACATCTGGGAACACCCACACACCATTCGCTACCGTCACATGGTCAAGCGCCTTGTCGACGTGACCTGCACCAGCATTGCAATCGTACTTTGCTCTCCCCTGCTTCTGTTCTGCGCTGCAGCCGTCAAGCTCAGCGACCCCAAGGGTCCTGTCATCTTCAAGCAGACCCGCGTAGGCAAGAACGGCAAGCTGTTCACCATGTACAAGTTCCGAAGCATGTACGTGGATGCCGAAGAACGCAAAAAGGAACTCATGGCCCAGAACGAAACGGGCGGCAAGACCTTCAAGATGAAGAACGACCCGCGTATCTATCCCTTCGGTCACGTGCTCCGCAAGTTCAGCCTCGACGAACTGCCGCAGTTCTTCAACATCATCAAGGGTGACATGTCTATCGTAGGTCCGCGTCCGCCGATTCCGTCCGAAGTGGCGGAATACGAGCCCTGGCACCGTATGCGTCTTTCCGTAACGCCAGGTCTCACCTGCATTTGGCAGGTCAGCGGCCGCAGCAACATCAGCTTCGAAGGCCAGATGCGCCTGGACAACGACTACATCAAGCGCAACGGAAAACTCGGCGACGACTTCTCCCTGATTCTGAAGACATTCAAGGTCGTGTTCAAGGGCGAAGGCGCTTACTAATATTCATCTAAAATACAATTCCTCATCCTTATTCAAAAACAGAAAACCTCGCTCATCGCGAGGTTTTAAAATTTTCAAACGATTTTAAGAACTATCGGTTGTTCAGGTAATCAAGAACCTTCTGGGTCAGGTCGTTTTCTTTTTTCCAGAAGACCACGGCGCCGGTAGCACGGTCCACCACCATGTCGTATCCTTCCTGCAAAGCGATTTCGTTGATTGCCTTGCGAATCAACTGGATAATCGGACCGCTCACCTTTTCGTTTTCGGAAATCAGCTCGCCCTTACGGCCATACACGCGGTCGATAAAGCTCTTGAGTTCCATATCTTTCTTGTTATACTCGGCCTCGAGCTCACGCTTCTTTTCGTCGCTGAGCATAAGCACCTGCTTGTCCAGCTTTTCCTTGATGGCAGCGAGTTCCTTCTGCAGCAAGTTGCCCTGCTGTTCCCACTTAGCCACCTGACGGTCGTATTCTTCCTGAGCCTTCTTGGTGCCCTTGTAGCCGTCAAAAATCAGCTTGGAGTCCACATGCGCAATACGCAGGCCGTCTTCGGCAAACGACACTGTCGCAAACGCGAGAACCAGAACAATCAGCAGACGCTTAAGCATAGTGCCTCCTTAGAATCCCTGACCGATAACAAAGTTGAACTGCATGTCGCCCACTTCGGTACGCTGAGTACCGCTATAGGTTTCACCCACATCAAGCGGCCAGGCAAAGTCGAATCCGATAATACCGAGCATCGGCACAATCACGCGGAAACCGAAACCGATATCCTTCTTGAGGCTGGTGGGATCCCATTCGCTAAGCGGGTTCCTGGAGGGTTCGGGCACCTTGGTACGCGGGTTGTAGCGTTCACCGAACACGTTACCGGCATCAAAGAAGAACGGCAAGAGGTAGAAGGTCTGCGGCACGAGACCGAGCTGCAGTTCTGCACCCGTGTACTGGTAGCTACGGCCCAAGCGGCGATAACCGATAGAGCCCGAGCTGTAACCACGCATCATGCCTTCGTAGCCCATCACGCCACCCATAGTGTAAAGCGTGCGGTACTGCAACTGGTCACCAAAGATCACACCATACTGGTTCGTAAGGGCTATGGCCAAACGGTCGCGGAACAGCGGGAACCACCACTTGATGGTAAGTTCGGTCTTCACGAAGTTGAAGTCGCTGAACAGCACATCGTCTGCCCACTGGATATCCAGCACATAGCGGGAACCTTCGGTCGGGAACTGCGGCAGGTTCTTGTCATCGCGCAACAGGCGGAAGTTCAAAGCAGATTCCACACCGGTGTAAACCACGTAGCTGTCGTCGATGTTGGGGCCCTGCTTGTTCATGAGCCAGCTGTAACCGATCTGTCCATAGAAGTAGTCATCGGGCCACTTGAGGCGCTTACCCAAGTAAACAGAACCACCGTAGCGGGTAATGTCGGGGTCATCGTACTTGGACATGTTCCACCAAGAATAGCTGAGGCTTGTACCCAAGGTAATGGGCTTGTCGAGGAACCAGGGTTCCTGGAAGCTAATAGAAGCGCTCTTCTTGTCGGCACCGTATTCCACGCTGAAGGAGGCGGCCTGGCCATCACCCATACAGCAGTTCGGAATCGACACACTTGCCGTACCCACGACGCCATCGCTTTCGCTATAAGAAACACCCAAGCTGAACTGACCGGTACCGGCTTCCTTTTCTTGCACGGTAAAGTCGAGGTCTACTTCCTGTTCGCCCACCACCTTGATGTCGGGCACGACCATGTCGAAGTAGTTCAACTGCATGATTTCGCGGAAGCTGCGTTCCAGAGAGGACTGACGATAGGTATCACCCGGATACAGGCGCACTTCGCGGCGAATCACCTTTTCGTTGGTCTTGGTGTTGCCGTGAATATGGACCTTGTGAATCTGAGCCGGCAGACCTTCGGTCATCTTGTAAGACAGGTTCACGACAGAATCGTTTTCAAAGGTACGGGTTTCTTCGTACTGGGCAAACAGGTAACCGTCTTCGCGGTAGGAATCCAGAAGGGCCTTGCGAGAGGCATCGTACTTGTATTGATCGAAGACTTCACCGCTATCAAGGCGGAATGCATACTTAAGCATCTTGTCGTTCAGCACCTCGTTACCCGAGAAATGCAACGAGCCCATATAGTACCGGCGGCCTTCGTTCATGTGGATATGAACCAGAATGGCGCTAGAGGTCTTGATATTGTCGTACTTGTTGAGGGCCGGGAACATGTCTTCGATCATGTAACGGACCATGAGTTTTTCTTCGTAAGTAGAACGCTTCTTGATCTTGCGGAGCTCGTTAATCTTCGGGTTGTTCCACTTGCGACCGTCCACGATTTCCAGAAGTTCCTTGCGGGCACTTTCGTAACGGATAATGTCATTCAACATTTTCCAGGCATCTTCTTCGGTCTTGACCATGACCTTAGGTCTAGTCACCCAAGGCATAGCCCCCACTTCGCGGTGCTGTCTAAAGACGTGGGTCACCTGCATGGTCGGTTTGCCAGCCATCTTGTAAAGCGGCGTGGCAGAATCGCCCAAGGCCAGGTTCATCTGCTTGTAAAGGACTTCCAGGTTTTCGCCCAGCGGCACCATACGGCCCATATAGAACAGGCAGGAGGAGTCCGGCAGGTATTCGGCGCTATATTCAGTAAGTTCCGCATCCAGGTAACCGAAATGGCGGATAGCGTTCAACACCGTGTCGCGGTCCGCTTCAAAGATATTTTCCTTGAATTCACCGCCGCCCCACCACTGGTCCAGCTTGGTCACCATATGTTCCATGATGTCTTCGGCAGGCACATGGTCGTTACCCTGGATATCGAACTGGCGGACCTTCACCTTTTCGCCTTCACGGACAATGAAAGTCACCATATTCTTGTTTTCGTCCACCGGAGTTTCGCGGTAGCCCACTTCGGCAAGCAGGTAGCCTTCGGCGCGGTAGTATTCCAAAATAGCCTGGCGATCACGTTCCAGCTGGCTCTTGCTGTAAACCTGGCCCGGAATCAGGCGGGTTTTCAGCTTCAAATCTTCTTCGGACACTTCATCGGGGCCTTCGAACACCGTAGTATCCAGTGCCGGGAGTTCCTTAATCTTAAAAATGAGGTCCACATCGGTGCCATCGCCCACGTAGTCAATCCAAGCCGTCACGTCGTCAAAGAGACCGGACTTGTAAAGGGACGTCACCGAGGACTGAACCTTTTCGGTCAAAGCCGTCGGGGAATAGCTTTGACCATCACGAATACCGATACGGCTAAGGACAGCGCGATCATCCATATGGACGGTTCCTTCGACCTTGACCTTATGGATCTTATTTTCGACCATATAGCTCTCGGACATTTCGGACATGTCCAAAAGCTGGGCCTGAGCAAGCCCTACAAACACAGCAAATAAAAACAGCCAGCGAAAGCGCAGAATAAACCTACCTATAAACAAAATTCGGGACAAAAATACAAAAGTTACAAGCGGGAGACCCGCGCAAAACTTGCCAAAAAGTAAAAAAACGGCATTTTTAGTGTTCTCGCCCTAAAGTTTTTATATACATTCAGTGTATGACACCGCAAGCACTGAGATTATCTGAGATTACTATTTCGAATCTGCGTTCCATTCAGAGGCAGACGTTTCCGCTCAGTAGCTTTACCGCACTCATAGGCTATAATAATGCCGGCAAAACGAACATTTTGATGGGCATTCGCTGGCTTTTGTCCAAGTTTTCGCTGGATATTTCGTACTTTGACGACCCGAACCGCCCTGTCGAAGTCATCGGCGTCTTTGACGGCATTTCGGAACAGGTGCTCAACCGTTTAGGTGAAGAATACGCCGCCGAAGTGCGTCCGTTCTTGCAGAATACACCGCAAGGCCCTGGCCGCCTGCGCGTCAAAAAGGTGCAGCGCATCCCCAACGAAAATCCGGAAAGCCTCGAACTTTTTGTATTTGTCCCGAGCAATCACCGCAAGGGAGACAAGCGCGAATGGGTCCGCCCCAATGACGCGTTCAAGTTCGCCTATCACCGCATGTTCCCCGAATCCATTGCCATTTGGGACTTTGAAGGGAACCAGGCGTTCACCAAGCTTCTGCACGAAATTTTCAAGCCGCTGGAACGCCGTTTCGGCAACGAAATCAATACGCTTTTGAACAAATTCAGCGACCTGCTTTCGCCCGACAGCGAAAACCGTGCCGCAGAAATCAACACCTTCGACCGTGAAGTCAACGAGAAGCTTTCGCCGCTATTCCCCAGCGTTAAAGTCGAATTCGACATTCCTATGCCCACACTCGAGACATTCCTCAAGAGTGCAAGCCTCAAAGTCATCGACGAAGACGACGGCTTTGAACGCGACATTAGCCGCATGGGCGAAGGTAGCAAGCGAGCCATCCAGATGGCATTGGTGCGTTACCTGGCAGATGTCAAGAAGCATCACCACAACCATTACCTGAGCCGCACCCTGTTGCTCATCGATTCTCCGGAACTCTACTTGCACCCGCAAGCCGTAGAACTCGTGCGCGTGGCCCTCAAGAACCTTTCGAACGAAGGCTACCAGGTGGTATTCGCCACTCACAGCGCCCAGATGGTGACCAGCGAAGACGTAAGTACCTCGCTACTCATTCGCAAGAACAAGGAGCGCGGCACCTACATGCGCAAGCGAATGGAAGACGCCGTGCACCAGGTGGTGCAAGACGCTCCGAGCCAGCTACAGATGCTGTTCAGCCTCAGTAATAGCAACGAGCTCCTGTTTGCCGACTACGTACTTTTGACCGAAGGCAAGACCGAATGGCGCGTGCTTCCGGCACTTTTCGAACGTATTACCGGACAGTCTTTTGCCCTCATTAAATGTGCGCTGGTTCGCCAGGGCGGCGTGAGCAACACCCGCAAGAGCATGCAGGTGCTGGACGCCATGGACATGCCTGTACGTGCCATTGTGGACTTGGATTACGCCTTTACCACCGCAACCCGCGACGGATTCTTGGAACCGAACGATCCCGACATCAAGTATTGCCGCGACCTGTTCCGCGAGTTGGCATTCCACAATCACTTGCGCCTGGTAAACGGGCTTCCCGTCAACAAGCACAGCAACATTAGCGCCTCGACGGCATACGCCATGATGGCCGAAATGGAAGAAGCGCAGCAGCCCATCCGCAGCATTCACGCGAAACTCCGCAGCCAAGGAATCTGGGTGTGGACGCGCGGCGCCATCGAAGAACATTTAGGTCTCGAAGCCAAGAATGAGCAGACCTGGAGCAAGTTTATCGAGCGTAGCAAATCGCCGAACTTTATAAAAACACTCCCCGATTACGATAGCATCGAGGAGTTGTGTAGATGGATTATTGAAGGTAGCCGCGGGAACTAATAAGTACCGAGCAACGAGCGAACCTTCTCCATCATAACTTTTGATTTGGCGCGAGCCTTCTCCTTACCGTAGGCAAGAATCTTGTCGATTTCTTCGGTATGGTTCAGCAAGTAGAAGTACTTTTCGCGAGCGGCACCGAGGTGTTCTTCGAGTACGTTCTGCAGTTCCTGCTTGGCGTGACCCCAGCCCATGCCACCTGCGCGGTAGCGGGCAGCCAGAGCTTCGGTCTGTTCCGGCGTTGCAAACAGCTTGTACAGCTTGAAGACATTGCAAGTGTCCGGATCCTTGGGTTCTTCGATGCCCTGGGAGTTCGTCACGATCTTGCCAATCTTCTTCTTCAAAGCCTTGCTTTCGAGGAAGATGTCGATGACGTTATCGTAAGACTTACTCATCTTGCGACCGTCGAGACCCGGGATAATACCGGTCGTTTCCTGGAACACGGGTTCGGGAATGGTGAACACGTCTTCACCAAAATGCTTGTTGAACTTGATGGCGATATCGCGGGCAAATTCCACGTGCTGTTTCTGGTCCTTACCGACCGGCACGATGTCTGCGCTGAACATCAGGATGTCGGCATCCATGAGGCAGGGGTAGCAATAGAGACCCATGTTCACGTTTGCATCCGGATCTTCGCCAGCGGCTTCGTTCTTTGCAACCTTGTCCTTGTAAGCGTGAGCGCGGTTCATGAAACCCTTCGGCGTAAAGCAGCTCAAAGCCCAGCTCAGTTCGAAAATTTCAGGAATGTCGCTCTGCTTGTAGAACAGGCCTTCTTCCGGATTCAGGCCAAGGGCAAGCCAGGTTGCCGCGATCTTGTAAATGTTGGCGCGCATTTCGGCGCCGTTCTGCACCGTAGTCAGGGCATGATAGTCTGCAATGAAGTAGACCGTATCGTAGGTCTTCGAAAGTTCAAGAGCCGGGCGGATGGCGCCCAGGTAGTTACCCAAGTGAGGAGTGCCGGTGGGCTTGATGCCCGTAAGAGAAATTTTTTTCATGGCGCAAATATAGGTTTATTGTTTGTTGTCTTTTAACAGTTTGTCGAAATACACAATCGTCTTTTCGAGGCCCTGACGCAGCGGGATTGTCGGTTCCCAGCCGAGGGCGGACTTTGCAAGATCGATGTTCGGGCGACGCATCTTCGGGTCGTCACCGGGCAGCGGCTTATACACAATTTTACTCTTGGAACCCGTAAGATCAAGCACTTCCTTCGCGAGTTCAAGCATCGTGAATTCACCGGGGTTTCCGATGTTGACCGGTCCGATAATCTTGTCCTGGTTCATCATGCGGACAAAGCCTTCGATGAGGTCGTCCACATAGCAGAAGCTGCGAGTCTGGCTGCCGTCACCGTAAATGGTGATGTCTTCGCCCTTGAGCGCCTGCACAATAAAGTTGCTCACCACGCGACCATCGTTCATGAGCATACGCGGTCCGTAGGTGTTAAAAATTCGCACGATGCGGATATCCACATTGTTCTGGCGATGGTAATCCATGAACAAGGTCTCGGCGACACGTTTGCCTTCATCATAGCAGCTGCGGATACCGATGGGGTTCACGTTTCCCCAGTAGTCTTCGGTCTGCGGGTGCACAGCAGGGTCGCCGTAAACTTCGCTCGTAGAAGCTTGCAGAATGCGGGCCTTGACGCGCTTTGCCATACCGAGCATATTGATTGCCCCCATCACGCTAGTCTTGATGGTCTTTACCGGATTGAACTGGTAATGGATGGGGCTTGCGGGGCACGCCAAGTTAAAGATGCGGTCCACTTCCAACAGAATCGGTTCTGTCACGTCGTGGCGAATCAGTTCAAAGCGATGATTGTCACGCAGATGGTCGACATTCATCAAACGACCCGTAAAGTAGTTATCGAGGCAAATCACTTCGTGACCGTCATTCAGCAGACGTTCACACAAATGACTTCCTAAAAAACCTGCTCCACCAGTAACTAGACAACGCATATTAAGCTCCAATTAATAAACTTATTCTTCCTCTGAGTCCCGCGCCTCTTCGCCGTAAGCAGTCGCCGCAGTTCCGTTCAACGCTACTAGCCGTATTCCTCGCAGAGTCAAGAACGGATCGTATTTATCAATTAGGGATGTTCTTCGAGCGATGGTTTTCCCCCAACCACCGGTCGCATACACGGGCATGTCATCGCAGCCCATTTCTTTCTTGATTTTTCCGATCAGGAACTCCAACTGAGCAAGGAACCCATACAGAAGACCTGCACGGATTGCATCGTCCGTATTGTCGGCCACTACAGCATCCGGCCATTCGATAGTCACGGGCAAAAGGCGCGCGGCCTTTTCCGTCAAGGCATCCAGGCTCGCGTTAATGCCGGGAATAATCACGCCACCTGCAAAGGCGCCATCCTTCATGACGTCGAAAGTGGTCGCGGTCCCCATATCCACGACAATCGCATTCCTGAAGCCCGCATCACGCATAGCAATCACATTGCACAAACGGTCGGCACCGGCCATAGACGGGTTCTGGTAATTAATCTGCAAGCCCATGCAGTTCTTGGAATTCACCACCTGTACACGCTTTTTCAGCAAGGAATCCAGGGCCTTGATCCATGGGCGTTCCAAAGCGGGCACCACTGTAGAAAGTCCAACATGGGTAATCTCTTCGGACTTGATCTTGGAGAACCTCAACAGGCCACCCACTTTATTCATCACTTCGTCAGAGGTGGTTTCCTTGCGGGTGGTCAGGCGCCAGTAATCTACTACTTTGGTATCCTTGAAAATACCAATCACCGTATGGGAGTTACCCACGTCAACCACAAAAGAAATCGTATTCGCCTTATTCACGTAAAAAAAAGATAGAAAAAAAGTCCTTGGTTTGAAACCAAGGGCTTTCGTGGAGCCTCCGGGACTTGAACCCGGAACCCGCGGGTTATGAGTCCGCTGCTCTAACCAATTGAGCTAAAGCTCCGTGCAAGCCAAATATAATAAAAATTTTTTCGTTTAAATGCAATTTGGGGATTTTTTCCAAGTGAATCTTTTTTTTATTTCCTAAATTTATTGCATCAACATACTCTACCGGGATCGCCATCCCGATGGATTAACTCTCAACAAATGAGGAAAAAACAAAAAATGGCAAGAGCATTGATTATCGGTTGTGGCGCCGTTGCCACAGTTGCTATCAAGAAGTGCTGCACCTGCAGCGAAGTT
>JBGUWV010000003.1:0-4514 GCA_045221475.1 Fibrobacter sp.
TACAAAAAAGGATATCAAGAACATTCACCTCTCGGTGATGCCGCCCGATGGCGCTGTGCGAATTTCTGCACCGCTGAACCTTTCTGATGAATCCATCAAGATTTTCGTGCGTACCAAGGTTGCCTGGATTAAGCGCCAACAAGAGAAATTTGCAAATCAGGCTCGCTTGAGCGAACGTGAATATGTTTCCGGCGAATCCATTTTTATTTTCGGCCGCCAGTATTATTTGCGAGTAGAACATGACCGCATAAATGGATTTGTAATAGACGGGCAAAATGTGGTTCTGACTGTTCGCGAAGCAAGTACTGCACAACAGCGCGAAAACTACGTGAACGAAAAACTCCGCGAAATGCTTGTCGCCGAAATTGAAAAACGCTTGCCCGCATGGGAAAAGAAAACGCACCTAAAGTGCAACGGCTGGCAGACAAAAATTATGCAGAACAAGTGGGGCAGTTGCAACCCCGCAGGGAAACTCTGGTTTAATCTGCATTTGACACACACGCCCATCCGCTGCCTGGATTACGTGATTTTGCACGAACTTTTGCATTTGAAAGTCCGCCACCACAACAAAGATTACATCGCACTGCTCGACAAGTACATGCCCTTCTGGCAAGAAGTCCGCAAGGAACTCAATGACTTCGTGCTCATGCCGATGAAATAAACTATTTCTTCCTCAGTTTCCCGCCGGCGAATACCACCAGCAACGCGCCAGCAGCTACGCCGCCAACTTTCTTGAGATCGCTCCAGAATTGCCGACGCTTTGCCTTGCACTGCTCGCAAAGTTTCTCGGTGTCTTCGGGCTTGTCGCAGCCGCACTTTTTGCAGGTGTTCCAAAGTTTTTGATTCATCGCGGGATCTCCTTGGCGTCTGGATTCTAATATACACTTTTATTCCGACATTAATCCGACATCGTTGATTAAGTGGTCAAAATTTTGCGGTCGAAATTTTCGACTGCAAATGAATCGTGGCAGCGGTTGGGTGATGAATTGGGTAATAAGTTGGGTGAATGATTGGGTGATAGGATAAATGATAGGATAAAACCTACGGATACATCGCAGGTGATACTTACTTAAGGATCATTTTGTTGGCGTCAACAAAATGGTCTGCTTTGTAAATTTTTCTTGCGACCCTTGCCAACTTTTGCATATATGCTACATTTCAGCTGCGGTTCCTAATAGTGTAGGCTCCGAAAGGCATTTGATGATTATCAAATGTTTTTCTTTTTTTCAAAGGAGCTACTATGTCTAAAAATAAGGAACCTGTTTGCACTAGGTCTTCCGCTATTATTTCGGCGAATTTCCTTGCCGATGTACAATGTATCATTGAGACATCGAGGACTCGCGCTTACGCGGCCGTAAATGTGGCAATGTTGGAGCGCAACTGGCAATTGGGCAAGCGTATTGCGGAAGAAGAAATTAAGGGTAAAACTCGTGCAGAATACGGCGTTAAAATCATTGCGGAACTGTCGAAACGGCTGACGGATATTTATGGAAGGGGTTATACAAAAACCAATTTGTACAGCTTTCTGCAATTCTACAAGACCTTTCCTGAAATTTTCCACACACCGTGTGGAAAATCTGCACAGCCGCTACTTACATGGAGTCATTATAGGAGCCTTTTGCGAGTTTTTGACGCCGATGCTCGTGAATGGTATATGCAGGAGGCTATAAATGAAACATGGAGCGCCCGAACCCTAGATAGAAATATTTCAACGCAGTATTATCATCGACTTTTAGCATCGCAAAACAAGGGCCCCGTCAAAAGGGAGATGCGAAACAAGACGAAGGCTTTTCAACAGGATAAATTAGAGTTCATCAAAAATCCTGTTGTTGCTGAATTTTTGAATATGTCACCTAATACTGATTTTTCTGAGTCAAAACTAGAAACGGCGATAATCAATCATTTACAAAGGTTTGTTCTAGAACTTGGAAAGGGGTTTGCGTTTGTTGCTAGACAACAACATATCCGGACTGATACCGAAGATTATTTTATTGATCTCGTCTTTTACAACTATATCCTGAAATGTTTCGTTCTATTTGACTTGAAAACAGGAACTGTTAGTCATCAAGATGTCGGCCAGATGGATATGTATGTCAGAATGTATGACGAATTAAAAAGAAATGAAGGTGACAATTCGACTATAGGTATTGTTCTTGGGTCTAACACAAGTAAGGATATCGCTCGTTATTCCGTGCTAAAAGGCAATAAGCGGCTTTTCCAAGCGAAGTATATGCCCTATATGCCGACACTGGAAGAGCTGAATATGGAAATCGAACGTCAGAAGGAAATCTTTGCCGAACAAAATGGTTCTTGATTACAGGCAGCTCATGTCGATGAAATAAACTATTTCTTCCTCAGCTTCCCGCCAGCGAATACTACCAAGAGCGCTCCTGCGGCTACGCCGCCGACCTTCTTGAGGTCACTCCAGAATTGCCGCCGGTTTGCCTTGCACTGCTCGCAAAGTTTCTCGGTGTCTTCGGGCTTTTCGCAGCCGCACTTTTTGCAGGTGTTCCAGAGTTTTTGAGTCATCGCGGGTCTCCTTGGCGTCTGGATTCTAATCTACACTTTTTGCGTTAGGGATGGCTTACCTTGTGAAATTTATTCTACTTTTCTTTCTACCGCCCCCCACAAGGAGTACCCCATGAAAAATCGTTTTGCACTCACGCTTATGGCTACGCTCATCTGCAGTACGCTTGCCATGGCGCAGCTCCAAAAGCTCCCCGCCCCAGCAAAGACCGGCGGCAAGCCTATGATGGAGGCGCTCTGGGACAGGGCTTCTGGCACGGAGTTCAGCGACAAGATGCTCAGTGACCAGGATCTTTCGAATTTGCTTTTTGCGGCTATCGGCGTGAACCGCCCTGCCGACGGCAAGCTCACTTCGCCGACTGCCCGCAACTTCCAGGAAATCCGCGTGTTCGTGTTCACGAGCAAGGGCGTCTCGGAATACCTGAACAAGGAAAACGCCTTGAAGCAGGTGGCGAAGGGTGACCACAGGGCGCTCGTTGCCGACCGTCAGGATTGGGCGAAGGCGGCCCCGGTGAGCATCCTCGTCGTTGCAGACGAGATCAAGTTCGGCAGCAGCGACGCCCGCGCGAAGGTGACGATGGGAACCGACGCGGGAATCGTGAGCGAGAATATTAATTTGTTCTGTGCCGGTATGGGCCTGGTGACCCGTCCGCGCATGACGATGGATGTTCCTGCCATCAAGAAGCTTCTCAAGCTTTCGGACTCGCAGGTGCCCTTGCTGAACAATCCCGTCGGCTATGCGAAGTGATTAGAACCGCTCTGTAAAATTTCCTTAAGCCCCTTGCCAGCATCCTAATATTATCTACATTTCAGCTGCGGTTCCTAATAGTGTAGGCTCCGAAAGGCATTTGATAATCATCAAATGTTTTTCTTTTTTCAAAGGAGCCGCTATGTCAAAATCAGAAAATCTTATAAGGAATTTGGAGGCCCTTCCACATGAATATGAGTGGCTGGGGTCTAACGGCATTCCGACGATTGTTAGTATGGCGGCTCCTGATTATGCGCAAGAACTGACTTTTGAAAAATTATTCATGTATTACGGTGCGAAAGGGGTTGCACTCCGCAAGGAAACCTTCAAGAAGTCGCTCAGGCTCTTGACTGCTGACGGGCGTTACAATATCATGGCAATGCTGCTTTCGGATGCAAACGATATCCCGATTCGTGTGTCCGTTTTTAGCGGCAAGAGCAAGGCTGAAACGCTTTTTTCGGTCAAGGAATATGGGAATACTTGCATCTTATACGCGATGGATAAAATTCTGGAATACGGCGACGCAATCAACATCATCCAGGCGGATGAACGCGGCCGAATTTCTGAACGGAAGGACGTCCCTCTTTTTGATTACGAGGCTTTCCACGAAGCAATCTTAAACGCGTTTATACATAATAAGTGGCTGGGAATGAACGCGCCAATGATTAGCGTCTTTACGGACCGCATCGAGATTCTTTCGCACGGCGGCCTTGGTCTTCATAAAGATTGAGAAAAATTTCATTGTGGTGACGATTCCGTTCAATCGGATAAATGTGACTCCATTTGAGTTGAATGAAGGACTGCCGACTGTAAACCCGACTGTAAAGGCGACTGTAAATCCGGCTGTAAAGCTTTCAAAGAATCAGAGTGATATTTTAACGAAAATTGCCGAAAATCCCAAGATTACGCTCACGGAACTATCCGAATTGTTAGGATTGCATCGTGCTACAATTGCTGACAACACATCAAAACTCCAAAAACTAGGAGCTTTAAAGCGTATAGGCAGCGATAAAACCGGATACTGGGAAATAGTTGAGGAAAAGTAGCTTTATTACGCTTCTTTCCCGAGCACGGCACGGGCGAGCTGGTCCGCGCACGATGTCGGCTTCCCGTTGCAGGTGTTGCCCAGGAGCTTTGCCGCGATATCTTCGGTGCTCATGCCTTCGCAGAGTTTGGCAATCGCTTTCAGGTTGCCGTTGCATCCGCCCGTAAAGCGGATGTTTCTGATTTTGTCTCCGTC
>JBGUWV010000004.1:0-19847 GCA_045221475.1 Fibrobacter sp.
GCCTTGGCGCGGACCTTGCCGTTCACCTGGAACACGACTTCCACGGTGTTTTCCACAGCCTTGGAGTGGTCGGCTTCGGGCCAGGCAACATTCGTGAGCGATTCGTTGTGGCCGAGGATGCTCCACATTTCTTCGGCGATATGCGGGGCAAACGGGTGCAGCAACTTCACGAAGGTTTCGCACGGTTCGCGGTAGCGCTTGTCCATCTTCATCATTTCGTTGTTGAAAATCATCAGCTGGCTAATCGCGGTATTGAAGCTCATGTTCTCGATATCGCTCGTGACCTTGATGACGGTCTGGTGCATCACCTTTTCGATAGCTTCCGGAGCGGTTTCGTCAACGTAAACCGGAGCGGCATCGTCGTCGCCCACCACAGAGCGCCAGGCACGGCCGAGGAAGCGGTTCATGCCTTCAATGCCCTTGGTCTGCCAAGGCTTCACGGCATCGAGCGGGCCCATGAACATTTCGTACAAGCGAAGGCTGTCGGCACCATAGTCGCGCACGACGTCATCGGGGTTCACCACGTTCTTGAGGGACTTACTCATCTTCGCTACAATCTGCTTGAGCTCGATGTCGGTACCCTTCTTGAAGAACTTGCCGTTCTTTTCTTCGACTTCGTCGGTCGGGACCTTGGAGCCAGCGGCATCTTCGTAAGCGAAGGCAAGGATCATGCCCTGGTTGAAGAGCTTCTGGAACGGTTCGTCGGTAGAGACGAGGCCGAGATCGAACAGGACCTTGTGCCAGAAACGGCTGTAGAGCAAGTGGAGCACGGCGTGTTCGGCACCACCCACGTAGAGGTCCACCGGCATCCAGTACTTTTCGAGTTCCTTCGCGAGGAAGGCGTCGCCGTTGCAAGCATCGATATAGCGGAGGTAATACCAGCAAGAGCCAGCCCACTGCGGCATGGTATTCGTTTCGCGGATACCCTTACGGCCGTTCTTGTCGACAACCTGGAGCCATTCAGTAGCGTTTGCGAGCGGAGACTGTCCGCCGTCACCCGGCTTGTAATCCTTGAGTTCCGGCAAGAGCACCGGAAGTTCGGCATCGTCCACCGTAGAGATTTCACCATCTTCCCAGTGGATAATCGGGAACGGTTCGCCCCAGTAACGCTGACGGCTGAAGAGCCAGTCACGGAGCTTGTAGTTCACCGTGGCCTTACCAATCTTGTTGGCTTCGAGCCATTCGATCACCTTAGCGATACCCTGCTTCTTGTTGAGACCGTTCAGGCAGAGCGTTGCATTTTCGCTATTGATGTAGGTGCCGTCGGCAGCCCAGCAAGCTTCACCCTTGAGCACGAGAGGCTTAACATCTTCGGGGCAGCTAGCATCGGGTTCCATGATGCAGATCACCGGCAGGTTGAACTTCTTCGCGAAATCGAAGTCGCGGGTATCGTGAGCAGGCACGGCCATGATAGCGCCGGTGCCGTAGCCCGTCAAAACGTAGTCAGCGACCCACACCGGAATCTTCGTGCCGGTGAGCGGGTTCACAGCATAAGAACCAGTGAACACACCAGTCTTTTCCTTGGCGAGTTCCGTACGGTCGAGGTCGCTCTTGAGAGCGGCGGCATGCACGTATTCTTCCACGGCAGCCTTCTGTTCGGCAGTCGTGAGTTCCGGTACCATAGCATGTTCCGGAGCAACGACCATGTAGGTTGCGCCAAACAGCGTATCGCAACGGGTCGTGTAAACGCGGAGCTTCTTTTCGGTCGGCTTGCCTTCAGCGTCGGCAATAGCAAAATCAACTTCGGCACCAAAGCTCTTGCCGATCCAGTTCTTCTGCATGTCCTTCACGCCCTGCGGCCAGTCGAGCTTGTCGAGGCCCTTCAAGAGGCGATCGCCATACAGCGGAATGCGCATGAGCCACTGCTTGAGGTTACGGCGTTCGACTTCCTTGGTGCCGCACTTTTCGTGAGAACCGTCGTTCAAAACTTCTTCGTTGGCGCACACAATCTTGCAATGCTTGCACCACCACACCTGAGCGTCGGCGTAGTAAGCGAGACGCTTACCGTCCTTGTACTTGCGGACTTCGGCAGCACCCTTAGCTTCGACATCAGCCGGAATCGGGAGTTCTTCGATGGGGCGGCCCTTCTGCTGGTCTTCATCGAACCAGGTGCCGTAAAGGCGCTTGAAAATCCACTGCGTCCACTTGTAATACTTCGGGTCAGTGGTGTTGACTTCCTTGTTCCAATCGTAGGAGAGGCCAAGGCGCTTGATCTGGCGGCGGAAATTGTCGCAGTTCTTCTTGGTGGTAATGGCCGGGTGCGTACCGGTCTGAATGGCGTACTGTTCAGCAGGGAGGCCAAATGCGTCCCAACCCATCGGGTGGAGCACATTGAAACCGCGGCTGCGCTTGTAGCGGCAAATAATGTCGGTAGCGGTGTAACCTTCGGGGTGGCCTACATGGAGGCCTGCGCCACTCGGGTACGGGAACATGTCCAGGCAATAATACTTGGGCTTGGATTTGTCTGTTCCGGTCTTGAAAGTTTCATGGGCATCCCAGTAGGCCTGCCACTTGGTTTCGATTTCTTGCGGATTATACTTAGCCATAGTTCTATCCTTTTAATTTTTCGGGGGTAAAGATAGAATTTCTTACACACCCTTTACACGAACACAAACCCCAAAAGGGCCTTTTTCAAGCCTTATTAAAGCAAAAAGGAGGCCCCACCACTTGCGCAGCAGGACCTCCCGAGGTGTTTGATGGACTCCTAACCCTCAAAATTCTCTTTGTAAACAAAGTTACAATAAAGGGTACCCCTTGACAAGGGGTACCTCTCAATTTATTTTATACAAAAAACTTACACTTTATTTGATTTTGCTCAATCGTTATTTTATAAGAAATTTTAGGCAAATTAAAAAAATCCCCAGATACACTGGGGATAAAAAATTACCTTAAAAGTCTAGCTATAAACAAAAATTATTACACTTTGTCCAGAGCCTGAGTCAAGTCGGCAATAATGTCTTCGACATTTTCGATACCGACGCTGAAACGGATCAAATCAGGTGCGACACCTGCTTCGATGAGCTGTTCGTCGCTGAGCTGACGGTGCGTGTGGCTTGCCGGGTGCAGCACGCAGCTGCGGGCGTCGGCCACGTGGGTCACGATGCAGACCAGCTTGAGGCTATCCATAAACTGGATGGACTTTTCACGACCGCCCTTGATGCCGAACGTAAGGACGCCGCACGGGAGACCGCCCTTGAACTGCTTCTGGGCAAGTTCATGGTATTTGTCGCCTTCGAGACCGGCGTAGTTGACCCAAGCCACCTTCGGGTGATTCTTGAGGAACTTGGCGCAAGCGAGAGCGTTTTCGCAGTGGCGCGGCATGCGGAGGTGCAAGGTTTCAAGACCCACATTCAAGAGGAAAGCGTTCTGCGGAGACTGAATGGAGCCAAAATCGCGCATGAGCTGAGCGGTAGCCTTCGTAATGAAAGCACCCTTGCCGAAAGCCTTCGTGTAAGCGAGACCGTGATAACTCGGATCCGGTTCAGTGAGGCCCTTGAAACGGTCGTGGTTTGCTTCCCAATCGAAATTGCCGCTATCCACAATGCAGCCACCGACTGCCATAGCGTGGCCGTCCATGTACTTGGTGGTAGAATGCGTCACGATATCAACGCCGAATTCAATCGGACGGCAGAGAATCGGGGTCGGGAAGGTGTTGTCGACAATCATCGGAACACCGTGCTTGTGAGCAAGGTCAGCAAAACGCTTGAGGTCAAGCACCTTACCAGCCGGGTTTGCAACGGTTTCGCCGAAGAAGCACTTGGTGTTCGGGCGGAAAGCCTTTTCAATTTCTTCGTCGCTGGCGTCCTGGTCAACGAAAGTGCATTCGATACCGAGCTTCTTCATGGTAACGCTGAAGAGGTTGCTCGTACCGCCGTAAATAGCGGAAGTGCTGATAAAGTGGTCGCCGGATTCGCAGATATTGAAAACGGCATAGAAGTTAGCAGCCTGACCGGAGCTCGTGAGCATAGCAGCAACACCGCCTTCGAGAGCGGCAATCTTGTTAGCGACAGCGTCGTTGGTCGGGTTCTGCAGACGAGTATAGAAGTAACCCGAAGCCTTCAGGTCGAACAAGTCGGCCATATCGTTGGTGGTTTCGTACTTGAAAGTAGTGCTCTGATAGATGGGGAGCACGCGCGGTTCGCCGTTTTTCGGCTGCCAGCCGCCCTGAATGCACAAAGTTTCAATTTTAGACATTTTAGCCTCTTGTTAAAAACTCTTTTAAATATAGACAGCAGTCCATTTTGCGCTGACTAACATATTTTTTATATAGTTAAATATAGAAAAACACTATTGCTTGTCAATGCACCTATGCAAATACTCGCATACATAATTTCGATATCTACCTATAGATAAAAACTATAACTCTTTTTATAAGCCATCTTTCTTTGTTTAGACAAAGTAACCTCTTTCGTCTGTAAACTTCTGTAATCATTAATCCGCTAATTCATTGACCTTTAGCGATTTGTAAACACCTTTTTCTAAAAAGCCCATATCAACTAATTTTTTTAAATCTATATTACGAGAGAATTTTTTCACACTAAGCTTTTCACATAGCTTATTACAGCTCATAAAAGAGGACACACATGATTGGACTTAAATCGATTGCCAAGACGGCGCTTGCGCTCTCGGCATCCGGTGCACTCCTTTCGGGTTGCGGCGACGCATCTTCGGAAGGTGATCTGGGTGGCGCGCTTCCCCGTCAACAGACGCTATACTTGTCGGGCCAGCAGAATGATGCTCCGGGTTCTTTCAACCCGCTAGCTGAAAGCTGGATGGCTTCCTGGCCGGTAGGCGGACGCTTCAACCTCATGTACGAACCGCTCATCACGTACAACTCCCTGAACGGTCAGATTGAACCCCTTCTGGGCACCTTGGTCGAGGAACTTTCCAACAACGACTCTATCGTTGTGGACTTGAACCCCGCCGCCAAGTGGAGCGATGGCAAGCCGGTGACCTCCGTGGACGTGACCTTCATGTTCCTGCGCGGTTCCATCAACTCTACCGAACAGATTTCTGCAATCCATATCGACTCCCTGAAGGGTGCCGATGGCGTCATCACCGAACGTCTTTCGTTCATGGTCGCCAAGGACAAGCGTAACAACCCGTTGACCGTGCGCGACATGTTGCAGGCAACGCGTATCGCTCCGTCTCACGTGTTTGAACCGCTGATTAAGGAAAAGGGCCTCGACGAAACGAAGAAGCTCCCGATGGATCAGAACCCGGTTGTTTCCGGTCCGTATAACCTGCGTAGCGCCGACCCGAACAAGATTATTCTTGAACGCCGCGACGACTACTGGGGCAACGCCGCCCTCCACGACGGTCAGCTCCCGGCTCCGAAGTTCATTGTTCACCCGATTTACAAGAACAACGAACACAACACGATTGCTATGCGTGAAGGCAACCTCGATGCCTCCCAGAGCTTCATTCCGCGTATTGCCCGTAAGGCCTCGGCCGGCGTCCACACCTGGTGGAACGAACCGCCTTACTTCCGCCCGGGTGCAATGCCGATGCTCGTGATCAACACCCTTAAGGAACCCTTGAACGACAAGCGCTTCCGTCGTGCCTTGGCTACCGCCATCGACTACAACGCCCTGCGTCAGTTCGCTGTTTCTAACTACACCTCTACCCTGAAGGCCGGCCTTATTATGCCGACGGACCTCGAAGGCAAGTACATTGTCGACGAAGACCTCGACAAGTATGGCGTGAACCTCCGCATTGCCGACGAAGCTGAACGCCTCGCTGCCGTGAAGCAGATTCTTTCCGAAGCAGGCTTCAAGTCCGTGTTCAATGACGACGGTACTTTGGACCACATGGAAAATGCCAAGGGCGAAAAGCTCCCGACTCTCTACATCACTAGCCCGAACGGCTGGACTGACTGGGAAGCCATGGTGACCATCGCTGTCGAAGGTATGCGCAAGGCCGGTATCGATATTCGCGAAGGCTTCGTGGACGGCGGTTCTTACTGGCCGGCTATGGGTCTTGGCAACTTTGACCTCGTGATGCACAAGCCGGTTGCAGACGTGACTCCGTCTCTTCCGTGGAG
Source organism: Fibrobacter sp. (assembly GCA_045221475.1). GTDB lineage: Bacteria > Fibrobacterota > Fibrobacteria > Fibrobacterales > Fibrobacteraceae > Fibrobacter. The sequence goes on from JBGUWV010000004.1 coordinate 6,044, forward strand.
CCGCTTCAACGAAATCATGGCAAGCCGCGACTGGCAGCCGCTCGGCGCTTGGGCCGGCGTGAACATCGGCCGTTACAACCAGCCGGGTTCCGAAGGCTTCCGCCCCGAAGTGGACCAGCTCCTTTCCGCTATTCCTCTGATGACGGACTCCGTGGAAATCGCAAAGGCTTACCGCGAACTCAACAAGATCTTCATGGAAGACCAGCCCTCTATTCCGCTGGTTTACCTGCCTGAACAGTTCTACGAATTCAGCGATCGCGTGTGGACGAACTGGCCCACCGCCGAAAACCCGTACGCTCCGGCACAGCTCCCGTGGGTGGCTTCGGGCACCAAGATCCTCTGGAACTTAAAGCTTGCTAAATAAAGGTTAAAGGAATACAAATGCTTAAACAATATCCTATGCTACGCTATGTCCTGCAGAAGGGGTTCTGGTATCTCCTGACCTTCGTTTTTGCAGTGGCATTGAACTTCGCCTTGCCGCGTCTTGGCGATAACAACCCGGTTGACATTATCATGGGTCAGGCCGGTAAGGGTCTTTCTCCGACTGAAGCTCAGAAGAAGAAAGCCGAACTCCTGGTGTCCTTCGGTATGGCCGAACTCGACGATCAGGGCAACGTGGTTTATGAACCGGAAGTGGACGAAAACGGCCAGATGGTGACCCGTAAGGTCGCCAAGCTCGACGATGCCGGCAATCCGGTTCTCGTGACGGTCAAGGAAGTCAACGAAGATGGCACCCCGAAGATGGTGGAACGCCAGAAGGTTGACGCCGAAGGCAATCCGGTGTTCGAAGAAAAGCCCGCAGTTGACGCCAAGGGCAAGCCCGTGATGGAAAAGCAGGGCAAGAAGAAGGTCCAGAAGATCGAAAAGGTCGCCGTGATGGAACAGGTCCAGGCCGAACGCCAGGACACCGTGATGGTGGACGAAGTCGTGCTCAAGACCGACCCGAAGCTTTCTTCCGCATTCTCTCAGTTCCTCCGCTACATCGGCAACGTGTTCAAGGGTGACCTCGGTCTCTCTTACCAGAACAACGAACCGGTGACCAACGTGATTAAGAAGTCCCTCCCGTGGACGCTCCTCATCCAGGCTCCGACCATTTTGCTCGGCTGGATCATTGGTAACTTGCTTGGTGCCTTCGCTGCCTACAAGCGCGGCATCTTCGACAAGGTGTTCTTCCCCTGCGCCATGTTCCTGAACGGTGTGCCGTACTTCGTGTTCGGTATGCTTTTGGTGGCTATGTTCTCCATCACTCTCGGCTGGTTCCCGGCTATGGGTGCTTACAGTTCCGATATTCCGGAACTCACCTTCTCCTGGACCTGCATCAAGAGCGTTGCTTGGTACTACATCCTCCCGTTCTTCAGCTGCTTCCCGATTCTTCTTTCGGGTCAGGCAACGGGTATGCGTTCCATGTCGATTTATGAACTCGGTACCGATTACATGAAGTACGCCAAGTGGCTCGGTCTTCGCGAAGGCAAGATCATCAGCTACGTGTTCCGTAACGCTATGCTTCCGCAGCTCACCGGTCTTGCCCAGTCCCTGGGTGCCATGGTGGGTGGCGCACTCATTACCGAAATGATCTTCTCTTATCCGGGCCTCGGTATGGCAATGCTCAACGCCATCCAGAAGAACGACTACGCAACGATTCAGGGTTGTACGCTCATGATTTCGACCTGCGTGCTCGTCGCCAACTATGCCGTTGACGTGCTCATCGCCGTGTTCGATCCGCGCGTGAAGGCCGGTCTCCAAATGGGAGGTAAGTAATCATGATTAAACTCTTAAGAAATCTTCTCAAGTCCCCGATGTTCGTCATCGGTATCTCGATCTTCGTGCTCACGCTCCTGATCGCTCTTTTTGGACCTCTCTTCTACAGCGTCGACACTCACGCCCGTGACATTCTCGCTGGCCCTTATGCTGGTTCTAGTGGCGAACACTTGCTCGGCACCGACCACCTGGGCCGTGACTATGTGTCGCTCTTGATCGCTGGTCTCCGCAGCTCTCTCTATGTGGGCTTTGTGGCCGGTATCATCGCTACTACGATCGGTGTGCTTATCGGTCTGTTCGGCGGTTTCCGCGGCGGCTGGATCGACGAAGTCCTGAACATGTTCACGAACCTCTTCATCGTGATTCCGCAGTTCGTGATTCTCGTGCTCATCAGCTCTGCTGTGAAGGATGGTCGTTCCCTCACCTTGATCGGTCTCATCATCGGTCTCACCGCATGGAGCTGGTCTGCTCGTGCCGTGCGTGCCCAGGCATCTTCTCTGCGTAGCCGCGACCACATCGCTCTCGCTCGCATCAACGGTGCATCCACGCTCACGATTGTGATCAAGCATGTGCTTCCGTACTTGCTCTCTTACGTGTTCATGGTGTTCATCATGCAGGTGGGTTCGGGTATTCTTTCCGAAGCTTCTATCTCCATGATTGGCCTTGGCCCTGTCGACACGACTAGCCTCGGTATCATCTTGAACCAGGCAAAGGACAACGGCGCTCTTGCCGACTCCATCTGGATTGCCTTCATTCCGGCAACCCTCGTGGTGACCCTTACGGTGTTTGCCCTTTACCTCATCAATACTTCTATGGAAGGCGTCTTTAACCCGCGTCTGCGCAAATAAGAGGTAACGAAATGTCTGAAAATGTATTTGAAGTAGAAAATCTCGGCCTCTATTACCTTGGCCGTTTCGGCGACAAGACTCATGCCGTGACGGATGTGTCCTTCTCCATGAAGAAGGGTGAAATCCTTGGTATCGCAGGTGAATCTGGTTGCGGTAAGTCCACCTTGGTGTCCGGCCTTATGGGCATGTGCATTCCGCCGCTTTACCCCGAAAAGGGTGACGTGCGTGTGCGCGTGGGTGACCATATGGAATCCCTGATGCACCGCAAGCTCGAAGATGTGCGTGCCAACGTGCTCGCCCAGCAGGTCTCCATGATTCCGCAGGGTGCATTCAACGCCCTGAACCCGGTTCGTAAAATCAAGGACATCGCAGCCGACGTGATCGCCGCTCACCAGCAGCCGGGCAAGAAGCTCGACAGCAAGGAAATCTACGACCGTCTTTGCGAACGTTTCGACTTGTTCGGTATGGACACCAAGCGCGTGCTGAACTCCTATCCGATTCAGCTCACCGCCGGTGAACGCCAGCGTTCCGTGATCGGTATTTCCACCTTGCTCAACCCGCAGATGGTGATTGCTGACGAACCGACTTCCGCTCTGGACGTTTCTACCCAGAAGGAAGTGATCAAGATGATCTTCGATCTTCTTGACAAGGGCATCTTCTCTACCATGATCTTCATTACCCACGAACTTCCGCTCCTGTACCACGTGGCCGACAATATCGCCATCATGTACGCCGGCGAAATCGTGGAATACGGTACGGCTGACCAGGTCGTTAAGGACCCGCGTCACCCCTATACGCAGGCTTTGATGGGCGCTATGCTTTCTACCGAAGCTTCCCAGCGTACCCGTCATCCGGTGGCTATCGAAGGTGCTCCTCCGAGCCTCAAGAACAAGATCGTGGGTTGCCGCTTTGCACCCCGTTGCAAGAAGGCATGCCCCGACTGCAAGAAGAATACCCAGAACATCCGCATTGTAGGCGACCGTCAAGTGAGGTGCGATTATGCTGTCTGATAAACCCGTTGTATTTTCCGCTAAGCGCATCAGCAAGGACTTTGGTGCCGGTAAGACCCTGAAGACCGCCGTGAAGGATGTGTCCTTCGACATTTACGACGAAGAATTCATCTCCATCGTGGGTGGTTCGGGTTGCGGTAAGTCCGTGCTCGCAAAGATCATGCTCGGTCTTTACAAGCCGACTCGTGGCCAGTTCCTGTATCGCGACAAGCCCATCAAGAACCTGAAGGCTCACTGGAACGAAGTGCAGTCCGTGTTCCAGGATCCGTTTGGTTGCTTCAACCAGTTCTTTACCATTCGTAGCCAGCTGGAAGACGCCCTGAACATCCTCAAGGACAAGCCCTCCAAGGAAGAAGTCCGCCGCCGCGTGGACGAAGGCCTGATGGCTGTGAACGTGAAGCCCGAAGACATCGAAGGTAAGTATCCGTTCGAACTTTCCGGTGGTCAGATGCAGCGTATGCTCTTGGCCCGTATCTTCGCGCTCCGTCCGAAGGTCTTGATCGCTGACGAAGCCACCTCCATGGTGGACGCCTGCGTGCGTGCAAACATCCTCGATTACCTCCGCAAGTTGAAAGACGAGCTGAAGATGACCGTGGTGTTCGTGACCCACGATATCGGTCTTGCAAACTACGTTTCTGACCGTATCTTCATCATGCACGACGGTAAGATCGTGAACCAGGGTACTCCGGAAGAAGTGCTCGACAACACGACCGAACCGCACACGCTCAAGCTGCTCGACGATATCCCGGAAGTCCACAAGACCGAATGGATCAAGAACAGCCATCGTTCTAAGAAAGGCTAACAGCCCTGTTTTCCACTGAAAACAGAAAATCACCCCCTGGAATGACCATTCCGGGGGTTTTTTAGGTATATTCTAGGTATGAGATTCTCTAAAAACGTGATTTTAGCAAGCGCGGCTTCTGTAGCCGTGTCTTTTTCGTCTGCTGTTGCAGGCCCCCTTGTAAACCAGCTGGGTTTTACACCCGATGCAGAAAAAATCGTTGTCTATCCCGGTAGCGACGCCAACGGCCTGGAGGTCCACGACCTCAACGGAAAGGTAGTCCTGAAATTGAAGGCTCCCATGGTCTATGACTGGGAATACAGCGGCGAAGAAGTGCAGACCTTCGATATTTCAGCAGTCAAGAAACCTGGCACTTACCGTTTATATCGCGGTAAGGAATATGTGGGCACCCCCATCGTAGTGGGCAAAAACGTTTATGACGACTTGGTAAAGGCAAGCCTCAAGTGGTTCTACTACCAGCGCGCCAGCATGCCCCTAGAACCGCAATATGCAGGCAAGTGGGCACGCGCCGCAGGCCACAAGGACAGCAGGGTTATCATTTACGGCACCGACAAGCTGACCGGAGGTAAGGGCAATGGTCAGGTAATTAAGTCCGACCGTGGTTGGTATGATGCCGGTGATTACGGCAAGTACATCGTAAATTCGGGCATTACCGTCTTCACGCTGCTGCAGGCTTACGAGAATTTTCCGAAGTACCTGGATTCGCTGACCTGGAACATTCCCCGCGAATTTGCGAAGTATCCTGAAATCTTGGAAGAAGTGCGTTACAACCTGGATTGGATGCTTACCATGCAGGACAAGGATGGCGGCGTTTACCACAAGGTGACAACGCTTAAGTTCGGTGGTAGCGTTCTCCCCGAAAACGATAGGGATGCCCGCTATGCAATCATCAAGAACGTGACGGCAACGCTTGACTTTGCTGCCGTAATGGCGCAGGCAAGCGTCGTTTACAAGAACATCGACAAGGCATATTCCGACAAGATGCTCAAGGCCGCCGAAGACGCCTACGCTTGGGCCAAGATGCACCCGCAGCAGTTCTACAAGCAGCCCGCCGATGTACAGACCGGCAACTACATGCATGACGGCGAGGACGGCAAGGACGAATTCCGCTGGGCAGCGGCAGAACTTTTCCGCGCTACCAAGAAACCCTATTATCAGGATGACCTCAAGAAGAACCTGTTCACAGCCGATGGCGCCTGGTGGGGCAATGTAAACATGCTTGCCGCTTTCCGTGTGGCGCTGGATTCTGCCGATTTCGACAAGGACCTGGTTGCCGCCGCTAAAAAGACCGTGCTCAACGAAGCGAATAATTTGCGTGCCGTTGGCGACACGAGTGCCTACCGCCTGCCGGCATTCCCGTGGAGCTGGAATTGGGGTAGCAATAGCGCTATGGCAAACAACGGCATGGTGCTGGTGCACGCTTACCTGCTTACCAAAGACAAGAGCTACTTGGACGGTGCACAACAGTGCCTCGACTACTTGCTCGGCAAGAACCCGCAGGACATGACTTATGTGACAGGCTTCGGTTACAGGAGCCCACGTAACCCGCACCACCGCCCCAGCGAATCGGACATGGTAGACGATCCGGTACCGGGAATGCTCGTAGGTGGCCCGCACCTGGGCAAGCAGGACATCAACCTGGACGGCAAGGAAAACTGGAAATGCCCGAACTATGCCGCCGCCGACAAGCCGGCCCTTGCCTATATCGACAACCGCTGCAGTTACGCGACTAACGAAGTGGCCATCAACTGGAACGCCCCTCTCGCCTACCTCGCCGCGGCCCTCGAAGCGATTTACAACAAGTAGTTTTTTACAAATCAGATACACAAAGCCTCCCTTTAAGGGAGGCTTTGTACGTAAAGACTTTACGTTATTTCTATTATTACATAGAAACTTAACTTTCAACCTACAAAAACATCCATAACAGAGAGAAGGAGACTTGAGTTATGAAGAGCAGGGCCATCCCCATATTCCCATTGATAATAGCGATGGCATTTTCTGCGGCATCCGCGTACACGTTAAGCGGAACCGTTAAAAACGAAGCAGACGAACCCGTCAAGGATGCATCGGTAAAACTTCTTGCCAAGCAAGAGTCCACCACCACCGATGCCGATGGAAAATTCGAAATAGAGATTGAAGAAGCCACCACCGCTATTGCCAATGCTAGTAGAAATCCCGGCTATATCGACATTGTCGGTAGCGTACTTCATTTTTCGCAGAGCCCCAATTCTCCCGTACACGTAGCTATCTATGACATGACTGGCCACCAGATACTGAGCCAGACGTTAAACGGCAAGGGCCAAGTCGACCTGCGCCAGGGCGTAAATGCTCAAGGGCTATACCTTGCTCATGTTCGCGTCGGCAGTGTACAGCAATCTATCAAGTTTACTGCCGACGGTCGTTACGCCGCATCGTTCTCTGCAAATCAGGGCAAGGCCCTCTTGAAGGCTGAAGATGATTCGTCCGATACGCTTGTCGTAACGGCTACAGATTATGACACCCTCAAGGTGTTCCTACCGAAACTCGACACATCCTTGGCACTCACCTTGACAAAGCCCGCAATCGAACAGACTTACGCGTTCGGCTACGCCATCGGTAACCAACCTAGGCCGAGTAAAGGTTGTGGCAAGGAAAATACGCTCAAGGATTACTTCAAATTTACTGGCGGCGGCGTTGAGCATGAAGTCTACCTCACTATGCCCGAAAATTACGACAAGAACAAGCCCTACCGCCTCGTGTTTGGCATGCACTACATGGGTGGTTCCGCCGAGGCCGTGGCAAAGAGGGAAAATTATTACGGGATGCGCAACCAAGAGGGGGCGAAGGAAAATACCATCTTCGTGGCACCGCACGGCTACACGGACGAGAACGGCAAGGAAAATCCATGGCGTTGCGGCGACGACAAGGACCATCTTTTCTTCGACGAGTTCCTCACTTACCTGAACGAGAACCTCTGCGTGGACACTTCGCGCGTGTTCTCCGTCGGGTTCAGCTTTGGCGCCATGTTCAGTAACGCGCTCGCCCAGGACTTCCAGCACCGCTTGCGCGGCGTGGTAGCGTTCGCGACCATGGACCAGGTGATTTACATGCCCAAGAACAAGGGACTGCCTATCGCGTGGATGGGAACCGTCGGCATGAGCGACGAACTCTGCACGCCCAAGCTCGGACGCAGCGCACGTGACAGGATCCTGAAGAACAACGGCAAGCCCGATGCGGACGGAAACTACACCGACGCCCGTAGCGAAGTGGCGGACGAATACACCGGCAGCGGCAACCACGTGTGCTATGACTACAAGATGGTCGACCCGCGCTTCCCCGTAAAGTGGTGTACTTTCGACGGCCAGCACACGTACACCCCCAAAGAAGACGGCAAGGTGTGGACCATCGAAACCGCCTGGGAGTTCATTACACAGTTCTAAGATTTGCTTTAAAGGCGAAATAATATATATTACGGGTATGAGTATATCTCATGCCCGTTTTTCTTAGGAGGAGAAAAATGAAAAACTTTCCGACTTTTGCGTTTATCGTCCTGACACTTTTATTTTTGCAGGCACCGCTCTTCGCAGCAGGTCTCGTAAAACGGGACATTGACACGACAGATGCGATGGCAACACTCGGCAATTATGACCGTGGTTTCTATACGCCTCAAGTGTTGCACCTCAAGCCCTCGGGCGGTAAGCCGATTGAAAATCCGTCTAGTAAATTGCTGCACCTGCGGGCCGAAATTTCGGAATTCAGTAGCCATGCCTGGCTAGGAATCGACACCACCGGCGGAAAGAAGGATACCACCTGGGGCAAGAACCAAGACCTGACTGAAGACGCACTGAATGTTTTGCAGGAGACTTTTGACAACATCCGCAAAAATGACGGACACGTAATTGTGCGCATCTGTTATGACCCTTGGTACAACGGTCGCAGCAACGTGACGCCGGATCACGAATGGGTGCTGAAGCATGTGAAGCAACTGGCGCCAGTACTCTCAAAGAACACCGATGTAATTGTTGCACTCGAAATGGGCATGCACGGCGCCTACGGCGAAATGCACTCAGACACGAATATTACTTATGACCGTGTGGCCGAAGCGGTGAACCTGATGCTCCGTAACACTCCGCCCGAGCTCAAGATTCTTACGCGTACGGGAAACTATTCTGCAAAGGTCTTAGGCTTTGACAACTGGGGTGTAGATTTCAACATTGACGGCGAGAAATTTGCCGAAATCGCGAAGGCGAAGGGCGACACCATGTACCGCGTGGGAATGTTCAACGACGGTTATCTGGGAACGCAGTATGATTACGGCACCTGGGGTGCGGATTGTGCGACTTCCATCTGCCGCGAAGAAGGCGTGGCCTGGCTCGAGAAGTACGGCATCAACACGCCTTACGGCGGCGAGGCGCTCACGACAGCAACCGGTTACCAGATTATCAATACACCGGAGTTCTTGGCGTACGAAGGCTTCCGCACGCATACAAGCTACCTGAATATTCAGTGGAACAACAACCTGATTGACAGCTGGAAAAAGACGCCGTTCAAGCAGAAGGATTTCGACTACGACCCTGCGCGAGTCGATTCACTTACGGGCTTCAAGTACATCAACGACCACTTGGGCTATCGTTTTGTGCTGCGCGAATCGTGGATGAGCGATACGGTTGGGGATGATGGAATTTTACGTGCGAAACTCCGCATTCAGAATGTGGGCTTTGGAAACTTGACGCGAAAGATGAACGCTTCGCTGGAAATTGTAGTAGGTCTTGACCCTCGCGATGATTCCTATGGCATTGATTTGTATAGCTATGGCGTTCAGCTTCCGGACTCCATTGATTTCAGGAATGTGCATAGCCGTAAAATCGAAATTAAGGGAGCCGATACGGTGATGACCTTTGACGGCAACAATGAAATTTCAATCGAGACCAAGGTAGACGGCTATCAGGGTACAATGCAGGTGTATTTGAGAGTTTGCAACGAGCAAAAATACAATGATTGCGTTGCTTTTGCGAACGAGAAGTCATCTAGAAGCATCTATATCGGAACGTTTATTTCAGATAATAGGGTAAAATCATCTATTGCTCCGCGTGCACTCCCATCAGGAAATGCGCAAAAGAAAAATGCCCCCTTCGTTCAGAGGGAGCGCCACAATGCGATTATCCGCGATGGCGAAAAACGCTACAAAGCGAATGGGACAGTAATGAAATAGCATTTCTCGCGAGATGCTGAAACAAAAAGGAGAAAATATGGGAAAAAAATTATTTCTGGCGCTCGCGCTACTTGGCGCATATTTTGTCGGCTGTTCCGATGGAGAAAGCTCTTCGGCCAGTTCGACAGAACCGTCTGTCAAAACCGAGGCATCCATAGACTCTGCCCGCTATACTGTAGTCATATATGGTACTGCCGAAGGCTATTGTGACTCTATCATCGAAGATGCCTATAAAAAGGTTCAGCCTCTTCTGAAGGACAGCGATGTTCGCATCCTTGTTTCATATAAGTACGGCGTAGAATATAACGAAGAGGAATCTAAACATTTCACTGGAAAATTTGCCAAACCGGGACAGTTAGTCACTTTTGAACTGACCGAAGATTTGGATTTGGAAACCATCAAGGAAAACGCCAAGATGTCAGGCGATTCCGTAATGATGTCTGACAAGGGCTTACTTTCGAGCGTGTTGGATTATGCCGCCGATAGCCTTCCTGCCCAAAACTATATATTGCTATTCTATGGACACGGCGGCGGATTCGATTACGACAACGATTATCCTAAAGACAAGCGAAGGAATTCTGCGTTGAAAAAATCTGCTTTAAACGAATCGCACGACGTGATTTCAGCAATCCTTTACGATGAGGCGTCGACTGATTATGAAATCAGCTACCAAGATGGCTTGAACATGTACGAAATAAAGCAGGAAGTCGAGAACTCCTCTATCAAGCATCTCAAGGGAATTTTCTTCCACAACTGTCTTATGGGCAATATGGAATTCTTGAGCGAAATTTACACACTGACCGATTTCATTATCGCATCGGAACATGAACTTGCCGCTGATGAAATGCTGATTGTGGATTTCATAAAGGAACTCACAAAAGAAAAGAATGGTTTCCAGCAAGCGGTGGAGTCTTTCTTTGACAATACGAGACCTCACTGGAAGATAGAATACAAGGAAGAAGGAAGCCGTAACGGAGACCTCATGTTGTTGAAGGCTTCTGAAATAGAATCGTTCTTCCCGATTTTCAAGAAGATTGCCAAGCGTTTGACGACCTTATACAAAGATTCGTCGATGGTTCGGTATATAGGCGGTGCGATGTACAATTCTTACGTTGTAGATAATGATCGGTTTTTCTATGACGCACTTGATTTTGCGAATCAACTCGCTGAAAAAACAAAAGACAGCGTTTTTGTGGCTTCCGCAAAAGAGCTGAAAAAAGCCTTTGACAAGTTGATTCTCAAGAAAATTGAAGTCCATTACGATGAAGAACATAAACTGGATTCTTTCTCGCTGTCAGTCTTGATGCTGTTCCATGATCTTTATAATGACAAATCAGTGTGGGGCTATGCAAATAAAGAAGCCTATGAATATACCAAATTCCATAAGGAGACCGGTTGGGGAGAATGGCTTGACCTCAACACTTTGTACTCATATGGTAATCCTGACGAAGATGATTGAAAATTCTAGCCGTTAACGTGCTTCACGAATTCGCGGCAAATTGGCTGAGCGATGATACTTGCGCACGACAATTATTGTCGTGCGATTTTTATATATTAAAAAGGAGAGATTCCCGCCTACGCGGGAATAACATTTTGCAGGAGGCTTTATGGCAGATCAGGCTCGTGGTGAACGAATGATACAGATTTTCGTCTACATGATGGCGCATTACAACAACCGCTACAGTGTAACAGACATCATGCAACATCTGAACTTCCGCGAAGATGATTTGCGGAGCATTCAGCGTGATATGCAAGCGCTTTCCAATATAGGGGGAGGCTACATTAACCGTATTGTTGAAAGCGGCAAAATCTATTACAAGGTGGCGCTTGAACGCGCGAATAAGCTCATATTTCCGGAATTCGGCGACACGCTTTTGCACTTTATGTTCCTGCAACGCATTGCGAACATCTATCCGGCAACCTCGAACCTCATCGAAGACCTAACCAAGAGAATCACGCAGGACTTGCCCGCCAAGGAACAATCGACTTTAGCATATTACGCGAAGGAATTGAGTGGACGCATTTTGTTTATGGGTACGCCACCGAGCGTTGACGAAAACGTAGGCAAGAATCTGCCAATCATCCTCGATGCCATCCGCAAAAAACAGAAGGTGCAAATCGCCTACACCGATAACTGGGGCAATACAACTAACAAGCCTCGCGTTCCGCTGATGGTTGCCATCCACCAGGGCGAAATCTACATCGGCTGCGTGTCGCAACACCATCCCGACAAAACATACGCCCTCAAACTCCGCCGCATTCAATCTGTAAAGCTTTTACGCGAACAATTCGCCGAAGATCCGAAAGTCGTCGAGACGCTTCGCAAGCGAATCCGCACAGGCACGTTGCTTTCGGGCGACCAGGATCAGCGTGAAGAAAGAGTCGTCATCTATTTTCCGGGGTACGCCAAGAATTTTCTACAAGAACGCCCCTACCACCGCAGCATGAAAATCACAGAGTTGAAATGCGGTGATATTCACGTGACCATGAAAGTCGCCGTGAACGAACTACTCAAGCAATGGGTCATGTACTACGGCTCCATCGCTGAGGTGTTAAAACCCGCCAAGCTTCGCAAAATGCTACTCGACAGCGCAAAAGATTTAGTGAAACTGTATGAGAGATAATGGAATTTTGTATATTCTTTTTTGAGTCTGCTAATCCCGCTGACCGAGGCGTACGCATCCACGGGCGGGTACATTCATCCTCGCAGTCGTAGGTCCGGTTCAGACGGAGGCGAGAGCCCTGGCCTTGGAAAACCCATGCGGAATACACTGCGATACATATACCGGCTCATTTAGCGGTCGGCTTCCATTATACTAATTCAACAGCACTTTACTCTCCGTGTATTGCGAGTTTTTCGCATTTACACCTTACGCCATAAATGGCAAAGGACTATTCATGTCTGAAAATAACGGCATTCCGCCTATCAATTTGAACGACACCGACCCCTATCGAGAATACTGGATTCAAAAGACCGTTGCAGAAATCAAGAAGCACACCTACATTAACCCGCTCTATGACACGGGATTCAAGATTTTTATGAGTGATGAAGACGCTTTGGTGAGTTTTCTGAACGGCACCTTCCGCCTAAAGGAGGAAAACAGGATTGAATCCGTGACCGTCAAAAGCACCGACATCAATCTCGTGTTCCCTACAATCCAGCCACAGTTTAGGCTTGACATCCGCGCAAAAACCTCGAATGGAGTCAGCATTAATGTGGAGATGCAGAAAGCAAGGCCCAAGTATTTCGCAGACCGAGTCCTTTTGCAGCATAGTGCATTCGTACTCCAGAGTAAATACGAATGGAACGAGGAACATTTCGGAAATGTCAACGTAGTCCTCTCCGATGAAGAAAAGTCCAAACGAGAAGATCATCGCTACGAAATCCCTCCCACTTATGCCATTTGGATCTGCGATTTTCCCGTAGGAAAGCAGGAAGACTATTACGGCACGTGGGCAGTCCGTAACGAGAAGGGCTTGACATTCAACGACAAGATGATGTATATTTTGTACGACCTGACGAAGTTCACCAAGACCATTAACGAAGTCAAGACCGTTGAGGATCGCTGGCTCTACCTACTCAAGCACGCTGGATCTGCAGAAAAACTTCCCGACTTCAATGATGACGTTATCGCGAAGGCGATTAACAGACTGCTAGTGAACCATGCGTCGAATAAGGATCTTGAAAAACAGGCGGCAAATATGGTAATGACAGAAGAAGAACAGGATTTTTTGGCCTCGGTCAGGGTGCACGCATCTGACAACAGGGCTCGCGAGATGGCGGCCGCTATGCTCACAGAAGGCGATTCTGTTGAGAAAGTCGTACGTATTTCCAAGCTGCCCGAAGCCGAAGTTCTTGCTATTAAAGCAAGTGTTGAACATTAACAGCAATTTCATCATAATTTATGCAAAAAAGGTAGTCGAAAGGCTACCCTTTTAACGTAAAAGACAATTTCAAGATTCACTTAATCCTATCGCCGCAGAATTCCTGGCGACCGCATTTTTTGCAATGCGAGCCCATCCATAGCGTATCGAACTGCTCAATAGCAGGTTCAACAAGAGCGGGATCATTCGTGAGAATTCCAGCCTCAAAGTTGCGGCGTAGAGAACTCTTCATACCGATTCCCGCACCGGTCAAATTCGCGGACCCGATGTAAGCCGTTTCTAGATCAAAAATCATCATCTTGAAATGCAC
>JBGUWV010000005.1:0-20950 GCA_045221475.1 Fibrobacter sp.
GGTGACTCTCGCTAAAATGGGTGCTGCAGCTGCGCTTGGCATTGCGGCTATGGGCTCTGCCCTTGGTTGCGGAACGGCCGGTATGTCCGCCATCACGATGTGGAAGAAGGCTTATGCCCAGGGCAAGTCCGCCCTCTTCACACTCCTGGTGTTCGTGGGTGCCCCGATTTCCCAGACGATTTACGGCATGTTGCTCATGAACTTCATCTTGAGCAAGGCTGCTGAAAACGGCTTTACCAACTGGGGCGGCTGCCTCGGCGCCGGTATCTTCGGCGGTCTCGGCATGATGGCTTCTGCTTGGTACCAAGGCAAGTCTGCTGCTGTGGCTTGCGACGCTCTCGGTGAAACCGGCAAGGGCATGGTGAACTACCTCATGGTGCTCGGTATCGTGGAAACCGTGGCCCTGTTCGTTCTCGTGTTCTCCATGATGGTGCTTTAATCCAGCGAGGTAACACGTATGGATCAATCACAACTTTTAACGCTCGCGAAACTCGGCGCGGTGGCGGCCTTGGGCCTTGCCGCGGTGGGTTCTGCGCTGGGCTGCGGGACTGCCGGCATGGCGGCCATCGGGGCCTGGAAAAAGGCGTATCTCAAGGGTAAGAACGCGCTGTTTACGCTGCTCATTTTCGTGGGCGCGCCGATTGCGCAGACAATCTACGGCATGTTGCTGATGATGTACATCCTGAACAAGTCCCAGGCGGCTCCGGCCAACTGGGCGGCTTACCTGGGTGTCGGCATCTTCGGTGGCATCGGCATGATGGCATCTGCCTGGTACGTGGGCAAGTCCGCTGCGGACGCCTGCAACGCCCTCGGCGAAACCGGCAAGGGCCTGGTGAACTACCTGATGGTGCTTGGCGTCGGCGAAACCGTCGCGCTGTTCGTCATGGTGTTCTCGATGATGCTCGTGTCGTAGCGAATCTACGACAGTAGGCTGTAGACAGGAATCTCCTATAAAAAAGACGAGTGATGTTTAATCACCCGTCCTTTTTATATCAAAAAATTTTTTAATGCTTTTTCCAGTGTTTTGAAGCAACCGTATGGCTCTTGAGGCGAAAATAAATTATATTAAATATGTAAAAAAGGGAAAATTATGGTGTTCGCCGAAAACATACTACGGATATTCCGTGAAAACAAACTTCTTGCGAAGTATCGCTTGAAGGATGTCTTTGTTTTCGGCTCGTCTGTTCGGACGGCAACTCCCAATGACATCGACCTGCTGGTTCGTGATTATCAGGACTACAATGACCTGTTGGCTTTGCGAAAGGAACTTGCTGAAAAAACTGGCAAGTCTGTGGATGTTGTCATAGAGAAATTTGCAAATCCCATTATTTTGTATCGAGCAAACAAGGAGTCCATCCGTGTCGAATGACCCCAGAAACGACCTTTTCCATTTGTTGGGAATGCTCGAATCCCTTTTGAAAATTCAAAAATATACACGAGATATTCATTCCACCGAAGAACTTCTTGAAAAAGAAGATCAGATGGTGTTCAACGCGTGTCTGACTTTACTTGCAAACATCGGCGAATCCATGAACAAACTCTCGGACACCGCTAAAGCTGGAATTGCAAGTGAAAACATTCAGGCAATCCGCGGAATGCGAAACAGAATTGTTCACGATTATGCGGGGCTTGACTCGTTTATCGTTTACAACACTATAAAAAACGATCTTGATCCGTTAAAAGAAACTTTTATTAAAATCATTCATGAAGGTCTAGTAAACAAGTCCTTTGACGAAGGTGAATTTGAAGCGGCGAAAAACGCCGGCTTTTACAAGTTCATTGATTTCAATCTATTTTAAGAACTATTTCTGTAATAAAAAAAGGGAATCACCATTGTGATTCCTTTTTTGTTTTATCAAATTGAAAATCTTATTTGCAGCAGCGGAAGCCGACGCTGGGGTATTGGTTCTGCGGATAGAAGCTGAACTTGCTGTCGGTGCACTTGCTTTCGTTGTTGGTGTTCCAGGCGCCGCCGGCGACTAAGTACATGTTCGGGTGATCCTTGCTCGTGGTCGATGTCCATTCCCAGAGGTTTCCGTTCATATCGTACATGCCGTACCAGCTGCGGCATTGTTCTTTACGGCCACTGCGTTTTGCAGCCTTCGTGTTGGTGTTGCACTTGTTCTGCTTGTAGCTGTCACCGTAGCTGTAACGAGTGTTGTCCTTGCTCTTGCAGGCGGCCTGCCATTCGGCGAGGCTACAAAGGTGCTTGCCTTCTTGCTGGCACAAGCTTGCTGCCTGTTCCTGGCTCACCATGTCGCGGGGGAGTTCGTCAGCCTTGTTGGGGTATTCGTAAGCATCTACGCAAACGGTTTTGCCGCCGAGCGGAACGGGGTAGGCGTTCTTGCCACAAACGTTGTCGCTAGCCATGTCGTACTTGGCTTCTTCCCATGCAGAACGGTTGCCCACGGAGTCTTCGGCGTAGAAGAACACGCTTCCGGTCTTATTGTATTCAATGGCCTTGCCCGCTTCTTGAGCGTGGAGCGTATCGCCAATAGAAAGGAATGTCTTGCACTTGATTTCTTCGCACTTGACCTTGAGCTTGATGGGGTCGTAGTAACGGCCTGCGGGCGGTGCGATTTCGGCGACTGGCGGCACCTGGTCGGCAGCACGGATACTGTCTTGAATACGCTTCTTTTCGAGAGAATCAGCCTTGGCTTTTTCGATGGCTGCCAAAGAATCGGCGATGCGCTGCAGGCTATCGGCGCGGGCCTTGTCGATAGCGGCAAGGCTATCCTTGATGCGGTTCAGGCTGTCGCGCACGTGGCGAATGCTGTCGCGGTTCACGTTGTTCTGGAGTGCTGCCAAAGAGTCTGCAATGCGCAGGCTGTCGGCGATGCGGGCGCTATCGGCGCTAAGTTTTGCCAAAGAATCGGCCATACGGATGCTATCTGCACGGGCCTGTTCCAAAGCGCGCAAGCTATCGAGCGTCTGGCGGCGCTGCAATTCAAGAGCTGTCTCTTGTTCCTTGGCAAGCGCTTCTTGCTTGATTTGGTCCAAGTGGCACTGCACAATAAAAAGGGTCACTAGCAAGAGGAACATCAACACGAGAATGGCGATGTTCTTTTTCTTGCGCTTATTCTTCAACTGATCTTCGTTTTCGTTTGCCATAAATTTTCCTTAGATCCTTCGACTGCGTTCAGGATGACACTTTAGCCTGCTTTTTCTTCGGCGGTTTCGGGCTTGTTGCTTTCACGCACGTCGTTGAAAAGTTCGCCCCAGTGGCGAATGATTTCTTGCTTCAATTCTTGAACGCTAATGTTTCTGCGCAGCGTGTTACGGTAGGCGATAGAGATGTAGCCTGTTTCTTCGGACACCACAATCACTAATGCATCGCATTCGGCGGCGAGAGCTTTGGCGGCGCGGTGACGCATGCCGTAGCCCGCTTCTTTTTCGGCGTTACCCGTGGGCATGGGCAAGATACAGCCGGCTGCAATGATGCGCTTGCTGTTCATAATCACGGCACCATCGTGCAAAGCGGAATTCGGGAAGAAGAGGGCGCGCAAAAGTCTAGAGCTGATTCGTGCATCCAAGATTTCACCGGTGTCAGCGTAGTTGCGCAGGCCCACGCGCTTTTCAAGCACAATCAGGGCACCCGTGTGGGTTTTCGCTAAATCTTGGGCAGCGCTGGCGATTGTCTTGGTGATTTCGTCGAGGCCGCTGGAATGGAAAAACAGGTTGTGAAAGTCGAGTTTACTGGCTGCTTGACCGATACGGGTAAGGGCGCTTCGAATTTCGGGCTGGAAAAGAATCACTAGGGCGATAATACCGAGGGTCGCAAGGTTACTGATAAGCCACACGACGGTGTGGAGTTCCCACCACTGCGCAATAATCCAGGCAAGAATCAGCAACAGACCACCAAAAATCATCTGGGCGGCACGCGTACCGCGGAACAGCAAGAAGATGTAGTAGATGATGATAGATATCAGGAGCACGTCCAGAATATCTGCCGGACGCACATCGATAATCCCGAATAGCTTAAACAGAATCATTTCTTAACGCCTCCAAATACAGCAAGGATTCCTTGGCCTCTTTCACATCGTGCACGCGAATACAGCTTGCGCCACCGAGTACGGCAACGATTCCTGCCGTAACGGTCGGAATCAGACGGTCGCTCGTTTCGAGGCCGGGCATTTTACCAATATAGGACTTGCGCGAGGTGCCGATGAGAACGGGGTAGCCGTCTTTCAGGAATTCTTCGGTCGATTTCATCAAATCGATGTTGTCCTGGGCGGTTTTCCCGAATCCAATGCCTGGGTCAATGCAAATCTTTTCGCGTTCGACGCCGAGGTCCAAAAGCTTTTTCACCTGCGACAAGAGTTCTTCGCGGACTTCCTGCACCACGTTCGTGTACGGCTTGAAGTCCTGCTGCATGGTGCCAAAATTTCCGCGGATGTGGTTCAGTACGACGGCGGCTTTGGTGTCTGCGACTGTCTGGAGCATGTTCGGGTCCATGGCGCAGGCGCTAATGTCGTTGATAATATGCGCGCCGAGCTTCATGGTTTCTTCGGCGACCTTGGCTTTGACCGTATCGACCGAGATGTAGAATTCGCGTTCTTTGGCAAGCTTGGCTAGGCGTTCTACCACGGGGCATACGCGGTCCAGTTCTTCTTGCAGGCTGACAGGGGCACTTCCCGGACGGCTGCTTTCGCCACCGATATCCAGAATTTCGGCGCCTTGGTCCAAAAGCATCATGGCGTGTTCGTAGGCGGCGTCAGGCTTGTTGTGCTTGCCGCCGTCAAAAAAACTGTCCGGAGTCACATTCACAATACCCATAATCAGCGGGGTCTTGCAAGGCAAAACCTTGTTGCCGATTTTCCAAGGGAGAGCGCGACTATGATCCAGAATTTCTTTGAACATTACGAATTTTCCTGATGGGGGTCTACAGTAGATGATTGGGCATCGCCGTCATTTGCCGGAGTGGTTCCTGCGGCGGGTGCGGGCTTGATTTCAGCAACGGGGGCGTCTGTTGCTGGGGCGACGGGCGGTTGTTTGCCCGGGTCAGGAGGCGGCGTGTTTTCACGCTTCTTCTTTGCTTCCATTTCTTCGAGCGCCTTGTACTGGCGGCTCTTCTTGGTACCGGTCAGCTTTTCGCCGGCCATCACGCGGTCAATTTCTTCGCGGTCAAGCACTTCGAATTCGAATAGAGCTTCGGCAAGGTCAATCAGCTTGTCCTTGTTTTCTTCGATGAGCTTTTTGGCGGCCTGATCCAGACGCTTGATGAGGCTGTTCACCGCGTTGTCGATCTTTTCGGCCATCATTTCGGACATTTCTTTCGGCTTGCTAATTTCGCGGCCGAGGAAGACTTCGCCGTCGGTGCGGCTATAGCATACCGGTCCGATTTCGTCGTCGAAGCCCCATTCCGTCACCATCTTGCGGGCAAGTTCAGTAGCGCGCTGAATGTCATTGCTGGCGCCTGTGCTCTGGTGGTTGAAGAAGATGAGCTCGGCGAGGCGGCCAGACATCATAATCATGATGCGTTCTTCAGCGTATTCGCGGCTGTAGCTTACCTGGTCGCGTTCGGGCAGACTCATGGTCACGCCGAGGGCACGACCGCGCGGGATAATCGTAATTTTGTGGAGCGGATCAGAATGCTTGCACAAGAGTGTCATCAAAGCGTGGCCTGCTTCGTGGTAAGCGGTGTGGCGCTTTTCTTCGTCGGTCATCAGGAGCGTGCGGCGCTCGGCACCCATGCTGAGCTTATCGCGGGCTTCTTCAAAGTCGAGCATCGTGACTTTCTTGTTGTTGAAGCGAGCGGCCAAGAGGGCGGCTTCGTTCACCAGGTTTTCGAGGTCTGCACCTGCAAGACCAGGTGTTCCCTTTGCGACAGCCTTCACGTCTACGTCGTCTGCCAGAGGAACCTTACGCTTTTTCAGATGAACCTTCAAGATTTCTTCGCGGCCCTTCAGGTCGGGGAGCCCCACCACAATCTGGCGGTCAAAGCGACCGGGGCGCAGCAATGCCTTGTCGAGCACGTCGGGACGGTTGGTTGCTGCAATCAAAATCACGCCTTCGTTGGCGGTAAAGCCGTCCATTTCCACCAGCAACTGGTTCAACGTCTGTTCGCGTTCATCGTGACCGCCACCGAGACCTGCACCACGCTGGCGACCTACGGCGTCGATTTCGTCGATGAACAGAATACACGGAGCATTCTTCTTACCGGTTTCAAAGAGGTCGCGCACGCGGCTAGCACCCACGCCCACGAACATTTCCACAAAGTCGGAACCGGACATGCTAAAGAACGGAACTCCTGCTTCGCCTGCAACTGCGCGGGCGAGGAGCGTCTTACCGGTACCCGGAGGGCCAACGAGCAAAGCTCCCTTCGGAATGCGTCCGCCGAGGGCATCGAATTTTTTCGGGTCCTTCAAGAATTCTACGAGTTCCTGCAAATCTTGCTTGGCTTCGTCGCAGCCGGCCACATCGTTAAAGGTGGTCTTCTGCTTACCGTTCAACTGTTTTGCCTGGCTCTTGCCAAAGCTGAACGGCCCCTTGCCGCCGCCACCCATCTGGCGGTTCATCATCAGGTAGAAGAATACAATCAAGAGAATTGCGGGCAAGAATGCGACAATCGTGTCGAGCCAGGTGCTGGATTCGTGAATGACCTTGACTTTGACGCCCTTGAACATTTCCCAGGCGGTAATCTGGTCGTTGCTCACTTCGAGCATGTGACTGCGGAAAGATTTGGTGTTGCCGTTGTCGGTAGACTTGGTGAAGCGGGCGAGAGCGCTCTGGTTCTTTTTTGCCTCGGCCTTTTCTTCGGCACTCATTTCGCGCTTGCCTTCGATAATCACGCCATCGAGGGTCTTCTGGAGCGAAAGTTCGGTAATGACCTTGGTGGAATCGCCCATCATGGCCAAAAATTCGGTGCGCGTAATGTCGTTTTCGCCGTCTTTCCCTGCAAGCGGGAACATGACGAACAACAAAAGAATCATCACCAACAAAATGATAAAGTTCTTGCTACGGTAGGGGGGAGTAGGTTTTCCTTGACTCATAAAATCCTTTTATACGTTCACTTGCAAGATACAAATTTTAGGGCTGCCTCGACGCTTTCAAATTCGCAAATCAAGACAGTAGAGCCGTTTTTGACGATAGAACGCTTGCGGTAAGCGGCACGCACGGGAATTTTAACATGTGCGGGCTCTTTTTGGTCGTAAAAGAACCCAATCGGGAAGCGAAAACCTTGCTCTGAAAGCCATAACCGGAACATTTCGGAAAGGTCTGTGCCTTCGTGAGCGAGCAGAACCTTGCGAAGTTTTTTCTTGTCTATAGCAATTTTTGCTGTCGTGTCACTCTGAGCCTGTCGAAGGGTCTCTTGAAACATCGCGTTGCATTTTTCAATCACTTTTGCATACGCCTTGTCTGCCAACTGGGCAATTCTGCATAATTGCATCGCGGCGCCTGGGTATTCTTTTTCCAGCTGCGGGAGAAATTCGTGCCGCACCTTGTTCCGTGCGTACTTGACATCGGAATTGCTTTCGTCTTCACACCACTCAAGATTATTTTCGCGAGCATACGCAAGAAGTTCCGCCCGAGTTGTGTTTAGCAAAGGACGGTAAATGTTGAAATTGTCATTCCCGACTTGATCGGGAATCTCCCTTAGTTCCTGAATGCCGCGAAGCCCGGCAAGCGTTGTTCCTCGGCGGAGTCGCATGTACATGGTTTCCGCTTGGTCGCCCGCATGATGCGCCGTGACAATGGCGTCGCAATTTTTGGCGGCTTCCTGCAACGCTTTGTACCTAGCGTTTCGGGCATTTTCTTCGAGCGATCCTTCAGCATTTTTTAGCGCTTCGCCGTCCAGTTTCTTCAAGAAAAATGGAATGTTATGCGCTTTTGCGAATGCTTCAACGAATGCGGCGTCACGGTCGGCCGTTCCTTCGCGCAGTCCGTGATGCACATGCGCAATTCCCAGCCATTCAATGCCCAAAGCCTCTTTATTGCAAATAAAATAATGCGCTAGGCAAATAGAATCCAACCCGCCCGAAACTGCAAGCAACAAGCGTTTGAATCCATGACGGCGAATATTTTGCGTTAGATCAAAACTCAATCAAATAGGCTCTCTAGGCAGGCGTCGAATTCTTCATCATTGCTCAGTCGATAGGCGTAGACATAACCATCGTAGGAATCAATTTTTAGGTAGGGAAGATATTCTTCAGAGCAGTACTTTACGGGATTTTGATTATATAATGCTGTGTAAGAACATTTCTTTTCTCCAGACGAAACAGAAATTTGTGCAGAAACATCTTCTCTGTTGACAATGGACATTTTCATTTCATCGATGGAGAAGGAGCCTTTATCTTTTATTGTTATTAAGGTTTTTGCGTTGGAAGAATCAATGGAAACTCCATTTTCGGCATACTTTGCGGAAATTTCCGCAACGCTCATTTCGTCATAGTCTCCTAATGCTATATGCGTGATTTGTTCAATAAGGTGAAAAATCTCGTAGTCATAATCAATGGGGTAGCTTAGGATGATATAAATGGTATCCCTTGATATGAGGTAGGAATATTTTTGAGCGCAGTCTGTATAGTCATCGCTTAGGCTGTAATAGCAAAGACTTTCCCACTCGCTTTCGAGTGCTGTATTCTTTCCGTAATAGGTCTCCTTTGCGCTGGGCTCTTCATAAGCACCTGCAAGGACCTTGTCTAAATCTACATGGTTAAGTGTGAGCGTGTCGTTGGCAATCGTATAGAAGTATGCGTTGTCTGATGTGTCTGGCTTTAAGGTGAATATGCCATTTTTATATATGCATCTTGACTGCGTCGTATAAAAATAAGGTTTGCCGTCTAGCTCGCCGAATGTAGGAATCTGCTTTATGGTGAATTTGTTGTCGCCGAGATCTGAAATGATTTGATTACTTGAAGAGGATGTGGCCTTGTTGCTAGAGGAAAATGCCTCATGAGCACTTGAAGAAGATTCCTGCTCGTCTTTTTTCTCCGAAGATGAGCTGATGATTGTCTCGTAGAATGACGAACTGGCAATTGTTTTGTCTGAAGAAGATTCTGTGACTACTTCTTCCGAAGAAGATGATTGTTCGACGTCATTTGCCGACGAAGAATTGTCATCGCCGCAGGCGATAAGCATAGCACTAGTCATTGCAAATGCAAATAGCTTTTTCATAATGTTCACCTCGTATAAAGCCTTTCCAACGTAAATCTAAAAAATTATATTTGTTTGTAAGGAGGCCGTTATGGCTAAAAACGACGCAAAAGAAAGCGCTAGGCTCAGAACGCTGCGCATTGACGGCTCCCAGAATGGAGCCACCCTGCGGACCAGAATCGTCCGCGACAAGACGAAGTACACCAGAACCCTTAAACACAAGAAATCCCTCGCCGATGCGGGGGATTTCCCTTTTATTTTCTGTAGAACTCTCTTACGTCATCCCAGCGGTAATACGGCGCAGCGGGGCAGTTTTTTACGGTTGCAGTATCGCATGTGACGGGCAGTTTTTGCTCGATTTCGTTGAGCATCACCTTTACCAGAATGGGGGAGCCTTTCTTGGCGGACTTGTAGAAAATAAACTGTACGTTCGCGGCCATTGGGGTGATTTCGTAGTCGCGCCAGACTTTGTGCAGGTTTTCCATGTCGGATGTTTCGATGCCCGTATTTTGCATGCCGTCTCCCATTTGCAGGAGTGCGGTAAACGGAATAATCACGGTATCATGCCCGAAACGGAGCGTGGCCGTAGTCTTTTTTGCTGGCTTTGCGGCAGTCTTGTCGGCTTTTGTTGTGTCTGCTGCAATTACCTTGTCGGCTTCGTCCAGAACATTTTTCAGGAGCGGTCTTGCGTTTTCCAAACCTTCCTTTTTGCCGAAGGGATTGTTGCTGAGAACGCTGTACCACCAGGCATTCTGGGCGCGCCAGCGTTCGTAAAGATCGTCGGCTGTCCACAAATCGTCGAAGTTGAATTCGATTTCGGGGCTGCCTTGCAGACTATTTCCGATTTCATAAATTTTGCCGTATAGATCACCCGCATTCACGTTCTTCTTGATGTAGTTGGAATCGCTGAAAATGGCGCGCATCATGCGGTCGGTATTCACGTGGCTGTAAAGCTTTTCGTTTTCCTTTTGCCAGGCGGGTGTATTCGATTCATTAATAATTTTGCCAAAATCAAGTGGGCTAATAAAACTCATCAAGTATTTACCCGATTCTTGGTGAATTTCGACCTTTGGCTTTTGTGCGTGCAGTTCTTCGAGGAATGCGGCCATGCTCACAACGCAGCGCACGCTAGTGCTGGCGTATGCTTCTACGTAGGCATCGTTCTTGAAAATTTCAGGGAAGTTCTTGACCATGCGCTTTGCGATTCCCTGGTGTTGTGCCGCGCCGAGCTGGGTCAAGTCGCCTGCGCGCGGGGCGGCGTATTCATCCAAGTACTTGGCGCGTTCAAGCAGGCTTTTGCCGAGTTCGGTAAGCTTGCCTAACGAATCTGCCTTGGCGAGCGTGTTGTATAGGGTGTGATAATCGTTCGCAGTGTGGTGGAATCGGCTTCCATGTCTTCCGTAATGGCTCAGGTAAAACGGCTTGTAGCCGGCAGGAGCCTTGGTGTACTTGGCTGTGGGAGTGGGGTAGGTGTAATAGTTGCTACCCATTTTGCGAAAATCTTTGGTGATTTCAGTCTTGATGGAATCGGTCTGGGCAAAACAAGCTGTAGCGATAAAAAGTAGGAATGCGATTTTCTTCATTATGAATCTCCTATCGCAAAAAATAATAAAGTCAGGTTTTAAAAAAGTAGACACAGGTTCATTCCGGCAGAATTATTTGTGACGTTGAAGGTCGGTGTCAGAACGAGCTTTGC
The DNA here is from genome assembly GCA_045221475.1 of Fibrobacter sp. Taxonomy (GTDB): domain Bacteria; phylum Fibrobacterota; class Fibrobacteria; order Fibrobacterales; family Fibrobacteraceae; genus Fibrobacter. The sequence goes on from JBGUWV010000005.1 coordinate 10,793, forward strand.
TCCTTCATTTATTTCCTGTCGTCTTCGCTTGTAAATATCGTAGGCGCGCTTATGTGAATCAAGCCGGTTGTAATGCCCGTCTTTGTTGTATAAAGCGTAAAGATTGTATGAAAGTCCGATTGTACCAACGGCTATGAGGCCTATGCCAATTATAACAGCTTCTGTTTTAAAGACTTCCTTAATCGATTCTCGATCCTTGGAACTTGAACCGTTGTCTTTAAAAATGAGGACGCTGAATCCTATTCCTGCTCCCAAAGCAATTCCGCTGATGCCGCCTTTTGTGATTTTAGTGTCTATTTCTTTTTCTTCTTGTTCAATCAAATTTTTATAGTGTTCTTCGTAGTCAATTTGAATGTCCTGCGCCTTTTGTTCTGCATCAAGGGAATCGTTTTTAGCGATTCCCTGCGCTAGGCTTATTGAGGCTAACGCAAATAAAAAAACGAATATGTTTTTAATAAGGCGCATGCGAGAAAAATAAATAACTTTATACGAAAAAGCCTAGTTTTGCAAAGAAAACTAGGCGAATGTGTAAAAGTGGCCGATAAACGGTTATCTTGGTCTGTTATTTGTCGCAGACTTTAAAGAAACAGCTGCGGGCACCCGTGTGGCAAGCCACTTGTGGACCTTGCATGCGTACCTTAAAGAGCAAAGCGTCGCTGTCGCAGTCGGCAGCCCATTCTACGACGGTCATCACGTTTCCGCTGGTGTCGCCCTTGTGCCAGTATTCCTTGCGGCTACGGCTCCAGAACACCATTTCGCCGCATTCGTGGGTGCGGCGGAGAGCTTCTTCGTTCATCCAGGCCATCATCAGAACGTCGCCCTTGTCGGCATCTTGAACGATTGCCGGTGCAAGTGCTACGCCGTCTACTTCGACTTCGAACTTCACTTCTTTAATCAAATCTTCGAACTTCATGATTAACCTCTCACCTGGCCGTTGCCGCGGAGAATCCACTTGTAGCTGCAGAGGCTTTCCACGCCCATGGGGCCGCGCGCATGCAACTTGTCGGTCGAAATACCCACTTCGGCACCGAGGCCGTATTCGCCACCGTCGGCAAAGCGTGTGCTGGCGTTCACCATCACGCTGCTGCTGTCCACGTTCGCGACGAAGTAGTCCTGAACGCTTGCGTCTTCGGCAACGACTGCTTCGGTGTGGCGGCTGCTGTTCTTTTCGATATGGTCGCAGGCTTCGGCAACATTATCGACGAACTTGACGCTTGCCTTGAGGGCCAGGTATTCATGGTGGTAATTGCTGTCGTCGCCAATGTCCTTGATTCGGCTGTCGTGGCTCTGGGCGTCCTTGTTGCCAAAGAGTTCCACGCCACGGTCGGCGAGGCAATCGATCAATTTCTTGGTGGTGGCTGCATCGATATGGCGGTCGATAATCACGCATTCCATGGAGTTGCAGGCGCTAGTGCGTTGCGTCTTGGCGTTGATCAGAATTGTTTCTGCCTTTTGAATGTCTGCGGACTTATCGATATACACGTGGCAGATTCCATTGTAGTGCTTGATCACAGGAATCTTGCTCTGTTCCACGACGGCGCGGATCAGGCGTTCACCGCCGCGAGGAATGACGAGGTCGATGCAGTCGCTGCGCTGCAGGAGCATGCCTACCAAGTCGTGGCTTGTTTCGGTCACGAGCTGCACTGCGTCTTGGTCGATGCCTTGTTCGGTGAGTGCTTCGTGGAAGATTCCGGCGAGGTACTTTGCTGAATTGAGCGATTCCTTACCGCCACGGAGAATTACTGCATCGCCCGCCTTGAAGCAAAGGCAAGCGCCATCGATCGTTACGTTCGGGCGGCTTTCAAAAATAAAGAACACGGAACCGATAGGCACGGCTACTCGGCTAATCTTGATGCCGTTCTTGAGTTCGCGGCTTTCGAGCACCCTGTTCAGGGGGTCTGCAAAGGCGGCGATTTCTTCGGCACCCTTGGCCATGGCCTCGATACGTGCGTCGTTCAAGGTCAATCGGTCCATCTTGGCGTCGTCGAGCTTTCCGGCGGCGGCTTCAAGGTCTAACTTATTGGCAGCAAGGATTTCTGGCTTACGGTCGCGCAAGAGCTGGGCGACGCGATTCAGCACGGCGCTACGCTTTTCTCCCGGCAGGGTACGGAGCGTCTTGCTTGCCTTCTGGGCGTTTTTTGCCAGAAGGTCGGAGTATTCTTCCAAGTTGGAATATTTCAAATTGGAGCAGGTCATAAGCCGTTTTTCCTTATTTTTCAAACATTGTTGAAATGTTTTTCTTTATTTACAGTGTGAGAACTTGATTTTTATCACACGTAAATATACTTTCTTGATACAGGTTTGTTATTACCCGCGACGCTGTGGAATTGTTGCAAGGTATCGGACTTGGGTGTTTAGACTCGGTGCATTCCTTCTCTCTCGGGGAGCACCGAGTCCTTTTTATTTTGTTCTAAGCTGTTACAGCAAATTCACAATCGTTGCAAACAGCTTGTCGGCGAGCGGATTCGTTTCCAGTCCTTCGAAAACGTTGAACTGATTGAACATGATCTTGCCGTTACCGAACGGGTAGAGCTGCAGGTCAGAACCGGTCTTGACTTCGCCGTCCTTCAGTGTGGCAGAGCGAGCAAACACCTTGGCGCCCGGCAGTTCGTTCAGCGAAATGCTCGGCATAATGGCGGCTGCGTTGCTGTCGAGAACCGTTGCTTCGCCGAATACCGGTGCAAGTTCGGAATCCTTGGGCAGGTAGTGCAGGCTGAGTTCGTTTGCGCCCGTGCTCCAGTGGGATTCGATGTTGCAGTCGAATTGGTGGCTCTGGTTCATGTAGTCGATATCTTCTTGCGTCAAGTCCGAAAGCAAGAGAGTCTTGCCGCCGTTCTTCACCACGTCCACGATCTTGTCCAGGATTTCGTCGGGCCAAGAGCTCAGGTTGGCGGTAAAGATCACCTGTTCCGGACCGGTGAGTGCGGCGAGGGCGTCGCTGGATTCTTCGCTGTTGTCCAAGAAGCAAACCTTCTTCATGGCACTCTTCACGTCGGCTTCGGCGATGACGATCAAGTCTTCTTCGGTGGTGTGAATCTTCTTGCCATCATTGATGAGCGTCACCTGCAGCTTGTACTTGCCTTCGGCGCGCGGAGCCATCATGGTGCAAATACCCATCTGCGTAAGGCTGGTCTTGCCGGCGGGTTCTTCAGGAGAAATCTTGTCGGTAGCAAGTTCCTTGCCCTTGTCGTCCACCAGCTTGACTTCCACAGAAACGTCTTCGTAACGGCTGTTGTTCAGGAGCGTCACCTGGAAGCTGATTTCAGATTGCGGGGCAACCACGTGTTCCAGTTCGCTGATGAGGGCGCGGCTCGGAGTCGTGATTTCCTTGGAGAAATCTTCGAAACCCTTGCTCACGCGGTTCTCGTCGCACAGACCGTCAAATTCGGTGCCGCAGTCGGCCCACTGGTCCAGGAAGAAACCTGCAATCTGCGGGTTGCTCTGAAGAGCGGTAATCTGGTCGAGCTTGCTCTTGATGGCGATGCGGTTTGCGTCTGCCACAAAACTCTTGTAGTCCTTCCAAATGGACATGTCGCTTTCCACGAAGGTTTCGATAGCCTTGATGGCGTTCTTGATGGCCTTCTGGTTCTTGGAACTGCGCGGTCCCTTGATGTTGGTGGCCGTTTCCGGGAGGAGCGTGTGGTTCTTTAGCGTCACCAGCATCTTGTTGTTGATGTCGCTGACTACATTTTCCTCTTCGTCCTGGAAGTGGCTGTCGCCAAGGCCCGTATCCGGCACGGAAATTTCTTCGGCGTCGCGGTCAAAGCTGTGAGCCAAGAAATGCGTATAGGCTGCATTGGGCGTCATACGCGGATTCATGCGGAGCGTGGCATAGGTCGAAATCTTGTCGACAGAGACGGGCAGGAGCTTTCCGGTATCCTTGCGGAAGTTGCCTTCGTTGTCGATGTAGATACTGTTCAGGTTGCTAATGACCGGGCGGGTCATGTCCACCGGGCTGATAGCGTTCAAGAGCTTGTTACCGTTCTGCAGCAGGAGCGTTCCGTTTTCAGCGCCCATGACCCATGCACCAATGCAGGGGTGGTTGTGCTGTTCGGCCACGATGTCGTTGATCAGTTTCTTGACGATTTCAAGACCCTGGGCGGTAGACCTCATGGTGTGGATCGGGAATTCCTGGAACACGATAAGGCCCAGCTTGTCGCAAATGTCGAGGGCCTGGTTCGAAAGCGGGGCACCGCAGCTGCGGATAGCGTTGTAACCGGCGGCCTTCACAGCCTGCAGGTCCTTTTCCAGCTTCGGGTTGTCGAATGTCCAAAGGCCACCTTCGCTCCACTGCTGGTTGTAGGAGATGCCCTGGATTTTCAAGATCTGGTCGTTCAGGTAGTAGTCGCCCTTAAGGCAGTCGAACTTGCGGAAACCGAAGGTGCGCACCACGGGGAACGCGTATTCGGCGCGCTTGATTTCCTTGCCGTCCTTTTCCTTGCCGGCCTTGATTTCCATCTGGAATTCAATGGCGTAGACGTTGGGGTGTTCGGGGCTCCACTGGAACTTGTGACGTTGCTGTTCCTTGACTTCGAAAACAAAACGCTGGGTCATGTTTTCCTTGTCGAGCTTCAGGTTGTTCACGAACTGCTCGTAAACGTCACCATCGGGGTTACGCATGAGCACGCGGAGCCTGGTCTGGAAGCCGCGGGGGTTGTTGAAGCTGATTTCGCAGGCGATACGCTGGGTATCGGCATCGGGTTCCAGCTTTACGTCGGAAATAAAGGCTGCGGTACCGAGAATCAGGTCCACATGGCCGAAAATACCGCCGAACGGGTACTGGGTCCAGGGGAGGCCGACCGGGAGTTCGCCCGGGTGGACAAAGCGGTCGTCGGCACCGTCGGCACTTTCGCGGCCGAAGTCGATGCGGCTGTTTAGGGCGCCCATGTTGGCTACGCGCACGCAGAGCACGTTTTCTTCGCCCAGCTTCAAGGCCTTCTGGAGTTCAATAATAAAGGGGGTGTAGGCGCCGAAGTGGGTGCCCAAAAGCTTGCCGTTCAGCCAAACGGTGGCATGGCTGGCAATACGTTCAAAACGCAAGAAAATGCGCTTTGCGACCTGTTTTTCGTCATCGATGGTAAAACGCTTGAAGTAGAAGGCGCAGTCGTGCGACATCAAAAGCTTGTCAAAAGCCCTTTCCCAAATGTGGGGAACTTGCACTTCCTGGGTGTCTTTGGGGTAAGTAGCGTACCAACGATTAGAAATACCGGCATCTTCGGTGTCCCAAATCATCTGCCAGTCGCCGTCAAGGCTCAAAATCTTGCTCATTCGAGTGTCCTTTATGAAATTTTGAGTGGAAATTTAGAAAAAGTAACGCCCCGTGTCTTTACAAATAGGTGAATTTTGCTACATTTGGGGTCCCAATAGCAACCAAAAAAGGATTACAAAAATGTATTCTATTGTTGAAACAGGTGGTTTCCAGTATAAAGTTGAGCTGGGCAAGGCTTACAAGGTCCCCACGCTCGATGCCGCTGTTGGTTCCGAACTGGAGCTCAAGTCCGTTCTTCTTTTCGCAGGAAAAGAAGTGCAAATCGGCACCCCTGTCCTGAACGACGCCTCCGTGAAGGTTGAAGTGCTTGCTCACGGCAAGTATGACACCGTCATCGTTTACAAGAAGAAGCGCCGTACCCGTTACGAACGTCGTAACGGTCATCGTCAGGGCTATACCGAGGTGCTGGTTACGGAACTTCGCTCCGGCGCAGAATCCGCAAAGGTCGACTCCAAGGTTATCGATCGCAACCGCGCTCGCGTGGCTGCCCTCGCCAAGCAGAAGGTGCAGAATGTGCCTCTGACTCGCAAGGAAAAGATTGCCCAGGGTCTCCCGAAGCCCGCCAAGGTTAAGAAGAACTCTCTGCGTAAGGCTAAGGAGGTATAATCCATGGCTCATAAGAAAGGTCAAGGTTCAGTACGTAACGGCCGCGACAGTAACGCCAAGTACCTTGGTGTTAAGAAGTATGCGGGCGAAGTCGTCAAGGCTGGCAACATCATCGTTCGTCAGCGTGGTTCTCACTTCCACAAGGGCACCAACGTGGGCATGGGTAAAGACTTTACCCTGTTCTCCCTCGTCGATGGCAAGGTGAAGTTCGAACGCCTCGATGCAAAGCGTCAGAAAGTTTCTGTCTATCCGGAAGAAAACTAATCGGTTTTGAATCGTTTAGAGCCGGCGGTACCACAAGTACCGCCGGTTTTTTGTTTTGTTTTTTGCTATTTTGTGCTTGATGTCTAGACTTTATATACTGCGTGCTGCGCTTTTGGCGTTGGTTGTTGCGTTATTTGCTTCTTTTGTGGCCTGTTCCGATGACGGTAGTTCAGAGGAGTTCTTGTTCGATCGTGAAATTTCGGATCTTTCGGTGCTTCGCGAATGCGCCTCTGATGCCGATAGTGGCTTGTATTGCTACTTGCTCCGCTACCGTTATCCTATCGATACGAACAACCTGAGGCGCATTTACCTGTGGCTCGGTAACGAGGTTGTGGACACTGTGTCAAAGACGGTCGATGATGACCAGATTGATAAGGCAACGGACAGTTTTGAATTCCCCTCCGGAACGGCGGCCATTTTTGATACCATCAACCTGACTCCTTATGTTCAGCAATATGCGAAGGGCTGCGATAGCGTGATGGTGGCAATTTATTGCGACTATTCCAGTGGCCGTCCGGGTACGCTGCAGCGTGCCTATGTGCATTTTGGCGATGATATTCCCCCCTCGCTGTTGGGCTTGCTTCACGATTCTTCGTGGACGACGGGAGCCCGGTTCAAGTGGTCTCGCCCTACCGACCAGACGGAATACTACAAGCCTAACGAACTTTCTGGCCCCATTATGGGCTATAACATCGTAATTCGTTCCGATAACAAGAACGAGGACCTGCGCAAGCTGAAGGTTAGGCTGGAATCGCCGGATGGAGTCGATTCCATAGGAGGAACCTTGTTTAAACGCCATGCACGAATTATGTCTAATCACGATTCGGTGTGGATCGATTCGGCAGTCAAACACGGTGACAATACCAAGAACCGCCTGGCGATTTTGGTGGAAGACGGTCGGGGTTACAACAATGATTATCCCGATTCCAATGCGTACCGCTTGGTGATTGAAGGGCTCAAGGCCGAAAGTGAATATTCCGTAGGCTATTCTTCGTGGGATACGACCGGCAATTTCTCTGGAACGGAAAACCTGGCTTATGATGCCTGGGAAATATTCTATACCACGGATTCCGTGGCGCCCTTGATGCCTACAAAGCTGTTTACCATGAAGGATTCCTTGTTCCCCGAAATGGCTAGGTTAGATAGCAATAACCGTTTGCTGATTTTTTGGACCAAGAGTGTTGACCCCTACAAGAAGTATCATGGTATCAAGGTTGATTCGGTCTTGACCATTCCGGATACGTGCCTTTTCCCCGTTTGTTACGACACGGTCCAGAGCTACAAGGTGGAACGGCTTAACCCCATTACGGGTGAATGGGATTCCTGCGCCTATGCTGGCGGTTCGGAACGCTATAGTAAGTTGTACAAGCTTTCGGGCGATACCATGAGAGTCTCGTCTAAGGGAACGTTTGTGGTGGATACCATCCGTTGGGTTGCTCCTGGCGATACGTTGATTTTGCGAGTACGTTCAATCGACAAGTCCGGCTATTACTCGGTGGCGCTGGTAGATACGATTGCGGTGTCTCCGGGGCCGTTGGCGAAAGAGCTGGAATGTCCCAGCGGTTTTGTGGCGGTAAAGTCGTCGGACACCAGTTTCTTCTGCATGGAACGCCTTGAACACCAGAATGATTCTGGCGCCTTTGTGACCAACGTTCTGCATTCCGAGGCCATGGCTGCCTGCGAGGCTATTTCGGCAGACGGCTTTAAGGTGAGCCTTTGCAATGAACGTGACTGGGAGCTGGTGTGCCTTTATGATGGAACACTTTCTTATGGCGTGATTCAAGAAATGTCGGAACCGGCAACCTACCTGTTCAAGGATTGCAACGTGGCGACTAACGATGCGGAACGCGCTGCCGATGTGAATCTGCGTAATTCTGCTTGCATGAATCCTATGGGCGTGCGGGATATGCCGGGACAGTACCAGGAATGGGTGATAGGTCGCTCCGAAGATACAGTCGCTGTTCTTAAGGGAGGATCTTACAAGTCCATGAGCGGCATCGATCTAGAATCCCAGGCTTTGTGCACTAACCGCGGTTTCCCTGTCTTTACGCGTCTTGCCTACACGACCGATACCGTATTCCTGTATCGCGAAGGAACCAAGGTGGATACGGTATTCCAGGCTGATACGTCGCGTACGCCTTACGATACTTTGACTAAAAAGGATTTCAGGGATACCTTGCAGTTCTTCGATGTGCTGGATTCCAATGGCAATTCTGTCGGGACGGATTATGCGCCCTATGCCGAATACAAGAGGGGTGGCGACAAATGGCTTGAACAAGTTGGTAACGGCATGGTCTACGTGCCTGACCATATTGAGGTGGTGTTCCTTACGGGAGAACGCGTTTCTTACCGTGGGGTAGCAAACTTCTACAAGTCTCCGTCTATTGGTTTCCGCTGCTGCGCTTATAAAAATGAATAGTGAAAATTTTCTGAAAGTTGCTGAAGCTCTTGCTAAAGAAGCGGGAGCTCTTTGTCTTGAAATTCAACAGAACTTGGGCGATGTCAAGTACAAGTCCAAGAAAGATGTGGTGACCCGCGCCGATATCGCCAGCGAAAAGCTGATTGTGGAGGGACTCCGCAAGGCTTTCCCCGAACATTCCATCCGCACTGAAGAGGCTGGCGTTATAGAAGGCTCGGATCCGCGTTACCGCTGGATTATCGACCCGGTGGACGGTACGGTGAACTTTAGCCGAGGAATCCCTCTGTGGGGAATTTCTATTGCGCTCCATTTTGAAGGTAAGCCGCTTGTGGCGGTGGTGAATTTGCCTAAGCTGGGCGAACTCTTTACGGCGGTGAAGGGCGGGGGTGCGTTCATGAACGGTAAGCCGATTCATGTGAGCGATGAGTCTGATCCGGTGCATGCCATTGTAAGCAATGGTGACTTTAACGTGGGTATCGCTGAAAAGATCAATGCGCAGAACTCGAAGAATTTTGCCCGCGAGGCAGAAACTTTCGAACGCGTAAAGTGTCTTGGATCGGCAGTGATCGAAGGCTGCTTTACAGCTTGTGGTCGCATCGACTGCTTTGTGATGACGATGAGTTACCCGTGGGATATTGCAGCCATCGCCCTCTTGGTGGAAGAAGCGGGGGGCAAGTCGACCCATATTGATGGGTCGACGATGCAATTCGTTGATGGAGAACAAGTTGCCTTTTCTAATGGCATTTTGCACGAAGTTTTGCTGGGATGCCTTAAATAGACTGGTTGTTTGTAAAAAGAATTTTACTAAAGCTTGAAAGAATTTAAAACCTACAAAAATGTAGGTTTTTATTGTTTAGACCCCTTAAATTTTACTAAAAAACGCATTTTGTCAAACTGCTGAAAAAGTAACTTACAAAAATGTAAGAAATTGAAGTTTTTGAGCGCTTTTTCACTTTTTTTCCAAACCCTTTGCTATCTTTACAGCCGTTGAAAAACATTAACAATCAAACTCTCAACGGAGATATAAAAAATGGCAATCAAGAATGCTTACCTTCAGAAGGTTTATGAAAAGGTCGTCGCCCGTGATCCGGACCAGGCCCTCTTCCACCAGGCTGTCCGCGAATTCCTCGAATCCCTCGACCCCGTCCTCGAACAGGACAAGTCTTGGGAAACCAACGGCGTGATCGACCGCCTCGTCGAACCGGAACGCGTAATCACTTTCCGCGTACCTTGGCTCGATGACAAGGGTAACGTTCAGGTCAACCGTGGCTACCGCGTGCAGTTCAACTCCGCTATCGGTCCTTACAAGGGCGGTATCCGTCTCCGTAACGAAGTTACTCTTTCCATGCTGAAGTTCCTCGGCTTCGAACAGATCTTCAAGAACAGCCTCACCACGCTCCCCATGGGCGGCGGCAAGGGTGGTTCCGACTTCGATCCTAAGGGCAAGAGCGACAACGAAGTGATGCGTTTCTGCCAGTCCTTCATGACTGAACTCTGCAAGCACATCGGTGCTGACACGGACGTGCCGGCTGGTGACCAGGGTACTGGCGCTCGCGAAATCGGTTACATGTTCGGTCAGTACAAGCGCATTCGCAACGAA
>JBGUWV010000006.1:0-13920 GCA_045221475.1 Fibrobacter sp.
TGGTGACCAGGGTACTGGCGCTCGCGAAATCGGTTACATGTTCGGTCAGTACAAGCGCATTCGCAACGAATGGGTTGGCGTTCTCACCGGTAAGGGCCTCTCCTACGGTGGTTCTCTCGCTCGTACCGAAGCTACCGGTTACGGCCTCTGCTACTTCACTCGCGAAATGCTCGCTGACCTCGCTAATGATTCCTTCAAGGGCAAGACTGTCGTGATTTCCGGTTCCGGTAACGTTGCTCAGTTCGCCTGCCAGAAGGCTACTCAGCTCGGCGCTAAGGTTGTGACCGTTTCTGACTCTAACGGCTACATCTACGACCCGAACGGCATCAACCTCGACATCGTTCTTGACCTCAAGAACAACAAGCGCGCTCGTATCAGCGAATACGCCAAGCTCGTTCCGGGTTCTGAATACCACGAAGGTTCTAAGGGCGTTTGGACTGTCAAGTGCGACATCGCTCTCCCGTGCGCAACTCAGAACGAACTCGACCTCGAAGGTGCTAAGGCCCTTATCGCTAACGGCGTGAAGGCCGTTGCCGAAGGTGCAAACATGCCGTCTACTCCGGAAGCTATCGAAGCCTTCCAGAAGGCTGGCGTTCTCTTTGGACCTGCCAAGGCTGCTAACGCTGGTGGCGTGGCTACCTCTGGTCTCGAAATGTCTCAGAACTCCGAACGTCTCTCTTGGACTTTCGAAGAAGTTGACGCTAAGCTCGAAGGCATCATGAAGAGCATCTATAAGGCTGCTTCTGGTGCTGCTGCAAAGTATGGCGACAAGAAGAACCTCGTCATGGGTGCAAACATCGCTGGCTTCCTCAAGGTTGCCGATGCCATGAAGTGGCAGGGCGCAGTGTAATAAGACCGCTCGCGCTAAATGCTTCTATGCATTACGAGAGCGCTCGCTCTCGCGAACACGCCTGGTTAATACCAGGCGTTTTTCGCTCACAGAAGACCGAACCGGCTAAATTCTCCCTGGAGCCGATCCTCTTGCAAAAGCATGCAAGGCGAATGCAGCAAAATTAAACTTGTTTAATTTTATTGCTGAGCCGAAGCTGCGGACGCCAAAGGCGTCAATCGCGACCGGTTAATACCGGTCGCTTTTTGCTCACGGAAATTTCTAAAGGAAATTACCACTCTAAAAAGTCCTCCGGTCAAAAGCCGGGGGCTTTTTGTATGCTTGTGTTTTATTCGCTTTGTATGACAGAAAAGGGAGTTGCGTTAATGATTCTCGTTTGGTGAGAGTGGTTAGAATAAACAAGAAGACCCGCCGGCGGTGAGCTGGCGGGTCTATTGCATATTGATTAGAACTTATTGTGGTTTGCGCTTTACTTCACGTTAACGCGGAGGGTTTGCAGGTCGCTGCCCGAGATGACTCGTGCGAGGTACGTGCCGCGGTTCATTTGATTCAGCGAGATGCTGTGGCTTCCGCGGGAGTTTCCGTGATATTCTTTCTTGAGGTTGCCTTGCATATCGAAGATGAATACCTTGAGTTCGGAGGCTGTTGCATTTGTTACCGTCAGCTCGTTGTGGGCAAATGCGACCTTTAATGCACCGGCATTCCTTGCGATTTCAGGCAGAGAGGTCTTTTCGCTGGAGCTGGATTCAACCTTCTTGCTGGAACTGCTAGACTTCGGCGATTCGCTGGAGCTGGATTCAACCTTCTTGCTGGAGCTGCTGGACTTCGGCGATTCGCTGGAGCTGGATTCAACCTTCTTACTGGAGCTGCTGGACTTCGGCGATTCGCTGGAGCTGGATTCAACCTTCTTGCTGGAGCTGCTAGATTTTGGCGATTCGCTAGAGCTAGATACAACCTTTTCACTGGAACTGGACTCTGCGACGCTAGAGCTCGAAGCAATTTCTACACTGGAACTAGAGGGAACTTCGATAGTTGCGGTGAGCGTTTGAACCTTGGAATCGTTGTAATTTTCGTTACCGCGCACCATGAAGTGGATTGTGTATTCTCCGGCTTCGGTTGCAGCGGGGAGTGACTCAGAATACGTATCTTCTTCACTCAGCTTGTAAACCATTACGCAGTTCTTGGCTTCACCAGCCGTCACGAGCGTTTGTTCCTTGCCGTTATACACCAAATTTTCAATAGCGGCCGGATTCTTGATGATTGTCGGATCTGCCTTTGTAATTTCAAAAGCCTGATCGAGACCATTTGCTGGCAATTTGTAGTTGGCATTGTCCAATTCCTTTGCCGTAGCGGTGTACTTGCCCGCATTTACCGCAGCGCCAGCAATTGTGAGACCGCACTTGTCACCTTCCAAAACTCCTTCCAGTGTTGCAGTCGGAGCATGTTCGGCACCATCGTAAGTAAACGTATTTTGCTTATCCCATGTAACAGCAACATACTTCGGTTCAACCGTCAACTTGCCAGCCACAAATTCGATTTCGTAGTTGTCGTTAGTCAGGCCGCTCGGCGAAATCGCGTATTCACCGACATTGCCATATTGCTTGTATTCGTTGCTATAAACGAGTGTGCCGTTCAAGGACTTTTCGTTTTCTCCATCGATGAAGCCACTGAATTCAACACCGGCGTTAGACGGTTCATCGCCATAGACAATCGTATCGTTTAAGGCCGTAACCGTGAGCGGAGCCTTTGTAATTTCGAAATCCTGTTCGAGCCCCGTTGCCGGCAACTTGTAATTCTCGTTGCTCAAATCCGTTACTTTTGCGGTGTACTTGCCAACTTTCGTAGCAGCACCTGTCACCGTGAAAATGCATTCATCGCTATTCTCGACACCATTAGCCGTAGCCATTGGAATCTGTTCAGAGCCATTGTAAGTGAACGAAGCATCACTCCAAGCTATCGAAATCTCCTTCGGTTCAACAGTCAACTCGCCTTCGCCGAAAGTGATTTTGTAGTTGTCAGAAGACAAACCGCCTGGAATAATGACGTATATGCCAACTTTATCGAATGGCGCATAATCGTAGTTAAAGACAATCGAATCATTTAAGTCATTTTCGTTATCGTCGCCCACAAAGCCGCTGTATTCGACACCTGCGTTAGACGGTTCTTCGCCATAGACAATTGTTGCATTCTTGGCCGTAACCGTGAGCGGAGCCTTTGTAATATTAAACGTCTTCTCCACTTTGCCGTAATAATTTCCAGCTCCCTGAACAGTTAGTTTAGCAGTACCAACATTCACGTTCTCTTCGCAAACAACAGTGTAGTCTTCGTCAAGTTCAAGCTCGTCTTCGCCAATACTCACAACGGGTTGCGGGCAAATCGAATCACCGACATAGGTCATATCGGGAATATCGGAAACAGCAATATTGCTTGGGAACTCTATAGCAGGGATCAGTGTCCGGTCAACGAGAGTTTTAATCTGCTTAGCATCGAGTGTGCCGCTATAAAGTTCATTGGCTTCGTCCTTGAAGGATTTGCCACTCGCGACATTGACGTTGGCGCTGGGGAGACCAATAGTAAAGCGGTCGTCTAAGCGATACGAATTTAAGTTAAGTTCTTTGGACTCGATTGCATTTACAGGATCAAAAAGCAGGGTAAAGATGAGCACAAGCCCCAAACGGAGCGAACGAAAAGAATCGATATGTGTATTAAACACTTTTTTCTCCTTCTTCTACTTTAGATTTTGCGTACAAATTTAGAATATTATTTACGTTATTCCAAGTTGGAACAATTGCTTTTTAGATTCTTTTATATATATTACCCATGAGAAGGACTTTTATTGGGTGAAATATGAGATTTTTGTTTGCAGTTCTTTTATGCACGGGGGTGGCATTTTCGCATATTGTGAAGATGCCCGATTTTAAGGATAAACGCGATGGACGCGTCTATAAGACGGTGCAGATCGGCAATCAACGCTGGTTTGCCGAAAATTTGCGCTTTAATGTGAAGGGGAGTTGGTGCTACGACAATAAGGATTACAACTGCGAAACGTATGGCAGGCTCTACGACTGGGCCATGGCGATGCGTCTTGTAGATTATTACAACAACCATTCCATTGTAGACATTGATTTTTCCAAAAAGGAGTGGAAAACGTATCATGATGCTTGCCCTGCAGGGTGGCGTTTGCCGGCCAATAAGGATTGGGTTACTCTAAAGCGTTATGTAGGGCGAATTGGCAAGAGCGATGGTGTCGGTTTAAGCCTAAAGTCTCCTGAACTCTGGGAAAAGGAACTTCGAGTGCCTGCGGGGTCCGATGAGTTCGGTTTTAATGCTTTACCGGCGGGTGTGCGTAACGAATATACCGGTTTTATGGATTTGAGGTCTTCGGCGCAGTTTTGGTCTTCGTCTGAGGTAGACAACGTGGGGGCTATTTACTGGAGTGTATTGTACGATTCAAGGTCTTTTGACAAAATTTACGCATCTAAAGATGATGGGGCCTCTATTCGCTGTATTGAAAATAAGGTTTATCCTTTTAAGGAACCTCCTCCGCCACCTCGCCCGAAGGTGATTCCGCAGGTGGTCAATGTTCAGAATAAAACCGTGCTTACGATTCATATTGGCGATCAAGTGTGGATGGTCAATAACTTGAACGTGAATGTTCCGGGTAGCTACTGCTACGATGACAGGGAAGAAAATTGTGAACGGTTTGGGCGCCTTTATACGTGGAAGGCCGCTACCAATATTACGGAAAAGTCCAAGATGAAGGATATTTGCCCTAACGGTTGGCATGTACCCACATCGCTCGATTTTTACAGGCTCAATATTTACCTGAAGGACATTGACGATGCGGTGGGCGTGGGTACGAACTTGCGTGCTCGCGAAACATGGCTGGAAAGTGATCTTGCGCTCATGGGCGAAAATGGTTTCGGATTTACGGCGCTTGCAACAGGTGTGCGCGATTCCGCTGATACCATTTCGGCGTATTCTGGAATTGGAACCTTTACGGGATTCTGGACGGTGAATGAACTTGATTCGTCGCGGGCGATTGTTTGGAAACTTCCAAACAACAACGATGACTTCGTGATGGATTCGACTCTGAAGAATATGGCGTATCCGGTGCGTTGCTTGATGAATCCGCCCGATATCGATGAAATTTACGATAGTACTTCGATTTACGACAAACGAGACGATAACCGCTACAAGACTCTAGCTGTGGGCGAGGATGTCTGGATGGCCGAGAACTTGCGCTTTGCCGCTCCGGGAAGTTTCTGCTACGAGGACAAGGATATCCGTTGCCGCAATTATGGAAGGCTTTACCCGTGGCATGTGGCAATGCGCTTGCCGGAAGATTATATCGAAAATTCTTTGGACAGTGTGTCGAAGGGGGCGGTGATTGCGGAACATCAGGGCATTTGCCCGGAAGGTTGGCATATTCCGCGGCAAGAGGAATGGATTCGCCTGGGACAATTTGCAATAAACAAGCGTAAGGGCTTGGCCGCTGCACTCAAGAGCCGTGAAGGTTGGGCTCAGGGCGACATGACCAAGAACAATAATGCGAGCGGATTTAACGCACTCCCTGCTGGAGCACGATTCAGTAGTGACGGGGAATTTACGGAACTTGGCTCAAGTGCCTACTTCTGGGCAGCTGAAGGCGGTGGCGGCATGGGTGCGGTCTATTGGTATGTGGTCAGCAATAAAGATGACTTTAAGAGCGAAGAGGAATTTGAGGGGAATGCGTTCTCGCTCAGGTGCGTGAAAAACAAGGTGCCGCCGAAGGAAGCCGCGCCGGAGAATGCAATTCAATCGCAACAACAGTAATTGAAAAATCCCTTGGACGAGAGTCCAGGGGATTTGTGTTTAAAACGGATTTTATTTTGGGGCTTAAACGTCGCCAAATACAAAAAGCGAACCAAGAAATATGAAAACTCCAAAAGGATTAGTTAGTCTTGGTTCGCCCTTCGCCTCGACAACAGGTTAATACCTGTTGCCTCGTCTCGGCGTGTGTGACTATACGTCACCCACCTCGCCAGTTGCCACAAAGTTGCGAACGGCACGCGTGATTCGCATGCTGCAGAAGTTCGGGCCGCACATGCTGCAGAAGTGGCTGCTCTTGGCCTGGCTGCCGGGGAGCGTCTTGTCGTGGAATTCCATGGCCTTTTCGGGGTCCAAAGAAAGCGCGAACTGATCGTTCCAGCGGAAGTCGAAGCGGGCGCGCGAAAGGGCGTCGTCGCGGAACTGCGCTGCGAAATGGCCCTTTGCAAGGTCGGCCGCATGGGCGGCGAGCTTGTAGGTGACCACACCCGCGCGCACGTCGTCGCGGTCGGGGAGCCCGAGGTGTTCCTTGGGCGTCACGTAGCAGAGCATCGCGGTGCCGTACCAGCCGATTTGTGCCGCGCCGATGGCCGATGTAATGTGGTCGTAACCGGGGGCGATGTCGGTGGTGAGGGGGCCGAGCGTGTAGAACGGGGCGCCGTGGCACTTTTCGAGCTGGCGCGCCATGTTGTCCTGAATCTTGTGCATGGGCACGTGGCCCGGGCCTTCGATAATCACCTGCACGCCGTATTCCCAAGCAATCTTCGTGAGCTCGCCGAGTGTGTCCAGTTCTCCGAACTGGGCCGCGTCGTTGGCGTCGGCAAGGCTACCCGGGCGAAGTCCGTCGCCGAGCGAGACTGCCACGTCGTAGGCGGCGAGAATCTCGCAGATTTCGCGGAAGTGCGTGTACAAGAAATTCTGCTGGTGGTGGCGCATCTGCCAGAGGGCAAGAATCGAACCGCCGCGACTCACGATACCCGTGGTGCGCTTGGCGGTCAGCGGAATGTGTTCCAGCAAGAGACCTGCGTGAATCGTGAAGTAGTCCACGCCCTGTTCCGCCTGCTCAATGAGCGTGTCGCGGTACAGTTCCCACGTGAGTTCTTCAGCCTTGCCGTTCACCTTTTCGAGCGCCTGGTAGATAGGCACTGTTCCGATAGGTACGGGGCTGTTGCGGATAATCCATTCGCGCGTCTCGTGGATGTGCTTTCCGGTGGAAAGGTCCATCACGGTGTCGGCACCCCAGCGCACCGACCACGCCATCTTTTCGACTTCTTCTTCGATAGAAGAGGTAATGGCGGAATTGCCGATGTTGCTGTTGATTTTCGTGAGGAAACGGTTGCCGATAATCATCGGTTCGCATTCCGGGTGGTTGATGTTCCCCGGCAGAATCGCGCGGCCCGCGGCGATTTCGTCGCGCACGAATTCCGGCGTAATGGGTGAGCCTTCAATCTTGATCTTACCCTGGGCCTGCAATTCATCAAGGCGCTGGTTTTCGCGGATTGCCACGTATTCCATTTCCTTGGTGACGATTCCCTTGCGGGCGTAGTCGAGCTGCGTCAGGTGGTGCCCCTGCTTGGCGCGGAGCGGGTGATGCTCGGCGTTAAAGCGCAGGTGGTCGAGCTCATGGTTTTCGCGGCGGGCGCGGCCATAAGCAGACGTCATGTCGTCGAGTTGTTCGGCGTCACCACGTTCCATAATCCAGGGTTCGCGAAAACGTTCAATCCCCTTCGTTACGTCGAGCTTGGCGTCTACATCGCTGTAGGGGCCACTCGTATCGTACACCGTCACGACAGGCGTTTCGGGGTCTTCAGTCAAAATTTCGCGCATTCCCACGCGGATGTCCGGGTACATTTTACCCGGAACATACACCTTGCGGGAATTCATAAACGGCTTGAGGAGAGAATCCATTACTTTTCCTTAATGTCATTCCCGGCTTGACCGGGAATCTCCTTTACTACTTTACTCCGATCAGAGACAGGTCGCGCACAGCGCCCTTGTCTGCAGAAGAGGCCATGGCGGCGTATGCCTGCAGAGCCTTGGACACCTTGCGGTCGCGGTGTTCCGGCTGCCAAGCCTTGGCACCGCGGGCTTCCATTTCCTTGCGGCGTTCGGCGAGTTCGTCGTCGGTGAGCTGCACGTTGATGGTGCGGTTCGGAATATCGATTTCGATAACGTCGCCCGTGTGCACGAGGCCGATGTTACCCTTGTTGGCGGCTTCCGGAGAAGCGTGGCCGATGGAGAGGCCGCTCGTACCGCCGGAGAAGCGTCCGTCGGTGAGGAGGGCGCAGGACTTGCCGAGGTGACGGCTCTTGAGGTAGCTGGTCGGGTAGAGCATTTCCTGCATGCCGGGGCCACCCTTCGGGCCTTCGTAGCGGATGACGACCACGTCGCCAGCCTTCACCACGTTCGGGTCGAGAATGCCCTTCACGGCATCTTCCTGGCTTTCGAACACCACGGCGGGGCCGGTGAACTTGAAGATGGATTCATCGACGCCGGCGGTCTTCACGATGCAGCCGTCGATTGCGAGGTTACCGTACAGAACGGCGAGGCCACCGTCCTTGGTGTAGGCGTGTTCGCCATCGCGGATAGCGCCCGTAGCGCGGTCGAGGTCGTGGTCGGGGTACATGAAATTCTGGGAGAAGGCGACCAGGTTGTACTTGCGGCCGGGGCCTGCGAGGTAGCGCTGCTTGGCTTCTTCGCTCGGGTTGCGCTTGAGGTCGTTCACTTCGAGAGCTTCGCCCATGGTCTTCGCGTGGACGGTCTTTGCGTCCTTGTGGAGGAGTCCCATGCGGTCGAGTTCACCGAGAATGCCTATGATGCCACCGGCGCGGTTCACATTTTCGATATGGATGTTGTGAACGGTCGGGGCCACCTTGCAGATGCACGGCGTATTGCGGGAGAGGCGGTCGATGTCCTTCATGGTGAAGTCGACGCCCGCTTCCTGGGCCACGGCGAGCAAGTGGAGCACGGTGTTGGAGGAACCGCCCATGGCGATGTCGAGGCGCATGGCGTTTTCGAAGGCGTCCTTCGTGGCGATGCTACGCGGGAGGATGCTGTCGTCGTTCAAGTCGTAATACTGGTGGCAGAGTTCCACGATGCGCTTACCGGCGGCTTCGAACAGCTTCTTGCGTTCGGCGTGGGTAGCGACGATGGTGCCGTTACCGGGCAAGCTGAGGCCGAGAGCTTCGGTGAGGGAGTTCATGGAGTTTGCGGTGAACATGCCGGAGCAGGAACCGCAAGTGGGGCAGGAGTTCGCTTCGATGGCGGCCACTTCTTCGTCGCTGATGGTGCTGTCGGCGGAATCGATCATGGCGTCGATCAAGTCGAGGGCGCGGTCCTTGCCGTCCTTCGTCGTGACGTGGCCGGCTTCCATCGGGCCGCCAGAAACGAAGATTGCCGGAATGTTGAGGCGCATGGCAGCCATGAGCATACCCGGAGTCACCTTGTCGCAGTTAGAGATGCAAACGAGGGCGTCGGCGCGGTGGGCGTTAGCCATGTATTCGGTGGAGTCGGCAATCAGGTCGCGGCTGGGCAAGCTGTAAAGCATGCCGTCGTGGCCCATGGCGATACCGTCATCGACGGCGATGGTGTTCATTTCCTTAGCGACACCGCCGGCAGCTTCGATCGCGCGGGCGACCACTTGGCCCAAGTCTTTGAGGTGAACGTGTCCCGGAACAAACTGGGTGTAGCTGTTCACCACGCAAATAACGGGCTTACCAAAGTCTTCCACCTTGGTTCCAGTTGCGTGCCACAGGGCGCGTGCACCGGCCATTTCACGGCCTTCCATAGTCTTGAGCGAACGAAGTTTCGGCATAATAATCCTCTTTTGTGTCTTTAAATATTACGGCGCCACTTGGGAAAGTGAACGCCATTTTTCGGCAGAAAATGTAGAAAATTCTATTTTTATGCGTGCTATGTTTCACCCGATAAAACATTTTATAACGATTACCAAGCACCGTAACGAGGTCATTCGCCTGTGTTTCAAGGCTGGAATCGGCTTCCAGGGCCTGTTCCACGATTTGTCTAAGTACAGCCTTACAGAATTTATTCCTGGGGCCAAATACTATATGGGAGACCAGTCGCCGAATAATGGCGAGCGTAACGACAAGGGGTATAGCCTTGCTTGGATGCACCACAAGGGCCGAAATAAGCATCATTTTGAATTTTGGTACGATTACGAAATGGCAACCAAGAAATTGGTGCCAATTGATATGCCAGATCGTTACATCAAGGAAATGTTCTGCGATCGTGTGGCAGCTTCCAAGACATACAATAAGGCGAATTATACGCAAGAATCGCCGCTTTTGTATTTGACAAAAAGTACGGCACATGAAAAGATGACGGAAAAAACGTACCGCAAATTAATTTATCTGTTAAAGATGCTTGCCGAAAAAGGCGAAAAAGAAACTCTTGCCTTTATGCGACGAACCAAGGTGTTGCCCGAAGCGGAATAAAATCTATTCTAAAGGTTTTGCTATTATTGAAATTATGGGATTTGTTCTGAAAAAGACCGATTTGCATCTCTGTCGCTACAAAGTGGCGGGGCATCTGATCGAAGTGTCTCAAAATATCAGTGATAATTTTTTCACTGAATATATGGACAATTATATCCCATTTGTTGAAAATAAGGGCGAAACTGATGAATGTCTGTTCTCGCTGGCTGTGGAGTACGGCGAATCCGTCCTGGAATATACAGAAGAATTGAGACAGGACGAAGATGGCGCTCTGATTATTTGCGGGGTTACGGCAAAGCAGGAATCTGTTTTTGATTTCCGTTTGTTTAACGAGGCGGTGGGCCTGCTTGTTTGCGCGGTTGACTATAAAAGTGCGCGTCTTTTTGTGCCCCGGAATCAAAAACAGAGTGCTCTCAAGTTTGCGGTGAATAACGCCATCATGGTGCTGTATGCCATTGCGTCGGCTCCTTATGATACGGCGCTGTTCCATGCGGCGGCGGTGAGTTATAATAATCGGGGTTACCTGTTTTTGGGGGTAAGCGGTACTGGCAAAAGTACCCATGCGCAGCTTTGGCTTAAGCATATTGCGGGCACGGACCTTTTGAATGACGATAACCCGGTGGTTCGCGTTTATGACGAAGCCGGTCAAGTTCGTGCTGTTGTTTATGGCTCGCCGTGGAGCGGTAAGACTCCTTGCTACAAGAATCAGGAATTTGCGCTGGGCGGTTTTGTGTTGCTTTCTCAGGCTCCGCATAATAAGATTGCTCGCTTACGAAGCGTGCAGGCGTATGCCGCGCTTGTTCCGTGTATTTCGGGTAAACGCTGGGAACGCGTGATTGCTGATGGGCTTCACAAGACTGAAAATGCGTTAGCGATGAATGTGCCGGTGTGGTATTTGGAATGCCTGCCTGACGAGGCGGCTGCGAAATTGTGTTGCAAGAATGTTTCGGCGAAAGAAGAATGAGTACTTTTGAAAAAAAAGACGATGAGACTGTTCTCTCCGAAGCAATTTGCCTAGTGGGCGAGGGCGTCGAAGTGACCTTTCCGGTGAATGGGCGGAGCATGCGCCCTTTTATCGAGGGTGGCCGCGATAGCGTGGTACTTGTTCGTCCAGATCATGTAAAGCCGTTGGATGTGGTGCTTGCCAAGACTGAAGATGGCCGGTATGTGATTCACCGTGTTATAAAAATTACTGGCGATCGTGCAACACTGATGGGTGATGGCAATTTGGTGGGATGTGAAAGTTGCGAATGTAAAAAAATTTATGCTAAAGTGGCGTACGTGGTGACTCCCAATGGCAAAAGGCGGGCGCTTAACACGCCTTTTATACATTTTGTTCAAAAAATGTGGGTGCGTGTTTTGCCTTTGCGCCGTTATTTGCTTAAATTATATAGAGTCTACAGTTGCATTCGGAACTTTTAAGAAGGAGAGTACCACCATGCACATCAAAAAAGGATTTGTTCTGCGCGAAGTTTGCGGTGAACAAGTAATTATGGGCGAAGGCGTTGGTGCACTTGATTTCGGGAAGCTCCTATGCTTGAACGAAACGGCGTCTTGGCTTTGGACGCGTGCAAGCGAACTCGGCGAATTTACGATAGTGGCTTTGGCCGAAGCTCTGTGCGACGAATATAATGTTGCTCTGGACGATGCCTTAACCGATGTGATGAGCATTGTTGAGCAGTGGAAAAACGTGAACGTAGTCGAATGAAATATTTTTCGTGGTTGTGGAAAAATACGGGCGGATTTCGCCTGAATATAGTGCTCCGGATTATTTTTGGCGTGGGGCGGATTTCGCTTGGACTGTTAACGGTTTGGCTCAGCAAGCGTTTTATTGACGATACCATTCGCACGGGTAGCCAAGACGACATCGTGCGAATGATTGCGCTGCTGGTGTCAACGGTTGTGGGAGCGATAGTCCTTCGGATTTTGTTCTTCTACATGACAAATGTGGCGTTGGTCCGTCAGTCGAATCGTTTGCGTTTGCAGGTTTTTGAGGGACTTTTCTCTCGCAAGCTTTTTGCTGGGGCTGAACTGCTTTCGGGCGATGTGGCGTCCAGACTTTCTAAAGATATTGATTCGGTGTCGAATACGACTATGGAAACCTTGCCGCAAATGCTGGTGACGGCGTTGCAATTGGTGGGTGCGTTCCTTTTGATGAGGTGGTTTGATCCGCGGCTTGCCTGGGCCTTGTTGTTGCTAACGCCGGTTGCGCTTGTCCTCGGAAAATTGGTATCTCGTAAACTCCGGAACATGACACTTGCGATTCGTGAACGCGAATCTAAAATTCAGATGCAGGTGCAAGAGGGCGTGGAACACAATGTGCTTATGCGTTCGCTCGAAAGTGAAAACTGGGTGGCGAGCCGCCTGAGTGATATGCAGCAGCACTTGGAAAGTGATGTTTTGCGTCGTACGCGATTTACCACGCTTTCGCGTTTTGCTCTTGGGTCTGCCTTTGGGCTGGGTTACTTGCTGGCCTTTATTTGGGGTGGCCTTGGGCTGCGCGATGGGGCGATTACGTTTGGTATGATGACGTCGTTCTTGCAGCTGGTGGGCCAGATTCAACACCCGATTCTTTCGATTTTGAACATGGTGCCGCAAGTGGTGCATTCCACCGCAAGCATTGACCGCTTGGAAGATCTTGAAAAATCCAAGGAGCCTGAATGTGACGGAACGCCTATGGCGCTTGAAGGTTCGCTTGGGGTGCGACTCGAGAACCTGCATTTTGGCTATGCGGCGGGCAGGCACGAGGTTCTGGAAGGTTTCAGTCACGATTTTGAGCCTGGTTCCAAGACGGCGATTATGGGCAAGACGGGCGCTGGAAAGACAACTTTATTCCGTTTATTGCTCGGCTTTGTAAGGCCCGATAGCGGGCGCATGCTGGTTTATTCAAGTTCCGAGGTGTGCGCGATTGGCAAAGAGACTCGCACGAATTTTGTGTATGTGCCGCAGGGCAATACCTTGCTGAGCGGAAGCGTGCGCTTGAATTTACAGCTGGCCAAGCCTGATGCGAGCGAGCAAGAGATGTTGCAAGTACTGCATGCGGCGTGTGCTGATTTTGTGCTGGATTTGCCCGATGGTCTGGATTCTGAAATCGGGGAGCGGGGCCGCGGTCTGAGTGAGGGGCAGGCTCAGCGTATTGCCATTGCCCGCGGTCTCTTGCGGCCAGGAAATGTCTGGCTGTTTGACGAGGTGAGTTCTTCGCTCGATGAATCGACGGAACGGGAACTCTTTGAAAGACTTTTCGCAACGTACCCCGACAAAACCATGATTTTTGTGACTCACCGTTCGGCGATGTCCGAAATTTGCGACGAAGTCGTTCACCTATAAAAGCCTGTAAGTGAGTGTTGTAGACATCAAAAAATGCATCCGGTTTGCCGGATGCATCAATTGTTTCGCAACGCTGACGTTGCTTATTTCTTTTTCTTCTTGCTTTCGAGCCATTCGTCGAAGGTAATGCTGCGGTCTAGCACACCGTTCGGCGTGAGTTCGAGCACGCGGTTTGCAACCGTCTGCACGAATTCGTGGTCCTGAGAGCAGAAGATGATCGGGCCCTGGAAAGCGGTAAGGCCGTTGTTGAGGGCCGTGATGGCTTCCAAGTCGAGGTGTGCAGTCGGTTCGTCGAGAAGCAAGCAGTTGGCGTTTGCAAGCATCATCTTAGAAAGCATGCAGCGCACCTTTTCACCACCGCTAAGCACGTTTGCGCTCTTGAGGGCTTCTTCGCCGGTAAAGAGCATACGGCCGAGGAATCCGCGGATGAACGTTTCGTCCTGTTCCTTGCTGTACTGGCGCAGCCAATCCACGAGGGAG
>JBGUWV010000007.1:0-14888 GCA_045221475.1 Fibrobacter sp.
ATGGAGTTATTATGTCATACGACGTCCTAGAAAAAGAAATTCGCCAGTTGCCGGAATCCTATCTCGAGGATGTTTCGAAGTATATCCAGTTTCTGCTTTACCAATATGAGCAGGAACGTATGTCCGCACTCGAAGAGTCGGACGAGGTATTCAATGCCAAGATGCAAAAAGGCTTAGACGACGTGCGCAATGGTCGTGTCACGCCCCTAGACGATGCTTTTGCAGAACTCAAGCAGCGCTTTGCATAATGGAATACTCCCTTTTTCTCACTGAACAGGCAAAATCCGATTTAGCCGAAATATACTCCTATATTTCGGTTGAACTTAAATCGAAAAAATCCGCTGAAAACGTGATAGACGCGCTTCATCAGGCAATGAAGGGCTTATCGCTTATGCCTAGTCGCTATCATCAGTTTCCAAACGAACCTTGGCTTTCGGAAGGAGTGCGGTATTTTACTGTTCGTAATTATTCAATCTTTTATACGGTAGATGAAAACAATTTGAGTGTTTCCATCGTACATGTAATCTACGGCAAACGAAATCTGCCCCAGGTCCTGTCAAACCGCTAGGGGCGTACTGGTCTAGACTATGCTTCATGTGACTGACGCGAAATATATTGGCGATTACAAGATATCCGTCGAATTCAATGACGGATGCCGTTTTGTCGCTGATTTTGAAAGCGTCATCAAGTCAGACCACCGACCCATCGTGCAGCAGCTTGCAGATATCAAAGCCTTTAGGGATTTCACGCTGCAAGCGCACACAATCACATGGCCGAACGGCGTCGACTTCGCCCCGGAATTCATCAAGAGCCTTGGTTAGCCAGGCTTGTCCTCAAAAAGGGGGCTAAAATTTCTTCCGCACATCTGCAGCAGAAAGCCAGTCGCCCTGTTCGGCGGAACGTTCGCCCTCAGCAAGTGCTTTCTGAAGCTTCATTTCTGACTGAAGAAAGTAGGTGTATTCCTTTTCGAAAGCCACTTTCTGCTTCGGGTCAGCCATAATCCTATCAAAGGTTGATGTTGTTTTCGTCATCATGTTTCAAATGTATTTTCAGATTATCTCATTGTCAAGAGATTATTCCATCATAAGAATTTTCAAAATGTATTGCATTTGTGCGGACAAATATGTATATTGATTGGTATGAATAAGACTGCAAATTTATACGCCCGTATTGAACCCGATGTCAAGGAACAGGCCGAAAGCGTCCTGGAAACCCTCGGCATATCCGTTTCCAGCGCCATCAACATGTTCTATAAGCAGATAATTCTGCAACAGGGTATTCCCTTCGACGTGAAATTGCCCAAGGCTCCAGAAAATGCCGCCAAATGGTCAAAAGAACGCCTCGATGCTGAACTTGAGAAGGGCTACGATGATATGCTGAAAGGCCGTACACGCCCTGCCGCGATGGTCCTTTCCGATGTCAAGAAGAAATACAAGGTATGAATTTTGAGGTCCACTTTTCTTCCGCTGCAGAGGCTGACATCGATCAAATCTTTGATTATATCAGCATAACGCTTTGTTCGCCTATCGCAGTCAAAAATCTAATGGCAAAATTTCAGGAATCGGTAAACACGTTATCCGATTTTCCTGAAGCATTTGCCTTATGTCAGGAAGAGCCTTGGATTTTGCGTGATGTGCGTTCAATGCCGATTGAGAATTATCGCCTGTTTTATCATGTCGATCATGACAAGCGAGAAGTTGATATATTGCGCATTTTCTATTACAGACAAGAAGCGAAGTAGTCATTAATACTAACTATGTTCAAACACCGGAGAATGCAAGAAAATCGATCCACTGGTCTAGACAATGCTTCATGTGACTGACGCAAAATACATTGGCGATTACAAGATATCTGTCGAATTCGCCCCCGAATTCATCAAGAGTCTTCAGAATTCCGAATCCAATCCTGCTTGATTTGCGGAAAATTTTCACAATGTATTGTTTTTTGTTACTGAATAATGTATATTTGGGTTAGACAGGGTGGCAGAGTATCCACCTGAGATAAAAAAGAAAACTCAAATTGATGACAGGGTGGTAGAGCGACCACCTGAGATAAAAAAGAAAGCTCATTAGATGAAGTCGTTTTTATATATCCATATAAAAACGGCTTCTTTTTTTTATTAAAAAAAAGGTTAATTATGAAGAAAGAAGAAGCACCAAAGGTTATGCTGCTGTCACCAATATTTTATGAAAGGTATGCTGATAATACTGAAATTCTTGCGAAGAAAAATCGTCCGTATTTAGTCTTGCTTGTGGAATATCGTTCCCTAAAATTTGCGATTCCGTTTAGATCGAATATCCAGCATACGCATGCGTACAAATTTGAATGCGAAAACTCAAAGCGCACTTCATCGGGTCTAGATTTTAGTAAAAGTGTCATCATATTCAATGAGGATGAAGTGGGTATGCCAGCGCATATTGACTCAAAAGAACATACGGAGCTGATGAAACGCTATGTGTTTATTGTGGAAAAATTTCAAAAGTATATAGATGATTTTATAGAAGGCTTGAACAAAGAGCCTTTGCCTCCTAAATACAATTTTTCGTCGTTGACCTTTTATAGATGTTTTTTGATAAAAACGGCCAATCAGAGCAGAAAATGAAAAAAAATTGAAAATCTGATTAGTAGATTTGTAATCCTAATCAATCCATTGACAGTTATTAAATAATAACCTATATTCATTATGCCAAAGATATTTGAAGCGGAAGGATTCTCGTTTTTCTTCTATATGAACGAGCACGAACCAGTGCATGTTCATGTGAGAAAACAGGGAAAAATAGCGAAACTCGAGATTGTTAATGGAATAGCTAGACCCATATTCGGAAAGTTGTCTAAAGCGGATACGGCAAAAGCTGTCGACTTGGCAACCAAGAATAGCATGTTGATCATAAGTAAATGGATCGAAATTTTCGGATAGGAGTAGTCTTATGGCTGAAATTACAGAAAAAGACGTGAGAAAAGTCTGGGTGGAAAAAGACGCAATATGCGTTGAATTGAAAGACGGACGCATTGGCAAGGAACTTATCCGCGATTACGAACCGCTTAGAAAAGCGACAAGAGAAGAACTAGAAAATTGTCATGTTGATCTAGACGGCGTTTGGTTTGACGACCTTGACGAAGGCTTGGCACTCTCAGGCTTTTTCGCGCCAAAGAAAATGAACCCCGTTGGACGTGTTTTCTGGCTTTTCCCTGAACTTAATGCAGCTGAATTTGCCCGTAGGCTAGGAATTCCGCAACCTTTATTTGCCGCCTATGTGAATGGAACAAAGAAACCGTCTGCGGCTCGCCGTAAAAAGATTGACGAAGAATTTCATCGAATCGGTCGAGAATTGATGGAAGTGTAATACAGCAAAAAAATCCTCCGCGGGGGAGGATTTTAAATGCGGGGGAGATCCTTCGACAGGCTCAGGATGACACGCGGAATTATTTTCCGGAGGAAACGATCACCTTCGCGGTTTTAAGGATCTTGTTCTTGAGCTTGTAGCCCTTCTGGAACACGGTGACCACGTGGCCTTCGGGCACGGTTTCGCTGGGCTGCTGCATCAAGGCTTCGTGGCAGTTCGGGTCGAATTCAGCGCCGGTCGGGTCAATCTGTTCGAGGCCTGCGTCGGTGAGAATCTTTGCGAACTGGTTGTAAATCATCTGCATGCCTTTTTCGAAGGCTTCGAGGTCCTTGGCCTTGTTTTCACTCGCGAAGGCGCGTTCGAAGTTGTCCTGAACTTCGGAGAGCTTTTCCAGGAGTTTGCCGTTAGCTGTCTCGATGAGTTCGAGCTGTTCCTTGGCGGTACGGCGGCGGTAGTTGTCGAATTCGGCCATCAGGCGCAGATTGCGGTCGGTGGCGTCGGCCAACTGCTGCTTCAATACTTCTTCAGCAGAGGGGGCTGCTTCGGCAGGTTCTGCCGGCTTTTCTGCGGCTTCAGCGGGTTGTTCGGTGGACGCTTCGGTCTGAGCTTCGTCAGCCTTGTTGGCTTCGGCTTCCATCTTCATGGCTTCTTCGGCGGCCTTGAGCACGTCCTGTTCGAATTTTGCCTTTTCTTCGGCGGTCGGTTCCTGCTGATTCAAATCTTCTGCCATTTCTTTAAAATCCTTTAAAATTTGCCTCACATTGATATGTCGGGGCGCTGTTTTACAATTTTCGCCCACAATTTAGCAAATTCCATGCCAATCTCAATATTGGAGATATCGTTTTGTTTTGAAACACACAACGCCTTTTTTACAATTTTGGGGAATAAGTTGCTCTTTCATGAAAAAAGAGTATATCTTTGTAAATAAAAGTTATAAGAAGGAGCCCTTATGAATCCAGAAATTCCGAATCGTGGCCCGAATCCGGCCCAAATGAAGGCTGTCGGCTTGAAAATCTCCTTGATGATGGCCTTATGGATGAGCTTTACGCTCAGCATTTTTGGTACCGCTACGGCAGAACGCCCCGCCGGCATGCCCTTGGCTCCTATTATTATTGGCTGGTTTGGCAGTTTTGTTTTGAGCTTTGTGGTGAGTTTCGGAATCGGCTTCGTGGTGCCCATGGGCAAGGTGAATGCCGCTCTTGGCCGAAAATTCCACCTGCAACCGCATAAATTGATTACCCATGCAGTCGAAACCTTCGTTTCTAACCTGATTTATACACCGCTTATGACCACGGTCATGGTGACTTTCGCCTTCTTCGTGCTCATGCCGCCCGACCATAAGCCGCCTTACTTGCCGATGTTCATCGGTTCACAGATAGCCTGTTTCATATTCGGCTATATCATGATTTTCATTGCAATGCCCTTTATTGCCAAAAAAGCCTTCAAATCGGCAGGAGTGGGCATGCCCCCCAAACAATAGTTGGTTAAATTTTTTATTACACGCCAACCTTTTAAATAGATTATTTCAGGTAATCCCTAGTGATATGAACTAGGGATTTTTTTAAATTTGACTTCAAAGTTTAATTCCCCTTTTAGAAGGTGACGTATGTGGAAAGCTAAGGGTGCAACCCGCTACTTTTTGTCAATACTTGCAATGACCTTTGTGCAAATGGGTGTGTTCATCTATGCACAGAAGATTTTGTCCGGTTCCTTCGTAAACGTAGAATCAGGACAGACATGGCAAGCATTCATGCTGCAAATCTTCTTCCTGGCACCCTATATTCTAATGGTGTTTTTTGCGGGACTCTTTACCAACAGGTTCTCCAAGAACAAGGTGCTGGCCTGGTCAGCCTTGGTAATGACGCTCTTTGTGATTGCCCAGGCGGTGCTGGTGACTTGCAGCTGCCCCCGCGTGGCCTTCTGGCTGTCCATCGGTCTTAGCTGCGGTTTTGCGGTACATAGCGCAGCCAAGTACGGCATCCTTAAAGAAATGTTCGGTGTCCGCAACCTAAGTTTCGCCAACGCCTTCTTGCAGATTTTTGGTCTGGCAGGCATTATTTGTGCCTCCTGGCTTGCAGTGGTGGGAGTGAACCTCATTAACCTGGAATCTCTCCAGTCCTATGCCGCCGTTCACCGCATCACCTCGGAATCCCTCGTGATTCCCTGGATTTTGGCTGGCGTTGGCGTCCTGGGTACCATTTCCAGTTTCCTGGTGCCCAAGGTCAAGTACGAAAACAAGAACCTCAACATTTCTAACGTGAAAAAGCATTTGAGCCTGGGCTGGCGTGTGCCCACGCTCCGTGCATCCATCATTGCCCTTTCCATGTTCTGGGCCTTGGCACAGGTGTTCGTACTGATGTTCCAAGATGTGTCCGGTTCCTATGCCATCGATACCATCCAGAATTACCTGGCCTTCGCAATCGCAGGCCTCATGGTAGGTTCCATTATTGCCGCTACCAAGTCCCGCGACTTTATCGAGACTGGCTTTATCCCCATGGGTATGATCGGCGTGTCCGTTTGCATGTTCCTGGTGCCGTTCTTTGTGCACCCGGTGGCCTTGGTGATACTTTATTCCTTGACCGGTTTGTTCGGCGGCCTGTTTCTGGTGCCGGTGAACGCCTTGTTGCAATATAATACACGTCCCAACAATTCCGGCTCGGTGTTGGCCTTGGCCAACATGATCCAGGCAATCGTCCTGATTGCCTTCCTGTTCCTGTTCTCCTTGATGGTCCATTACACCAACATCCGTCCGCAGCTGTACTTCCTCGGACTCGCCATCGTGTCGCTGGTGGTGTTTGTGTGGACCATTTCTAACTTGCCTCAGGCTTTGCTTCGCTCCCTGCTCAAGCTGGTATTCAACCGCTACCGCATTCGCGTGCTGGGCGTGCAGAACATTCCCAACGAAGGTCCGGTGCTCCTGGTGGGTAACCATCACAGCTTTATCGACTGGGCCATGCTCCAGATGGCATCGCCCCGCGCACTCTGCATTGCAAGCAACAAGGACCACTTTGAACGTTGGTATCTGCGTGCCGTGCTCAAACGCCTTGGCATGATCCGCATTGACAACAATAACCCCAAGGACGCCATGGACAAGATCCATGAAGCCCTTTTGGCCGGCAAGGCGGTGGTGATGTTCCCCACGGGCGAAGTGTCCAAGTCCCCCCATGTGGAACCCTTCAACATCGATTATTCCTCGGCTGTTGACGAAACCGATGCCGTTGTCATTCCGTTCTATATTCAGGGCTTGTGGGGCTCCAACTACAGCTATAGCGGCTCCGACATGTACGGTGCCTCTTCTGACCGTTCTGTAACGGTGGCCTTCGGCGAAGCAATTCCGGCCAACACGCCTCCTAACGAGGTCCGAGCCATTATCCGCAAGATTTCCATTGATGCCTGGAACTATGCCGTGCGTTTCGTACGTCCCATCGCCTCGTCCTGGATTCGTACCTGCAAGCGCTATGTGAAGCATGGCCCCGCCATCTACAACACTGACGGCGGTCACTTCTCGGGCTACAAGCTCATGGGTGCCGTCATGGCGTTCCGCGGACTTTTGAAGAAAAAATTGGGCAAGGACGAACAAAATATCGGCATCATGCTCCCTCCGAGCCCCGCCGGTGTCATCGTGAACCTGGTGCTTTGGGTCATGGGCAAGACCAACGTGAACCTGAACTACACCTCGTCTGTAGACAATGTCAAGTATTGCTGCGAAAAGGCCGATGTCAAGACGGTGATTTCTAGCCGACAGTTTATTCAAAAGCTGAAGGGCCGCGGAAGCGACTATTCCCAGGTGGCATCCGACAAAGTTCGCCTTTTGTATGCCGAAGACTTGATGAAGGAAATCCCGAAGGCAAAGATTGCTGCCCTCCTGGTGACCTGCATTATTTTGCCCGCTTGGCTTATCTGCTTTATTTTCTGCAAGCGCATCAGTATTGACGATACTGCGGTCATCGTGTTCAGCTCGGGCTCCGAAGGTACTCCGAAGGGCGTGCTGCTTTCTCACCGCAACCTGATGGGTAACATCCAGCAGCTGGCCTGTATCTTGAACGTTAGCCGTGGCGACGTGATGCTTTCGGAACTTCCGCTGTTCCATAGCTTCGGTCTGACAGTGACAACCCTCTTGAACCTGACCGAAGGTTGCCCGATTGTGGCCGTGGCAGACCCCACCGACGTGAAGACCATGGCCCGCGTCTGCTCGGAATTCCATGTGACCATCATGATTGCAACTCCCACCTTCTTGCGCGCCTTTACGGTCAGCCGCTATGTGCACCCGTTGGTGTTCAAGTATGTACGCGTGATTATTGCCGGTGCCGAAGCATTGCGTCCGGAATTAGCTACGGCCTTCCGTCTCAAGTTCGGTAAGGAAATCTACGAAGGTTACGGTTGCACCGAAACCGCCCCGGTGGCATCGGTGAATACAGAAAACACCCTGCACAATGACTATATGACCATGCAGGTGAACAACAAGCCTGGTACCGTGGGTCCTGCACTCCCGGGCACCCAGTTCTTGATTGTGGACCCCGAAACCAATATTCCACTCCCCACAGGCGAAGCCGGCATGATTTTGATCGGTGGCTGCCAGGTGATGCAGGGTTACTTGAAGGATCCGGAACGTACCGATGGCGTTATCGTCAAGATTAACGGCATCCGTTACTACCGTACCGGTGACAAGGGCTACCTGGACGAAGACGGATTCCTCACCATTGTGGACCGCTACAGCCGTTTTGCTAAGCTGGGTGGCGAAATGGTGAGCCTCGGTGCCGTGGAAAAGAAGATCCAGGACACCCCGGTTCTGGAAGGTTGCGATTACCTGATTACCACCATTCCCGACGCCGCCAAGGGCGAAAAGATTGTACTTCTTTACCAGGGCGAAAAAGACCCGAAGCAAGTGCTTTCGGAACTCCGCGCTAGCGGTTTCCCGCCGATTATGTTGCCCTCCCTTGCATTTGCAGTCGAAAAAGTGCCGAAGCTGGGTACCGGCAAGGCCGACTTTACGACCGCGAAGAAGGTCGCCAAGGAACTCGCTGGCGTGAAATAGATGTATAAAGCCAAATGTGTAATGTGAAATTTTGTAATTTAGCATTACACATCACACATTTCACATCGACAATCGCTTATGAGTAACGAACAGAAAAACTCCGGTTTGACTCCGATACGTACGGCAAGGTTGATCGCCTCGTCGATCGCCGTGATGGGCATGGTTTTCCTGTTGCTTGAACGCACGCTTTCTGCGGTTCTTCAAATGGCGACAGATGGCGTTCAGTTGGGGCTTACCCGTTACGACAGTTTTACGGGCCGTATGGCATTGCAGAACTTTGCCGAAGACCGCCAACTGTACAAGTTGCTCCAAGATGTTCAAGGATTGCTACCCTCGGCAGAAGCCGCCCTGGCTTTTTTAATGGTTATTGCAATTGTCTTTTTGGCAATCGCCCTGGTTGGGCTAGCCTTGCCCAAGCTTTTTGTGCACATTCTGGTGGCCATCAAGCTCTTAAAATGGGAATCCGACAGCTCCGAAGAAGATGATAAAGAAACCTCTTTCCGCGAAATCTTGACCAATATAGGGGAGATTCCCCTGAAGAAACTGGCTATTCCGTTTGCTGTCATCCTGGTGATTGTCGTAGGTATTTTTGGAATCCACAGTTGTCACGAATCCTCCAAGCAAGCTTCCGTGGATTCTGCCGTTGAAGAACTGCAGCAACAGGCCCTTACCTATATAAAGGCCCAAAAGGCCTATTTTGGAAAAACCAAGACAGTCGGAAACGCCAAAGCCCTGCAACTGGCGGACACCTCTTCTACGGACTACTTTGAATACAAGATTTCCGGTTCCCGGTTTACCGCAATTTCCAGGGTTCCTCTTGAAAATTGCCCTGCAGGTACCAAGTGGAGTGTCTATTCCGAAGCGAAGGGTGTATTTACTAAAGAAATTGCCCTTTACAGGCAACCTCCCAAAAATCCGGCCTGCATCAACCTAACGCCAGATTTCAAGAATCTGGGCCGCCCCGAAAAGGGCAAAAAAACCGAAGATTCCAAGGCTAACGATCAAAAATCCAAGGATTCGACCGCCAAGGCCCCTGAAAAGAAATAATCCTGCCCGTTGAACAAAACACACCGATGCTTTGTTCAAATTTATACACATAAAGCCCTTTCCTTAAAAAGAGCATATATTTAGGATAGACGCCCGCGTTGGGTGTTGTTTGGGAAGTATTGTATGAAAAAACACTTTGGTATGAACAATCATGCCGTTTTTGTGACTGGGATAATGCTGGCTTTGGGTGCAAACGCCGCATTTTCTGCCGTTGAATGGGTTCCCCAGTGCGCAAGTAACGGATTTACTCAAATCGCCGAATCGGCCCATTTCGAGGTCTGTAAAAAGCCCACGACCGATGATGGCCAGGCGAATAACGTTTCCATTCCGGATTCGGATGCGCAGGGCGTTCTTCAGTCGCTCGAAAAGGTTTATTCCTTCTACATCGATTCACTCGGGTGGATGTTGCCGTTCCCTAAAAGCCCCGAGAAAAAGCTCAAGAGCAACATTTACGTGTACGACAATTCTGTCATGGCGGCCCTTTATGGCGGCCAGGACTACGTGAAAGATTTGAACGGCGAATATGGGCCGGGCATGTGGATAGGCGTGGGTTCGCTAAAAGATTATTGGGGAACTTCCCACGAATTTGCACATGGCCTGCAGGGCATTGCGGGCTGGCTCGGCAACAACAGCCATGCTGGTTGGATGGCGGAAAGCCATGCAAACTGGATGGCGCACCAGTACAATCCGGACGATGCCCACTGCGCTGAATATTTGATCAATTACCCGTATCTGTATTACGGTTCCACACGCGACCGTTATTGCAACTGGCAATTCCTGGAACACTTGAAAGAAGAATTCGGTGGTGGCAATAAGGGCGCGCACGAAGTCAACCGCATTTGGATGGAATCGATTCGCGATGGGGAAGACGGCCGCATGGAACAGACTCCCTTTAGCGCGATGATGATGGTTTACGGCTGGTCGCTCGACAGCCTGAATGCGCAATTTGGCAAATTCGCCATGAAAAATGCGACGCTTGAATATGCGCCAGCAAAAAAGGCTTTGTACAAGAAGTCTTGGGGCGACTACGAATTTGCGACACGTCGCACAGCCTCGGGCTGGGGCGACCTGTACCGCAGACACCCGCGAGTGACCATGCTGAACAAGATGGAATGCGAGGCGGGCAAGGAATGCGCGGGCCATTACATTTCGCCGAGCTACTGGGCGCCGCAGCGCTGGGGCTATAACCTGGTGCGAATCTATCCTGATTCCGCCGGCAAGGTCACCGTCAAGTTCCGCGGAATCGTGCAAGAAAAACCGATGGTTAGCGGCTACACTTGTTTTGGCGACAATACGGACTACTACAAGGGCAAAACGTACAAATGGTGCAATTACGCGCCCGACAAGCTGCCGGACCCGGCCTCGGGCTGGACGGTCGGGCTAGTCGCGGAGGGCGCGGACGGAACGCCCCGTTACAGCGAAATGAAGCATGGAACCGGATTCAATCTCGAAATCGAGACGAAGGCTAGCGACAAGGCTTTGTGGCTTGCCGTGACGGCGACTCCGACCGAAATGCAGACGATTTTGTGGGATCAGTTCTACTACAGCATTTACCGTTACCCGTACATGATCGAAGTTGTAAACGGGGCGCCCGAGGGCTACAATAAGGATTTCTGGAAGCCCGCTAATGCAAGCAGTTACAGCAAGCATGCAAACGGGGGCGGCCTCGTGAGCAATAAGGCGAATGTGGCCGCGACCGCCTACGTGGGGCCCGATGCAGTCGTCAACGGTGGAACGGTTTCCGGCAACGCCCGCATCGAAGACTTCGCGGTCGTAGACGGCGGCACCATCAGCGGGAACGCCATTGTCCGCGGACGCGCGCTGGTGACCGCAGGTACCGTCGGCGACGATGCCGTGCTCGAAGAAGACGCCTGGCTCGTGAGCGGAAGCATTACCGGCAAAGCGAAGGTCGGCGCGCTCTCGATTATCGTGAATACGACCGTCACTGACAATGCGCAAGTCTACGGAGTCATGTGGGCGGTTACCGACAAAAAATTGAGCGGCACGGCACAGCTCCGCGGCGATCTGGAAAACAACTTCACCAAGGAAATTTCCAAGGGAATCTTCTACGGCATGGTCGACGACGGCATGCTGAATAATGCAAATTACGGAGCAAACCTGACCACTCCGCCTACAGAGGCGACGGCGAGCATAGATTTGGCACGCTGGTATGCCGTGGCCGATGATTCTACAGAAACAACGACATATATTACGCACGATATATCAAATCGCAACTTTGATGTGCGCAAAACAGACAACGTATTACAATTACAATTTCCTCAAGATACACGCAGTGTTGCCATTGCAGATTTTCAAGGGCGTATACTCTTAATGCAACAGGGGAGTTCATCTACAATGTCTATCGCCAAACTCCCGCAAGGAATTTATTACGTTATCGTAAGAACGGAAAAGGGAAAACTTACCAAACGTTTTATTAAATAACACAAATAAATTAATTTATTGATAAGGTCATCTTTCACAAGATGGCCTTTATTTTATTTTAATTATACAAAACTTGTCTTTAATCATTTAAATACGAAATTGAGTATATTGCCCCTATTCCCCTTTGGGAATGGTCCCTTGAGGGAATAGGAGTCATTATGAAAAAAACAATTGCGATAGGAATCGCACTTTTAGGCAGCCTTGCATGCGCAGAGGCTATAACTTGGGAATCGACCTGTGTTAGAAACGGGCATAGACTAATCGCATCTTCAGAGCATTTTGAGATTTGTCGAAAAAACTTCAATAACGACGGAACACCAAATAAGCTCGGCATGTATACTAGCGAAGCTAAAGAAGCGTTAGATATTCTCGAAGATATTTTTGTGTTTTATCACGATTCACTAGAATGGTATCTTCCTCAGCCAAGCAGTCCAAACCGCAAGGTAAAATCTGTCGTCTATGTATTCGAAGATGACAAAATTGAATCGCCCGTAGGTGGAGATCATTTTGATGCATGCATCGATAACGAATGCTCACCTGGCATTTGGCTTGGCAAATCTAGTTTAAACCGCGCAACGCTTGCGCATGAATACGCCCACGGATTGCAGAGTTATTCAGGCTGGTTAGGTAGTAACGCCTATACGAATTGGTTTGCAGAATCTCACGCAAATTGGATGGCGCATCAGTTCGTTCCGGAAGAAGTCATTGGATGTACGGAATATGTGATTAACTTCCCTTATTTGTACTACGGTTCTACGCGTTCCCGCTATTGCAATTGGCATTTCCTGGAACATTTAAAAGAAAAATTTGGCGGAGGATTCAAGGGAGTCAAGGAAGTAAACCGCATATGGATCGAGTCGCTTCGCGATGGGCAAGAAGGCCGAATGGAACAGACTCCATTTACCGCAATGGAAATGGTTTACGGCTGGCCGCTTGACACACTAAACGATGAATTCGGTCGTTTTGCAATGAAACAGGCAACATACGAATACGAACCTTCCAAAAAGGCTTTGTTTAGTGAAGCCTGGGGCGGCTACGACTTCTCAACTCGTCGTGGAAGAGGCTTTGGACACCCCTATAGTGGCCATGGCCGTGTTACGATGATGAACCTACTCGATTCTGTAGACAATCGTTATATTTCGCCTTCGTATTGGGCACCACAACGCTGGGGCTATAACTTGGTTCGCATTTATCCCGATACGGTCGGGCGCGTAAAGGTCAAGTTCCGCGGCATTGTCCAAGAAGAAAAAACAACTGAAGGTTACGCTTGTTTTGGCGACCAGCATGATTATCATTTAAATCAATCATACGACTGGTGCAATCTCTCGCCAGACTTCGTGCCTAATCCGGCATCGGGTTGGAGAGTAGGCCTAGTGGCCGAAGGAGCCGATGGTACACCGAGATATAGCGAAATGAAACGCGGTACGGCATTCAATCTCGACATCGAAACGAGAGCTGACGACAAGGCTTTGTGGCTTGTTGTTGCCGCTACACCTTCAGAAATGCAATCAATCATGTGGGATCAGTTCTATTATAGCCTTTATCGTTTCCCATACATGATTCAAGTCAATAACGGAAAGCCCGAAGGTTTCAACAAAAACTTCTGGGTGCCAGCTGATACGAGCAACTACACAAGACACAGTAATGGCGGCGGCCTTGTAAGCAACAAGGCTTATGTGGCTCCCTCTGTTTATGTCGGCCCCAATGCCGTCGTAAATGGCGGTGCAATTTTAGGTAATGTCCGCATTGAAGATTTTGCCGTTATTGAAAGCGGCAGAATTTTCGGAAATGCCATTATTCGTGGACGAGCCCTAGTTTCGAGCGGCACCATTAAAGACAATGCAATCCTTGAAGAAGACGCTTGGCTTGTAAGCGGAACCTTGAGCGGTAACGCAAAAGTGGGAGCTCTTTCGGTCATTCGGAATACGAATGTCAAGGATTATGCACAGATTTATGGCGTAATGTGGCCTGTCGAAAATAGCACTGTTGGTGGCACAGCGCAATTACGCGGCGACTTGGAAACGACATTCTCCTCAGAACTCCAAAGTGGTGTTTACTAT
Source organism: Fibrobacter sp. (assembly GCA_045221475.1). Taxonomy (GTDB): domain Bacteria; phylum Fibrobacterota; class Fibrobacteria; order Fibrobacterales; family Fibrobacteraceae; genus Fibrobacter. Next base: position 13,929 of record JBGUWV010000007.1, read on the forward strand.
GGCTGGGTTGATGAAAAAATGCTTAACCAAGAAGGTTATGGAGCCAACCGTACGGAACCCATGGTTGAAGTGACCGCAGGCATCGAAAATGCACAATGGTACAGAATCTACGAAGATTACTATAGGGTGCAAAAGCCCACAGTCGCTTCGATTTCGCCTGCGCAGAACATCAATTTGAAGACAACGGATGAAACATTCCATGTCTTTGACTTAAAGGGTAAGCGCCTCGGCACAGTCAATGTGACCAAGGGTGTATCTTTGAGCGAAACGCTCCGTGCAGCCGGTTTCAGCAGCGGACTGTACCTCGTTCGCGGCCAAAGCTCACGCCAAATGTCTCGCGTAAATATTCGTTAAATAAGACTTAAAGCATAAAAGAAAGGCCCCGGATTGAATCCGGGGCTTTTTAAATTTGCGGGGATGTTGCCAAATTAGCCGTTCACCTTCGGAAGCTGGGCGAGGCTCTTGGCGATGTCTTCATCCGTCGGGATGTAATCGTTCATTTCGCCATCGTTGAACTTCTGGTAGGCAACCATGTCGAAGTAACCCGTACCGGTGAGACCGAATACGATGTTCTTGGCCTGGCCAGATTCCTTGCACTTGAGGGCTTCATCGATGGTAGCGCGGATAGCATGGCTGGATTCCGGAGCCGGGAGAATACCTTCGGTTTGGGCGAAGAGCTTAGCGGCTTCGAACACCTTGGTCTGTTCCACAGACGTTGCACGCATCAGGCCCTGATCGTAAAGTTCAGAGAGGATGCTGCTCATGCCGTGGTAGCGGAGGCCACCGGCGTGGTTGGCAGACGGAATGAAGCTGGAGCCGAGAGTGTACATCTTGGCGAGCGGGCAAACCTTACCGGTATCGCAGAAGTCGTAGGCGTACTTACCGCGAGTGAAGCTCGGGCAGCTTGCCGGTTCCACAGCGAGAATATCGTAGTCGGCTTCGCCACGGAGCTTTTCACCG
>JBGUWV010000008.1:0-19814 GCA_045221475.1 Fibrobacter sp.
AGCGAGCACGACGGCTGCACCCTTGTCGAGAGCGTACTGGATGGTCGGGAGAGCGGCTTCGATACGCTTGGTGTTGGTGATTTCGCCGGTCACCTTGTCCTGCGGAACGTTGAAGTCGACACGGATGAACACGCGCTTGCCGGCGAGTTCGAGATCTTCAATAGAAAGCTTTGCCATTGTAGCAATCCTCTTTTTAGGGTTAAAATTTTACACGGGAAAATATAGCAATTTTAGTGGGCGATTGGTCTCTATCTGTATTGCGGCGAGAGCGTAGCTAAATCACGCTTTTTTGACAATCTGCGCTTTGTGCGTAAACTTTGATAAACATTGAACGTAGGGGAGAACGTTATGTGTACGATTGTATATTATTAAAGCATTATTTTAGTGCACTTGTTCATATTTTTTTATATATTTCCAACAAAAATTAGACCTTTTGGAGTAATAAATGAAACGTTCACTTTTGATGGTCCTTTGCCTGTCCGTCGTATCCGCTTTTGCCGGTATATACGATATCGAAGAATTTTCCGCTAAAGATGCGGGCACTCCCGATGATTACATTGTTGCTGAATTTGGTGGCGAACTGAAGGTCGCTCCGGCAGATGAAGTTGCAACTCTGCAGTCTGGCCGTTTGGTTGTTCGTCAAAAGTTTGAAGATCCGTTTGGCGAATCCGAAACCTCTTACCAGCTTTACCAGGGTGGCAAGGGAGACCTTTCGTCCATGACTCCGATGACCGCCGAAGGCGTTGACTACTCCAAGCTCGTTAACGCTAAGCTCTATACTCGCCGCGGTGCCGCTGCCGACAAGGATGTCGAAAAGGTTTATTTCGACGGTAAGGCTGTTTATGCTCCGGGTCTTTCGACTGCAGTTGTATACATCGATGGTTCTCCGGTAACGCTTAAGGGTGACGAATCTGCTTCTGCAAGCGATGACGAAGAAGAAACTGTTGCTGCAGCTCCTGCCGTTCCTAGCAGCAAGGCTCAGGAATGCGACGAATATGATCCGGACTGCGAAGATGAAGATGATGACGAAGACTATTCTTCTTACAAGACTTCTGCTCCGGTTGACAACACTGCCGACGATCGTGATTATGCTGCAAGCGATGCTGCTAGGGATGTGGGCGACCGTTTCGGTATTGCTGACGAAGTCCGTTTCTGGGCCGCAGTCGGTCTTTCTGCCTTGGCAGTGACTGCCGCTGTGATCGGTATCGTTGACCATAGCAAGGCTAACGAAGCCAAGGATGCTTACGACTCTCTGAGCGAATTGAGCGATTTGACCGTGAGGAAGTGCGAAGGCAACGCCACATGTGAAGAAATCATGGTGTCTTATGTGAAAACACAAGATCTGCGTGGACTGCAGAACCGTATCGATCAAAACAAGAAGACCCAGGATTCCTACACCTCTGCCCGTAACATCTGGTTCGGCATTTCTGCCGCCTCTATTGCCGGTGCTGTTGTTCTCTTCGTATGGTAGTCGAAACCGGAAAAATCACAATACGTGATTTGGAATTCAACTGCATCATCGGAACGCTTCCATACGAGCGCGAAAATGTGCAGCCGGTTGTGATGAATGTTTCGGTGTGGCTGGATTTTTCCTTGGCCGCCCGAAATGAAGATCTTGCCCATTCTATTGATTATGTGCAATTGGCTGACGACGTGCAGGATTTTGTCTGCAGGTCGTCTTTTCAGTTAGAAGAAACTTTGGTCGTCGAAACGGCCAAGTATATCTTGAACCACTACCCCAAGACTGTTGCGGCCGAAGTTTCTGTCCGCAAACCCTTGGCAATCCCGCAAAGTGCAGGTGCCGAGTCCAGCATCAAGATTTTAAGGTAGCGTGTTCAGCTACGGAAGGCTCGGTAGCGCAAAGCTTCCGACAGGTCTATAATTTCAACGGAATCTGAATTTCGAAGGTCGGCAATGGTTCTGCCGACCTTTAATAGTCGGTAATAGCCTCGGGCGCTCAGTCCCATTCGGTCGGCAGCGCTGATGGCGAATTTTTCTGTTTCTGCCGATAACCTGCAACTGTTTTTGGCAAAGTCCGAAGACATTTCGGCGTTCGTCTTGAACGGGGTATTTGCGAACCGCTTGCGCTGAATTTCCCGGGCGGCGCAAACACGCTTGCGTATTTCCGCCGAAGACTCGGCGTGGGTCGTCCTGCCGAATTGCGAGGCTTCGACGGGCGGTACGCTCACTTGGATGTCGATGCGGTCCAGGAGCGGTCCCGAGATTTTTTCCTGATAGCGCTTGCGTGCCTCGGGCAGGCAAGTGCAGGCCCGTTTCGGATCCATGGCGTAGCCGCAAGGGCATGGGTTCATTGCGGCCCCCATCATGAATCTTGCGGGCCAAGTGACCGTACCGCTTGCGCGGCTGATAGAAATCTGCCCTTCTTCCATTGGTTCGCGGAGGGCTTCCAGAACGCTGCGGTTGAATTCCGGCAGTTCGTCTAGAAACAGGACTCCGTTGTGGGCGAGGCTCGCCTCACCCGGCTTTAGCCGGGTGCCACCCCCCACCAGAGACACCATAGAGGCGCTGTGGTGGGGGGTACGGAACGGGCGGACCATGACAGGCTTGAAATCTTCAGCTTCTCCCGCGGAGCGAGCACAGGAATGGATTCGGGAGGTTTCCAGAATTTCAAGCTCTGTCATTTCGGGCAGAATGCCCGGCAGGCACTTGGCGCACAGGGTCTTGCCCGCTCCTGGCGAGCCAACCAGCAAAAAGTTGTGGGCGCCTGCGGCGGCAATTTCGAGAGCCCGTTTCACTCCTTCCATGCCGACTACATTTTTAAAATCGGGGATGTCGTGGGGGGCATTGAGGTATTGCTTTTTATCTTTGAATCCTTTAGCCAAGAGGGCGGAGTTGGCGGCCCCGCTTTCCATTTTTTCGACGCATTCCTTGAGCGTGTCGGCGCATACGTATCGGATTCCTTCTACGAGGGAAGCTTCTTCTTCGTTCGCCCTTGGAATGACAAGAATGTCTCTTGATTTTTCGGATAAACTCATGGCGAAGGAAAGAACGCCTCGGATCGGTTTCAACTGACCGTCGAGCGAAAGTTCCCCTACAAAAACGAGGTGTTCTAAATCGGGAACTTCAATCTCTCCGGTTGCAGTCAGCAACCCCATTGCTAAAGGCAAATCCAAGGCGCTCCCTTCTTTCCGCAAATCCGCGGGTGACAGGTTTACCGTGGTACGGAAACCCGTCACCACTTTGTCTACGGAGCGAATGGCTGAAATGACGCGCTCTCTAGACTCTCTTACTGCGTTGTCCGGCAAACCAACCAAGGTGAAGCCCGGCAGTCCCTGCGAAGCATCTACCTCGACGCTTACCGGGACAGCCTTAATTCCAAACAAGCAATAAGAGCGGATTCGACGGAACATGACAACCTGCCTATACTACGGAAGCCTGGTATTTTTCAAGGACGCAGTTTTCGATATGTTCGCGCAGATTCCGTGCCATGGGGAAACAGACACTGCGGTATTCTTCACCCTTGAAGAACGGATCTACAGGGTAACCTACGAACATGCCGTTTTCGCCCTCCATGACTCGGAGACCGCGGATCAGAAACTGGTCATTGAGAACAATAGATGCCAGGCCCTTGATATGCCCCATAGATGGTCCTTCTCTAAAGGGGTAAACCTGGACGCTGGTAACGGCGAGACAGTCGAATGCACCGGATGCATTCCATTCTTTCTTTTCTTTTTCGATTGTTTTTGCTTTTACAGCCATTGAGGCCTCCTAGTTTGTATGAGTTTTGCTTTTTTTGAAGCAAACCCGTTTTGCAAAAAGCGTGCCATTTCTGCATTTGCGGAATATTGCTGAAAAACAGCGAATTTGCTGAAGGCGAAAAACAAGGGAGTGATTAAATCACTGATTAAAACACTGTTTTAATCACTTTACTACTTTTTAAGCATGCTCTTGAAACCGAATATGAACTGGGTGGCGAACCAAGGAATATCCCTTCCGTCGGTCTTTGCCGAATGGGAACTTTCTTCGGATTACTTTACGGTCCGATTTTCTGTGGAAGAACCTTCGGACTGCTTCCGTGCCGAAGTCATGGAAGATAACGGCTCCAGCTGGGAAGATTCCTGCGTCGAGATTTTTTTGGAAAATCCGGCAAACCCTGTGGAATACTATAACTTCGAAACCACATGTCGAGGCTATTTGCTTGCAGCAAGAGGCCCCGATCGCCATTCACGTACCAAGCTTTCGCAGACGGAAATTGATTCGGTGGTTCGCACCAAGGAACTTGCCAGTGTCGCTGGGAACTTGGTTTGCTGGGGCATGACGGTCCAGATCCCGGCGACCCTCTTCGGTCTAAAAAGTTTCGATGGAATCGTCTTGAAAGGCAATCTTTACAAGTGCGCCGATAAAGCAAAGACGCCCCATTACCTGAGCGCCTTTGATATTGAAACTGAAAAGCCGGATTTCCATCGTCCGGAATTTTTCCGCGAATTCTAGCTATTTCATTTTTAATTTCATTTCGAAAACGAGACGGCTAGTTTCGTCTTCGATTTTCATATAGGTTGCGCCCCGCTTGTCGGCGCGGTAAACCGTGACTTCCTGGCCTTCGTGGGTTTCGCCCAAGAAATGCACTTCGAGCATCGAGGGAATGCAAAGTTCGATGTCGGCTGCACTGAATACGTTCAAGGAAAGCTTCACGTATTCGATGTTGTTCATGTGGTGAGACATGTCAATGTGCTGGGGCAACACCTTTTGGCGATACACTTCTTGGTATTCTTCGGGCTCCACGGCAAACTTGGTGAACTTGTTGTCCATAAAGGGCTCGGGGGCGCCTTCTGTGGGGAAGTCTACGGCAGAAAGTTTCATGGGACGGTGACGTTCCAAGTCGAGGCAGCAGGCTTCCTGAACGGCGAGAATAATGGGCTCCCCGTCTACGGTTGTAACGGCGGTGTTTTCGTAAGTGCGAATGGGGGCGTTATCGGCCGGAAATGAGGTGGTGACGACTTTATCGCGCCAGTAAGGACGCTGGAAAAATTTGAATTTTGCTTTATAAATAGCCCAGTAACCGCCCTTCTCGTTAACGCAGAAGTTGTCCATCTTGAGGGCGCCGAAATTCTCGGTGAAGTTGTCCTGCACCATGAGCACGGTTTGCGCAATGCCCATCTTGCCCGAGACATCGATGTATGCCGAGGTGATGGTTCTTTGTTTCTGGAAAACCAGCGGATTTTTAGCAAGCGAATAAATGTCGATCATGCTTTTAATATATATAAAAAAGGACGGTTGTGGAACCGTCCTAAGAATAATTTGTTGAAGACTAGATTTTCTTGAGCACCAGCAGGTGGCCAGGAGCCTTGTTGGGATCGAGGCGCACAAAGTTCTTGTTGCCACGCCATACAAAGCTTTCGTCGGTAATCAAGTCGCGCAAGAAGAAGAAGGAATCCTGGTTGAGGCCGAGTTTAGCCATGTCCAGTTCCACCATGCCTTCCTGGGTATTGTCCATATCCATGTTGCATACGCAGAGGATTACGTCTTCGCCGGACTTCTTGGAGTAGACCATCAGCTGGTCGTTGGCGCAGTAGTGGAAGTCCAGGTTGTCGTATTCCTGCAATGCAACATGTTCCTGACGGGCGGTGTTCACGCGGCGCACAAAGTCCTGGATACCCGGGCCACTCCAGTTGTGGACCTTGTACTGATATTTTTCGCTGTCCTGCAGTTCTTCCTTGATGGGGCTCGGAATGTTTTCGCAGAGCTCGTAGCCGTTGTACATACCGGTAAGGCTCGAAAGCGTACCGGCGAGGAAATAACGCTGCTTGAAGGCGTTCGGGCCCTTGTAGGCGAGGTACTTCGGGAAAATGTCCGGAGTCGTCGGGAAGAAGATGCCGCGCATATATTCCTTGGCATCGGACTGTGTGAGTTCCTTGAGGTACTGTTCGAATTCCCACTTGGCGCTGCGCCAGGCGAAATAGGTGTAGCTCATGTCGAAACCGGACTTGGCCAAGCGATGCATCATCTTCGGACGGGTGAAGGCTTCAGCCAGGAACACGAGTTCCGGACGCTTTTCCTTGACGTCTGCAATCAGCCATTCCCAGAACGGGAAGGGCTTGGTGTGCGGGTTGTCGATGCGGAAAATTTCTACGCCCTTGTCGGCCCAGAACAAGATAATGTTTTCAATTTCCTGCCACAGGGCCTTGTAGTTCTTGTTGTAGTAGTCGAACGGGTAAATGTCTTCGTACTTCTTGGGCGGGTTTTCGGCGAACTTGATGCTGCCATCCGGTTCGTGGTAGAACCATTCCGGGTGCGATTTCACATACGGGTGGTCGGGGCTGCAGTTGAGCGCAATGTCGAGAGCGAGGCGGAGTCCCTTCTTGCGGGCGGCCTTAGCAAAATGCTCGAAGTCCTTCATGCTGCCAAGTTCGGGGTCCACATCGTAGTGGCCACCGTTCTTGTTACCTACGGCGTACGGACAACCCGGTTCCAGGGGCTTGCCCTTCTTGTCTGTCTTGGCGTGCAGGGCGTTATTTGCGCCCTTGCGGTTGGTGACGCCAATCGGATGAATGGGCACCAGGTAGACGGTGTCGAAGCCGAGGTTTGCAATATAGTCCAGCTGGTTTTCGCAGTCCTTCCAGGTTGCGCTCTTGGTGGGGTCGGTGCCCTGGCTCTTCGGCCACATTTCGTACCAAGTACCGATGCGTGCGTAAGAAGGATCCACGCGGAGTTTCATCACGGGGCTTTCCGTGGGTTCGTCCTTGGGCTCCACGGTCCAAGCGCAAATCTTGTATTCGTAGTAGCCGATATTGTTGACCGTGAAGGAGCCTTCCCACTGGTCGTTATCGACAAAGTGCATGGGAGCCTTTTCCCATTTCTTTTTAGAATCGTGGCGGTAGAAAATCGCCGCGTCATACTTTTCGTGGCTGTGGCGGAAAATGTCCGCGGTAAGCGTGACGGTGTCGCCCGGTTCACGCTTGAGCATAAAACGCCCGCCTTCGATCTGGGGGCGAATGTTTTCGATGACGAGATTATCTTTGCGAGTAGGAATAGTTGCCATAGTAACGAAAATTTAGCAAAAAAGGCCCGCCGTGGCGAGCCTTTGATGCGATTTGTTTTTTACTCAATCCTCAGGACTTGAACTTCCTTAATCCAGAAGGTTCGTTCGGATCCGCCCAGGTTCAGTTCAAACCTTGCGAAGGGATCGCTCACTTCGGGAATAAAGGTGATTGCTACAGAGTGGCCAGTTGTCTGGACCTGTACGTGTTCCTGGAAGCCGACCGTTTCATAGGTGTTGTATGAACCGATTCGGGCGGTGATTTGACCTTCTTCGCTGGACCAAATCGTGAATACGCACTGGTACCTTACACCGGCAATCAAGGCCACGTTTTCTTGAATCAGCTGGACGCTATAGGAGTGGCTGCCGCCTTCCGTAACGTTCACCTGCATAATCCGTTCTTTAGTGCCCTTCTCGATGATTACCGTCGTGTCGGCCTTGCCGCTGAACTGGTTCATCAAAATCCAATCGGTGGTAAACGGAGACTGGAAATTTCCGTTGATGATTGTATTTTCCTTGGGTTTTGCGGCGATGCCTTCCCAGATGTCCATGACATAGTCGGAAATGGAATCGCCTTCTGCATTCGTGTAATCGTAGCGGAGTGACTGGAAGCTCGGAACAAACTGTTCGTTCAGCTTTTTCCACAGCTCGGCGTTGTTCTTCGCGTCAATTCGAATCATCTTGTCCTTGTCGATTTCTGCAGTAGAGAAGTCGATATCCTTGATGAATGTCTTGACGCGGAATATTACGGACAAGTTTGCTTTGCCGCCAGTAGTGTCAATCTGCGAGTAATGGTAGCGGAGCATGAATGACTGGAAGTTCGAGAGGCTGTACACGAACGGAACGTACTTATCGCCAACCTTGGCCCGTCCGTAAATAGCAGCGGATTCGTCGGGGCTGAAGGAAACGCCCATTTCTTTGAGGTAGCCTTCTTCTTGCAGGTCGATATCCTTGAAATGATCCTTGACAGAGGAACCCTGGATAAACGAGATTTCCAGAGTCTCGTCGGGCTTGTTTTCGTAAGGCCAGAGCTGCAGCCCGACAACGGGGTCGACAGACACGGTCGTGTAATAGTAACTGGAGAACGAACGCAATTCTGTCAGAACCAGCGAGAAGGAATCCAGCAGGACGGCTTCGTCCTTTTCGCTATCCTTGGCGAGGGCCTTGCGCGTCGTTTCGGAATAATCAACGGAGAATTCTGCAACTAGCGGAAGTGCGGGTTGCTTCTTGAAGGAGGTGTCCTTGCCCGAAGTATCCTTAACAGTCGTGTCCTTAATGGTGGTATCCTTAGTCGAGGTGTCCTTGACGGAGGTATCCTTTGCCGTTGTATCTTTCCCGACGGTGTCAATATCGGCAAGCGACGGGTTGCCAATTTCGATACCAGCCATGGACTTGTCGTTGGAACATGCTACCAAAGACAAAAATACGGCGACGTAAGCGGCAATCGATGCTATGGACAAAAAGAATTTCATCACACTCCTCGGGTCAAGGGGAAGAGCTGAATGTTGATTTGCACAACATCTTCTGCTTCTCCGGCTTTTGCAGAGAAATCTAGTAGTTCTTTTCGCATTAGTTGTAGATGTTTCTTCAAATTAGGGAAATCTGAGCGCCTAATTCCGAAAGTGAGCGCCGAAATGTCCCTTTCTTGCCCCGGAAGGTCCGCTAACATGGTGGCCGAGAGCTTGAGCATCTGGAAATGGTACATCTTGACCATCATGTCCTGAACCTCGTCGTCGGTGGTAATCAGGGGGTCCCGCTGGCGGTAACCATTGGCGGTTTTGACTAGGAGCCCCAGTTCCAAGAGCAATTGGAGTGATTCGGTAACCTGGGCGGGGGTAACAAGCCCACGGAGCTTTTTAGAAATTAGGTCGGGAATGGGCCTGAAATCCTTGAGCCCAACCATTTCAAGAATTACAGAGTGGTGCCATTCCTGGAAGATACGGAATTGGGCCTTGTCCATCTTGTGCAGCTTGGAACGGGGACTGGCCTTGATGAGCTGGGCGTAGTAGATTTGCTTGTCGGCATCGGTTTGGGCCTGGTTGAAGAACACAAGGCTTTCGAAATAGGCGGCACGTTGGTTTTCGAGACCCAGACCGTGAATAAGTTTGGTGACCGTGTTTTTGGTAATGTTGCGTTTGCCGTCAATTGCAAGTTTTAAGTGGGCGTGGCTAGAAAGCCCTGCCTTTTCGGCAAAGAACCGCAAGCTGAAAGCGGTCGAGGTTTTCTTTTTATACTCGTAATAATCACGAAGAAATACCCTGTAGTTCGTGTACTGCAGGATATCCGGTTCTACGAGTTTCTGCTTTTCTCCATTTTCCATACTCTAAAAAATAGAAGTCTTCCCCCACAAAAGCCATATGTATTTTGAGATTCCCGTTTACCCGAGTAACCATTGTAACCATTAATATACATCACGAGCGAGCAACGAAAAACGTCTGTGATCCACAAATTTGCCGTTTATGAGCTCGTAATCGCGATTTATGCCCTCTTCCATGAACCCGCAGCGGGTGGCGACGGCGGCACTCTTGCCGTTGTGTACAGAGACTAATAGTTCTAGACGATTGAGTTTTAGGTGCTCAAATGCAAATTTGATGATGAGTTTTACCGATTCGGTCATTAGGCCTTGCCCGGTAAACGGTTTTGCAAGCCAGTAGCTTAAGGTGGCGGAACGGTTTCGCAGGTTCACGTCCATCATGATGGAACCGGCGAATTCTCCTTCGGAAGCGGTGGGCGTGTTCTTGAAAATGAGCCAGCATCCCCCTTGTCCGAACCGTTCGTTCAAAACCCACGAACGGATTCTTTTCTTCAGGTCGAAAATGTCCGTTTCGGGAATCCAAGGAAGATGCTCGGCCAAGAAGTCGCGGGAGCCTTCGATGGTGGCGAAGATGTTTTCTGCCGATGCCACACCGGATGCGTTTTCGCGAACGCCCTTCAGCGTGACCAACTTTCCCTTGAGGGTTGCTGTCTCGAACGCTTCGGTGAAAAAATCTTCAAAGTTATCCATAAGGGGGAAGATAGTAAATTGGATAAAAAGGAAAAAGACAAATGCGCAAGGCGAGTGTTGCAGCCGTGCTCGCACGGATATAACCGAGCCGAGCATTTGCTGTTCGAACGAAGTGAGAACAGAAAAAACCGTCGAATTGCTTCGACGGTTTTTCAGTGCGGATGAAAGGACTTGAACCTTCATGCCCTTGCAGGCACTAGAACCTGAATCTAGCGTGTCTACCAGTTCCACCACATCCGCGTGGGGTAAGCCAAATTTTGAAATTTTTGCCCTATTTGTCAAGGGTTATTTAGAAAAATTCTCCAAAATCCAGTCTCCGTGCTTGTTTTGCCAGTAGCTCCAGTCGTGTTCGCCTTGGGGGTCAAACTTGAGGTCGCAGTGGGTGCCCACGTTCTGGCAGAACTCTTGAATCCAGGGGACGGCCTTTTCGGATGGGTACAGTCGGTCGGCGCCTCCTTGGATGAATCTCCAGCGCCCGTTCTTGAGCGGAGTCTGTGCGGCGACCTGTGCTGCCGGTCCGAGGGATTCGCCGTAAGTACTCATGAGAATGCGGTTCTTGATTTTGCGCTTGCCCCAGAGTGAATAGGTGATTACCCCTAGAGAACCGTCGGAGATTCCGATGAGCGAGATTTCTTCGATGTCTTTCTTCTGGCGCTTGGCGAGGCTGTCCAGGGCGTCATCGACAGCTTCGATGGTGGTAGGTTCAACCCAGTGATTCTGCTTGCAGGCCGAGGCGCTGACTACGGTGTAGTCCGGCAACATCTTAGAAAGGGAGCCTCCAGCTACGAGTCCCTTTTGGCAGTTGTTGCTGGTCATGCCGCCGTGAAACCAGACTACGGTGCCTTCTGTCGCTTTCTTGTTGAGGTGTCTCCATACGCCTACGGGCATGTCGCTTGTAGGGCTTGTCACCGGGAACATGATAGACCCTTTGATTGGAGGTGCTTTGCGGTGTATGGTAAGGGTATCAGAGGCCGGATTTGCAATACAAAATGATACTAGTAATAAAATCAGTACGGATAGATTTTTCACGTTCATTCCTTGCAAAGACGTTGTTCTAGTGCTTTCGTTTCTTCACGATCCACAGAATGAACAGTATAACTGAGGCGAGAGCCAAGGCGAGAACAATGGCGCAACCGATGAAAGCGTTATAGACCTGATAGTCTATGACCAGCGTGTCAAAGTCCATCTCGCCATCGGTGGAGGCAAGACTATGGACTATGAAGGTCTTGTCATCGATTCGGCTTGCCGAAATTTCAAGAGGGATATCGCCTGCATTGCGACTTGCAAAGCTGTACCAATCGGCCATGTTGTCCAGGATGTCAGCCGAGGCGTACAGGATAAAGTTTACCTGGTCGTCTCCGTTAATCTGGAAAATGGTCTTGTCGAAAAAGGGGATGTTGCTTCCGCCAAAGATGCTTGGAATGGCGGCATGCGAAACGGTTCCGTAGAACAGGTGCTCTTCTTGCATCAGACCCTTGAGGGCGGGCATCAGGTACGATGTGAGCCAGCCTGCCAAAAATATCAGCAGCAATGAAAAATTCAGAAGGGCCGGTTTTCTAGAAGTATAGAATCGCATGAGTTCCTTATAGCTTGGATCTGAAAATAAAGAAGAAGGTCGAAAGCATCAGTACGAGGGTCAAGAAATAGAATGCCATGGGTATTTTAGACTTGAGGGACATTTCTTCGATGTTCTGGCCCTGGAAAAATTGAATCAGGTCTTCGCTGTACATGACTGCCAATTCGTTATTGAACCGGTTCCAGGCGAGAGTCTGTTCCTCGTTTTCTTGCAAGAGGCTGAAAAGGATTTCTTTGGTGGAATCGGGAATGGCGTTGACGAGGCTGTCGCCGAGTCCCGCCAAGCCGATTATGTAGCCTGCGCGGGCGGAATCCAGGACTCCCTGCAGGGGTATTTGAATGTTGGCGGGGAGGGAGGCTGCTTGAATCTTGACGGCTTGCAGCTTTTCAAGCCACTGGTGGCGGCTTGCTGCATAGCGGCGCATGCTCGAAACCTTGGCCAGGACTTCGCGTTCGAAACGTTCCACCGTTGGGCGTGATGGGGCCTTGATGCCGATTCGCTGGATATCGTCCATTTCGCGGGCAAAAGAGACGGCAATTTCCCTAAGGGTCATGGTCTGGGCCTGTACAAAAACCGTGTCTATGCCGAATCCGATACGGACTCGTTCCATTCCGCGCAGGGCATAGGATTCTTGTAGCTGGTAGTCCGACAGAGTCTTGATGTAGCGGGAGTACATAATGATCTGCGGCTTCTGCGAGAAGTAGAATAGAATAGTAAGGCCGATGGCAACTGCAAGTACCACCCACGCCCAGGGGGAGCGGATTCTTGCGTTAAAGGTATCGGCAATCGATTTGTTCTTTAACTCGAGCACAACTAGAAATTACCTTTTTTCTACTTTACTTGGTATGCCTATGATTCGTTTTTCACCCATTTTCGGCTTAGTTGCGCCATTTTTGATGCTCTTTTCGGGCTGTACGGTGGAACGGGCCCAGGAACAAGTTCTTGCCGAACATGCAAACGGGGCCAAAAAGACCTCGATTTGGGTTTATCCCGATGGCGAGATTTTAAAGAGGAACGAATGGTATACCGATGGAATCAAGGAACTGGAAATTCCATATAAAGATGGGGTTCCCCATGGGGACTTCAAACGATGGACGGGTTTTGGCGATGTGGCGCTATTGGGGCGTTACAAGAAAGGCCTTAAAGATGGCAAGTGGACTTCGCTCTTTAGTGACAAGAAGGTGGAGGCCTACCGCTATTACGAAGAGGACCACCCCGTAGGCGATTGGGAAGGCTGGCATTATAATCGCGAAAGGGCCTTCGAGGAACACTATGATGACAAGGGCCTGGCGGTTGGCGTCTGGAAAAAATGGTTCGATAACGGGGCCCTGGAGCAAGAGGGCGATTGCCATGCCAAGTGGGACCCTAAGCGTGAAATTGTTTCTGCTTCGGATGAATCAACATACCTGAAACGTTTTTCGAAGGATTGCCATCTGCTGGAAGAATTTACGTGCAGGAACGGAAAACTTGATGGAACGTTCTCGCTGTATTACGAAAGCTATGGCGAAAAAATGGATTCTGCTAACTGCGGAACTGGGCGCCTACGGGTACAGGGGGTACTTGGCAAGGGGGCTACCGGCAAGGATAGCGCCCTTATCGGGACGGTGACTTATTACAGGGCTGACGGGACCCGCATGAAACAGGAACATTGGAATCGTGACGGAAAGCGTGACTCCGTATGGCGGTGGTTCGACGAAAATGGAATTGTAGTCCGAGAATGCGACTTGAGGGTGTCCGGGGTAGTCTATGGCGCCTGCGAAGGGAACATGTCCAAGTTCTGTGCTGAGACTTCCTATGTGGGCGAAATCGGGGGAGTGTTGGATAGCTCCAATCTGGCCCAGAGCGTAAACTTTGAACATAGTATTGGCAAGTATCCGGCGACCATCCGTTATTTTAAGCCTGGGCGCGCCCTTTTGTACGAAGAATACTGGAAAGACGGAAAAATTGCCGAAAGCAGGAGCTTTTTCCCAGATACCATGGGCGGCAAGCTGGCCAGTGAAACTTTCTGGAAAGACGGTAAACGTAACGGAATCATGCGCAACTGGTATGCTAGTGGCGTGCTCCGCGATAGCCTTACCTATGTGAATGGTGAACGGGTGGGCGAGCAGTTCAGCTACGATACCACCGGCAAGCTCACCATCCATAAAACAGAGGCCGGTAAGAACCGGCCTGTGATTATGCATTTGCTTGGGGAATGATTATCCGAAAATCTTGGCGCAGAGTTCCGGAGCAAACTTGGACAGGTAACCCTGAATCAAGAGGATCGAAACAAGCAGCGGCAAGATCCACTTGAAGTAAATCTTGAAAGCGGCGTTGTACGGAATCTTGTAACCCTTACCGGCGTTCATTTCGGTAAAGAACTTTTCCTGACCCCAACCGTAGCGGCTAGAGCAGAAGATGGCAATGAACATGCCGCCTGCCGGGAGCATGGTGTTGCTCACGATAAAGTCTTCGAGGTCCAGAACGCAGCTGCCAGGGCCGAACGGTTCAAAGCTAGAAAGCACGTTGAAACCGAGGGCGCAGGGGAGCGAAAGCAGGAACACAATCAAGATGTTCCAATAGGCCACCTTGCGGCGCTTGAAACCCTTGAGGTCCATCCAGAAAGAAACGATGTTTTCGAACACGGCAATCAAGGTAGACATGGCCGCAAACGACATGAACAGGAAGAATGCGGCACCGAAGAATCTGCCTGCCGGCATCATGGCGAACACGTTGGAGAGCGTCACGAAGATAAGGCCCGGGCCCTGACCAGGAGACTGGTTGAAGGCAAAGCAGCTCGGAATCACGATGATGCCAGCGACCAAAGCGACGACGGTATCAAGAACGCAGACGCTTGTGGCTTCTTTTGCCAGGGAATGGTTCTTTCCGATGTAGCTACCGAAAATGGCCATGCTACCGATACCGAGGCTCAAGGTAAAGAAGGCGTGCGCAAAGGCGGCAAAGATAGCCTCACCGATACCCTTGCCCGATTGAGTCAAACGCTCAAAAGACGGCAGCAAGTAGAATTCGAGCCCCGCTGTAGAACCGGGGAGCGTAATGGAGCGAATCGCAAGGAGTACCATAATGACAAGCAAACAGATCATCATGGTCTTGGTGATGCGTTCCACACCCTTCTGGAGGCCAAGTGACACGATAAAGAGGCCAATGACAATAGCAACCGTCATCCAGAAAATCATGAGGCCCGGATTCGAAAGCATTTCGCCAAAGCCGCTTGCGATTTCATCCGGAGTTCCCGAAAGGAACTTGACATCGGTAACCATTTTATAGAAGTAATAGAACATCCAGCCGGTCACCACTGAGTAGAAGGCCATCAATATATAGTTGGCCGAAATCAGCGGGAACTTGGCCCAATGCCACTTGGTACCCGGCTTTTCCAAGTTGTCGAAAGCGCGAGCGATACCGCTCTTACCACCACGACCCAGGGCAAGTTCTGCCATCAAAATGGGCAGACCCAAGAAAAGCAGGAAGCCGAGATACGGGAGCACAAAGGCCGCTCCACCGTACTGGCCGGCAATGTAGGGGAAACGCCACACGTTGCCAAGGCCAATGGCACAACCGGCGGCAATGAGGATAAATCCGAGTCTTGATTTAAAGGTTTCGCGTTCCATATTTTAAAGATAGAATTACTTCACAATGCCGATGTCGCTCTTTTTTACAAATCCGCGGACCTTTTCGCCTAAACGGATTTCTGCAAAGTTATCTTGTTCGCTCAGAATTTCGAAGGTGGTTCCCTCGGAAAGGGTGTTGAGCGTTTGGGACCTGTCGTTGGGGGCGCTGGTCACATCGGCATCTTTTGCGGTTACCACACCTTCGATGTCTGTTTCGGCGACGAAAATCTTGTAGCCGGCGCTCATGGCGATAATGCAGAATAGGCTAGACAGTGCAAACATGGAACCAATCAAGATGTTCTTTGCCCTGCCGCTGCGACTGATGCGTCTTGCGATAGCAAGCAGCGCGATTGCCCAGAAAATCCCGAGCAAAGTCCACATCTGAGTTCTTAAAGAAAGGGCATGGTGGGCCTTGAAAAGACCTGCCAAAAGCGGGTTCTCTTCGCCGTCTTCTTCCACCTTGTCGCGGGTCATGGCCTGTGCGTACTTGAGGTTGTGCAGAATATCGTCGTTGTTGGGTGCCAGACGGAGTGCCGACTTATAATAATAGATGGCAAAGCCGAGCTTGCCTTCCCTAAAGTAGGCGTTGGCCAAGTTGTAATATAAGTCAGAGTTCTCGATTCCGCTGTCGACGCAAGTGCGCCATTCGTCAATGGCACGTTCGAAGTCACCCTCGTTATATGCCTTGGCGCCAGTCTCGATACCGGCGCAATGTTCAGCGGCGAAACATGTCGTCGCGAAAGCGACCATCATGGCGAAAAAGATAAATACTTTCAGCTTCATATTATACCTTCAATCCTTCGCACAATTTTTCGACATCCTTCAACATTTGTTCCTGTTCGTCCTTGGTCGGATTCACCGGAGCAAAACGCGCGAACGCGCACTTTTCAAGCCAGCTATCGATGGCGGCTATTGTTTCGGCCTTGATTCCAAGCTTTGCTAGTTCATCCTTCATTTGCGGACGGGTCATGCCCTTGAATTCCAGGTTGGTCTTGTCGCTCAGATAATCGATCAAACCGTTTTCGAGGGCAGCGTAAAGTGCCTTGGTGTCGCCTTTCTTTAAAGCTTCGCGGGCGTTTGCAAAGCGGACCTTGAGCATCTTGTCTGCCTTGCCCTTACGCACCAGGGCGGCGTCGCTGTTATGCTTGCGGCGGCTGCGGACGGCGAAGGTGACAATCAGGTAGAACGGAATGGCTGCGGCGAAAATCACCCAGTAAAGAATGCTCTTGTAGGGTGCGGTCGTGTCGCTGGCATCGTTTACCTTATGGATAAAGCGGATGTCGGAACCGAGGGATTCAATTTCTTGCTTCTGTACGGCGGCAGGGCCTTGGGCGACTGGCGCTTGGAAAATCGCTTCGGCGGCAGCATCACCCTTTTCAACCTTTACGTTCCAGGGGCCAGCCTTGGCGGTTTCGTAAGATTTCTTGCTCGGGTTGAACCAGGAATAGGTGATTTCGGGGATGGTAAATTCGCCCTTCTTTTTGGGGTACAGGAATACGCGGATGTTTTTGGTGGTAATTACCTTGTTGCCGACGATTTTCTTGTTGAGTTCATTTTCGGGAGGCACCGAGCGGAACTCGCCGAAGTCGGGGAGCTTGGGGTCGGTAATGGAACCCGGCAGACCGTCACCCTTGATGTTGATGGTGAGTGTCATGGCTTCGCCCACCTTCAGGTTGGTGCGGTCAAAGTCGGCGTTAAAGCTGTAGTTTCCGACCATGCCGCTGAAGTTAGCGGGTTTGCCTTCGGTGGGCAGCGGCTTTACGGTGATGTTGATGGTGGGGGTCTGCGTTTCGACTTCGACAGATTCCTGTTTGACGCTTCTGCTAGAGAACGTCATGCCGCCCATTTGCTTGTTTTCTTCGACAACTTTGGGTTCGCCACGTTTGGTGTACTTGAACTTGAACGGAGGAATCTGCAAGTTGCCATTTTTGGTGGAGGCTAGCCAGGCGAACTTGGCGCTGGCCTGCATTTCACGACGGCTGCCTTCGACCGGTTCGAATTTCATGGTCGAAAGGTCACTGCGGTGAACGATAAAATCGTCGCCGGTGTTCATGTCGGTGGCTTGCAGGCCGCCTTCGAAGTGTTCATAGGTGTGGAATCCGAGCGTCACGTTGAACTGTTCGCCTTCGTAGACGGATTTTTTGCTCGGTGTAAGGCTTACGGCAAGGGCGTCGTCGGTGTAGGCGCGCTGTATGGTTAGGGGAATATCTCCCGTCAAGTTTCTCTTTTGCCCGTCAATTGTCAAGAAAATCTGTCCGATGCTGATTCGGCCGGTCTTTTTGGGGGCTTTTAGCTTAAAGGTATAAACGCGTGCCTTGTAGCCTCCGCGGCTGCCGTTCCCAAAGAAAGAATTGAACATGTCTTCCATGCTGGGGCGAATCACCTGGTCGGTACTGTCAATTCCCATAAGGGTGAATCCGTTGGCGGTTTCCATCTGCAAATCGCTACGGTTATCGGGGAGTTCTGTTAACGGGAATACAAGCTGGAGTCCAAAGGTCTTGCCTGATTCGATGCGTTCCCGGTCCACTTGCAGGGACGGCCGTGCAGATACGCACAGGGCAGCGGCTAGGCAAAATAAGATAATTCGTTTCATGCCTCAAATTTACCAATTTTTACAGAAAAAGACCAAGGCGGGGGCGGCCTCCTCCCCGCTTCAGCCTGGATAATAAAATTTTTGGAAAAAAGTCGCTGAATATATACTTTTTCCCCTTGACGCGTTAGTAAATTTTTGTTAATTTTGGCGCGCTGTTAAAAAATGGCGATAAAACGTCAAAACCCAAGGATAAAAGGATTATATGTACTGCATTCTCGCTGCCCTCCTGATCAAGAGCTTCAAGAAGCATGCCAAGCGCGCTTAATTGCCGCTCAAGCTGTTTTTTTTGATTTTCTCTCTCTGATGATTACCGGTTAAGCTGAACAAGCTGACCGGTATTTTTTTTGCTTTAGTCGAAGTTTAAAGAGCGGCGGTAGGGGGTAAAACCGGCGTTTTTGATGAAATTTTCGGCTTGCTCGATGGTAGTAAGCCCGTGGTTTTTCAGTACGTTTTCTTCGATGACGATACTGTTGATGTCGTCGGCGCCGCAGTGCAGCCCGAGTTCGCCTAAAGAAAGCCCCATGCCGAGGAGCGATACCTCGATATGCGGGATGTTGTCGAGGTACAGGCGACTCAGCGCGAGTAGCTTGAGGTATTCGTCACCGCGCACGTGGCGGATGGGGAACTTGTTGGTCTGCGGCTGGAAAGTCCACACCACAAAACTCTTGAACCCGTTTGCAATATCTTGAGTCTTGCGCACGTAATCCAGGTGCTCAATGATTTCTTCGGGTGTTTCGACGCTGCCGAAGACGATGTTTGCGCTGCCGGGGAGACCCTTCTTGTGGCAGGCGGCGAGCGTGTCGCACCAGACTTGGGCGGGGAGCTTTTTGGGACTCAAAATTTGACGCATGCGGTCGGAGAGAATTTCGGCGCCGGCACCCGGCACAGAACTTAAGCCAGCCTCTTTAAGAATGTCCAGCAATTTGTCGAGAGAAATGCCGTTGAATACGGCGATGCGCATCAGTTCCACCGGTGAAAATCCGCGGACTTTTACGCCGAGTTCTTGCGTCAGCATTTTCAGTACGTCGGTGTAATAGCTGAGGGGAATTTCCTTGTTTACGCCGCCTTGCAAGAAAATCTGGTCGGCGCCTTTGGCCTTGGCCTCGAGCGTCTTCTGGCGGATTTCGTCCAAATTAAGCACGTAGGCTTCGGGGCTGTGCGCGGGCCTGCAAAAACTACAGAAACTGCAAGTGATTTCACAAACGTTCGTGTAGTTGATGATGCGGAATGCCGTGTAGCCCACCTTGTTGCCCGGATTGATCCGGTGGCGTACGGTATTGGCCGCCTGGGCGACCTCGGTCCACGGGGCGTTCTTCAAAATGTCCAGCGCCTCGGCCGGAGAAAGGCGAACACCATCCACAGATTTTTGCAAAAGAGAATTCATCGCAGAGTAAGATAGAATTTATTCGCCGTAGCTTGGGGGAATATATTGCCACACGGATGGGGAATCACTAACGTGATTCTTGTTTTAATAATTTAAATTTGGAAAAAACGATATTTTTGAGGTTATTGGAGGTTTTATGAGGCACGTCATTGCGAGCACGAAGTGCGCGGCAATCTCTATTTTGCTTTCTGCGGTTCTGTTTGTCGCCTGTAGTGGTGAATCTAGTAGCTCAGCTCCCGATCCAATCGGTGAAATTTCTTCGAGTAGTGATAACGACAACGTATCCTCGTCATCTAAGGGTTCGAAAAAATCCAGTTCTTCTGTAACAGAAAAGAAATCCTCTAGCTCTGTAAGTAGTAAGAATAGTAGTTCGTCGGTGATTGAGTCGAGTAGTGATTCTAAGAAAAGAAAATGCGAAGAGAATGCTGTAGATGTTGATACATCTGGATATATGATTTTTACGTATCAGTGCAAAAATGGAGAATGGAAAACAATAGATATCTATGAAATTCCTCAACCAACTAGTTCTGACGCTCATTTCGATATGACGGAACAATTCTATTGTCATGGGTATCCAGAATGTGAATATGCGTCGGAAGATTTTACGGATCCTCGAGATAAACAAGTGTACAAAACTATTAACGTGTATACG
>JBGUWV010000009.1:0-84147 GCA_045221475.1 Fibrobacter sp.
TCGACGCGGGGTGGAGCAGTTGGTAGCTCGTCGGGCTCATAACCCGAAGGTCGCAGCGTTCAAGTCCTGCCCCCGCTACTAAAAAGAATCCGTTTCTTCAAGAACGGATTCTTTTTTTATGTTTCTGTCAAAATTTTGACGGTGTTTTCTTGCTAAATTTGAGCCGTGGCGTTCTATTCTAACGAAATCATTCAGCAACTCAAAGCCCACGCAGATATTGCGCTGGTCATCGAGAATTTTGTTCCGCTGAAACGTTCAGGGAATGGCCGCTACTTAGGCGTCTGCCCCTTCCATGATGACAGAAGCCCCTCCATGAACGTGAACCCGAGCCTGGGCATTTACAAATGCTTTGCCTGTGGTGCCGGCGGAGACGTTTTCAAGTTCGTGCAAGAACACGAAAAAATGGATTTTAAGGGGGCCGTGGAATGGGTCGCAAACTTTACCGGTTTTGCTCTCCCCCAGCTGGGCGGCCCCGAAGACAGCGAAAAGACTGAAGAACGCGCCATGGTCCGCAGGCTGAACGAACTTGCCTGCGAATGGTTCGAGCAGCAGCTCGCCCTTTCTCCCAAAGCGCTCCAATATCTTGCCAGCCGCCACATTACCGACGCCACCCGCAAGCAGTTCCATATCGGTTATGCGCCAGAAGGCCGCGAAGGCTTTATCGGTTACGCCGTCAAGAACGGATTTTCGCCGCTGGACTGCGTCAAGGCGGGACTTGCCGTCGAAAAAGAAAACGGCGGAATATCGGATAAATTCCGCGATCGCTTAATGATTGCCATCCAGAACCTTTCGGGCGTGATTGTCGCCTTCGGTGGCCGCGACTTAAGCGAAAATAAAGATTTTAAACGTGCGAAGTACATGAACAGCCCGGAATCGGCGCTGTACCATAAGAGCGACATTCTGTTCGGTTTGCACCAAAGCCGCCAAAGCATCGCAAAAGAAAACGCGGTGATTATCGTGGAAGGCTACTTCGACATGATCAGCCTGTATCAAGGCGGCGTCACAAACGTGGTGGCTGCCTCGGGAACGGCTTTGACCGAAACGCACGCGAGCATTCTCGCCCGATACGCCAACACCGCCTACTTGGTATTCGATGGTGACGCTGCCGGCCAGAAGGCGACCCTCAGAAGTTTGGAAATTGTCTTGCCCAAGGGAATTGCGCCCCGCGTGTTTGCGCTTTCGCGCCCCGATGGCACCAAGATTGACCCCGACAACTTTGTGAACGAACGCGGTGCAGACGCATTCCGTGCGGCTTTGCGCGAATCCGAAGACTGGCTTTCTTATTTGGCTCGCCAGCACGACATGCAAAGCCCTGAAGAACGCGCCCGTTTTGTAACTTACACCAAGTCGCTTGTAAAAAGCATTGCCGACCGCGAACTTCAAAACCAGTATGTGAAACTGATTGCGGAGCGATTCAACACCAGCCGTTCCTTGGCCCAGGTGAAAAGTTTGAAACCGCCAAAAGGCCCCGAAGAACGCCGTCCGATGGCCGCAAATGCCGCCCCCGGCGCACCTGAAGTGATTCCGCAACTAGAGCAGGCCGCTTCGCTCGACTGGGCAAGCATTCCGCCGATGGAAATCAGGTTTGCGAACTTGGTGCTTCGAAACCCGACGCTGATGGATCGCGCCCTCGAATACTTCGACATGGACTGGGCCGCAAGCGGCGTCCGCATGTTCGAATCTCCGGTAGTCGAAGAATTCGTGAATTCCGCAATTGCGCTCTACGCCGAAACAGGCGCCGTTTCGCCGCAGCTGATGTACGAAAACGTATCGCCCACGCTCAGGCTCTTTTTGGAAGGCTTGCCCGAAGAAAAGTGGAAAACTCCGCAGGAAATTGTCGAGTTCTACCAGACGCTGACCGTGTTTTCGACCAAGCTCTGCGACAGACAAAAACACCTGATTCCGCTGACCAGCAACGAAGCGGTTGAAACGCGCATGCAGATGTCCAAGTTTACGCAGGGCATGCAAAAACTGAATGCCCTGTTCAACGCCGAAAAGATTACCATCGATGCTTTTGCCGATCAGGTGGTGCGTAGCAAAGCACAGCTGATATTGTTCCAGTCGGTGATTCAGGGCGCCCCGATGCCTGCAGCACCAATTCCTATGCCGAGTGTTGCCGCAACCCCCATCACCCCGGCTCCGATTCAGTTAGCCCCGCTCCAAACAGCACCTGCACCGCAGAGCCAGCAACCGAGTGCCCCCGCATTTGCAGAAAATCAGCCGCAACCCCCTGCAGAATTTGCGCCTGAAAATTATTCCGAAGAGCAAATGCCTGCCGACGAACCGCCCGAGGGCTTTGAACCCCCGCCGCCCGAAGATGACGAAGAATATTCTTACGGCGGAGACGACAACATGGGCAACGACTTCGACGACTTCGGGTAAACCGTTCATCTGACTATAAAAAAAATTGATAAGACACAGGCCGCAAGTTTTTCTAAATTTGAGCCGTAAAAAATGTTCTAGCGCAATCGCGCCGGAGGAATTATGCTGTCCATCAAGAACCTGAAAGCTAGTATCGAAGACGGAACCCAGATTTTGAAGGGTATCAATCTGGAAGTCAAACCGGGCGAAGTCCATGCCATCATGGGCCCGAACGGTTCCGGCAAGAGTACGCTTTCGAAGGTAATTGCAGGCCACCCCGCCTACACCGTGAACGACGGTTCCGTGACACTCGACGGCAAGGACCTGCTCTCGATGGAAATTTGCGACCGCGCCAATTCCGGCCTGTTCATCAGCACGCAGTACCCGACCGAAATTCCGGGCGTGAACAACGTGGAATTCTTGCAGATGGCACTCAATTCCAAGCGCGCCTACCTCGGGCTCGAACCGCTCGCCGATGCAGACTTCAAGAAGCTTTGCGAAGAAAAGATGGCCATGCTCGAAATGGATGACCGTTACCGCGACCGCGGCGTAAACGACGGCTTTAGCGGCGGCGAAAAGAAGCGCAACGAAATTTTGCAGATGGCTATTTTGGATCCGAAGGTATCGTTCCTCGACGAAACGGACTCGGGCCTCGATATTGACGCTCTCCGCATTGTCGCTCACGGAATCAACCAGATTATGTCGCCCGAAAAGGCGGTGATTCTGGTGACGCACTACCAGAGACTTTTGGACTACATCAAGCCGACTTACGTGCATGTGCTGCGCCACGGCAAGATTATTCTTTCGGGCGGCCCGGAACTCGCGCTGAAGCTCGAAGAACAAGGCTACGACTGGATCGAGGAAAACTAATGGACGCCATTACCCGCATTAAACAATTGGGAATGCCGCGTCGCAATAACGAATTGTGGACGTTTTTCCCAGTCAACAAAATTCCGAACGTACTGAGCGCGGATGGAGATTGCCGCGTCGCTGACGTATGCACTTGCGACGAAGACTTCGCAAGCGAAGATGACTTTGCCGCCCTTTTGCCGATTGCCTGCAACGCCCGTGAGCTCGTGAAGACGATTGCCGACGGCGAAAACGAAATGGCGATGCTCAAGTGCAACAACGATTTCGGTCGCACGGTTTTGAACATCGGCAAGAACGCGAAGGCCAGCATCGAAATCCTTGACAACAAGGTGATGCATAAAATTTGCGCAGAACGCTTCGACATCCATGTAGCCGAAGGCGCCGAGCTCGAAATCTTTTTTGCAAACCCCGCTAACGACTTGCCGTTGACCTTCAGGCATTTCGACATCAAGCAGGCGGCGAATTCTACGGTGCATTTCGCAAACGTTTTGCAAGACAGCGGCATTGGCCGCATCAGCGCCCGCATCGAACTGAACGGAGAAGGCGCGAACTTCGATTATCGCAGTTTGAATATTCTGAAAGGTACAGCCTCTAAGCACCAGCGCCTGACGATTTTGCATAACGCCCCCAGTACGGTAAGTACGCAGTTCGTACGCAACATTCTCGACGAAAGCGCTTATGCCAGCTACGATGGCCAAGTGGTCGTAGGCAACAGCTGCAGCCAGGTGAATTCGAGCCAGCTGGTAAATACGATTCTCTTAAGCGATGGCCCGAGCGTTTCGGTGAAGCCGGTACTCAAGATTTACCACGATGACGTGGAATGTACGCACGGCAATACCGTGGGCGAACTCGACAAGGATCAGATGTTCTATTTGACAAGCCGTGGAATTCCGGCCGATAAAGCCCGCGAAATGCTCACACGTTCGTTTGCGAAAGAACTGTTCTTAGAACTGCCGGAAGGACCAGCAAAGAAACGTTTGATGCAGTCGCTTTAATTATTTTTCGTACACGGTCAACACGTCGGGCCCGAGCATGAAGGATTCGCGGGCGACGAGGGCCGTCGGAAATTCTGGATAGGCAAGGCCTTCGGCGCCGCTGGATTCAAGCGCACGGTCGACCGCAGGGTCTGAAGATTGCCACAAATCGAGGCGGTTCCAGAGACCGCACCTAAAGATTTCTTCTGTAAGGCGTGCACCGGGTTCTACCATAAGGCGGTGCATGCCGCGAGCAGAAAGATTCGCAAGCATTTCGTGCCAGTTGGCAACGAAAGAGGCATTACTTAAAGCGACAATTTCAACAGCCGGCGCCCCAGCCACATTTTTCTTTTCAAGCGCGGGCTGCGGAACACAAGTAAAGACAATGGGCGCTATGCCCTCCTCTACAGGCGCTTGGAAAACGCGAAGCGCGGACACCTCGGCTGCGGTAAACTCGTGATGGCCAGCCCAAATCATCTTGACGGGGTTGTTCCCTTGGGCAAAGCGAACATCGAGCGAAGGATTGTCGGCAAGAACGGTGCCTGCGCCCACGAGAATTGCATCGCTCATGGCGCGGAGTTCGTGATTCCAGCAGTTCGCGCCCTGGGCGGTAATCTTAAGCGGAGCATGAGAGCCATCAGGCAGGCATGCACCCATGTAGCCTTCTTGCGAAATAGCCGACTTGAGTTCAACAAAGGTCGTCTTGTTGCGGACATAGAAATCGTACGCTTCGAAGAAACGCTCGATTTCATGAAAAAGCATGCGGGCTTCGGCTAACGCCTCGGCGCGGGTCGTGGGCTCCCCCGCCATCGCAGCTGAATTCCCCAAAAGGACCTTACAGCCGTCATTCGAGCAAGAATCGTCCCAGCCGCTTTCAACAATCGCACACTCGCAAGCATCCTGACCTTCAAAGACCTTGATTCCGGCGTCTTCGAGAATGCTACGGCTCTTGCCGCGCACCAGCGGATTCGGGTCGGCATGAGCGAAATAGACTTCCTTGATGCCAGCTTCGATGATTGCCTTGGTGCAGGGGGGCGTGCGGCCATAATGACAGCAGGGTTCAAGAGTCACATAAATGGCCGCCCCGCGGGCGAGATCGCCCGCGTCACGCAGCGCCATCACCTCGGCATGAGCATTCCCCGGGCGCTGTGTACGCCCCTTCCCGACCACGATGCCATCGCGAACAACGACGGCGCCCACGGCAGGATTCGGCCGACTGATGCCGACCGAAAACAAAGACTGCTCAAACGCGAGTTGCAAGTAATTCATTACTTCTTCGGGTAAGCGAGGAAACCACCGAGAACGTTATACACGCGGGTATAACCCTGGTCCATCAGGAACTTGGTAGCAGCTTCGCTACGACGGCCAGAACGGCAGTAAATCAGCAAATCCTTGTCCTTCGGAAGTTCGCTAAAACGCTGTTTCAGTTCACCCAGCGGAATGTTCACTGCATAAGGAGCAAAACCTGCATTCAATTCCGACGGATTACGCACATCCACGTAAACGGCACCAGCCGCATTCATTTCGATAGCCTTGTCCCAGTCAATCGATTGCACTCCGGCACGCACAGCCACTTCAGAAGGAGCCGGAGCCTTTTTCGCCACAGGCTGTTCCACAGCGGGCTGAGCCTGAACTTGAGCTTCTTCGGCCTTCTTTTCTTCGCATCCAGCAAACATGAATAACGAAGTCACAGCAATCAACATCAACTTTTTCATTATTTCTCCATGGTTAATCTATTTACGGATTCAAAATCTTTTTCATCCAGCTGCAGGTATACACCCAACACACGGTAGGTGAAACCATCATCGCGCTTGAGAGGCACCGCATTAAACCAAAGCAGGCGACGTCCCACCCCGAAAGGCCCCTTCCAGGATTTAGAAATACCTTTTTCGAATACTTCCGAGAGCACGCCGTGAAACAGCGAGAAATATCGCGGACGCACCACTTCGAGCAGGCGCTTACCTTCAATTTCCCTGGGAATGGGGCTACCGAAAGCCAGGGAAAAAGCCTGATTGCAGCCGCAAATCTTATAATCTCGGTCTATCCAAAAAACACGTATATCCGGGAAGGCAAGAGCAGCCACCTGGGTCGATTCACTTACCGACGAATCTTCGGTTATCGGCTTTTCCAGCAGCAAGTCTAGCTTGCGAGCCGAACCGCGGAACACGATTTTTGCATTTTCTTCGGTGTAAAGGCGTCCACAAAAAGCATACCAGTCCAGCTTGCCACCTTCACCCATCAGACGCAATCTCACACCGCGGTTTTCACTGGAATCCTGCCCCTTGGCACGGAATTCCACAATACGGGAATTCAAGTGCTTGTCAAAGAACATGTAATCATCTTCAGGCATCATGGCTCGAATATCCTGAACCCCCTGAGTTCTGGGAATGGCTCGGCCTTCGTCATCTACAAGAGGCGTCAAGAAGGTGAACGTACGGGTGTCCACATCCATGGACCACAGAAAATCCCCCGTACTCTGGAGCAACATATCGACTTTTTCTTTCAGTTCGTCGCGTTGCGTGCGGGATTCCACATCCAGAGTCACATTCTTGAGCAAAAGAACCATATGGACATCACCCCCCTGCTTTTGCCTGGCTCGGATTTCGTACCAATTCAGGCCATCGCCCATATCCTGGGAAAAAACAAAGGGAATATCCGGATAAGCATCGAGTCCCCTGACATATTCCGAAAATCGCTTGAATTCGGCAGCCGAAAAGACCCTCTTAAAAGACTTTTGACGAAGAATCAAATCATAAAGGGGATCTGAAATAAAAGTGGGAGACGCATCGATGAGACGCCCTTCTTTAGAGATAATCACCAAAAAATCGCTTAAGTAACCAGCGAAATTGGAATAAATCTTTTGCTTGTTCAGCAAATCCCTAATCAAGAGTACAGTGATCACAAATGCCGTTATCACCAAGAAACAGACAAAGGACACCGCTATTAAAAGACCTACTGGAACTTGCATGTCTATAATATAGTCTTTTTTCGTACCGATTTCGAAGCTGTAAAGCCAAACCAATCCCATATGGGGTAAGCATTGCCATAAGCACCCGAAAGGAACCAGTCCCCAACCGAAAGCACCAACGAAACCGAAATGGCAAATTTCGGGAAGCGATAAGCCGATATTACGGACAAATGCGTAAATTTCAAATAATTTCCCACATCAAATGATTCACCGTCGTACTCCACGAAAGCACCGAAACGAGACCCATCGAACCGAAGGGCAGCTCCGTAATCGACAAGGAAAAACGACCCCTGATTCACCAAAGAGGCCATTCCTGAAACGGACAGCGGCTTTTTCAAGAAAGCGAGCCCCGCCTTATAACGATTACAGGTCCAGCTTTCTTGCCCCGGAAGAATATCCACCGACACCCCATAACCCATTCCCCCAACAAACCATGAGTGCATCACCGATGCATCCAACTCAGAATATACCTGCCGGTAAAGGGTATCCATTTCTGCATAGGAACTAAAAAACGCTATGCGGAAAAGCCCTAGTCCCATTTCGCCAGCCGCTCCCGCCACCTGCAAAGAAGCTTCCGGCACCTGGGCGTAAGCCACCCCGAATCCAGCAACCGCCCCATCGTCCAAATAACGAGCCGGAGAAGATCTGTACCCCGACAATCCCGAAAGGGCCAAGGAACCCCCAGGATTTTGGACAAATTCCCCAGGAAAATCCATGGCAAGAACAAGGGATGCCATACATACCATTAATAATAGAGTCCCCTTCATTTACGGCCTCACCAACAAGCCCACCAACTTTTCATAGCGCCCCGACGACAGCGCGATATAGGCTACGCCTATATCCGAAAGGTGTTGCAATGGGACATTCAGCCAGGCATTCGTATAAGGCGGCACCACCATTTTCCACTGTTCCCGCCCCACCGAGTCCAGCAATTTCAACGCCACCGGCAATTCACTTTCCACATAAACCCGCAAAGGAGTCTTGTTCAGCCGCACCACCCGGGTCGAAAGCTTAAAGGTAAATGGAGCCTCAGGTTTCCCTTGGGAACTCTCCCGATGGCCAGTCGCGTCCTGTTTTTCATGAACACTTTGGAACCCCGGCGTATTCTCTGCACGCAACGTCCGAGGATTGAACCCCGATGGGCAAGCCACCGTCTTCTTGTCCCAAGCCACACTATCAATGACGGAGTCCCCCTTGCAGATGGCAAGTGAGCCAGCCGTATTGTTCAAGTACCCCATGGCATACTGAATGAGCCGCACATCCTTGAACCCCAGGAACTCCCGCAAAAGCAACGTGTCCCGAGAAAAAAGGACTGTCTCGTAAGGAGCAATGGAATCCCGCCCCCGGCTCTTGCCAACACTCCAGTTCTTGGACCGGTTGCAAAACCGGTACTCCCCTATAGGGAGTGACCGCCCCGAAGCATTGTAGATTTCAACCCACTCGGGTTCAGGCTCTGCAGGACAATGGTGAATTTCGGTGAAAATTAAGCTAGATGCACCAAAAGCCACGCTTACCAAAAGCGCGACTAGATACAGGCTTACGCCAATATATTTCATGAATCCCCCTAGGGGGTGCTGCCCTTAGCCAGTCGGACCGGCGCCATATTTTAGGGGCAGGGCGTTACCTTGGATCCGTTAGTCGACGGTATATCCGTTAGGCAACATATAGGCAAGCGGGTTCACAGGGCTATTGCGGACCCAGACCTCGTAATGGAGGTGGGGACCCACGGAGCGGCCGGTATTACCCATATAACCAATCACCTGGTAGCGGTGCACGTACTGGCCCGGATGCACAATAGACAGCTGCATGTGACCGTAGCGTGTCTTGATGCCATTCCCGTGGTCAATCGTAACAAAGTTACCGAAGGTCGAACTCATCTGGGCAACTTCAATAGCGCCATCGGCAGCGGCATAAATCGGAGTCCAGCGTTCGTTTGCAATATCCACACCCTGGTGCATCTTGCCGACTTCGCCCGTGACCGGATGGATACGGGGACCGAAGGCCGAGGCATAACGACCATTAGTCGGAGAGATGGACGGGATAAAGCGCCACATATAGTGCTTTTGGCCCATAAACTTGTTCAGCGTGCGGAAAGAGGAGTCGTTGTTCGCAAGCTTGCCCTGAATGCGGTGGGCCGTTTCGCCCAGAATGGACATACGTTCATAGACCGGGGATGTCTTGCGGAGCAAAAGGGAATTGGGGCTTACAGAACCACCCGTACCCAGTTCGCGGGAAGCTTCATCCTGCACGGGCAGTCCAAAGCTCGCATAAAGGCGATTTTCATCAGAGAAGAAAGAAGCCGTCGTATTCGACAGGTAATCCAGGGTTCCCTGGATCTGGGACATTTCCTTGTCGAGCTTCTGGCGTTCGTTCAACTGGTGGTTCAGGACGCCGTCGTAAACCGTCGTCGAGACCATCTGTATTACAAACAATACCACACCGATCAAAACGAAGAACCGCAATACGGGCCATGCCTTGAACAGGAACGCCGGCATGTGGACGGTCATGGACTTCGAGGAGTTCTGAAAGTGTATGGTTGTCTTGTAAAAATTCACGGGCGAAAAGATAGCAAAAAGGTCTTAAATGGCAACGCCAAATCGTGTGACGGGGGTCATACGGGGGGTAAAGCAAGCCAAAAACGTCATTTTCAGCCTAAAAACGCCAAAATTCACTTTTTCACGCAAGGAAAAAGTAACATTCTAAAGGATTGAAAAAAGGGGATTTAGACTTCGTTATCGATATCCACAAAGCAGGCCGGGATACCCAGTTCGGCCTGAATTTTGGCAGCCAAAGCCCTCACCCCGAAAATCTCGGTACGGTGATGACCGCAGCTGAGCAAGTTGAAGCCCAGTTCTTCGCAAGCGATAGGAACGGCTTCCTTGATTTCGCCGGTGACGAAAGCGTCGCAACCGATAGCCATGGCCTCTTCGATGGCAGGGGCGCCAGCCGAACCGCTGCAGACGGCAACTTTCTTGATCGAAGACTTTCCGTACATCAGGGCATGCTGCACGCCATGTTCGAACACCGTTTTTGCCTGATCCACGAAAGATTGGCTAGAAACAGGTTCCGCAAACTCGCCCACGACCCCGATGGTACGCTCCCCTTCGCGGAGGAAGCCATCCACATTCTGGAGTCCGAAGGCATTCGCAATCAAGATGTTGTTCCCCACTTCCATGTGGCCATCCAGCGGCAGGTGGAAGCCGTAAAGTGAAATCCCGTTTTGCATGAGGCGGCGCATTCTTTCGCCGAACTTGCCCACCAGCCTGCAGTTTTCGCCCTTCCAGAAGCCATTCGGGTGGTGGACAATGATGCAGTCAGCCTTGTTTTCAATGGCGGCATCGATAAGGCGATCACGAAAAGAGACTCCCGTGACAATTCGCGTGACCTTGTCGGAGGCTTCGACGCAAAGACCGTCGACGCAGTAATCCTTGAACATTTTCGGTTCAAGCAGGTTATCAAGCCATGTCGAGAATTCGGAAATTTGCATCGGGCACCTCGTTGGGAAATTTTTCTGGAAATATAATTATATAGTCTGCGCTAGAGTCGGCCGAAGCATCCCTTCAGTTTTTTCAAGGCATAGTCTTCGATGATTTCTTCGGAATCGTCGCCTTTTCGCTTGAATTTGAGGATTTCGAAGTCTTCGAGCAAGGCGCAGGCCTGCAGGTACAGTTCCGGGAAATCCTCTTCGTCAGGCGAAAGCCGCTCTATCTTAGAAAGGATATCGCGGGCATTTTTAAGCTCATGGTCCTTCATGAATCGGGCCTTGAGGAAGGGGCGGAACTTTTCACGGAGCGTGCGCACCGACAGTTCGGGCCTTGAGGGAGGAATCATCTCGCCCAAAACGCAAAGGCGTTCGAACAGAGTCGTCTCCTTGTCGGAGGTATAGAGGGCAACAATTTTGCCGATAGACTTGTGGTTCACCGTGATTGCGCCGAGGGCGTCGCGGGCATGGTCGCCCCCTTGGCGCACGGCAACCGAGAATTCGCGAAGAATGTCCCAGAAAGCGACAAAGGATTCGGCGCCGAGCAGGGCCGACTCATAAGTAGCCCGAACCAGGGCGAGGCGCACCTCGTCATCTTCGCTGCGGGAAGACACCGCCAGATTCTTGAAATCGTTGATTTTCTTGCCGCGGGAGAATTCGAGGCCCGAAAAACGCACGCAGCGGTTCGCATCCAATTTGTCGGCGGCGAGGGACTTAAGCACCCAAGCCTTCAGGGCCGTCTTAAATCCGTCAGCGTAAAGACCGCCGGTTTCGAGCAGATTCAGGCGATCGGTAACGAGCGTATCAGGCTCGGCCGGAACCTCGACCCGCTTGCGGAAACTTTGCCAGAAGGCTGATTCCGCCGAAGTCATGAGGGCAGATTCGCCGAGACGCCAGCCGAAACGCATTTCGTCTAAAGCAAAATCAATGCCAAAAGTCACCACCACCGGGCGAACAGCGGCAAACAAATTGAAGCTCCCCCACTCGGGATTGAGTTCGACGGCAAATTTTTCCGGGAAACCCTGCTTAAAAATCTTGGCGTGCAAGCGCAGGTGATTTTCCTTTTCGGGCGTGACCGTCGGAATATCGCAATCCAGCTGCCTGATTCCGGCAAAGACTTCGTACAGGAGCAGGAGCGGAGGCTTGTGCGGATTCGCCTTCAGTTTGTCGCAGAAGGCGTCGTCGATAAAGGTGCGGCGATTTTCCAGCTGTTTCTTGGCGGCCTTGGGCATTTCGCGGATAATCGATTCGGCCATCCATTCGCGCCACTGGTGAATCGAAAGGGCGAGTTTCGCAGGAGTAACCTGCGGGAGCATGTCGTAAGGCAGTTCCAAGGTGATGCCGTCGTATTCCTTGGTGGCGTCAAAGACCATCTCGCCCACAACCATACGACTGGAACCGTCAAGCCCTTCGACACGAAACTGTTCTATAGAACCGCCGAGGGCAGGTTCCGGAGCCTTGGCTGCCTTTTTCAGTTTATTTTTATTGTCGAGGAAATCACCCAGGGATTGCTTCGCCCCTTCGGAGCTCGCAATGACGTAACCAGATTCATTCTGGTCCAGCCAGAATTTTGCGTCGAATTTCAGGAACTGGTCGGTATGTTCGGCAATATAGTCGCGGAGAGTCTTGATGGAATTCACCCGCGGGGCAATGCGCACATAATAATCTACCAAGGCGTCTTCGCTGGGAGCAAGACCGAATTGGCGTTTGCGGGCTTCGAGGCCGTGCAAGTCTTCGACCACGCGGTCATTCTGCTTCATGAAGGGGAACGGACGAGCCATTTGGCCGAGCACCACCGCCTCGCGCCAGAAGATTTCGGCACATTCGTCCGGATTTACGCGAGCGTAATCCACCCGATGACCGCGGCTAATCACAAGACCCCTAAAGCTCACTTCTTCTACCGCTTCCACAAAACCGCGTTCCTGGTTCCACATGGGCGAATACCAGCGGCGGGTGCAGAAGGGTTCCGCCACCTGCATAATCCATTCGGGCTTGATTTCGGCACCCTTGTTCAAAAAGATGCGGCTGGTTTCGCGGACTTCGGCGCTAAAGAGCCATTCCACGCTCTTGCCATACAAATCGCTACCGGGGAACACATGGGTTTCGCGACCGCTCACCAATCGGTAGCAGCCGTTTTCAATATCGCGACGGGCAATGCCTCCCAAGAATCCCGAAAGCAGGGCCACATGCAAGTTGTCGCGGTGGAAAGAATCTAGCGGGCAGACGCGATTTTCGTATTTCACGTCGAGAATGCGGCCAAACTGTTCGTAAAGGTCAATCCATTCACGGCAACGCAGAAAATGCAGACTGAACTTGTCGCAGAATTTGCGCAACTTGTTCCAAGATTTTCCATCCCATTCGGCGCAGAAGGCATTCCACATGCATACGAAGGTGAGAAAGTCGCTCTTGTGGCCCGCAAACTTGCGGTGCAGCTGACGGATGCGGGTGCGTTCCGGCTCTTCGCTGGGGACCACGCGAGGGTCTTGAATGCTGAGAGCCGAGCAGACAATCAAAGCCGGCTGCAAGACACCCGCTTCTCGCGCCCGTAAAAGCACCGCCGAAAGCGCCACATCCATCGGGAGCCGCGTCATTTCGCGGCCAAGTTTCGTGACATGTCCCGTAGAATTGTCTGCGGTCAAGGCGCCGAGTTCAAAAAGCGTCTTGTAGGCGCCACGGAAAGCGGAATGTGGCGGAGACTGCAGGAACGGGAAATTTTCCAGTTCCAGCCCGAGGCTACGCAGCTGAAGCACCACGTTCGCGAGATTACTGCGCCGGATTTCCGGCTCCGTAAACTCGTCTCGCTTTTCGAATTCTTCGGGCGAATAAAGTCGAATGCACACACCGGGCTTCACGCGCCCCGCGCGCCCTGTGCGCTGCCGGGCACTCGCCTTCGAGATTTCTTCGACCGGGAGCCCCTGGATTCTCGACTGTGCATTGTAGCGAGAAATTCGGGCCATGCCCGTATCCACCACGTAGGCAATCCCCGGAATCGTAAGCGAAGTTTCGGCAATGTTAGTCGCAAGCACTACGCGGGTCTTACCCGTATGCTTGAAAATGCGGCGCTGTTCGTCCGGACTCATACGGCCATAAAGCGGCAAAATGTCGAAACTTGCCGAATCCAGTTCGTGAGCCAACTCCCCCGCTAAATCCTGGATGTCGCGTTCCGTAGGCAAAAAGCAAAGCAGATGGTCGCGGTGGCGGGTTTCCAAATCCAAAATGGCATCACGGGCTTCGTCCAGCAAGCCGGAATCACCCTTGCCGCTGATATCGAGAGCCGCCCGGGCCGCAGCGCTACCGTCAAAGAAATATTCCACATCCACCGGGAACGTTCTTCCCTCGGCTTCCATCACGCAGCTATTTTCGTAAAATTCTTCAAAAAGCTTCGCATCCAGCGTCGCCGACGCCACAATCAGCTTGAAATCGGCACGTTCCTTCAGCACCGTCTTGAAAATGCCCAGCAAAATGTCAATATTCAGCGAACGTTCGTGGGCTTCGTCAATCACAATCGCCGAATACTGGCGGAAAAGCCTGTCGCGGCGGAATTCCTGCAGCAGGATACCGTCGGTCATTACCTTGATGGGAGCATCGCTCTGGCCCTGTTCCCAGAAACGGATCTTGGTACTGACAAGCGTTTCGTCCTTCAGTTCTTCGCGTAGGCGGTCCGCAATCGAAATCGCCGCCAAGCGCCTCGGCTCCGTGACGCCGATTTTGAAGGATTGCTCGCCCTCCCGTTTGCAAAACCATTCCAGTAGGAATTTCGGGAGCTGCGTTGACTTGCCGGAACCGGTGTCTGCCTTGACAATCACCACCTGGTGCTTTTCAAGCAACTCAAAAAATTCTTCCCGATGTTCAACAACGGGAAGTTCCGGGTACTCGATTTTTAAAGCGGATAAATCCACCGCCAGCTGCTACTCCTTTATGTGCCCGCACTTGTCGCAGGTAAGCTTGTAGCTGTTATCGGGGTCGACGACCATCACGCCGTCGCATTCCGGCACTTCGCACGGGAGCTCGCCCGGCATGACTTCGCGGTAGGTTTTCTTTTCTTCCATCGTTAGCCTCCAATTTCCTTGAGGTAACGGGCCAGCGCATCTTGCCAAGTCGGAAGCGGCTTGAAACCGTTTGCAACGAGTTTGCTCTTGTCGAGTCGGCTGTTGAAGGGGCGCGCGGCTTTGCTCAAGCCATATTCGGCCGTCGTCACCGGCAACACCTTGGTCGAAAGCCCAGCCTGTTTATAGATTTCACAGGTAAAGTCGTACCAGCTGATGAATCCGCCTTCGTTGGTGGCGTGGTAGTAGCCGTACTTTTCGGTTTCGTTCATGTCGATAAGCAAGCGCGAAAGATCAAGCGTGTAAGTCGGTGTGCCAATCTGGTCATTCACCACGCGCACGGTATCGTGAGTTTTGCCCACGTTCAGCATTGTCTTGATAAAATTCTTGCCATTCAGGCCGAACACCCAAGCAATACGCACGATGAAATACTTGTCAAGAGTATTGGCGACAGCGAGTTCGCCTTCGAGCTTGGTCTGGCCGTAAACGTTCAGAGGTTTGTAATCCTTGCAGTCGGGTTTCCAAGGTTCCGTGCCCTGGCCGTTAAATACATAGTCGGTGCTGATGTAGGTCATCTTGCAGCCAAGACGTTTGCAAGCGTTGGCAATATTCTGAGTACCGCCGGCATTTACCGCGCGGACCTTCGCCACGTTGGCATCGTCTTCGGCCATGTCGACAGCGGTCCATGCGGCACAGTGAATCACTGCATCGGGCTTGATTTCAGAAAGAGCCTTGTCGACTGCGACAGAGTCCGTAATGTCGAGCTGCACATACGGCATGGTCGTCACAGCAGAACCGTCAGCAACACCGCTATAGGCAGGCGCCATATCGGAACCCACACCCGTGTACCCGCGCTTTGCAAGTTCGTTCATTACATCATGGCCTAACTGGCCACCCACTCCCGTGACAAAGAATTTCATACGTATAAACCTCTTTGCCCTAATATAGAAAAACACCCCGCGTTCGCGGGGCGCCTTTTCATCCACAATATAGGAGCATTTGGATGTTAAGTATTAGCGGGTCACGCGCACCTGTGTGAACTTGTTACCCTGCTTCACCATGTAGACTCCAGCCTTCTGGAACTTGGCAAAGAGAGCGTCGGCAACGGAGGCGCCATTGGCAACATCGACCTTGCCGAGGTTACGGCCCTGCATGTCGAACACCTGACAGGTCTTACCAGCGGCGTTCAAGCGCAGCGTCGATGCGATTGCCTGGGTTTCACCAGTGGTGAAGACCAGCTTAACGTCACTAATCTTGACGGCACCTGTAGTTTGTCCCAAATTGAAGGCAAACTGAGCGGCATCATCAGAATCATCTTCCATATCAAAGACAAATGTGTATTCCTGTTCCGTAGTGGTGATGTCAAATTCCTTAGTGGCGTATGCACCCCAGGGGTCTACGGATTGTTGGAAATTAACTTCAATCTTGCGATCTACATCAGCGCTAGCCTTAAAGGACAACTTGTACTTCATGCCCTTATCAAGAGCCAGATTGTACTGAACAAGCTGCGGCTGGTAAGTTTGTTCACCAATAGTGGTAACGTCAACCGTAGCCGTGCCACCAGAAACAGATGTCTTTGCAGCAGAGTTACCCCAGTTTGTACCCTGACCCAGGAACCAAGATGCATCTTGGCTTGTAGAAATCACGTTGCCGCTCGGGAAATCACCATCCTTAAGAAGGTTCACTGTAGTTTCGCCAACCAATTCAAACTTGGCGACCACAGACTTTTCCTTGTCCATGGTTACAGAAATGGTTTCGGTAGAGCCGGTAGCATCACCTTCCCAACCCACAAACCTCCAGCCCTCGTTGGCCTTGGCGGTGAGCTGTACAGCTGTTTTCGGTGCATAATAGTTAGCACTCGGGCTCTTTGTCACAGTACCTGCAGCAGCCGGAGATGCAGTTACATTGAGGCCAAGTTCATCGGCACTGCCACCGATTTTCAGCAGGTTCTTCTTAACTTTAGCCCAACCCCTTGCAGAGCCCGTATTTCCGGTGTAGGATTCAATTTTCATGGAAGCAACTTCATACAGTCTACCCATCTTCATACCCACTTTAGCCCATTCGCTGAAGTGCTTGGAAATAGAAATGGTACCCTTGGTGCGATGCTGGCTCGTATTCTTCGGAATGGACCAATACTGCTTAAAGGTGCTGGTACCCGAAAGAGAAGGTTGGTTATTACGGTCGGTAGTATAGAAATCATAGTCAATACCATCGATAGTTGCAGAACCAAACTTTCTACCGCCCTGGGTAGGATTGTAGCTTCCGCGATCCTGGACAATGTAGTATTCAATTTCATCGCTGAAACCACTGGGAATGTCCGCCTTGTCATAATAGCCCCAGCCATAGACACTGACATACTTCACGTTGTCGGAGGAACTCCATTCCACATCAAATTCGGAGGTAATATTACCCACATTCTGTACGGTAACAGTGGAGTTAGACCCCCAACGCTTTCCGGTACGGGCCAACATGTTGATAGTACCCTGCCATTCAACTTCGAAAGCACCACCATTTTCGGCGTTTGCGTGAAGCGTCATAGTTGCGGTACCGGCACCATTCTGGCTCCAGAGTTCGTAATCATAGCCACTAGCGGTACCCATTTTCTGGGATGTACCATTGGAGCAGGTAACTGTCTGTCCCCAGGAAATGGATGACGAAATTGCGGCCATGGCAAAGGCTGTTGTTAAAACTTTTTTTACACTCATGCTTTTCCTCTCAGGGGTTATATGTACTCGCTTCTAATTTATACTATTCTACATAAGTAATCAAGCTCTACTGGATTAATTCCGTTGTAACCTTTTACAACAGCTACAACAGGTAAAAAATCCCCTTTTTGGGGCAAAAAACGAAAAGCCCGCAGTTATAAGCGGGTTTAAAGAAGCTAAATATTAGGAATTTTAGGGACTAAGTAACCTTATGGCACCGTAACGCGGATCATCTGGGTGGTTTTGCCGCGACGCACTAGGTACATTCCTGGTTTGCGGAACTTTTCCAACAAGATCCGTGCCAGGTTCAGGCCCTGCTTATATTCAACGGTTCCCAAATAGCGCCCTTGCATATCAAAGACCAAGAACAAGTTTCCAGAATTGTCCGTCAGAATGTTTCGCAGAGACTGAACAACCGTTGTATATTCTTCTTCGGAGCTGGAGGACTGCTCCTCGGAAGAACTAGATGACACAATCTCTGAAGAACTGGACTCCGGAGATGCTACAGAACTAGAGGATTCTTCGGAGGAACTGGACTCCGAGGATTCTACAGAACTAGAAGATTCTTCGGAGCTGGAAGATTCCGCTTCAGAGGAGCTGGACACTTCAGGAAGCGGATGGTCGGCATCCGTCATCTTGAAATAGGTCAGATCAAACGAACCTTGGTCTTTAACGCCGCCAACTTCGACAAGCAACATGACCTCGTACATTTTCCCCATTCCCATGCCGAAGGATTTCCATTTTTCGAAGTGGGCCGTAACATCGATGTGACCACAAGAGCGAGCATGCTTACGCACGCTAAAATACTGCGGGTACGAGATTCCTTTTCCCTTAATGGTATTGGCGTTATACATCTGTTTCTGGAAAATCTCATAGGTATCACCATCAACCTCAAATTCGCCTTTTTTCTGTCCTAGGTAACCAGAACTCGGCTTGGACCACCAGTCATCAACAATGTAGAATTCCACCAAAGACAGTCTTTTTTCATTCGACTTCGTATCCAACAGCGAATCAACCGTCCAGCCATAGACACCGACATAGTTAAAGGAACCTCCGCTTCCATCCTTGGTCCAATTGAAGAAGACATCAATAGGACCAAGTTCTTCGTAAGTCTTTTCTTCATTGTATTTAAAACCCACGCGAGCAAGAACATCATTAGGTTTATTCCAAGTCGCGTTGAAAGTTCCGTTATCATAATAAGTCATGGCGCTGCCGTCAATCACGACATCGTCGCCCATCCAATAACTCAATTCATATTGGTAGGGGGAGCCATCGATATCCCCCGAAACAGTCTTATCATTCTCACCAAGAACACTCGTACCGCTGTTTTCACGTGCCATTTTGTCTTTGCAGGCGTCAATTCCTGCCACAGAGGAGTTTGAAGATTCCATTTCAGACGAACTTGATGCAGGAGGTTCTACCGAGCTGGAAGATTTCGCTTGAGACGAACTTGATTCAAGAGCCGAGAGCGGGTGTGCGGCATCTGTCATTTTGAGGTAGGTCACATCAAGCGTACCCGAGCCATCCGTACCGGCTTCGATAAGCACCTTGGCATCGTACATCTTACCCATTTCCATGCCAAGTTCTTCCCACTTTTTGAAGTGCGCCGTAACATCGATGTGACCACAGGAGCGAGATTTTCTACGCACACTCATATACTGCGGAAAGGTCCGCACACCCTTGATAGAGGGGGCGTTATTTCGAGAACTCTGGTAGATATCGTAGGTATCACCATCGATCTCGATTTCCCCCTTCTTCTGGCCACCAAATATCACAGGTTTGCTATACCAATCGTCTACGATATAATATTCCACCAGCGGATCAACCGTCCATCCATAGACACCGATATAGTTATAGCTACCGCCACTACCTTTTTTTTCCCACCTGAAATAGGCGTCAATAGGACCGAGTTCTTCGTATGTGTGCTGCTCATCGTACTTGAAGCCCACGCGAGCAAGGAAGTCATTGGTTTCACTCCAGCTAGCCTTATATGTACCGTTTTCATAATAGGTCATGGAGTTAGTTCCAGCCTGATACCAAACTTCGTAATGGTACGGAGTGCCTTCAATATTGCCGACTTTACTTTGGCTGTTGAGACCCTCAACAACCGTAGCGTCGCCAACATGTCCCATTTCATCGTTGCAGGCATCAATTTCTGCGAGAGCGTTCGTAGAAAGCAGGCCAAAGGTCAAAAGCACCAAAGCCTTTGCCTTTTTTGAAATCATTGTCTTACCAAACATTTTATATTCCCAAACCTTTAAGTTTAAAGGCCCCGCGTGCGGGGCCTTTTAGACTAACACAGCTATTAAGCGTCGTCCTCAGGGGCCGGAACACCAATCTGCTGTTCCGGCTTGTCTTCGATCTTTTCGACAGAATCGTCGTCGACTTCCACGCCTTCGACCTTGTCGAAAGTTTCCTTAGCCTCGGCGCTATCCTGTTCGATATCTTCGACGCTCGGAAGTGCGGTAGCATCTTGCACAACGTCACCTTCGCGCAGGCTGATTGCCTTGACACCCTGGGCGTTACGACCCGTGAGGCGGATATCGGCAGCCTTGATACGAATCACCTGACCTTCGCGGCTGGTAATGATCAAGTCGTAGTCGTCAGCGACGCTTTCCACGAATACGGCCGGGCCGACCTTGTCGGTCACGTTCAGGTTGCGCACGCCCTTGCTACCGCGGCGAGTAATGCGGTAGGTAGAAGGTTCGCTACGCTTGCCGTAACCGTTTTCGGTAATCGTCACAATCTTGTTGCCAGCCTTGAGCCACAACAGAGAAATCACTTCGTCGCCTTCGGCGAGGGTAATGCCCTTCACGCCGTGAGTGCCACGACCCATATTGCGGAAGCAACCAATCGGGAATGTGACGGCCTGACCGTTCTTGGTCGCAAGCATCAAGAGGTCCTTCGCAATCGGGCGAGCCTCCAGGTCTTCAGCGTCTTCGCTTTCTTCGGCGATGGCGGTTTCAGCGGCCTGGGCTTCAGCTTCTGCTGCTGCGTCGTCGCCTTCGGCAGCCTGGCTTGCGTTGAATTCTTCGGCGGACATGCCCACGAGCTGAACCTTCACCAATTCATCGTCTTCGTCGAGGCTAATGGCGTTCACGCCGGCCTTACGCGGGCGGCTGAACAGCGTGAGGTCCATCTTGTTGATGACACCCTTCTTGGT
Organism: Fibrobacter sp.; assembly: GCA_045221475.1. GTDB lineage: Bacteria > Fibrobacterota > Fibrobacteria > Fibrobacterales > Fibrobacteraceae > Fibrobacter. The sequence continues at coordinate 20,569 of JBGUWV010000009.1, forward strand.
TGCAAATACGAGGCAGAAGTAGCCACCGAACTTGCGCACCGGCACAATTGCCTGCACCTTTTCGCCTTCGGTAAGACCGATAAAGTTGATAATCGGGCGGCCCTTGCCGTTGCGGGTTCCTTCGGGCAAGCGGTAGACCTTGGTCCAGTAAGCACGTCCCTTGTTCGTGAATACGAGCAAGTAGCTGTGAGTGCTTGCGGTAAAGATCTGTTCGACGTTGTCTTCTTCCTTGAGAGTTGCGCCGATAATGCCCTTGCCGCCGCGGTTCTGAGCCTTGAAGGTATCAATCGGCAAACGCTTGATATAGCCTTCGCGGCTGAGCGTAATCACCTGTTCTTCTTCGGCAATCAGGTCTTCGTAATCGTAATCGTCGACGGCGTCTTCGATAGAGGTACGACGGTCGTCGCCACACTTGTCCACGATGGCGTCGAGACGGTCGAGCATAATCTTCACGCGGCGTTCGCGCTTTTCCAAAATGTCCTTCAAGTCGGCAACGGTAGCAACGAGTTCGTTGTATTCGTTTTCCAACTTTTCCAAGTTCAGGCCCGTGAGCTGGGCAAGACGCATGTCCACGATAGCCTGGGACTGAATGTCGTCCAGGTTGAAGCGGTCCTGCAAAGCCGTCTTTGCAGCTTCGGTCGTCGGGCTGGACTTGATAATCTGCACCACTTCGTCGATGTTCTGCGTTGCAATGCGCAGACCTTCGATAATGTGGAGACGAGCTTCGGCCTTGTTCAAGTCAAACTGCGTAGAACGCGTAATCACTTCCAAGCGGTGATCCACATAAACCTGGATGAGGTCCTTGAGCGTCAGGAGCTTCGGCAGGTTGTTCACGAGAGCCAAGTTGTAAATGCTGAAGGTTGTCTGCAGCTGCGTGTTTTTGAACAAATTATTAAGTACAACTTCGGCGACCACATCCTTGCGCATTTCAATCACGATGCGCATGCCTTCGCGGCTAGATTCGTCGCGGATGTCGGTAATGCCGTCAACGCGCTTGTCCTTCACGAGTTCTGCAATTTTCTTACAGAGTTCGGCCTTATTGACCATGTAAGGAATTTCGGACACCAAGATACGCGGCTTGCCACGGCTATCCACATCAATTTCAGTGCGGGCACGTACACGTACGCGGCCATGACCCGTGAGGTAAGCATCGCGGATGCCTGCGCGGCCACAAATCACGCCACCGGTCGGGAAGTCCGGACCGGACACGTACTGCAAAAGGTCTTCGCCGGAGATATCCGGATTTTCGGCCACCGCATGAATGGCGTTTGCAATTTCACGGAGGTTGTGCGGAGCCATCGAGGTCGCCATACCCACGGCGATACCGGTGGTACCGTTCACCAACATGTTCGGGAGAGCGGAAGGCAGCACCTTCGGTTCTTCCAAAGATTCGTCGAAGTTCGGACCCATGTCGACCGTATCTTTTTCAAGATCCTCGAGCATGAGGGCACCCATGTTGTTCATCTTGGCTTCGGTGTAACGCATTGCAGCAGCGCCGTCGCCGTCGATAGAACCGAAGTTACCCTGACCGAACACCAGCGGGTAGCGCAGCGAGAAGTCCTGCGCCATACGCACCAAAGTTTCGTACACGGCAGAGTCGCCATGGGGGTGGTACTTACCGATCACGTCACCCACGATACGGGCAGACTTCACCGTCGGCTTGTTGGGCACCACGCCAAGCTTATGCATACTGTACATCACGCGGCGGTGTACCGGCTTAAAACCGTCACGCGCATCAGGCAAGGCACGTGCAACAATCACGCTCATGGAATAGCGCAAGTAGCAATCCTGCATGTCCTTTTCAATCAAGGACCTGATTTGCGAACCTGGTACCAATTCTTCTGACATTCTTTTTCCTCTAATTATCCACCGGTGTTTCCACCAGCATTTCGTTTATTTCATTTAAACTTTCTTCATCGGTCTGGTCGATACGATGGGGCGTAATCGTCGCATAGCCCTGATTCAGCAGATAGTCGTCACTATCCTTGGGCTGTTCATCCCACAGTTTATCACCATCCAATTGCCATAGACCATTTTCATGGGAGTAATGGTCCGTAAACATTCCAAGGGCCATCTTGGTCGCCTTGAACCCCTTGAAGGTTTCGGCGGTAGCCTTTGGAAAATTCACGTTCCAGAATACGCCTACAGGAATCCGTTCAAACAGGCGGTACTTGACCACCTTCACGGCAAATTCCTTTGCGGTTTCGAGCATGTTTGCAGTCGTGCCACGGAGAGAAAGCGCAATGCTCGGCACACCCCAGAGGGCAGCTTCACGAGCGCCTGCGACCGTACCCGAATAGAGCGACGACACGCCAGAATTTTCGCCGAGATTCACCCCCGAAAAACACACGTCAAATTGACCCGGACCGACCCCCTCGGTGGTAAGCCCATAAGAGGCAAAATGGCCCAGCGCAAATTTGACACAATCGGCGGGTGTACCCGACATGGAATACGCCTCAATAACCGCATTCTCCGCAATTTCCACTTTTTTGACCGAAAGCCCACGCCGAACTGTAAAAGCGTGCCCTACCCCGCTCTGCTCCACTTCGGGCGCAAAAACGCACACGTCCGCATAAGGGACAAGCGCACACGCCAAAGCGAGCATATAGCCACTCTGGATTCCATCATCATTCGAGATGAGGACACGTGTCTTCGGGTAGTCTTGCATGTAAGATAAAAGATAGAAAATTTAAGCAAAAATGGGGGTTAAAATCCGCTCCATTAGCTATCTTTTTGAGCATGTTTTCCGAGAAGAAATTCCTTGCCACTAAAGAGACTTCAAAAGCCAAACGCATGGCCGAACTTTTACGTGTCATCATCCTGCAATTGGGCGATGACGTACCCCGAGCCAAGCGTGAATTCGAGACCTACGCCGAATGGATGAAGCTCCCCGAAAGCGAGCGTCTAACCGGCAAAAACCAGGCTCAAATGATTGACCTGTACAAGACATTCCGCACCAGAGCCGGGCTCGGGTTCGAACGCGACGTGTACCTGGAACAAGAGCCGGGCGACCGCGAAGTCGCAAACGAACCTCCGCTCCCGTTTGCCGTCCTGGTTCACAATCTAAGAAGCGCCTTTAACGTAGGTTCCATCATTCGCAGCACGGACTGCTTCGGACTCGAAGGAGTCCACCTCAGCGGCTACAGTTGCGGCCCCGACCATGTAACAGTCAAGAGCGCCGCCCGCGGCTGCCAGGAATGGATTCCGATTAAGCGCTGGGAATCGCCCTTCGATTGCGTAAAGTGGCACAAGGAAAACGGCTACGAAATCATCGCGCTCGAAACCGGCGAAGACATCCCGAGCATAAACAACGTAACATGGCCCGAGAAAGGCCTCATTATTCTCGGAAACGAGGAATTAGGAATCGCTCCGGAACTGATGGCCGAAGCGACGATGAAAGTGACTATTCCGATGGCTGGCCGCAAGGCGAGCATGAATGTCGCCGGCGCCTACGCCATTATGTGCTTTAAAATCCGTTCGGATAACAACAGCAAGCAATAATCCGAGCAAAATGTTCTTGACAAGCGAACGATTCCGGCAACTCCCGGATAGCGAGCAGGCAAGAACTTTGCGAGGACTAGATTATTTTGCCAAATTCTTTACGGCGTCCGTCAAGCGATCGATTGCCTTGATGAGTTCATCCATCTTGACTTCGCTAATACCCGACTGAATTGCATTTGCAGCCCCGTTGACAGCGTCCTTCACTTGAGAGGCAACCTTGTCAGCCACAGATTCCTTTACAGGAACCTTACCGAGCCAAATGTCCGGCCAGCGGTCGTTACCGCTATGGTAGGTAATACGCGTTGCAGATTCCACCGGTTCGCCAATCTTCCAGATATAAAGTTCGTAGTCAAACAAGTCGTGGTCATGGCCCTTGTCGGTAGCCCCCCACACAAGCCACTTGCCATCGGGAGAAAGACGCGGGAAATATTCATGACTGCGGCGACCGGGCAGATCCATCAGTTTCACATTCTTCGGAATGCCGAAGAAGCCCACCTTTTCAATCTGCTTGCCGTCCTTGGCACTGAACCAAAGGATTTCACTCGGAGCAGCCGTGCCACCGTTACCCGTCGGGTTCACACGGTAGAGTTTACTGCCATCAAAGTTCCAGTCAATCTGGCAACCGTCACCAGACTTGGTCCACTGAGACTTGGCGAGATCCCACACGCCCGTTTCGCGCATGGAGCCTCGAAGCGTAATGGCCAAGTGCTTGCCGTCGGGACTCATGTTCGGTTCCTGCAGAATCACGCCGGACTTATTGAAAGCCTTTTCGCCATCGAGCACAAGCGTTTCTTTCTTGCTGGCGAGATCCATAGTGAACACCTTGCCGGCGCGGCTGAACACGATGGACTTGCCGTCGGGTCTCCAGGTACCCCATGTAGCGTTGTCCACAACCTTGCGTGCATTTTCTCCCGAAATGTCGACCATCCACAAGTCCCACTTTTCCGGGTAGTTGGCATCGTTTTCAGGAACCCAGCCGCCCTTGCTGCGGTTAAAGAGCACCGTCGAGCCATCCGGAGAAATGCGCGGAAACCAGTCCACGTTATCACCCTGCGTAAGAGCTCGGGCGTTCGTGCCATCGGCATTCATAATCCAAATATCATGATGAGAATTTGCACGGCTTGTCGCCCAGACAATAGCACCTTCGAGCTTACCCTTGAGGGCAGAAAGAGCCTTCTGTTCGTCGGCAGTAGGATCGACAGCGGCACCCGTCGGAGCGCCCTGTTGGGCAAAAACAGTCGAGAAAGCCAATAAGGCCGGAACAGCAAATTTCATCACATTCTTCATGCCCAGCAATCTAGTAATTTCCACCCCAAAAACCGCCTAAAAACGGCACCCAAAGCCCCAAAAACTTGATTACGCTCACAAATTACACACATGTAAACAAAAAAGAAGTTCTTTTTTTTCCATTTTTGGCGCAGAAAACCTATTTTCAATAAAAAAAGGGATGTTCATGATGAATCGTTTATCAAAACTCGCACTTTTGTCCGCAATGGCCCTGGGCAGCACCTATGCCCTCGCCCAAGACATCACCCCCACCCGCGTGGGGCCTGTCAGCCAATACGGTCAGCTAATGGCCGGCAAAAACTCGCAAGGCAAAGGCCGCATTTACGGCAGTTGCGAAGGCGTGAAAGATGGAGCCGAAGTGCAAGTACGAGGCATGAGCCTTTACTGGAGCCTTTTGCCCAAGGCAACTGAATTCTGGACACCCGAGGGCATTTCCACTATGGTCCGCGACATGAACATTCAGGTCGTACGCGCCGCCATGGCAACAACAACCGATGACTGGTGGGGCTGCAAGGACGGCTCGGAAAGTTGCGGAGACGACAAATCCGCCCATATTACCGGTTACGCATCGGATGCGGAATTCCAGACGAACCTCATGAACACGGTCGTACAGGCCGCTATCGAAAACGACATTTACGTCATTATCGACTGGCATTCTCACCAGGCACACTCCGAAGTTGACAACGCCACCAAGTTCTTTACCGAAATGGCCCAAAAGTGGGGCAAGTACGACAACGTCATCTTTGAACTTTATAACGAGCCCATATCCACATCCTGGAGCGAGATTAAGACTTACGCCGAAAAAATCGTCCCCGTCATTAGACAGCATTCCGACAACCTGATTCTTGTCGGCAACAGACAGTACGACCAGAATCCGCAAGAAGCCATCGGCAATACTGTTTCTGGAGAAAACATCGCCTACACTTTCCATTATTACGCAAATTCCCACTGTTGGAGCGGACAGACCTCCTGGGGATCAGCTTGCGAAGGCGCAAATGCACAGCAGGCAATCGACGCAGGCCTTTCCGTATTCGTTTCCGAATGGGGCACGGGTAATGCCGATGGCGGTGGTGAACCGGACCAGAGCAAGAATACGGGCTGGCAAAACTGGATAGATGGCAACCAACTCTCCTGGGCGAACTGGTCCGCTTCTAAAATTAGCGAAGGAACCGCCGCATTCCAGGGTTCTTCGAGCAAGACGTCGCTCCAGTACACCTCTTCCGGTAATATGGTCAAGGGCTACCTTGCCACCAACCCCACAAGCTACACCAAATGCCCGAACGGCGGCAATGACACCCCAATTTTTGCAAAGGCCGAGCTGAAATCCAACATAACCTTCTCGGACAACGCCTTACACATTGCAGGCACTCCTATGACTGTCGAAATCTACAGTTTGAAGGGCGACAAGCTTATGGCAATAGATAACGTGAACGGCACGCTTTCGCTCACCAAGCTCCCTGCAGGCAAGTACTTTGCACGAGTTCACGGAAACGCAACCAATATGGTTCGTGCATTCAAGATCAAGTAGACTATTGAATTTCGTTTTACCAACGAGAGAGAAAGGGGTCCGGCACTCGCTGCCGGGCCTTTTTTAGACCGTTCAGCTCGGCTATTGTTTATCAAACACGGCGAAATATTCGTCGCGGTAAACCAAGTGCCAGCGGGAATCTTGATTAAGGGCAAACATCAGTTTGTCCCAGCGGGCGTAATACTGCAGCGGGAATAAGGCACGGTCTATCCCGAGGGAATCGGCGTCATGCATAAACAAGGCCGGATCTTTGGCGTAATTCAAATATCGTTCAAAGAAATCTGCCGTCTTAAGGATAAACCGTCCGTCAATGTAAATGGGATCAGCTGGGTTCATCAAAGCCAAGTAACCGCCGGCACGGTCATCGTTAAACAGCTTGCCCGAATGTGGATGTTGCGCCATCCAAACTGCGGCATCCACAGGTACTCGCTGATAAGCAACCATGGACAAGTCATAAGCAAAAAGCGAACGAGCCCAGAGACCTAAAACAAAAGCAAGAACAAGCGCAATCAAATAACGTGGAATGTGAAATGTGAAATGTGAAATGGATTTATTCACTTTTAATTGTTCATTATTCATTCCCAAAAGCACCGGCAAGAACAGCACGAAATTACGTTCGGCAACAAGGGCGAGAATCGCTGTCACAAAAAGAGCCCCATTCGGGACAATGCTTCTAGAGATTCTTTTTATACTCACAAAAATTCCTGCCATGCAGAGCAAAATCATCAGCACACTTTCCAGTATATTCTCCCCCGCCAGCAAAAGCGTTATAGGAGAACGGTTCTCGGAAATTTGACTTGCAAATACCGCGGCAGAAGGAGTAAGGCCAAGCAGGCGATCCAGCAACGCAAACGGATACAGGAATAACGCCAAGCCTTCGCGATGCAAGAACGGCATTGCACAGAGGAGTAGAACAAAAACAACTTGCGGAACAATGTATTTTGCGGAAAATCGGCCCTGCTTTTTAGATTCAACCAAACTGACGCACAACACTAGCGTTGCAAAGATCGGGCCCAAGATATAAAGCCCCTGACACTTGCACCAAAACCATTGAATCGCAAGAATCAGCGCAGCGCACACAACCCGCTTTATACCGAACCGGGATTCACGCCATTCTTTGGCTAGCCACAGAATCGCATTCCAGTATATTCCAAGGAACAATAGCGAAAAAAGTACCGGACGAATTTCAAAATGGTAACGGAAAACGAATATGATGAGTATCGCCACTAGAGATTGCCACGCCCCTACGGGGCTCGCAAAGACATTCTTTTGGAAATCTTTCTTACATAGAAACAGCGCAAAGACCGCACCCCACAACACCGCCTTGAAAGCCACCAAAAGCGGAGCTCCACCCAGGCCATAAACAGCACCTACAACCCATTGGAAATATTCATGGACATTCACAACGGGCGTGCGGACAGGAGTCCATGTAGTCACCCATTCACGAGCGCAGGCCAGATGCCACCAGATGTCGGTATCGGTCAGCGGGAAAATCGCGAACAGGATGACAAAAACAGCTATTATCATTTTAATGTTTTAAGCAACGAATCCAAACGAACCGTCAGCTGTTCTGCACCGCGTGCATTCATGTGATCACAATCCTGAGCCATGGAGTCATCATAATCGTGATAGCCCATTTTATTTTCATCCATAAAAATGAAATGGGGGTATTTCTTTTGCAATCTTGCCAGACTGTCTAGAATTTCGACCGCCTCACTACGACGCAAGCCATGCCGTCCCCAGATGCCCGAATTTCGATAAGCCGGAGACTGAGGGAAAACAATCCCTACAACGGTCAACCCTTTTTGCAGAGTAAGTTCCAAAAAATCCACGAAGGCAACATAAGTTTCTTCATAAGCAGCCCTCTGTCGGTCCATCCAAGTGCTATCTTCATATTCAGAAATCCCCCATCCCTGGGAAGTTGCAAATTCGGAACTTTTTAGACCCAAAAACATTCCTTTATACGTATCTAGGCCAGGGGCATTTTGCGTAGCTGCGTAAATTGTATTACAATCTTCATCTAACCAATAATTATGATTTTGGTCGTAAACGTATCCCGGGAATTGTTCGTATTCCGAGCTGAAGAAACTAAACTGAGGTGAAAAATTCCAAAAATCAATATCAACCGAAACCACAATATATTTTAATTTCTTGAAACCTTTTTCAACATAACGTTCATACATATGACATACATCAAAGAAGGAATTAGGGAAATAAGACAAATTAACCGAGGTTACACCAATTATAGAGGCATCTATTCCATTTGCCGCACGCGAAGATCCAAGCACCACCAGTTCTGCAGAATCCCTATATTTCCACATCATTTCCATGCGGTACCGCAAAATCTTTGACCTATCAGATCCACCTTCAATGAAATACATTCCCGCACTGTCTAAATCAAGCAAGAATTCATTCGACGGAATCACATTGGGATTGGCCCAAAGACTCGGATGCCAAACTTCATCGCCTTCAAGGATGTCAACAATAGAACTGTCCTGCAAATTGACCGACACTATTTTCGTATGGGCCCCATCATCATTCGAAAGCGTCGCCACCACAAGTTTATCCGATCCAAAGACCCATTCGCTATGGTCAAAGGAATATCCCCCCGGAGCAGGAATTGACAGAATTAGCGTCCCTAGAGAATCAGCAATCAGCAGCCGTTCATGCGTTCCATATTTTTCACCCACAAATTTTTGACCGGTCTTTCCGGCAAAATCAAGGAACAGAGTACGTTTACTGCTATCTTTCGCCAACGACACGTTGCAGGCCTGTTCGCCGCCGTACCATACCATATCACGCCCAGAAACGCGGGCACGAAGCAGACGCGCCCCCGTCACGGCCAAAGAACGGTCTTCGCTAAAGCCCCCATGATAGGCCCCGTCGAAAAGCTTCTGCGGAGTTCCAAACTTGCCATTTGCAAATTTCACTTGCCAAGTCGATGAGGCCTTAAAAGAAGCTTCGTTTTTATTATTCCCCGCATCGGTCACATAAACGATAACCGTATCGCCATTTTCAAGTACCTGCCAACGGGGAATCACAGCACTTTTGACATTCAGCTTTACTAAATCGGAACCATCCGCATTCAATCGACGCACAAAGACAGCCGACGTTCCAGATACGCCTTCAAGCTTTGTACAGAAGGCAACCCACTGCCCATCCGGAGAAATTTCAGGATGGTAAACGGCAAGGGAATCCTCAATTTCAACAACCGACAATGAACCACTGCCATAATTGATAAAAGCGAGATTCCCCGTCAAGTCGTTACGAAACGCCAGTTTTACCTTGTAGGTTCCCGTCAACGAACGCATTGTCGCTGGAGTTGCCAAAGGAAGGATACGGCTTGTCGCTGCAGTTCCTTTCGCATTCATCCAAATGGGATTGGGAATAGTCCCATAAGCAAGACGAAACCCGACATAATCAGCCCTGGTCGAAGACGTGACCGTATACACGTCACCACGGCTATAGATGTTGATGGATTTAGAGGCATTACGATAACTACCGCCCTTTACCACGCGTTGTCCCAAGGCTCCGCCATCGGGAGCCCCCACATAATTTACGATAGTCGTATCACGTAAGTTTCCAAGCCAATCGTTCACCCATTCCATCGCATTTCCGACCATATCGCAGATTCTTGCAGCCGTATCGCGGCTACAAACATTATGCAATTTTTGTTTTGCATTATCGGCCGTCCAACCTTTTTCCCAGTTCGAAGCAGCCACCAGATTCCACTCCGCTTCAGTCGGCAAACGATACGCATTTACCTCGGGACGAAAGACAAGCCCAGCCAAATTTATGCAATGCTTTTCTGTGTCGAAACTCGCCGAAATATAGGTATAGGCCGTATCGAAACCTTCGGCTTTGCTACGTTCGTTCGCAAATAAAACAGCGTCATAGTACGTCAAATTTGTCGCAGGGAGACTATCACCCTCACAGTCTAGTGAAAGCCCCGTCAAAGGCTTCATCAGAGAATTAAATTCGCCACATGTAACCTCATGTTTGCCAATTGAAAAATCATAATCAAATTTCACCTGCATCGCAGGTGTTTCATTGGCCTTCGCCTTTTCCAAGTCCGTTCCCAAGATGGCAACAGATTCGGCGGTCCTGACGCGGAACATCCCAACAAGGGAATCTTCTGCGATTTCCAAAGAAGTGTTTTGCGGATATACAGAGACCGAGTCCGAATTCGAACAGGAACAAAGCCAAAAAACAAGCAGAACTAAAATCAATTTGATCATTTCAACGTCCTCAAAAGGGAATCCAGGCGTGATGTCAGCTTCGATGCACCAAGGACACTCAAATGATCCCTATTCATAGCCATTTCATCCTTATAATCATGCGAGCCCATTTTGTTTTCATCCCAGAAAACAAAATGAGGATATTCTTTTTCAAGTTTTTTCAGATTATCCAACAACGCAGGGGCTTCACTTCTTCGAATACCATATCTTCCGAACGAACCTGTTTTCTTAAAATTCGGACTCTGTGGGAATACAATTCCAATTACATAGACACCGGTTCTTTCCGATTCACGTAATATATTTTTCAAGTGGTTTAAACTCGCTTCGTAATTATAAAAAAGCTCATCTCTCCATGTACTGTCATTATCCAGAGAAGGATTATCCTCCCACGAATTCGACTCTTCGTAGACACTGCCGCGAGATTTTACCAGAAGATTCTGATAATACTCCGCCCCAAGGGACTCTTTAGTCAAGCGGCTTAATTGTTCAGGAAAACCATATTTCCAATAGTTATGATTCATGTCATAAACATAGCCAGGATAATTCAGATATTCCTGATAGAAAAAGTTATAACTTTCCGATTCACTATGGTACCACAAATCAATATCAAGAGAAACAACTACGTATTTTAAATTTTTTACATGAGGGAACACATAATTCAGCAACAGGTATTCAGAAGTAACCATCATATTGGGGATATTAGAAAGATTTATCGCAAAAAAAGGCTCCCCCAGTTCCATGGGGTTGATGCCATTAAGCGGCCGCGACGACCCTACCACCACGACATTAGCAGAATCCCTATAATCCCACAAGAGTTCCATTTTGTAGCGAAGAACTATTGCCGCTTCTCCACCCAAATTATTAAAATAAATTCCGGCGCTATCCAGATCTAGCGAAGTATCATCGTTGACAAGTGAATTTTCTGCCGCCCAAAGACAGGGATGCCAGAGTTCATCACCTTCAATAAGATCAACAATCGAACTATCGGCAAGGTTTACAAGTACAATTTTTTGATGGGCGCCATTCGAATTCGTCAAAGTCGCAACAACAAAATCACCCGCTGCCTTGGCCCATTCGCTATGGTCGTAAGAAAAGTTGGTTGGAGCACCCACAGACTGTATCAATTTTCCATTGCTGTCAGCAATCAACAAGCGTTCGTGAGTACCATAACTTTTTCCGACAAAGGTTCGTCCCGTCTTTCCACCGAAATCAAGAAACAGAGTTCGTTTACTACCATCTTTTGAAAGGGAGGCATTGCAGGCCTGCTCCCCCTCATACCATACAGCATCATGCCCTGCAATGCGGGCACGAAGGAGGCGAGCCCCCGTAATAGCCAGAGTATTATCTTCGCTGATACCGTCATGATAAGCCCCGTCGAAAAGTTTCTGCGGAGAACCAAACTTGCCATTTGCAAATTTCACCTGCCAGGTAGAGGCCGACTTGAATGAGGATTCATCCTTGTTGTTCCCCGCATCGGTCACATAGACGATTACCGTATCGCCATTTTCAAGAACCTGCCACCGGGGAATTACGGCACTTTCCACATTGAGCTTCACGAGATTTGAGCCTTCAACATTCAAGTCACGAACATAGAGAGAAGATGAACCTGATACACCTTCAAGTCCCGTACAGAAAGCCACATGCCTGCCATCAGGAGATATCTCCGGATGGTACACTTCAATCGTATCAACAATTTCCACAACAGAAAGAATTCCGCCAGAATAATCGACGTAGGCAAGATTCCCAGAAAGGTCGTTTCTAAAAGCGAGTTTCGCCTTGTATGTGCCAACAAGAGAACGAATTGTCGCAGAATTCACCAACGAAACTATTCGAGAATCATTCGCACGACCGTCGTTTCCCATCCATACGGCCTCGGGAATGGCACCGAATGCCAAGCGGAAGCCTACATAATCAGCTCGGGTAGATGAAGTAACCGTATAAATATCGCCTCGACTATACCATTTGATAGATTCAGCCGTATTGCGGTAGCTACCTCCCTTCACAATACGCTGGCCTAGCGCCCCCCCATCGGGAGCACCCACATAATTTTCTAGAGTCGTATCGCGGAAATCACCAAGCCAGTCATTCATCCACTCCATGGCATTGCCAATCAGATCGCAAAATTTGTCGTCGGCATTCAGCTTGCTGCAAACCGGATGCAACTTGTAATCCGAATTTTCAGCATTCCATCCATTTCGATTATTCCAATTTTGACTGGAAACAAGAACCCACTCCGCCTCAGTCGGCAAACGATAGGCCTTCGCCTCGGAGCGATAAGCAAAGCCTTCTAGATTGGTGCAGTGCTTTTCAAAGTCAAAATCTGCGGAAGTATAGGTATAGGCCGTATCAAAACCTTCGGCCTTGCTGCGTTCATTTGCATACAGAACAGCATCGTAGTAGGTCACATTTGTAGCCGGAAATTGGTCGTTTGCACAATTCAGAACCAATCCGAAAGCCGATTTCATCAGGGAATCAAATTCCCCACAAGTCACCTCATGTTGGCCTATGGAGAAATCATAACTGAATTTCACTTTCATTTCAGGCCGTTCATTAGCACGAGCATCATTGTCCGTGGTTCCTAAAACAGCTATTGCATCTATCGAATTGACACGTACCATTCCCGCAAGGGAATCGTCAACGACATCAACCGGCGAACTTTGCGGAGAAGCAGGAACACCCTCCGAATTAGAGCAGGCGCAAAGCAACAAAAAAACTGCAATATAAATAAATAGCCGCATTTATCAAAAATAGCAAATTCAGCTATTAAGCTAACCTACAAATGGTCTGGCAGGCGGCTTTTGGCAATTTCCTGATTCGCCTTGATGCCTGGATATTCCGAAAAAAATTCCTCGGCCATACGGTACCAGGTTAAAGCCCGGCGCAAATCGCTATCCAAATATAAATTACCCATGTTAAAGGCGGCTAGTCCCACAAATTGTGTGGGGGTCAAAGGCTTAATTTCAAGACCCGTCCAAGGGCCTTTTTTATACTTTTCTCGATATTCGCCATCGGTGTAAGAAAAACCCTCTCGATTGGGTTCCAAATTCACACTATTTGCAGAGTCCCCATAACGCAAGAACACATGACCCGGCAGCATGACAACCGCAAGGGGTATCTGCCTAGATTCAGCCACCATCATGGCAAGCCACGAAAGTCCCATACAACCGGATTTTCGGGTTTCAAGAACGCGCAAAGGCAATATGGAATTTTGCGCCACCGCAGGCTCCCCCGCTCCGGCAAATTTCAAATTCCAGTATTCCCAAAGCAACGCTTTCAAGCTCTGCAAAGTATCACCAGTCGTCTTCAAAGCACTATCGTAAAAAGCAAGGCCACTATTCCACACCGGAACAGCATCCAAGCAGCCAGGCAATTTGTCTTCAAAAGAACAAGCCGCATCTCTAAAGCTCATTCTCTCGGTTTGTCCACTCCAAAGCACCAACGCCAATGACGCTGCAAAGACAACAATCAGCATCGGCCAAAAGAATCGCTTAGCGAGAGCAGAAAGACGAGCAAGCATAGAGACTAAAGACCGTCCCATTCCATGGGAGATTGCCAGAAGTCGCGAGCAGTCATCATGTAGATTACGAGGCGTTTGCTCTGCATGTCCTTCTTCATTTTCATCATGCGGTGGTACACGCCCGGGCCGCCGCCCCAGCTGGTAAGCACCTGTACATCGAGCCCTGTCGCATAAGCCAAAAGCGAGCCCGGGCCGCCGCTCTTTTGATCGACGGATTCAAATACGCCCGTAAAGGAATCTCCCATCAGAAGAATCGGCGAATTCTTGCCACCCTTATAAGCTTCGGTGCCCTTGAAGACCTTCATAACCGGCAAGGTATCTGCCGGATACTTGGACTTTTCGGCATCGGGCAAATGAGCCACCAAATCACCTTCTCTAAGCGTCTTAGTTTCCTGAAGATTCAAGGAACCCGGCTGTGCGCCCGATTCGGCGTACCAAGAGTACTGCGTCACGCGAGAAGCCAGCAATTCCATGGCCGCAATCATGCCGGGCAAAGCCCAATGAGTATCGTAACGCTGGTAGCTGTAATGAGGAGGTTCATCTCCTGACTTGGCCGCCATCAGGGCCGGGTAAAGGTCAAGCACATCGAGCCCTGCCGCAAGCATTTCGCGGGTAAATTCACGACCGGCCGGGTTCACGCAAAGGTCTGCGGTAGTGCCTTCGACCAAGCGTTCGCCATAAATTTCTTCTTTCACAGGAACCGGCACCACCAAAAGCTGCACGTTCAAGGAATCCAAATACTTCTTGAGTTCCAACAGGCGCGGGAGCGGATTATGCAAGCTATCCTGACCGGTTATTTTATCTGCGAGCAGGTAGTTAGCGTTGCGTCTAAACCAAAGCATGTCGCCACCAGCCCAAGCGTTCTGTTCCTTAGGCAGATTTTTAAGCTTTTTCGAGAGCGCATCACGGAACTTTTTCGTCGCTGCATTTTCAGGGCAGGAACCTTCGAGCGAAGCAAGCGTTTCAAGCCTGAATGCTGAATTCGTATCAAGTATACGATTCACCGGAACCACCTCGCCCGCCTCTGCCAAAGAATCCGCGGTACGCTTGGCGCGCAAGGCTTCATCATTCATGCGGAATGCAGGTACTTCAAAGGCAATCCACATAGGAGTTCCCATCGGGTTTCCGCGCATCACGGCAAAAGGCCTATTCTTGTCACCTTCCCACGGGGCTCCAGCAGTATGGGGCTCCAAGTCGGTATTCAAAGTCGGATACCAGTAAGACGACAAAGTACGAGCCCAGTTCATGGCATCGTCAATGTTCATTTCGCCGGTCAAGTAATAATTCAGGATTTCTGCGGTTTCACCCTTCGAAGACAGCTTCAGTTTTCCGTAGAACACAGAACGTTCCGTCCACATGGCAGGCATCACTTCGACCCACCAGTCTACCGAACCATCGCTCAGAGGAACGCCCCACATGCGGGTTACCGTCTGGAAGGCTCTGAACACATCGGGTTCATCCCACTTCACCGCTTCAACGGCATTCAACACCTGCGAAAGGGAATCGTTTCCAGTCTGCGCATAAAGAATTTTCGCAAGCGGTTCCCAAGCCAAAGGCTGGCGGCCCGCAACAGCGGCAGGTTCGTATTCCGAAAGGGAATCCAGCATCGGGAACGGATATTCCGCTAGCTTTGCCGATGCCATTTTGCCGGTATAGTTTTCAGGCTTTTCTTCTTTGCCCGCCAAGCGAATCGGATTATTGAAATACGCCGCAAAATCAAGCGCCGCAAGAGTGGGCTTATTGACCACACGCACTTGCTTATCTGCATTGATAAAACGCATCTCGAACACCGTCACAGGCGTCGAAGGCTGAGGCGGGAGTGCCACCGGGCGTTCCACAGACACGTTTTCGGTCGCGGGCGAATATGCATCCGGCTTATTCGAGGCACAAGAAGAAAGTCCTGTCACCAAGAGTGACGACATCAACATCGCCAAAGAAACTTTAACTAAAGATTTTTTAGAGCGGGAATCCAATTTCATAATTAAAATATACTAAATCTGTTTTTCTATCTAAATTTCTAAATTTACGGCGCAATCAAGGATTATCCATGAATTTTAGAGATTTTGGCAAATACAACCAGTTCAAGGAACAATTCGCCGGCATGTCTCCCGAAATGAAGGAGCAAATGATGCACATGGCGAAGGAACAAATGAAGGTGCGAATTCAGGCATTTGTTCAAAAATGGCTATCGCTCCCGATTTTGACGATTGTCGCTGTTTTATTAGGCGCAATTGTGGGCGCACTTACGGCTTTCTTTGGGCAGGTTCTTTTGGCGGTGAGCGCGGTGCGCGACGCAAACCCGCTTTACTGGATTCCGGGACTCGCCTTGATTGGTGTTGCAATTGTTCTTGGCTACAAGAAATTTGGCAAAGGCACCGAACGCGGCATGGACATGGTTTTCGGAGTTGCTCATGGGAAAGAAAGCGAAATTCCACTACGCATGATCCCGATGGTAGCAGTAAGCACTTGGCTTACTCATTTATTCGGCGGTAGCGCCGGCCGCGAAGGCGTCGCGATTCAGATTGGCGCGACTCTCGGGCACAACATCAGCAAAAAGATTCATATCGAAAACGCAAGCAAGATTTTGCTGATTGCAGGCATGGCCGCAGGCTTTGCCGGACTTTTCCAGACACCGCTTGCAGCCATTGCACTCGCGCTCGAAGTTCTTCTCGTCGGCTACCTGAATCTGTCGGCATTGCTTCCGGCAACGGTTGCCGCATTTACGGCCTACAAGGTTTCCGAAATGCTCGGACTTGAAAAGTTCTCGGTGAATTTAAGCACCATTTTCCCGGATTGGAATGTAGCCGGACTCTTGTGGAACGAAACCGGATTGAATATTCAATTTGTGCTGAAGTTGGCATTACTCGGTGTACTTTTCGGCATCGTTGGAGGCGGTTTTGCCAAGCTGCTTTCACTCGCCAAGAAACTCGCCGCGAATAAATTGTCGAATGCGGTCAAGCGCATCGCCTTTGTCGGCATTGCCATCAGCCTTCTTTTGCTGTTGTTCTGGCAGGGCCGCTACGCGGGCCTGGGCACGAACCTGATTGATTATTGCTTTGCAAATGGAGCCGCCGTTGGCACGACGGTTTTTGCCTGCGACTGGATTCTGAAATTTGCACTCACGATAGCAACGATTGCCGTCGGGTTCAAGGGCGGCGAAGTCACGCCGTTGTTCGCCATCGGAGCAACCTTCGGCGCTTGGGTTGCCGCCATGGTGGGCGTTCCCCTGCCGCTTGCCGCTGCTCTCGGTTATGCCGCCGTCTTTGGCGGAGCAACCAACACGCTCTTGGCACCCATCTTCATTGGCGCCGAGATTTTTGGATTTGACACATTGCCCGCCTTCTTTATCGTATGCGTATTCGCCTTCGTTTGCAACGGCGGTCAAAGCATTTACGCCCAGAAAAAGCTGAGACTTAAATAAAGCATGAATGCGGTCTATATTGAAATCACGAATGTTTGCAATTTGAATTGCAGCTTTTGCCCTTGCGGAAAGGATTCTTCTGAAAATTCGCATGGCAAGCGTGATTTCATGAGTTCGGAACTGTTCGAGCGTTGCATTGCCGAATCAGCAACCGTAGCCGAGAATGTCTACTTTCATGTACTTGGCGAACCCACGCTGCATCCGGGATTCGGTCTTTTCCTAAAAAAACTGGAAGCCACTCCGCTAAAGCTGAACTTGACCACAAACGGCACCACCATTGCACGCACCGGCAAGCTGATTCTTGCCTCCCCCGCCGTGCGACAGGTGAATTTTTCAACGCATGCCTATGCCGAACTTCCGCCAGAGATCGCCTCACGCCACCTCCAAGATGTACTTGACTTTTGCAAGATGGCAAATGCCATTCGACCCGACCTGTACATTAATTTAAGGCTCTGGAACGTAGGCGATGCGGCTAGCGACGCATGGAATTGCTCCATGCTCACTAAAGTAAATGAGGCTTTCAGTAGCACGTCAAGCAGCGCCGAACCTAGCGCGCAAATTTCGTTGGAACATTTCTGCAGTCGGCACAAGAGTTTCCCTGTTGTCGGAAGAATTTACCTGCATCAAGATTCCCGCTTTGAATGGCCCGAGTTAGACGAAAGCCGCGCCAAATCTACCACAGGTTCATGCCGCGCCCTCGATACACATGTAGCGATTCTGCACGACGGTCGTGTTGTCGCTTGTTGCCTTGACTATAGCGGGCAAATCACGCTCGGGCACATTGAAAAACAAAGCCTTGCCGAAATTCTCGAAACGCCTGCCGCCAAGAGTCTCCGCGAAGGATTCGAAAAGCGCGAATTACGCCACCCGCTTTGTCAAAGTTGCACCTTCTGCAAGCGTTTCGGGAAATAAGTTTATATTTTATGAAGGCCATAGCGCGGCAATCTCTAGCGAAATGAACAAGGTGACGATACAAGATTTCACAGGCGTTTACGCCGAACAGCCCTTTATGCAAGGGTTGCGAGATTCTGCGGCTACCGACAAGAATATTCATTGGTTTGATTGTACACAAGTTGACGGCACCGACTGCTACTGCGACGACGAAGCGCAAGCGATTCTCCGCCAGCAAATCGAAAGCGTTGGCAACGATTCCTTCGGCATTCATTTCTTCGACAACGGCAATTACCACTACATGAGCAAGCTCTGGACAGATTCAGTCCGTGAGCCGTTCGACCTTGTGGTATTCGACCACCACCCCGATATACAACCACCTAGATTCGAAGGAATCTTAAGTTGCGGAGGCTGGATTAAAGAAGTTCTGGACCACAACAAATTCGTGCAGAACGTCACCGTTATCGGAGTCGCCGATCACCTCGTCGAAGAAATCCGCGAGGATCTTACCCAAGTAAGCGCCACCGAAATCCTGAACCGAGTCACCTTCATCCGCGAAAGTGAACTAAACTCCTTCGGAAAAGATCCTTCAACTTTGCCTAACGGCGGAGTTTACCCTGAGCTTGCCGAAGGGCTCAGGATGACACATCCGTGTCATATCAGCATCGACAAAGACGCTCTCTCTACGACAGAGGCTGCCACCAACTGGGATCAGGGTTCGCTGACTTTTGAGCAATTAGCCGACTCGCTCCAAGTTCTCGCCCAGAACCACAAGATTCTTGGCATCGACATTTGCGGCGAACGCGCCCGAGACATGGGTTTCGAAGACACCGCCGCAGCTGACGCCCTCAACAACGCACTAAACGAGAAGCTATATAATCTAATAACCACCTTAGTAGAAAGGAGATTCCCGCCTTCGCGGGAATGACAGTAGCAGAGGATGGCGTTCAGTAATCGAAGATCTCAAAAGCAAGGCGCCCATGGCGTTGCCCGCGTAATTTCCAAACGCGGCTATTGCAGCCGCAGCCAGGCCGAAAAGCTGGTACGCGAAGGCCACGTGATTCTCCGAGGCAAACCCATACGCGACCCCGAATTGCCCGCCTACGAAAACGACGAAATTCTCGTTGACGGCGTCCCCGTTACCGCAAGCGAATTCGTCTACTTCGCCATGAACAAGCCCTGCGGAATCGTCACCACCGCAAGCGACGAAAAGGGCCGCAAGACCGTAATGGACTTATTCCGCGAGCAATTCGCCAAGATGTACCCCGGCAAGTCTATGCCGCACATCGCTCCCGTAGGCCGCCTCGACGCCGCAAGCGAAGGCTTGCTGCTGTTTACTAACGACACAGCCTGGGCGGACCGCGTCCTCACCGACGCAAACCACCTCAAAATCTACCGCGTGCAAGTCAAAGGCAAACCCACCGCAGCCGAGCTCGCTCAAATGGAATCCGGCTTCCGCGTCTCACCCCGCGTCTTCGGCGAGAGCGAAGAATTCATGCACGCCGAGCGTGCCACCCTCCACAGCGAAGGCGAAAAAAACTGCTGGCTAGAAATTACCCTTTCCGAAGGCAAGAACCGCGAAATCCGCCGCATGCTCGCCCATTTAGGCTACGAAGTCATGCGCCTTATGCGCATCCAGTTCGACAAATATACGCTTGACGACCTGAAATCCGGCGAAATTCGCGCCATCCAAGTCTAACTAATACCAGTTACCCATGTAGATTCTCAGGTAAAATCTGGAACCTTTTTTCAGGTCATAGGTTTCCTTGACCACATACGCATACGATGCAGAAATCCTAACTATAAAGACGTTTAAATTCACATCTGCGTGCGGTCTAAAATAAAATTCATGTCCAGGGCTAAAAGCAAACCAATCCGTCTTATACCCCACACCAACCGACACGGTCGTAAAGCCTTCCCAAAAATAATACTCCAAGGTCGGATTCATCAAAGCCAAGACACCGAACATAGTATTTTCAGACTCATTGCCCGACATTACAAATGGCAAAAAAAACAACGACACTAGGCTACTCATGCCCGTTATTCTTGCTGTCGAATCCGAATCTTCCCTATCCTTGTCAGACATAATGTGGAGATTCAAAAGATCAGCCGTCAAGTAAAGGCGATTTAAAATGGGTTTCCCGCCCTCCGCAACCAAATTGAAATCAGTATGGTCTGACCATGAAGAAACATCAACACCGCCATAGATCACATTATGGCTTTTTTCTTCTCGCCAATACTCATTTTTCGATTCATCTTCAGAGGCAAATACAGACAAGCTAACAAATAGCAAGTAAAAGATGCACTTAATCCAAGTACCCATTTTCACCCCCTCTGAATTTAAGATAAATTAAATTAAATCTCTCGTCAGGAGCTCGCCGTGATCAAGTACCAGGCGACGGAAGGGACTATTCAGGTAAAAGTCCGGGTTATGCGTTGCCATCACGACAGTTGTACCGCGGGCATTGATTTCCTTGAAAATTTTAAAGACTTCTTCAGCGTTTTTCGGGTCCAGGTTACCGGTCGGTTCATCCGCCAGAAGCAGGTACGGGTTGTGCACCATCGCGCGCGCAATAGCCACACGCTGCTGTTCACCACCCGAAAGCGTATACGGCATGGCAAAACGTTTCTGGCTGATGCCCACTAAGGCCAAAGCATCGAATACCGCCGCATTGATCAGCTTGCTGGGTGTTCCCACAATACGGAGAGCAAGGGCTACATTTTCGAAAACATTGCGATCCGGTAGCAGCTTAAAGTCCTGGAAAATAATTCCCATCTTGCGGCGGAGCGCCTGAATCTTATTGTCCGGCGTATTCTTGCTGTCATACAGGCAGTCGCCCGTAAACTTCACCATCACCTGGCCGCCGCGTTCCTCGTCCGGTCGTTCGTCCATGTAAATCAACTTCAATAGCGTCGACTTACCGGCACCAGAATGTCCCGTCAAGAATACGAATTCACCCTTATGAATACGCAACGTCACGTTGGAAAGAGCCTTCCAATTATCCTCGTAAGATTTTGTGACGTGGTTAAAATGAATCATAAGGCTCGCGACTTATTGTTTTAACGAAAAATAAATTATTCCGTCATGCGGATTTCGATATGCACTTCTTCGCGCCACTTTTTCACTAGCGCTTCAAGTTTCTGATTTTCAAGATGGGTTGCAGCCATCTGTTCAATCTTACCGTAATCCTCTTCCAAATTCAAATCGCGGGTCTGGCGAGAATCATCCAGACGGAACAAGTGGTAAGCGCCATCAATCAAAACCGGTTCCGAAATTTCGCCCACTTCCAAATTGGCGACAGGTTCCACATAGGCCGGTTCCATTTCGTTGCGCTGGAACCAACCGAGACGACCGCCGGCAAAGTTACTGGACTTGTCTTCGCTATACTTTCTTGCGGCTGCGGCAAAGGCTTCCGTAGACTTGATATTCTTCTGCAGAGAATCAGCAAGGGCAATCACCGCAGCAGTGTCTTTTGCCGTCGGAATCGTACGGAGCAAAATCTGGGCAGAACGAACGCCGTCTTCCTTACGGCCAAGCACACGGGCAATGTGCCATCCCAGCTTCGTCTTCACCGGGTTCGAAGAGTACTGACCGTTCTTCAAGGCGTCCAGAGCACGTTCAAAAGCCGGATCCAACTGGCCGCGCTTGAAATACCCCAGATCGCCGCCCTTGGCAGCAGAAGTATCCTGCGAATGGGCCTTGGCCAACAGTTCAAAGCTCATGCCCAGGTTAAGGGTATCAATCAAAGCATCGGCAATGCGCTTCACCGAATCCACAATCATGGAATCAGGCAAAATAGGCAATTGGATATGGCTCAACAGAACGCAGTTGAACTGCTGCGGAATCGAATCCTTGTAATTTGCAAAAAAGGCATCCACCTCTTTTTTGGTGGGCGTAATCGAACCAACATGTCGCTGGCGTACGCGGGCCATTTCAATGTGACCACGAATCTGCTTAGACAGCTGGTCGCGGTACTGAGCCATGCTAATGCCGAGCTGAGCACGAATAGCCTTTTCAAGAGTCGCCAAATCCGTATTCTGACTTGCCGCCAGCTGCGACAAGTGGGCGTTCACGCGCTGATCCACTTCGGTATCGGTAATCACGATGGAATCGCGGTCAATACGGCTGAGCAGGACCTTTTCCTCAATCAACTGGTCCAGCACATACTTGCGCTGATCCGCTTCCGACATGGCGTTTCCTTCGGGAGTCTCCTGAAAGCGATACAGGCTATTCAAGTACTCCGAACGCATAATCGGTTTACCGTCAACAACCGCAGCAATTCCTTCCATCAATGCTGGTTCAGCCTCGGCAAAAGATATCCCGAGAATGCACAAAGCAAAAACCAAACGACCAGGAAACTTCATTACTTTTCCTTTTCACTAAAAACATTCATCTGCGAGAAAATCGGGCGGGCCTTTTTCCATTCCTTTTTCAGGCGAGAAAGAACCGTCTTCTGGTGTTCTACCCAAGCGCGGGCAGCCACATCTTCGGCAACCTCGGCATAGGGCAGCACATCGGCGGAGTCAAGCCTAGACACCACCACAGCCATCTTGATTGCACCACCGCAAACCTTGATGGTCGAAAGCGTTCCCAATTCAGCGTCTGCAAGAGACGGAATCATGCAACTGTCGGGGCTAACCGAGACCGTATCAAAGGTTTCAATACGCTTCACCATCCAGTTGGCAGCCGGGTAAGTTTCATAGGTCAACTTCTTATGGCTCTTGTAATACATGTCAGCCATCTGCCAATCCTTAAAGTAGAGGATTGCACCCGTCACCAAGTTGCGGCCGCGTACGAAAAATTCCGGATGGGCATGATAATAATCCAGCTTTTCGGCGTCACCGACCATCATGGTATCGGCAAAGGTCTGCAAATAAAAATCCACCGTTATCTTGCGTTCAGTACGCTTAATCTGTTCCTGCAAGGCAGGATCCTTCCAGAAGCCCTTGGCAATGGCTTCCTGGTAAATGGTTTCTTCATCAATCCAATGTTCCAGGAAAGTCAGCTTTTCACGATCCGTCATGTAATCCCATTCAGGGACAAGACGGTAAACTTCGGATTCGCGAAGCTTAGACTCTCCCACCGAGACCACCACCGGGTCTTCCTTGGAAAATGGAACATCGCAGCCCGTCAGGCAAATAAACGAGCATGCACACAAAGTCAGCAAATAACGAAATAAATAATTCATCGGGCGTAAATTTAGAAAAAACGCAGCTCGACGCCCACTCTACAAACATTCTTTTACTTTAATAGAACTCTTTTTCCCAACTCGTCGTTAGAATTGGAAATAAAGGAACGGATTATAGCTCTGGGTAAACAGCGCAAGGACGGCCACCACAAAGATGACAAAGGCAACCGCCACTCGGTAGGGAGACACCTTGTCGCACCAGTCATAACTGCGGAATCGCCAGAACGAAAGCAAAAAGGCCAGAGCCATAAAGAACAGGCAACTAGGCGTAAAGATTTCAGCCGATAGAATCGCATCGGCGGAGCTCACCGCATTCATTCCCAGCATGCACTTCCACATACGCCATGCTTCACCGATATTGTCGGCGCGGAACAGCACCCAACCAAAGAGCACTATCACCTGGGTAATCATAAGCTGCACAACCAGAGGCAACTTGTAGTAAAGCGCCTGCTTGTTGTTTGCCCGTTCCAGAATCATGAAGAAGGCATGGTACAGGCCCCAGCACACGAAAGTCCAGTTAGCCCCGTGCCAAACACCGCTCACGAACATCACCATGAACAGGTTAAAATACAGGCGCGCCGTACCCACGCGGTTTCCACCCATGGGAATATAGAGGTAATCGCGGAACCAGCTCGTAAGCGAAATATGCCAGCGTTTCCAGAATTCCGTAATGCTCTTGGAACGGTAAGGGCCATTGAAGTTACGCGGAAAATGGAACCCAAGCATAAGGCCAAGACCAATGGCCATATTGGAATACGCCGAAAAGTCAAAGTAAATCTGGAACATGTATGCCAAGGCGCCCCACCAACTGTTGAGTACACCAGGAGCATCGGCGGCAAATACGCGATCAGCAATAATCCCCACCTGATTCGCAAGGAAAATCTTTTCGGCAAAGCCGAAGCAGAAAAATACCATGCCTCGCACAAAATTTTCAAGCGTATGCTCACGGGTCGCCAGTTCCTCGGCCACCGTATTGTAGCGAACAATGGGCCCCGCCACCAACTGCGGGAAAAGCGCCACGTAACAAGCAAAAGTGGCAAAATCCTTTACCGGAGGAGCCGTTCCACGCCACACGTCAATGGCATAACTCATGGACTGGAACGAATAGAACGAAATACCCACCGGCAAAAGCACCGTCATCACCGAGAAAGGCTCACAGCCAAGCTTCGTAACCACATCGTTCAGCACCCCCATGCCAAACATGTAATACTTAAAGAAGCCCAGGGCTCCGAGATTCACCGCAACGGCAATCCCCAGCGCCAAATTCCTCTGTAATTTAGATGCTCCAGAAGCCGAAATAAAGCGACCCGCCACATACACCACCAAGGTGCAGCTGAACATCAAGAAAACAAGCCACGGTTCAAGCCAACCGTAAAAAATGTAGCTGAAGACCGTGATGAAAAAATTCAACAACGAATGCTTCGCGTGCAACTTATATAGCACGAAATAGCCGACCAAGAATGTCGGCAAGAAGTAGAACAAAAACAGCTGAGAAGAAAAAACCACGAACTACTCGTTCACTTCGATAGCCAAGTAACGCGGAGACTCGTCGTCAAAGTACTCGTCTTCCACAGCGCCATCCCAGTTGCCTTCGAGTGGCACCAGTTTAAGCTTATGCTTGGCCTTGGCCTTGAACTCGCCCACATTGCCCTTGGACTTGTCCGCCATTTTGTCTTTCACCTTGCCGCGAGCGATCAGCGGATTGTAAACGCCCACCAGCACATCCTTGGCATCCAGTTTTCCCGATTCCACCTTGAGCACCTTGTACTTGAACACGTACACGTAGCTATACAGGTCGTTGCTCGGCATCTTGCCCGGAATCTCGGTCAAGCGGCCTTCGATAGATATAGGATCTGCCACGGCGAAAACAGCAAAGGCAAACAAGACAATCAATAACTTCTTAAGCATAAAGTCTCCCTATGGACAATATACAAAAACTATCCCACACCAAGGCTAGATTTTTGCACGAATAAAGAACGTAGAGCCATCTGTTTGACGGTTTGCATAGAAAACCCAGATGCGATGAACGGATCCATCGACCCATGTGTATTCATTACACGCGCCTTCCTCCATCATCTTCGATACAAGAGGTTCCCCATCATGGCAACCGTGATTGTTTTCCGCCAGCTTATTCAGGCTAATCTGCGGAGACGGAACCGGCTGGTGGTCACCACCGCCATCGTGAACAAGCACACCATCCACATAGACCCACATGTCATCAATAGACATGAATTGCAGATAGCCTTCATCTTCAGCCTTATACACAAACTGAGCATAAGCCTGTACCGTAAAATGATAATTGCGCAAATGCCGAAGGCCCAGATTTCCTGCAGCGGCAGCGGCATTCCATGCAGCGCTATAGCCGAAATCCGATTCGACAGCACGGGGACCGCCAAATGAAAGCCAGCTAGAGCAAAGATCGCGGGTATTATAGCCAAAGCGGTCACTTTGAGTCGATGCATACTCATAATTGTATGGAGGACAGTAAATAGAAAGACTCTGAGGCCCATACTGATCGCAACCCTCACAAGACTTTGAGGAAACCCACATATCCGAAACAGGATCAATGGAATCTAACGGGAAGAAACCGCCATTGTTGTAATCGTAATCGACAACAAAGTTGCCTAATTCGCCATCGACACGTTCAAGATTAAGCGTCGTATTGAACCGTTTGTTAATGCCGGCAACGTCCGTAAACCACTGATCAAAATACTGGTTATCGCAGAGTTCCGCCGCTTTTGCAATTCGGGCACCCTCCAGCATGTCATATTCACCATCATTGTTCGGAACAAAAGACAAGCCATATGCAACCATGCCAGGTGTATAGTACACTTCGTCCGACCAAGACATCCTGGAAGACAGACAAGACTTCGCCAACATATCCGGGTTGCTTATGTAATTATTGTAGAAACCTCTCCGAATACGACCACCCTCTTCACATTCTCCATAAGTCAAAGAGGGCTGAGTAGAAACTTGCTGAAGATACGCGGGCAAATAAGGATTCGCAAATAGAGGCAGTCCATCCGTACCGATAGCCATTCCTGCAAGAGTAGTCTTGTTTCCGCAAGTCAGGTGATAATAGTCATTACTATACCATAATCCATCATATCCGGGATAACCCGACGCATAAATAGCATCCCTCTTGATTTCACCTTTTCCGGTAACACCGGCATATTCTTCTACGAAATTTTCAAAGTCAGGATGGTTCGCCTGGAAATCTCGAATAACCACGTCAAAGCAGAAATTTGAGGAAGAGCGCTTATTAACCGGGCAGCTAGATTTTAATCCCGTTTCATTTTTAGAAGGTTCCGAGGGATTTACAACAGAGTCCTTTTTCGGAACAGAATTCCGCAATACGGAACTGTCGGATTTAACCCAGTCTCCATTGCTGCATACGACCAGATTGTCATCGGTCTTTACATATACGACTTGCCCTTCCTGCGAACCATCACAATCATCCAGGTAAGATATATCCTGTACCGACTTCACCTCCATAGGCTTATTGGCGTTTTCCATTTCAATCAAAGTCGTAATATCTGTAGATTCGCAACCACAAAAAGCCAACACAAACAACGTGGCAACGGTCCAATATTTTTTTCCTAAATAGAACATGTTTTCAAGCCCTCTTTAGAACAACCACGCAATGGCACGAATTCCGGCATGCCAGGCAGTAGCCTTATAGTCACCGCCAAAGGCAAAATTCATGGATTTAGTCAATTCATAATCGAAAAAGGCCGCAAATTCAAAAGATACAGGCTTTACAGGAATTTTATAACCCACCGCAACTTCAAGGGGAATTTCAGTCGAGGACTTTAACGCCCACACTGTTTTCTGGTCATCGTAAAGCACGATGTCATTGGTCAAGGACGAATAGATCGAAGCGCCCACTTCCGCAACAAAGCCGCATTCCAGTCCAGACATAAAGCGGGCAAAGGCTCCGCCGCCCAAACGCCAAAAGCCTTCATTAACAGTACCCACCTCTTCGCTCACATAAATTCTCTCGTATTTGAAAAGACCTTCAAGGCGCAAGGCAAAATGCGAATAGCCAATCATAGCCGTAATACCGGCACCAGCACTCGGAACCATAAAGGAATTGGACATCAACTTTTGATTAAACAGTCCATAGGAACCATCTACCACAAGTCCCATTCCCCAAAAACGCAGAGATTCCTTTTTATTCGCATGGAGCGAATCGTACAATGCATAGCCATCAACCGCAGTGGCTGCGGCAGAATCAGGCTTCGCCGCCACCGTATCTTTAGCGGCGGAATCAACAGCAGCCACAGGCGTAGCCACCGAATCCGTCTTGGAAGAATCCGTCTGCAACGAATCTACAACGGCATTTGAATCCACATTCGATTCCGTCGATTCGGAAAGCATCGCCGTGCCGAATTCCGTAGAAGCCGAATCAGGCTCTGCGGCTACAGGAGCCACCGGCTCTTCTTGCACAGAATCAGCAACAACAGGAGCGGTTTCGGTGACAACAGGTTCATTCTGTCGAGGCAGCGGATCACCACGGCGAATAATCGGTTCCGGCGCAGATTCGGCAACCGGCTGGGCAACAGGTTGTGTTACAGGTTGAGCAACGGGTTGCTCTGCAGGTTTTTCGGCCGGTTTAGCCACAGGCTTTTCGGCAGGCTTCGCAGCTGGTTTAGCGGCAGGTTTTGCAGCAGGCGCTTTTTCAACAGGCTTCGGCGCGGGAGCGGGTGTCTCCCACAGATCGTTTTCGGCTCCTGAACCGGCCTGTTCACTATCACTCCCCCACAGGTCATCGTCAGCAAAAGACACTGAGGGAACCCCTACCCACAAAATTAAAAAGAGGAAAGTTTTTAGAAAACGCACGGTGCTATTCTCCAAATAGAACTGATTTGTTAAAAAATAGAAATATTTTTTCCATTTCCTAGGCACAAACCATCTGGAGACCCCGAAAAAGAAAAAGGTCCCGACTTTCATCGGAACCTTTTTCACTGCTTCACTTGGACTCGAACCAAGGACAACGCGATTAACAGTCGCGGGCTCTACCAACTGAGCTATGAAGCAATCTAGTCGCTAGACTTTTGTCTTTGAGATTGCTCTCATCGACGGCACCAAATATAGATATTCAGAATATTTCGTCAAGGGGTAAGGGCGATTTTTTTGCGTTTTTTTTGAAAAAAAATCATTTTCGTCAGCTTTTTCGCAACTCAAGCATTCTTTTTAGCGTTTTGGACAAGCGCCGCCATGTCTGCCGGGTAGTCTGCGCAGTCGAAAACGCGGGATTCTTTCCAATAAGGCAACTGGATTTCGACCTTGTACGCATACAGCATCTGGGACTTGCCGCCGAGGGCCATGAGGTCTTCGGCGGTAAGGCCTTCCTCAGAATTGTCGACAGAGGGATCCCGAGACCAGGAGCGCGACATCTTCTCGTAGTAGATTCCATCGAAGCTGTACAGGCGGTCACCCAGAATCGGGTACCCGAGCTCGGCGAGGTGGGCCCGAATCTGGTGCTTGCGGCCCGTCAAAAGTTCCGCCTCCACCACCGAGTACTTCGACTCGCCTGCCACCGGCTGTAAAAGCTGCCCCTCGCCCACCTTCCTAAAGCGCGTGTGGCAGGGTTTGCCATCGGCAAAGTGATGCATGCGGAGCCGCAAGCGGTCCGCGGGGTCTTCGCGCAAAGGCATCGTGCAATCTACAAGTTCAGACGGGAAGTCCCCGCGCACGACCGCCATATAGAACTTCTTCAGCAAGATGCGCTCCAGATTCTTCTGGAATCTTGCCGCCGACTCCGCATACTTCGCAAACAGCATGAGTCCGCCCGTATCGCGGTCCAGGCGGTGCATGGGGGTCGCGGTCTCGTAGTCTGTCCCGCGACGCACAATCGCCGTAAAGGTATTGTAGAATATATGGCCGGTATGGTGTACAGGCACGCCCGCAGGCTTTGCCACCAGCATGAATTCGTCGTCTTCAAACACGACCTTAAAATCCGTCGGAACTTCGGGCTCGGTGTAGTTCGTTACGTGATAAACCACCTTGTCGCCACGATGCGCGACAGTCTCCAAATTAGCGACTTCTCCATTCACCGCCACAAAGCCGTTCGCAATCTTTTCGCCCCACAGTTCACGACTGTGGTAAGTAAAGCGCTTGCAGAGCGAATCGAGCAACAGCCAGCCTTCATGCTCCGGCTGCACCACACTCTCAAAGTACATATCAGATGGCGCGCGCGACATTATTCCCTGTACAGATTATGCTGTTTAATATACTCGTACACCTTCGGGTGCAATCCCTTGGGTTCTTCGCCGCACAGCAACGCCTTGCGAATCGCGGTACTCGAATACACGCCTTCAAAGCCCTGCTCCGGGCCAAGCCACAATAAATCCGCGTAGCCTTTCGCCTTGTGGGCCTCCATGTCTGGCTTCGGGTAACCGTTACGGGCGAATACAATCAGTTCAATGTCACGCAATAACAAGTGGCCGTTATAATTCGTACCAAAGAACGTCATCGGGTCGCGCCAATGCGGAATGCCGTCATAGGTATCGGCTCCCGTCAACAGGCGAAAGTTAATATCCGGGAATTTTTCCTTGAGTCCGCACAAGAACACGTACGAACCGCGAAAGTCGCCCTGTTGTATTTCCAAATCCGAAAGAATCAGCCGCGGGTCGCCTTCCATGGCGAGTTCCAGCATGGCAAAGCGGTCTTCAGGGCTCGCATTCAGCTTTTTGTCCCAGCGGTCAGGACTCGGCATAAACCACACCTCGTCGCAAAATCCTTTTTGCAGACAAGTCTTTGCTACCCTAATATGGTCCAAATGAACCGGATCGAACGCTCCCCCTAAAACAGCAACATTCTTCTTAAACTCAGACAACTTAAATCCTCAAAAATCAAACACAGATTGCATCAAACCCTAAAGGGTCCCGCAAAAAAACTAGAACACATAAGAGGCGAAGCCCACATTCAACTGCAGGCGGCCACCATGAACCTTCTTGTCCTTAAACGGGTCATAATGGGTCAACACCCAGCGGTAACCCACTTCGGCAAAGAGCAGGGTCTTCGAGAATATGGAGAACAGCGAACCAAAGCTCACACCCCATTCGTTCCAGGCAATATCGCCCAAATCGCTCAGTTCCTTGACACGTGAATAGCTACCCATCAAGTAAACTTCACCCAGCAAATGGATACCTAGTTCAAAATCAAATTCAGAATGGTCCACGTCGTATTCTTCACCGTTTTCCATATCTTCGTCGTAGCAGAACATGCCGTAACCCACACGGAACACGCCAAGTCCCGGGTACCAAATACCGATCATGGGTTCAATCTGGTAAAGTCCGATTCCGCGGTCAGAACCCACGCCCGTCCCCGAGCCAAAGCCAAGGGCTCCGCCCAAAATCAAGGGCGTACGAATTCCGTTAAGCAACGGTCCTGCAGACTGCGAACTTGCGCCACCGGTACCCATCGGTTCCATAGACATAGCATCCTGGGACCAGGCCGGAACGCAGGCGAACAGCGCAAACACGAGCAAGGCGATTATCTTTTTCATAGGCTCCTCACGACACAGAAATCACCGCCACCCCAAGCCCCATCAAGACATTCACCGCGGCATCGACCTTGGTCATCTTGAAAAACTTCGGGCGGATAGAATCTTCCTTAAAAATCTGCGAAATTTCCAAATGCGACAAGTACATGGATATGGCAAGCTTCAAGAATACGGCGCCCACCACCCAATAAGCAAAGTCCGAAAGGTACGTCAGCACAATAAACAAAAGCGAAAGGGATCCCGTCAACACAAAATTCGAACGGCGAATCGAACTTTCGTCCGAATCGTTTTCCAGCGCCATCGCCTTGAATTCCTTGACCTTTTCGCAAATTGCCTCGTAACTCGTCACCAACTGGTGCAGGTTGTAACCCACCAGCACAATCGACGCCACCAAGGTAATTTTTATTGCAATATCCATCAAACCTAGTTCCTAGAATTCAAAATTCTCAAATAACTCGCATAGCGGGCCCGCGAAAGCTTACCCGATTCCACCGCTGCGCGCACAGAACAGCCCGGTTCCTTCAGGTGCTTGCAGTTGCTGTACTTGCAGGTAAACAAGTCGCTCTCGAAAAATCCCGGGAAAATCTTCGCCAAGGTTTCGCCGTCCATGTCGTCATCACCGTCGGCAAGGCCAATGCTCCTAATCCCCGGCGTATCGATCACGTAGCCGCCACCCGGAAAATCGAACAGGCTCGAAGAAGTCGTCGTATGCCTACCCTTTCCGTCGCGTTCTCGCACAGCACCCGTTTCAAGTTCCGCACCCGGCACCAAGGCATTCACCAGCGTCGACTTGCCCACGCCGCTCTGTCCGCTGAACACAGACGACTTGCCCAGGAGTTCCTCGCGCAGGCGCTCCAGGCCCACACCCGTCTTCACGCTCACGGGAATCACCTTGTCCACGATACTCATGAAGTCGCGGATATCGTCATTCAAGTCAGCGTCGCCATTCGGGAGCAGGTCCATCTTGGTCAGCACCAGCACGAACGGCAGGTTGTTCAGGTTCGCCGCCAGCAAGAAGCGGTCCATAAATCCGTAATTGAACTCCGGCTGCGTCACGCTCGCGACAATCACCACCTGGTCAATGTTTGCGGCCAGAGTGAGTTTACGCCTAAAGCTATCGCGGGGACCGGGGCGCTTGAGTTCGCTCTTTCGCGGGAGCACTCGCACCACGCAATACTTCTGCGAGCCCACGCCTTCGCCAGAATCTTCGTCTTCGTTCACCTGCCCCAAAAGCACGCGGTCCCCCACCGCCGGGAATTCCCCCAGCGCCTTCGAAGTCGTCGCACGGTACATGGCCGTAACAGTCCCTTCTTCTGGCAAGCGAACTTCGCAAGTGCGGCGGTGCACTTCGACCACCAAGCCCTCGACGCAATCCTTCTCGTCGATCTTTTCGAGCGGGTCCTTGATTTTCTTGATACGGGGATTCTTGAATTCGCGACTGAAACGCTCCTTGACCGGGCGCTCGTCTACCACGCCCGATTCCAATTCACGCATCACGTCAATACGCCTGCTGCGGTGATCGCGGCGGGTCGGCTTTACGCGACGGAGCGGTTCCGGTTCGTCATCGAATTCGTTATTTAGCATCTTTCTTGCAATTTAAAAAATCCGGAAGCGATTCCTGGAGTTCGTCTTCCGAAACAGGCCTATCCTGACGAATGGACTCCATCAAAAAATGAATCGCCTTGAGTCTTCCATTACATTTTTCGATACAGTTATCGTAAAAGCCCTTCGTTTTGTAGTCGCCCTCGACCACGCGCTCCGACGCATACAGAAAATGCTCCACGCAAATCGAAAGTTGCTCGGCTTCCGCCCGCAAGTCCACAAGATTGCTTTTGGTAAAAAACGGCATACCGCAAATATAGCAACAAAAGGGGGAAGCCTCCCCCCTCGCTGCAACCCCGGCAGTGTCATCCTGAGCGAAGTCGAAGGATCTAGCCGGGTTTTCCGCTACCCTCTCTAACGGGCGCTCAATCGCCGCGCCCGTAACGCCTAGGCTACACGCCCCTTCCGCTGTCATGCTGAACAACGTCACCCTGAATTTATTTCAGGGTTGGTTCAGCATCGGCATCCTATGTCTGAGAAGAAGAACGCTCCGTCTCTGCCTGCACCGCACGCGGACAAATTACGGCCTTCGGCCTTTACTGTCCGCTTAGCGGTCAGGCACTCGCCTCCGCTTTCCTTAGCAGCATTTTTTACTTATTTAACGAAAGTGTCGCCTTCATCCATTACGCAACGAACTGGGAAAGCGCTAATCTTATAACTTGGTGCTATACTAAAATATGAATCAGAGAGACTAACATACATTGCACCAACATCTTCTTTTGCCTGTTTTTCCTGAGGCAACCACAATATGGCAACATTTCTGTCACTAGCCATAGCCGATCCATCCCCATAAGGCAACACAGACATTCCACTGGAATTCGTATTTTTTCCATCCTTCCATACGGCACGAGACAACATAGTATAACTAGCATCGATTCCTCGTGGTAAAGCAAAATGTTTCCATTCGGTTTCGTTCATCACATGCCAACCTTCCGGACACACTCCCTGCACCTTGGCATCGTCGCCAAGTTTAACATTGCATTTTGAGTTATCAGCAACACCGACACTATCACACACTTTAGGAAGCCCCAAAGCCTCACTCCAAGTATAAAGTCCACCAAAATAATTGTCACAATACCAAGGATCATCGTTGTAACAACGTTTTTCCACTTTTGAATCGTCAAAAACAGTCGTTGTACTATCGATTATCGTATCAGCGTAATTCAAATTCTGAGTCATCACCGTAAAGGAATCAATAAAAGTCGTTTCACCGCTTTGAAGTTTCATATAGTACTGAACAGTCTTATAAACCTTTCCATCACGGGGATCCTTAAACGAGCCATAAGTCACAGCCGGATTAAATACGCTATCCATGTTCGGATAAACCTTGGGTTTTACAACATTCACGGTAGAATCAAGAACCCATTCATTATCGTGGCAACGATAATAAAACACATTTAACCCCATTTCACTTATAACAGTATCACCTTCTTCACACACTCGAAAAATATCTTCGCTACTACTCGACTTCACCGCCGACGAGCTGCTATTCTTACCGCTTACGGAACTAGAAGAATTCTTTTCTGCAACCGAGGAACTAGATTTTTTAGAATCTTTCTGTGAAGACGAAGATGCGTCTTTATCTTTACCCGAAGAACCGTTGTCGTCATTGCTACTCGACGAGATTTCACCGATTGGATCGGGAGCGGAGCTACTAGATTCGCCACTACAGGCAACAAACAAAATCGCAGCAACCAACAACGCAGCAAAATGTTTCATAAATCCTCCCGGAACCTCAAAAGAACCATTTTTGCCAAATTTAAAATATTAAAACAGGAATCTGTTCTTTTTCAAATTAAAAAAGACGGTCAACGACCGCCTTGCATAAATATTTAAGCACAATTAAAGTTCGCGAATTTCTTTTTCAGAAAGTTTCGTAGCTTCCTTTATAACGGAAATATCAACACCCTTATCGCGAAGGCTCTTCGCGATTTCGCGTGCTTTCTTAAGGCCACCGCAGTATTCCCAAGTAGCCTGCTCAACATCTCTCATCATCGTACTAAGCATATATCTAGCACTAAAATTACACAATTTCACCTCATTTTGCAAGACCTTGAACACGGGATCTGTTGCGAATTCACTAAAATCGGCTTCGCGGTTGAGCGCATCGATGGCACGGAGCCACTGTGCAATGCGACTGTTGTCGCCAGCAAATTTTTCCTTTTGCCGAAGGAACTTGTTCACCTCAATAAGTGTTACCGTCTGCCGATCAAAATAAACTCGTTGTTCCTGATTACGTAACTGCACCGTATGACGGTAATTCGGAGATTCCTTAAATGCATCGAAAAATTGGAAACTGACCACATGCAGGTTTTCCAAACGAGCAGGTTCCCCGGCTTTCACCATACCACTCGTAAGGCGAGCCACATAAAGAACCAATCGATCATTGAAAATAGATTCACTATTTTGATGCTGGACATCGATAGAGATGCGGTCACGAGGAATTCCTTCACCACGGTCATTGGTCAGCAATAAATCCGGTTCAACACTGCGATATCCCAATTCGCCCGGAACATAAGGATTCACAAGTTTAGGGTCTTCGATTCGGTCAGAACCGACTAGGTTCAGCGCAGCATTAATGAGATCCGTCGTGAGCATCAAATTCTTCTCGTTCGCAAGAATCTTTTTAATGCACCCATCATTGTAGAAGTAGACATTCCTGTGTTCATATTCCTTGATGATTGCGTCAAGATCCAACCCTGTTTCTTTAGCGGTTTTGAGTTTTGCAAGAAAAACAGCAAATTCTTCTCTAGTCATTTATAACCTTTCATTAGTTTCATCGCGGAACATTCCATGATGAGATAGAGAAGCCCCTATCTTTATATATACACGCTTTTTTCGGCCACTTGAATACCATTTTCGCAAGTAAAATTTTCAAAACGGGCGGTAGCCTGAAGAGTACCCTTTCTCTTCAGCAAATATTTCTATATTCACAGCATGCTCCTAGCCCTCGTTAAAATGTCCCGGCCGGTGAACATCGTGATTGCGATGGTCACGCTTGTAATCGGCTACTACCTGCTTTCAGCGTTACCCACAACAACGGGTGGTATCGAATGGTTGCCGCTTGTTTTGCAGGCTCTCGGTTTTGCATTTGCGATTGCCTTTGCAAACATCCAGAACGACATTTGGGACTTGGACAGCGACCGTCTGAATCGCCCGGAGCGTCCGCTCGTGAGCGGGAAGGTTTCGGTAGCAGCGGCGCGGAGGGCGTGGATTATTCTTCTCGTGCTCACGATTGCGGTGGGCCTTGTCGACAGCCTAATGACCAAAACGAACGGCACAGCCTGCATTTTCTTCGTGTTGCTCAGCGCGCTTCTTGTTGCCTACAACAAGTGGTTCAAGCACATTCCGCTTTTAAAGAACATGACAGTCGCCTTCCTTTGCGCCACACCCCTGATTCTCTGCCTGTTCTACCCCACGGGTCTCAAGGCATCCATCGAATCGACGCTTGGAATTTCGAACAAAATCGGATTTCTCTACCCCGCGATGCTGTTTGCGTTTTTGCTCACGACTGCCCGCGAAATCTACAAGGATCTGGAAGACGAAACCGGCGACCTCAAAGCAGGCATCATGACGTTCCCACTGATTGCAGGCGCCCCCACCGCAAGGCGCCTCGCCGGATTCATCTGCATTTTCTGCTGGGCAATCTTGCCGCTCCCGGTAGCGCAAGGTTACTATCCCACGCTATTCCTGATTATTACCGGAGCCATCTTTACGCCCACGATTCTTTCAATCCTGATTTTTGCGCACAAGCGTAACTACCGAAACGCTCAAAAACTCGTGAAAGTTGCCATGTTCGCAGGCCTTATCGCCCTCGTCGTAAGTTGTTAAGGTCAGCCCCGCCCATTTTACATTTTCTGTAATTTTCAGATTTTGTTTTACACCAAGCGTAAAGCAATTTTCTATTTGAACCATCAAAGCACCTTATTTTCGCTCCAAAACGCCATTTTCCGTCTAAATTCGCCATTTAGGCACATTTTTTGCTTAACAAGGGCGGCCGTTCCCTTGCTTGCACCCGTCCGGGTGGGCTGTGACCTTCGAGGTAGAGGGGACATACATTTCAAAGAGGCGTTATGCTCGACGAATTGCACGAAGAATGCGGCGTGATCGGCATTTACAATGGCGACACTGTCGTAAGGAATATTACCATGGGGCTTTACGCCCTGCAACACCGCGGGCAGGAAAGTGCCGGATTCGCGGTCACCGACGGAGACAAGATTCGCGTCCGCAAGTCAATGGGACTTGTTTCGACCCTTCTCCGGGAACACGATATCAATGAATTTGACGGCTTTGCAGGCATTGGCCACGTGCGTTACAGCACCACAGGCGCCTCAACGCTTGCCAACGCGCAGCCGATTCTGGTGAGTTGCAAATGGGGCCAGATCGCTGTCGCCCACAACGGTAATATCACTAACGCCGCCGAGCTCCGTGCCGAAATGGAAGCCGACGGCCATATTTTTCAGACGACATCCGATTCCGAAATTCTTCTGCATGAAATCGCACGCACCGAGGCTGCCGATTTAGGCGAAGCCATCAAGAAGGCCGTCACGAAATTTACCGGCAGTTTCTGCCTCGTATTCATTAGCAAAGACACCATGTACGTGGCCCGCGACGGATTCGGATTCCGCCCGCTGTCGCTTGCACGCATGGGTAAAGCCTGGTGTGTTGCCAGCGAAACCTGCGCCTTCGACTTGCTCGGTGCCCACTACATCCGCGACATCCAGGCCGGCGAATTCCTGACTATCACCAAGAACGGGCTGCATTCCGAACGCTTTGTGCAAAAGGATCGCCTCGCCCACTGCATTTTCGAATACATCTACTTCAGCCGTCCTGATTCCAAGATTTTTGAACAGAGCTGCGACAAGGTCCGCCGCAAAATGGGCAAGCAACTCGCCAAGGAATGCCCGGTGGATGCAGACATCGTCATCTCGGTGCCCGACAGCGCCACTACCGCCGCGCTCGGCTACGCCCAGGCGAGCGGCATCCGCTTCGAAATCGGCCTGCTCCGTAACCAC
Organism: Fibrobacter sp.; assembly: GCA_045221475.1. Lineage (GTDB taxonomy): Bacteria > Fibrobacterota > Fibrobacteria > Fibrobacterales > Fibrobacteraceae > Fibrobacter. The sequence goes on from JBGUWV010000009.1 coordinate 58,268, forward strand.
TACGTGGGCCGCACCTTCATTGACCCCACGCAGAACGTGCGCGAACAGAAGGTCAAGCTCAAATTCAACCCCATCGAGGGCGTGCTTAAGAACAAGCGCGTCTGCGTCGTGGAAGATTCCATCGTGCGCGGCACCACGCTCAAGATTCTATCCAAAATGCTGCGCGATGCCGGCGCTCTAGAAGTGCACATTCGCATCGCATCTCCTCCGGTCGCACACCCGTGCTTCTTCGGCATGGATTTCCCGAGCCAGGGCGAACTTGCCGCAAGCTCCATGACGCCGCCCGAAATCGCCAAGATGCTCGGCGTCGAAAGCCTCGGCTACCTGAGCGTCGAAGGCATGAAGGAATGTACCGGTGAAGGTGAAAACTACTGTGCCGCCTGCTTTGACAACGACTACCCCGACTACATCGGAATAGACACGACAAAGACCCGCTGCGGTTAAAAAGAAAAAGCGAGAGCATTTGCTCTCGCCTTTTTTATTTTCGTCTGTAGGCTCGAAGAGCCTTTCATTTAAATCTGGTTATAAGTCCACTTGACGTGATCCAGCATGAACTCGTGAGCGTCAAAGGCAAGCCCGAACTGTTCCTGAATCTTGCTCACGTCAAAGAGCATGGGTTCCTCGCCCCAACCGAGATCCGTTTCAATCACCTTGGACTTGCAGCCGGGTTTCATCGAAACCATCATTTCGGCGATTTCTTTCCAGCTCATCCAGACTTCGCCAAGACCGAGGAAAATTTCTTCATTCTTGTCGGATTCGAGAACGCTCATGTAGAGCTTCGCCTGCTGACTGGCATGAATAAACTGGGTACCGTCATTCTTGATGATGTTGATGTCGCGGTTTTCCTTGACGGCCTGAGCCATCGAGAAGAAACGACGGTCCGGCTGAGAACAGCCATCGGGCCAAGCAGGGTTACCGAACGTATAACCCGGACGAATAATATTGCGGGTCATCTTGACTTCGGGGAACTGGGTTCCATAACCATGAGTGAAACCCAATACAAAAGCTTCGCCAGCGGCCTTGGTGGCACCGTAAAGATCCACGGGCAAGTTGCTCGTCACTTCGCGCATGGTGGGGCGCATGCGGCCCATTGCCGCGGTACTGCTGGTATAAATAAACTTCTTGCAACCAGCCTTTGCCGCATTTTCAAGCAACATCACCGTTGCACGCGTGTCGTTTGTCAGCATGGCACTCGGAGTGTCGCCCCAACCGAGAGCAATGTGGATACATGCATCGCAGCCCTTGAGGCCTTCGGCCATCTGCTCAAAATCCGTCAAAGCGCATTCCACAAAAGAAACATTTGGCATCGCCTTAAGAGTCGGAACCTTATTAGGATGCCTTGTGGCAATCACTACTTCATGCCCTTTTTCCAAAAGAGCCTTAACCACATAATGACCAATGAACCCTGTCCCACCTGTAACGAATACTCGCATACATATACCTCTCTAATACCTACAAAATACAAACCTTTTTAATTTAGGGCAAGTGAACAATCAGTAAAAAAAGAAATTACTACATTATTCACAGAGATTTTTACTAAAGAGGTTTACGATGGCTCGTATGCGCGTATTGGTTTTAATGGGTGGCCCGTCCACCGAACATGATGTTTCCGTTGTCAGTGGCACCGGCGTTGTTCGTGCCATGAACCCGGACCGTTATAACATTCACCCGGTGCTCATCGACAAAGACGGCACCTGGCACTGGTCTTCCCGCGAACTTTCTCCTTATCAGAAGGACAACTTCTCGGTGAACTATTTCCGCGGTCTCGAAGGTACTGCAGCCAATTGCAAAAAGAACCCGGCCCTTTCCGAACTTCCTGACGCCGACATCGCCTTCCTCGCCTTGCATGGCAAATGGGGCGAAGATGGTCACATTCAGGCCTTGCTCGAAAACTGGGGCATTCCCTACACCGGTTGCGGCCTCTTGGCTTCGGCCCTCGCCATGGACAAGGTAAAGTCCAAGGAAATTTACAAGGCCAACGGAATTCCGACTCCGCCTTACCGCGTTATCTGGAAGCACGACTTTACTGGCGACACACTGGTGTCCGTCTCCGACGAACTGGGATTCCCGCTGGTGATCAAGGATCCGCTGGGCGGCTCCTCTATCGGTATCGGTATCGCCAAGGACCTGGACGAAGCAGGCAAGATTGCCCAGGACCTGTTCAAGGATTCTAACCGCCTGCTCTGCGAAAAGTTCATTGCCGGCGAAGAAGCCAGCTGCGGCTACATCGAAGGCGAAAAGCCCCTGCCGCCAACCGAAATGCGCATGACCACCCGCGAATACTTCGACTACGAAGCCAAGTACAACGGCGAATGCAAGGAAATTACCCCGGCCGAATTCGACGCCGACCTTACGGCACGCATCCAGGAACTGGTGAAGAACGCCCACTACGCCCTCGGTGGTGCTGGCTACAGCCGTACCGACGTGCGCATCACCAAGGACAAGCAGCTGTTCGCTATCGAAACCAACACACTGCCGGGCATGACACCCACGTCGCTCTTGCCGCAACAGGCAGCCTGCAACGGTATCACCTACAGCCAGCTGATTGACCTGATTATCGACAAGAGCCTCTACATCAAGCGTTAATCATGACCTTCGACCTATTTGTAGACACTTCGCGCAAAGGCATTTCCATGGCGCTTCTGGAATCAGATGCGCCGCGTCCCCGCTATACAGAAAGCGTCGACGAAACAGCCCGCGGCGAAACCGCTTCGACCATGCTGGATACCCTTCTGGAAAAAACAGGCGCCACCCTTGACCAAATTACGCGCGTCATGGTGACTGTTGGCCCCGGCTCTTTCAGCGGACTGCGTACGGGAGTCGCCTTTTGCGAAGGCCTAAGCTTTAGCGGCAAGCGTAAGCTCTACGGTGTATCCACACTGCAAGCCCTCTCCTGCTTTGCTGCAGAGCCCGACAAGGCGGCGGTGGTCATTCGCGCTCGCAAGGACTACTGGTACCTGCGCCTAAACGAAAAAGAAAGTTTCATCGAAACGGAACAGGTGGTAAAGGCACTCAAGTCCAGCGACGTGAACTACGTAGTAGTCGACGAAAGTGCCGCTTCCGACGAAACCTTAAAAGCTCTGTTCAGCGAGATCGGTGCCACTACTGTTATCGACAAGGGCAAACCCCTGAGCGACTGGGCCCGCCTATTCGAAAGAGTAGCCCCGAGCCTCATGCAAGAAGCGAACTACATCCAGCCGTCCTATTTCGAAAAACTGCACTGATAGGAAGTTCTATGCCCATCCGCAAGATGAATTCCGCCGACATTCCTGCCGTACTGAGGATTCAGGGCGAACTTGCTTTTCAGGACTGGAACGAACGACAATACGAGCAAGAAATCAAGGCTCCCTACACCTACGCTCTCGTTTACGAAAACGAAAGCGGAATTTTAGGGTATGCCGTATTTCACTTGCTAGGGGCAGACTCCGAGCTGCTATCCATTGCCGTCAGCGAATCGGCTCAACGCAGCGGAATCGGCTCTCAGCTTTTGCAAGCCGGACTCATACAACTTGACCTGGACAAGGATGACTGTTGCTTTTTAGAAGTCCGCGAGAACAACGTCAAGGCTCGCCGTTTTTACGAGAACCACGGATTTAATTTGTTCGGAATCCGCAAGAAATATTACGCCGACGGCGAAAACGCGGCTCTGTACCGCACCCAAGGAGCAAAAATTGACTAAGCTACCCACCAAAAAACAGATTCAAAAGAAGAAGATTATTTTGAGTATCGTCGCGGCCGCCGCCGTGTTATTGGTCATCGCATTCTACCTGATTATGACGCAGAGCGGGCACTGGCTTGTCGACGACGACGAATTCGAACATGTAAAATGGGCCGTTGTCCTTGACGGCCAATCTGCCGACATGGAACGTTCCGACCTCGCCGCCGAACTGATGGCCAGCGGAAAAGTGGACTCCGTGTTGATTCTCGGCCGCCGCATCCTGCGCAACAGAAGCAACGCCGAATTGTACCTGGAAGACTTCATGCGCCTTGGTGAATTCGACAGCAATGCGGTCTATATCGCCCGTCACGATGACCCCTCTACCATTAGCGAAGCCTACACCATTATTCCCTGGCTTAAGAAACACAAAGCCGACACCGTATTGATCCTGACAGGAGCCTCCTCGACCTACCGAGTCAAGCGCATATTCTCAAAGCTTTCAGGTGATTCTCCCGTTTACCTGACCAAGGACGTGCACCATTACTCCTACAATGCCGATTCGTGGTACACCAACCGCGAAAATCGTAAGGAATGGATCCGTGGCTGGGCAGCCCTCGCCGTTTCTTACATCGACTTGTTCCGGGCAGGAAACCTCACCGCAGAAGATTCGTTCTATTACAAGCCCATCATCTCTGCCAAGGAATACGAAGCCGAAAAGAATCCCATCGTAGACTTGCAGTCCCTATTGCCCAAAGTGCAGCAGAAAATTACCGAAGCCGCCGTTGACACCGTAAAAAAGGATACAACGGTCATCGATTCGACAAAGAAAGATTCTTTAGAAACAAAGTAACGCGAGCACCGCAGTCAGCGGAGCATTCCAGTTAATGGCGGTTTCGTTGCTCGCAAAGGAGCAGCGTTCGTCGGTGTATGAATAACCGGAAAGTTCTCCAGGGTAATGGGGAGCACGATGCATATCCTGGCGGTCGCTGTTGATGCCCCCTACCAAAAGTCCCGGAATCGGATCATTCACGCCATCGGAATGACTTAACCTATGATGCGGATACTTAGGCGAACTCCAGGCAGAACCCGTTACAAAGCTCACGTCTACCGGATTACGTCCATAAATAAAGTTCAGCAGTTCGCGGCACCAGAAATCCAGTGAATTTCCACCCAGGCTGGGAGCCCAACGTTTTACAATGGCCAGCGTCAACGCATGGTTTGCAATGTCGCCATTACTGCCCCAAATGAATTTGCGCATCGGGACACCATAAGCATCGCAATTCTGCAAGTCAATGATTTCGCGGGCAGTCATATTAAGCGTCGTGCGGGCATACAGCTGGAATTCCCTGTCAAAGTCCTGCAAGGCAAGGGCAATCCAGCCAAGATTCTGTGTATCGCGCCAGTCCAGCCCCGACTTGGGCGGAATCACCTTCATGTCTTCTAGAAGCAGCGGCCGCAAGCTTTCGGCAGAAACACCGTCTACGGTTTCGCCGCGGGCGTGCAATTCGCGGTATAGCATGGCGCGCGCCCAGAAAAATTCATCTTCCGCATGTTCGTCACCGTAACCGCCACTGCCTTCGGTATTATGTGGCCAGTCTACGAAGGGGCGCGAAACCGCCCACTTGTACGCCGATACCGCGGATTGCAAGCAGCGTTCTGCGAACGCCGTATCGCGATTGCGATACACGCGCGAAGCCGCCGCCAAGGCTCCAGCAAAATTCAGGGTCGAAGTCGTAGACTTCCCCAAAATCATGCGTTTTTGCAACAAGTCCGAATCGCTTGGAGAAACAAAGCCGTCCCAACGCTGCGGCGTCACCTTGAAAAACACACCGCCATCTGTATCTTGCATACGCAAGAAGAATTCCAGTTCAAAGCGGACTTCGTCTTTAAGGCTATACATCTTGAGCCCATCGGGGCCCACAAAAGGTTCCGTCGCATTTATAGACTGGTTCACCAAACTTTCACATTCGCAGCCGTCAACCATCTCGCAGGCAAGCAAGAGGGTTGCCACCGATACGCCGCCATTCACAATGTACTTGCCATAATCACCGGCATCATACCAGCCACCATGGGCATTCCAGGTCCCTTCGCGATGCATGCTAGGGTGAAACCCTATACAGTTGTCCAAATGGGCCGCAGGCCGCGCCCATTTCCCCGCAAATTCGGGAGGAAGTTCCACCCCGCTACGCTGGTAATAAAAAGACTTGATGTTTGCAAGCAACTGACGGAAAAGCCAGTCGTTCGATATTTCGAATGGTTCCGTTTCAAAAAGGAGCGTCTCCTTCTCAGCGCCACCCTTTTGCAAGATTTGGATAAAGAATATCCCCGTTTCGCGAACTACCGAGAAATCTCCGGACCAAAGCGTTTCTCCAGTATACTCGCAAACACCGGAATGCTCAAATGTCCCCTCGACAAGAGAGCCTTCCCATACAGCCGGCGGTTCTATACATTGCACTCGCCGCACCACGCGAAAAATGTAATCATTCACATTTTCACAAGCAGGAATAAACTCCTGGGGGTTCACAAAGAAAATCTTTGCAGAATCAGGAGCATAACCGACATGGTTATAGCGAACAGGAATCTTCATGTTACAAGAATAGCTTTTCATGTGAAATTCCGAAGTTCCTGTGTTTACAAATCTGTTTACCGTTGCAACCGACTAAAAATCATAGTTCAATGCAGCAATTATATAAAAATCCTTATATTGGTCGGCTTTGTTATCCGGTCGATAATTGAAAATCGAGCCCAAAGTCCAGTCTGAATAAAGGGAACGAGAATGATGTATCCGCAGTTTTGCAGAAGCATCTAAATCCAGTTCCATTTCATCGTAATCGGTGTCATCGATTTCGTATGACAAGAAATTCTGGCGCAAGCCTCCCGACAACGTAAGCTCCATGAATTCAGGAGACAGTTCGATTTCCATATTGTCCCCAAAACTCCATTCAAATTCCCGCATCTCGTTTCGGTTATAAATCTTGTACCTGGGCATCAACGAAAGCGTATTTTTCAAGCCATCCAACGTAGTCGTCAAAGACATCGGGTAACGTTGTTCCAAGTAATCGCTGCCGTGGAAATAATACCCTAGAGCACCATAGGTCTCGTTCCTGAAATTAAAGGGGATCAGCAATTCATCTTGCTTGAATTCCGACATGTCCATAAAGGCCACCAATGCAGCGCCCACCTTCAACACGTTCTTGGGCAGCCTAAATGCGAATCCCAATTCAAGGGTATGTTTCATCAGCTTTTCTTCGAACTGGGTTGCCAAATAGTCTTCGTCAGCAAGCTCATAGTACATTGCGGCACTTATGGAATCGATTTCAAGGGAATCCTTGCCGTTGAACACCTTCAACGTAGGACGTCCACTCCTGGGGCTAAACCAGGGATCATCATAGACACCCGAAGTGGCCGAATAATTGGCATACAAACGCTGGGGCGTGCTACGAGTCCTGTAATTAAAGGCATACTTGAAAGTCAGGCCCACTAGTTCATTCAACTCAAAGTCGTTCTTCAAGTAACCATCATGAATATACACCGTACGCACCGGGTCCTGCTCATGATCCTTAAGCCAATCATCATCGGCACCGGTAAAGAAGCCCCAGCGAGAACCTTCGCCCATACCGAATATGTTGTAGTCGTCGCCTTCACCAGCCGCATTTTCAACATTCATGGTATAGCCAAATCCCAGATTCCAGAAATCGTACACCTGATGCTTCAAGTTACCGCCAATCATGCGGGTATTCTGCAACAAATCTTCGGAACCGGCACTATAATACTCGCTACCCACAAACCTCAAGAAGCCCTCGATAAAGGTAGTCGAATTAGACCACTGGTACGATCCGGCAAAAGCCCAATGTTCATGGCCCCAGAATTCACCGCCCGTGGGCCTGCTGTCATTCACATAAGTCTGCTTTGCAACCTTAGAAGCCTTCGCCAACAGCTTCTTCAATTCAGCTCGCATTTCAGAAGGCGTCTTCATGGAATTTTCACCGAAGATCGATTCCAACTGGGAGGTGGTCAAGGAATTCACCTGATTCTCGTTGCCCATCAACTTGTTCAGCAACGCAAAATTCGACGGATCAAGTCCTGCGTCCGAGAACACCTGGTTGACAGCCCGAATCTTGGCGGCATTCACCGTATCGGCTCCACCCACTGCAATCTGGCCGTTCAACTTGACATCGCCCGGGTAAAAGAGCCAGTTTCCGTCAGCAAAGAAGGTTCTCGATGAAATCAGCGGGCTCGACGTATTGGTTTCGGGCAACCCACCATCTCTCAGGAAGGGATCTTCCAGATAATCCTTGCTTGCCACAAAGCCCAAGGTTCCATTAAAGCGGCGGTGCATATTCCAGCGGACTTTTCCGCCCACCACCATTCTCTGGGCCTCGGCTTCGCCATCGTCAATATAGTCCTGATACACATCGTAATTGCGGTTACCTACCAGTTTAGGGGCATTCATTTCACCCGCAAATACGGAACCTACAAACATGGGATCATTGGCCGAATTCTTAAACAGGGACAAATCGTACATGCCACCAAAGGCATTGACTCCAGCCAAATAGAGTTCACCCCCATTCGTAAAGAAATCACCCAAAATCAAACGCTGCATATCGTCTGTATAGCTTGCCTGCAGCTGATACAGCTTAAGGTTATCCCAGGAATCGCTGGAAGCGTCAACCGTAAATTCCAGGAGGGCTCCCGACGGAGATTTCATGGACAAATTCGCATTCCAGTTCGTAAAGAAACCGGGAACCTGGAAATAATTGATAAAACGCTCGCCCGGCTGCACCGTATCCTTGTCAGAAACGTAGGCTTCACCTGTGGAATTGTGACGAGTGAGCACCTTGTGGTAGCCCAGTTCAATGCCTACGCTACCCGAAACCGTCCAGGATGAATCCATAGGAGGTTCATTATAGCCCATGGCATACTTAACCGCATCGGCATAGGGGTTAACCGGTTCTTCGCCCAATGTATTCTGGTAATACCCGGAATTCCTCGAAAACATAGTCTTGTTTTTTTCCAGGGACTGGCGAATATCTTCAGGGGGAATATCGTTGGACACAACGCCAATTTCATTCCCGTCAATAACGGAACTTCTTTGTTTAAGGTTGTTTTCGCCAAAATCAAGAATAGCCACCTCGTTTACATCCAGGTGGGCACGCTTCAAATTCACCGTAGATCCCTCACCAGCAACCAAGGCAATCCGGTTATTCGATAAAGATGTGGCATCGATATCCACCACAGCACTGGCATTGGCCCATACACCGATATTGGGGCAATCTTCTACCTGGGACCACTGCATAGAAACGGCACCATTACGCACATAGACGGCCGCCCTAGACGCATTCCTGACGATACCGTCGCGAATTTCCAGGGTACCACTTTCCACTGCAACGCCAAAGGTGGCATTTTCAATCGAGACTCCTTGCATTTCGGAACGCTTCGCACCCGTAACGGCAATGCCGTTCCAGGGTTTATCCCCTTCGGCAGAGGTCATCACCACCTGATTGTAGTGTTCACCCATCACGGCAAGGGAACCTCCACGGACATCAATTCCAGTTCCCTCGTTAAAGAAAATCTCGGTTCCCGCTTCTACGACCAAGGCCTTGCCTTCCGGCACCACCAAAGTCTCTTGAACCAAATAGGGCGACCTGTCTTTTTTCAAAAAGCCGCTAATTTCGCCCCCAATAATACTCCCCGGCTGGCTCCCCTTATCAACGGCAAAAGCACTCACATGGAGTGCTGCCATACATATTGCTGTTGATATCCAAACCCTAAGTTTCATCAACGCACCTCGTAGTCCTTCTTAGCTCTTGATGTGTACCCACTCTTGTGAACGACCTCGATATCAAAATGATTTCTTACGTCACGCGAAAGGGTTACTGGAATCTGGTAATCCAAGTTGTGGATTTGCGAAAGCGATTCCTGCAAGATAACTTTGCCGTTTTGTCGAACCGTTACCTTGTACAAAAATTCGGGGTCGTTTTCGGAAATTCGGATTCTAAACTGAAGCGTCTGGGAAATGTGGTCCGCAATATCATTGGGCGGAGGCGGAACTCTCAAGACTTCCTTAGCACCCCCCAGGACTTCTACCGTAAACCTCTTGTTCGGGTAGCACCCCATGACCTTGGAAACTTCGACCTTGTTCGAAGCCTGGTCTTCGACGCGCACCACATATTCGTGACGCCCCTTTTGCAGTTTGAGTCTCTTTTGAGAATTCTTGGTCACCGTTTCTTCAGAGACCCTGCTTCCGTCCGATTCATAGGACAGCACGCCCGCATCGTTTTGCATATCGCCCACTACCACATTGGCAACACAGCGCAAGGAGTCGTAAGAGGCGATCGTTACCGTCGGCGATTTAGTGTTGACACCAGAGCAAGCCTTGTTCACCTGCAAATCAATGTTCTTGGTGCTAGTCAGACCGGCGCCCTTGAATTCCAAGGTAGCCTTGTCCGCAGTCCAAAGACCGTTTTCGTCGTTGATTATCACCGATTCAGAGAAGGAATGAATCTGTCCATCAGCGGCACGGACCAGGTTGTTAGAGGTAAAGCCGTTCCCCACCTTCAAGATGAGAGAAGCAGATTCGTCGGAAGTGCGGTAAGAACCGTCAACCATAAGACCGTCTTCGCAAATTTCTGCCGGAGAACTGGTACTTACGACAAAGCCGTTCTCAGGTACCGTAGCGGCAGCCTGCTTGGCTTCTTCTTTCAGCTGTTCCTGGAATTCCTTGTCGGCCTTCTGCATTTCGGCCTGCAATTCTCTTACGGACTTGGACTTGTCTGCAAGAATCTGCATAAGGCGCTTTGCAAAGCGGGCTTCACCCGAAGAAGCAAGCCTTACCACCACCAGTGAATCCCTACCAAACGTAGTCTCGCCAGCACCAATCATCACAGACTTGTTAGAACCAACGGGTTCAATTTCAAGCTTACCCGTCTTCAGGCCTGCAAAGAAAGTCCCTTCGCCACCGATATAACCTTCGGTACCGCGAATCGATGCAGTTGCTGTTCCCGTCTTAAAGATAAATTTCGACTTCTTGTTTTTGAGCTTGTGTACGGCAAAGTTCAAGAAACCCTTTTCCACGTCAATCTTGGTTTCGAAGCCGCCCTCGTCGTTGGGTTCAAAAAGACTTTCCATTTCGACGATGGTCTTTTCGCCAATCATAATAGAGCTACCGTCAGGGAGACCGAATACCACTTCGGATTCTACGCCCGTGCGCACCTTGTCGGACTGATAAATCTTATCGCCGGCACCGATTGCCTTCCATGTGCTCTGTTTAGCCTTCCAGCGGTCCACATCGCCCAAAGCCATGCGAACCTTGCCGACTGCCGGAGCAGAAAAAACCATTGCTGGCACCACGGCAAGAATCATCAACGAGCGTAAAATCATTTTGCTTGAATCGGAATATCTGACCATCGTAAGCCCTCTTTTATCTCTCAAAAAATATTCTTTTTTTTTGAAAAAAGCACCGACTTTTTTTATCTGGTGATATAAATCAAGCCTCCCCTCCCACAATTTTTAGCCGCCGGCCAACTTTACCGTATAACCGCGCTTTTCCAGCTCCGTTTTAAGCAAATTTCGCTTATCACCCTGGATTTCTATGACAAAATCCTTGACTGAGCCGCCAACTCCGCATTTTTGCTTGAGTTCGCGGCCCAATTCCTTGAGTTCCGGCTCATCGAGGGGCACACCGGTCACCACGCTGGCCATTTTTCCGCCCCCCAGACGCTTTAACTGGATGCGCACAACGCCATCGCCCTGGGGACGCTCGGCCTTGGGCTTTTCTTGCTTTACACGGCCCCCTAGAGCCGTCGAATACACTAATGTAGAACGATCTTCAATACTCATACTTAGAACTTAGAAATTTTCCCTATAAATAGGAGATGCCCGCCTGTGCGGGCATGACATCTCCAACATTTTCAACAGGTTGACTTATTTGTTCTTCGGACGACGATAACCGAAGGACTTCAAGAGCTCATCACTATTCTTGATGTTGTCGCCCTTACGCTTCGTCGTTTCACCGTAGCCATCGCAGTCACGTTCCTTGGCGTCGCAGTTCTTCTTGTTATCCGGGTTGTAAGTATTATCCGGAATCGTACAACGAGCCTTAGAATGGATTGTAGCCTGGACCTTGTAAACGAAGGCGCCCGTAGCATATTGCTTGCCATTGTCAGCCTTCACAAAGCCGTCCTTGTCCGGTTTCATTTCGAAGTACATCTTCAAGAGACCAGCTTCGTCCGTGTAGTTCGGGTCATTCAGTTCCTGAGTGAAGCTGAAGTAATCCACAAAGTTACCCAGTGACGTGTACACCCAAATCTGGGCTTTCAGCTTGGTGTCAAAGAGGTTCACCTGGCTTACATCGCTCGGAATCTTGAAGCCATCTTCGCAGAATTCGCGGACGTATTCTTCGACCGTAATCTTGTGAGCCTTCTTGGCATCCGTACGTTCGAGAGCGATCAATCCATCCGGAGTAATCAAATCATCCAACGTAGCGAGACCAGCCACACCGTCGATCACAGGCACCTTGATATCCATGGCAAGGGTCGGGCCTAGGTGCTGAGAAGACCCAGACACGCCCGGATAGGGTTCCTTACCGCTACCCTCCTTGGTCTTGAAGCTGCCACCGATCAAGGTTTCCACTTCTTCGCCCGTAGTCGGGTTCCTGATGCTCACAGCGAAGGTCTCACCCTTTTCAGGCGGGTTCACAGCATAGTACTCTTCAATCTTATCCTTCGAGATTTCGGTCACCGGCTGTTCAACAGAAATTTCAACATCCTTGCTGTCCTTCATGTAAACATAAACCACAGCAGAGTCTTCGTTGCCAGCCTTGTCGCGGTAGAAGCGCACGATCACGTTCGGGCCCTTAGAAAGTCCCTGGAGGTTCAACGTATCCTGTTCAACACCGTCAACCGTCCATACCACCTTCACAGAATTCGAACGAACCACTTCCTTGTTCACCGGCGACAGGATTTCGACCTTCGGGCCAACCTGGTCAACCACAATGAACACGGATTCCGTAGCAACGTTGCCGTACTTGTTCATGTAGGAATAGATTACAGAGTAACCGACATCGCCTTCGGTGTTCTTGACCATCTTGCCGTTCTTGTCGACCGCGTAAGAAATCACCCTGTCGTTACCGAGGATATCCTTGCCACCCGTAGTAATGGTGAACATACCTTCGGTCACGCTATTGCCGGACTTGGAATTCTTACCGGAACCGTAGATCTTCTTGGAGGCTCCCTGTTCCATCAGTTCACCAGCCGGACCCTTCACAAAGACTTCACCGGTCAAAGCGTCAGCCTGGTAAGAGACTTCCACTTCCTTGCCATCGATAGTCGTCGTGTAGGTCACCGTGATGACTTCAACAGAGTCAACCTTGCCCTTTTCGTTGATCACCGGAACCTTTATGGGTTCACCGTCCTTATCGGTCATGTAAGAGACCTTCACCGTATCCTTACCAACAATTTCCTTGTAAGTATACTTGTACTGGTTGCGGTTCACCAGCGTTTCGACCACATTCTTTGCGGTTTCGTCGCGCATGATCTTGCTGTCGGCAACCTTGGTCATCTTATCCAAAGATCCCTGAATCTTGGAAGCTTCAACAGGTCCGAGGCTAACTTCGATACCGATAGCGGTATCAAGCTTGCTTGCGGGGTCCTTGATCTTCACCCAGATAGAATCCTTGGACTTGTTGATATAGATATTGGTATCGGCCTCACCCATGTCTTCCACAATGGTGAACACGTTGTCGGCATCGACCAGAGTTTTCTTGCCCGTAACCGTCACAGACGGGATCGAGTTGCTGTAGTAGATCCGCAACGTATCGCGACCGGCATAATCCTTGGTCGGATTTCTCCATTCCACGATAATCGTGGTATCCTTCGCAATCTTCAGACCTTCCTTGCAAACTTCATCGCCATCCTGAGTCCAGCAGATCTTGTGGATCGTTTCATTGGTGTAAATCACATCAGGATCTTCCCAATCCTTTCTCTTGGATTCGGCTTCGGTAATCTTGACCTTGGACCATTCCTTAACGTTACCGATATTGATCTTGACCTTGGCGGTATCTGCAAATTCACCGTCATCCACACGAACAATCACATAGTAGCTGCTCTTGGTTTCGTAGTCAAGCGTATCCTTCAGAATCAGGGCGCCAGTCTTCGGTTCAATCTTGAACGTAGCCGTATCGCCATCGATAAGCGTATAGGTCAGGTCCCTATATTCCGGATTCTTATCCGGATCGGTAGCACGTACGGTATCGACAACCGTCTTCGGCTTGGTGTCTTCCTTGACGGTAATCGTCTTATCCGTAATAGAAGGCGGCTCGTTCACATCGTGGACATTCACCGTAATAATCTTCTTGACCGTATTAGGACCACCGGAAATCAGGCTGCGATCCGTGACATCCACCATGTCCGTAATAGCCACTTCGATTTTTAAGGTCGGGTTCTTTTCATAGTTAAGATCAGCACAGTTGTCCTTCTTAACCGTTACAACACCAGTCTTTTCGTCGATATCGAAACAACCGCTCGGATCGTTGGAAATTTCAAAGTGCATCGTGGTATCGAAGCGGTCCCAATCAAACCACTCGATAATACCCACATCGGTTCCCTTCGGAGAATTTTCAGCGACACCGATAGTATCGGTCCTAAATTCAGGAGGTTCGTTCAAGTCGAGAACCTTGACCGGTATTCTAATGTTGTTATAAACAGTCTTGAGCGTGGTATCACCGTAGGTCAATTCAACCCAATAGACGGAATCCACGCCGCAGATATAGCTTCCATCTTCACAATCAATGGAATCAAGAGCTGCAAGCATGACTCTCATCAAGTCCGTCGAATCCTTTCTCAGTTCAAAGCGATCGAAATCGCCTCCAGTCATCTTGAAGTCGTTATCATACAAGGCCGGATTCCTGGACAAGGAGTCGATATCGCTGGGGTGTTCCACATGACCAATGGAATCGCCCGGATGGTTGCCTTCGACAACTACACAAGGTTCAGCAGTATAGAGCGGCTTTTCGTTCACGTCAACCACGCGGATTATACGATAGAGAGTATCCTTCAATCCCTTCGGGTCTGTCACGACAATGCCCATCGTGTATTCCGGATCCGGATCATCACGAGACGTTGCGTTTCTGAGCTTTTCGTAATCAAGCAGCTTCTGGTCCTTGACGGTCACCGTAATCACACCGTTTTTGCCCTCAATGTTAAAGAGGTCGGAACCCTTCGTAGACACACTCGAAATTGTCGAGCCAGCATCGAACCAGGTAACCTTGGCACCAGCAACATGGCCCGTATCTTCGTCGACGTAATGGTACTGGAACAAGACCATACCCGTCTTAGAGAGCAAACTATCGTCGGTATTTTCCTTGACACCTACCGTAAGGATAGAATCCTTCCAAACACCACGATCCGTGGTATCGCAATGGGCAACGCAGAACGGCTCAGAATCGTCACCACCGTCCGGAGTAGGACCGTCAATGATGATTTCCGGCTTTTCGTTGACATCCTGAATATTGACAACCACATTGGCAGTGTCATACAGGCATGCACCATCATACTTGCCTGATGTCTTATTCCATTCGCAGTTTTTAACCAGAACATCGAATGTGTAATTATGAACAGGCAATTCGTAATCCATCTTGGACGGGTCATTCACAATAACCCTATTGGAGTCCATTGCAAATACGAAGGTTTCATCCTTACCGATAATCGAATATTCCAAGTGACCAAATTCCTTGACATGCTTGGTATCCAGTTCAACAACCTTCAGTTCACCAATGACAGCACTATCCGGCAGGTTTTCATCGGGTTCAAACTTGGCATCGTCGGCAATCGGAGCTTCGTTCACGTCCACGACCTTGATGATACGGAGGAGCGAATCATACATGCCAGCCGGATCATCGGGATCTCTAACGTAAATCGTTACATTATGAGTTTCTTGGATCTTTTCGTAGTCAAGCTTCTTTTCGTCAATTACGTAAACTACAACTCTCCAATCACCCTTGGCGTCCTTTTCCATTTTGGCACCGAAAAGTTCTTCCGCACCAGTGTTAATTGTCGTATTTTCAATCTTGGCGGTCAAATCCTTTGTATGACCAAAGCCGTAATCTTCGTCGCTAACCAGATAGCTCATGACCTCGTAACCCGTCGGAGAATTTTCATTCACAGACACGGTCAAGACCTTCGTCGGACCATAGGGGCTATCGCAATTTTCAACGCAAGTTTCATGGCAGCTTTCACCCACGCATATTTCGCACTTATCATCCTTACAGACTTCAACGCACTTATCACCTTCGCATTCAGGGATAATATGCGGAGGTTCGTCAACATCTTGAAGTTTAACCGTAACCGTCTTTGTGACAGGGGCAAGGCAGCGGTCGGTCTTCACATACTTACTACCGCTCTTTTCCCATTCGCAGTTATCGACCTGGACATCAAACTTGTATTCTGTCTTGGCAGATTCATAGTTCAGCAGAGAAGCATCCTCTACAACAAGCAAGGAATCCTTCATGATAAACGGAATATCGCCGTTCGGATCAACAACCGAGTATTCCAAGCGTGCAAATTCATTCTCATGCTTAGTATCCGGGTCTGTGGCAATGACAAAACCAATCGAGTCTCCAGTCTTCACATTTTCTTTAGGATAGAAGGTAAATGCCGCCTTATCGGCATCCTTGATATCCTTGTTGAAATCGGTAACACCGGCAATTGTCGGAGTTTCGTTCAAGTCTACAACCTTGATGACACGGAGGAGTGAATCATACAAGCCATCCTCATCGTCCGGATCGTACACATAAATCGTCACGTCATGAGTTTCATTGACTTTTTCGTAATCCAATTTCGTCTCATCAATTACAGAAACGACTATTCTCCAATCACCATTGACATCCTTCTTCATTTCGGCAGAGAACAGCTCTTCCGCGCCAGTGTTAATTGTTGTATTCACAATCTTAGCTGTCAAATCCTTGGTATGACCGGTGCCATAGTCTTCATCGCGAACCAGATAGCTCATGATTTCGAAACCAGTCGGAGAATTTTCATCCACGGTCACGGTCAAGACCTTAGCCGGATTACGAGGTTCATCGCAGTGGTCGATGCAAGTTTCATGGCAGCTTTCACCCTCGCAGACTTCGCACTTATCGCCCTTGCAAATTTCGACGCACTTATCGCCTTCGCATTCAGGAATAATATGTGGAGGTTCGTCAACATCCTGGAGCTTAACAGTTACAGTTTTCGTAACAGGAGCAAGGCACCTGTCAGTTACAACATACTTGCCGGCACTGTTCTTTTCTCTTTCACAGTTGACGACTACAACATCAAACGTATATACCTTCGGATCTGTTTCATAGTCCAGTTTTTTCGTCAGGACCATCAAGGAATCCTTCATTTCAAAAGGAACAGTCTGATCGTCGATAGAGAACGTCAGGAAACCAAATTCATCTTTATGTAGGACATCAGGGTCTGTCGTATGGACATAACCAACAGAACCACCGGCATCAAGATCTTCTCTCGGATAGAATGTATATACATCCTTATCGGATTCCTTAATTTTATCATTCAAATCTTCGACACCCGTAATTGTCGGAGCTTCGTTTACGTCAACGATATAGATGGTTCGTTTAATGGAGGAGGTTTCGCCACCTTTATCGGTAACAGTAATCGTCAAATCGTAACGAACATCCATCGTTTCATAATCGATGTCATCGGCAACAACAAGAGGCAACTCCCATTCACCTGTGGTCGCATTCTTCACGACTTCAGCACTGAACAGCTTAATTTCGGTTCCATTCTTATCCGTTACTGTCGTTGTAAAAGATTCGACCTTATCTTCATCCTTCACAATAAACGTATAAATTACAGAATCCTTCTTGGAATGTTCAAAGACGTCATAAGGTCCCTTACACTTCGGATCAGTATTGTCTTTGCAAAGAATAACCGGGGGTTCATTGACGTCCTGAACCTTAACAGTTATTTCCTGTTTTACTTCATGGCAAACACCACCATCAATTTTAACGCCCCTTATCACATCCCATTCACAGTTCGTCACCACAACATTGAACGTATAATCAATACCGTTTTCATGGTTCAACGTTTCTCCATTTTTCACGACAATTGTATCGTGACGCATCGTAAACGGAACCGTTTTATCATCGATAGCATATTCTTGATGATCAAACTTGCCCCAGCTCCTGGTATCGGGGTCATCAACCCATACAACACCAACAGAATCGCCTCCTTTGAGCGTTTCCTTAGGATACAAGATATACGGTGTCGGGCTTCCCGAATAGTCCTTATTCATATCCTCAATAGACGTAATCTTAGGAGCTTCGTTTATGTCGATAACGTTGATAGTACGAACCGTAGAATCGGTAACTGTTCCGTCATTTTTCAAACGGAATTTCAACTCAAATGAGGTCTGCGAAAGAGCTTCATAGTTAAGATCATCCGTTTTAACAGACATCTTGATATAAGCCGTATCATAGACATCAGCATCATTACGAGCTTCACGAATCAATTCAAAATTAAACAATGTTTTAGCAAGAGTTGCATCACTACCAGCAACTTCAAGAATGAATTTGTCAGCATCAGCAACATCAATTTTTACATTCTTGATAGGAATGCTATCAAATACAACATTCTTCTTTGTATTTTCTTTGACATTATAAGTCTTGACATCATCATTAAATTTAGGACCACCAACATCCTTAATCGTCAACACAATGAATCCATCATGAGAAGAACCATCTTCTAATGTAGCTCCAGTCAAGCCCGTAATCCATATCTTAAATGTTTCCAAACGATCAGTACCTTTACCTTCAGGAAAGTAATTGTCCTTAAGTGCAGTCAAGGTTATTGGATTACTCATTGACGTTTCACCGGCTTCAAAATGACCCGGTTTGCTTGTTGAGCATGTTTTCGTACTGGAATTGTATAACGGAATATCCGAATTTTCAATATCAGCACGGGAAGCCAAACCTGAGGTTAAATCATTTTCAGCCCCTTCAAATTCGAAGCAATATTTAAAATCAATTCGAAGTTTAGACACCTTGTCCAACTGAATTTTTATGGTATTAGGAATACCTTCAATTAAATACTCACTATCATCTGCTGCCTTGGGCAATGTCACCTTAGGATTGTCATACGGCATAAATTGAAAGGAGCCGTCAAATTCCGCATTTATTCGTACATATTTACCAAGCAATTGACCAGCCAAAGTCATGTGTTGCTCTATAGTAATACTATCTGCAGCAATATAAGAGCCAATCATGGAATCTGCTGCAGTTACCGCCCCCCAACTGATTCTCCCCGTTGAATAGACAAGCAAGTTACCAACATAATCCTCGTTTTCAACGTTTTTCGAATGGTCAACATGCCATACAGACGTTGTTACAGATTCCTTTTTTCCGTTAGACTCAACATCAACGTTTTTTGTACCGTCATAACCACCATTGGCGTTCCAATGGCCAGTATCGTCATCTCCCACCCATTTAACATCATCATCCATATAAACGATACGAACTTTAGGATGAGCGGTTCCAAAATTAATATTACCATCAACAAAAATACGCGTTAAACGGCCGCCTTTAGGCATTCTAACAACAAGAACACTCTGATTAGCAAATGAGAGGCCTTTAACATAGTAATCATATTGTCCGGTACCTTTAGGAACATCAATATACGCGATGCCGTCGTTTATCGAAATAGCAGCATGTTCCGTATGAGCAACACTATTAGGATGCGGAATCGTCAAATCTTCATAATACTTTGGAACAGACTTGGGACAAGAGTTATAATTACTACCCTTATAAAGAGAACCCATTTTTACAGCGGTATCGTAAATATCAACACGATTGTGGTTTGCATCATAAGTTACTAAAGGATTTCCATTCTTATCTAAGGTTTCCGCGCCACCAATACATTGATCACCTCTCACAAAATTCGGATTAGACCAAGCATCATACCCCATGCGGACATTACCGTTCACTCGCACAGGTCCCGTAAACAAGGAGTCATTCCCATTACTTAATTTTAAATCACCGCCAATGATAATCGGTCCACCCACGACATGGTGACCATTACCGTTACTCATATCAAACGGACCCTTAGCAGTACCAAACCAACCTACCGTATCCGTAACGCGAATATTTTGACCGACAAAGAAGATCCCCTGTTCACCAAAGACCTTATACTTCATCAGTTCTTCCCAATAATCTTGTTGGGATCCTGATGCGACACCAGCAAATTCAAATGGTTTTAAATCCGCAGCAAAAGCGGGAACTGCCAATGCCAGTGCAAGGCCGAGTTTTGTCATTATGTTCTTTCCAAACCACATAATAAACTCCTAAAAAGCTTAAGTGTATAAAACACCCCTATATTTTACCATTATAAAAGATACAAAACTTTTATAATTATTACAATAGTAATATAGAAAAAGCATTCATATTTATTCCAATTTATTCACAAGAAACTCACATTTTATCAAAAGTGCAAAATTGCGTGACCAGAGACACGCTTTTTCGGCAGTCATTTTGTAAAGTTAAGGAAACAAACCGCCGTTTTTCGTCTGAATTCAAGAAGCCCGCCTAAGCGGGCACCTCAAATTAAGGAACTATTTCTTCTTATGGGACGGGCGCTTGTAACCGAAGGGTTTCAGCAGTTCGTCGTTGGAACTGAAGTTGTCGCCAGCGACCTTGGCATTGGTGCCGTCGAAGGGAGGAACGGAGCAGCGCAGGTGGTTGGTCAACTTCGCATCGACCTTGTATACGTAAGCACCGGTAGCCATAAGCTTCTTGTTCCCGGCGTGTACGTAGCCATCCTTATCCGGTTTCAGTTCAAGGAACATCTGCGTCATGCCGGCCTCATTTGCGAAATTCGGATCGTTCAGTTCCTGGGTAAATCCGATATCGTTCACGTAGTTGCCCAACGAGGTATAGACCCAGACCCTGGTTTTCAGCTTGATATCGTACAGGTTGAACTGGCTCAGGTCACTGGGAACAGTGGTTCCAGGTTCGCAGAAGGTCGATACGTATTCTTCGACAGTGTATTCCTTGTAGCCAGCCTTGGCTTCTTCGTCAAGACCCGTCGTATCAACACCGATACCCTTATTCGAGATTTTTCCATTCGGAAGAATCAAGTCGTCAAGGGTGGCAAGGCCACCAACGCCGCTTACGGTAGGCAACTTGACATCCAGAGCAAGAGTCGGGCCCAAATGCTTGGAGCTCTTGACTCCCGGGTACGGAGTCTCGCCGCTACCCTCCTGGGTCTTGAAGCTGCCACCGATCAAGGTTTCCACTTCTTCTTCGGTAGAGGGGTTCCTGATGCTTACAGCAAAGGTCTGGCCCTTCTTGGGCGGATTAGCAGCATAGTATTCATCAACCTTATCCTTGGTCACAACCGTTACAGGTTGTTCCACCGAGATATCGATATCCTTGCTGTCCTTCATGATCACGTACACGGTGTCAGAGGCCTCGTTACCGGCCTTATCCTTGTAGAAGCGCACGATTACATTGGGTCCCTTTTCAAGGCCCTGCAACACGAGGGTATCCTGCTTCACGCCGTCGATAGTCCATTCCACCTTCACAGAATTGGAGCGGACAACCTGCTTGTTCGTGGGAGAAAGGATTTCGACCACCGGAAGCGTCTGGTCGAGTACCACGAACACGGCCTGCTTGGCAGCATTGCCATACTTGTCCACATAGGTGTAAGACACCTGGTAGCCTCGGTCGCCATCCGGGTTCTTGACCATGTTGCCCTTTCGGTCTACGACATAGGTCAGTTCCACAGAATTGCCCGTAGCCTTGTCCACATAGTCGTAAGAGACCTTGAAGATTCCGCTAGAGCGGTCTGCGTTCTTGGAAGCGATAAAGCCGCCATTGCCGTCCACGTAAAGAGCCTTGCCGGTTTCGGCATCAGCCTGGTAAGAAATCTTCACCGTCTGGCCGTCAATCACCGTCTCGTAAGAGATGGTAATAACTTCAATGGAGTCGACCTTGCCCTTCTCATTTACAACAGTCTGCTTCACCACGTTGCCCTTGTTGTCGGTAACATAGCTGACAGTCACATCCAGGCCCGCAACCTTCGTGGGGTAAGAATTCAGCACGCTGTTGCCATTGATCGGCGTACTTGTCGTATTGGCATGCAGCACGTCAAGGGCCACCGTCTGGTTCGCCACGGCGGAAAGAGCATCGTAAGTAGTCTGCGTAACATTTACCTTCTTGGTCAAGTCCACAGGGATGGTAAAGCTGTACGTGGTATCGCCGTCAATGGGATCCTTGTCCGTGATAGTCACCGTAATACGGCTCACCGTATCCTTGACATACACGTTGGTATCGGAATCGGCAGGACGTTCCACAATCGTATAGATGTTGCTTGCCAAGTTGGCATCGTTTGCTGCAGAAACCGTAACCACCGGCGAAATATCGCTGTAGTACGCGGTGAAGCAATCCTGGGCGCACCCCTCGAAGCCGTCCACATCACAGACTTCCTTGCAGATTCTGTTTATGCCCGGTTTCAGAGTGGTATCGGCGCAAGGCTGTCTTACCTTGTTCACTTCCCAGCAAACATTGAGCGAATCCTTGTTCGTATAGATGACTTCAGGATACTTCCAAGTCGTGTCTTCGTTGCTGGCCTCGACAATATCAATGGTCGGACCCGGAACATCGTCAACCACGACGGTAACATTCTTTATATGAGAAAGTCCGCCAACATCCGTGACTTTCACCGTAATCTGAACAAACGGAGTCTTTTCGCGATCCAGGCAGTTATCCTTCTTGACTGTAACAGAACCGTCCGTAGCCATTTCAAAGCAATCGCTATCATCCTTGACCAGGGTAAAGGTCCAGGTATCGCCCACATCAGGATCCTTCGCCTCAACAACACCCACGTCAGTCCCCTTCTTGGGATTTTCCGTGACATGCAACGTATCGGTGGTAATAACCGGCGGTTCGTTCACGTTGTGCACATGAATCGTCATCGTGTCGATATCGAAGAGTGCCGGATTATTCTTGTCAACCAACTTGACCACCAAGATATAAGTGGTTTCCATGGTTTCGTAATCCAGTTCCTTCTTCGTGGTGATTACACCGGTCGAATCAACAGCGAACAAGTCTGTAGCCCCACCGATTGCTTCAAAGATATCCTGCCTAAATTCAGGTACGGAATCATGTTCCTTCCACTTTATAGAATCAACGCGAGTTTTGGGCGGCATATGTTCGGCAATATCAAATTCCTGAGCTTCAAGAATCGGGGATTCGTTCACATTGAGAACAGGGATTGTAACCGTGGTATCAGAAATCTTTTGATACTGGGTATCTATCACAAATACACGAATCTTGATTTCAGTAATCGATTCGTAGTCCAAAATAGAGCTGTCCTTAACAGTCACCAAGCCGGATTCAGACACATTCACATAGTCGGTAGAATCGACAAGAGCGAATTTACAATGGGTGCAGAGTTTGTCACCACGGATTGCAATCAGGCTATCGATGCGAGTACCGACAGGCGAATTCTCGGGAACGGAATCCAGGACAATCTTCTTAAGAGATGCCGGAGTCGGGTCATCGATAATCGGGAGGGAGAACGAGCCCTGACGCTTGTTGCCCGGCAACACGGCACCGGCCAAACCAAACACCTTCATAGGAAGAGTTTCTTGTCCTTCGAAGAGGGTATCTATAGCCACATTGATGTAAACATTATAAATACCACGGGGAATCGTATCGTCCGCCAGGATCTTTACAGAACCAGTATCCTTCCCACAAACAGGAGTGATACTGTTAAAGTCCTGAATAGAGGCAATCTTGGAATTCGGATCCGTAAGGCTGGAATCCTTTATGTCAAAGCAGTATTTAAAGCTGACATCCACCGATGCAAGCGTATCGAGCTTAATGGGCACAAGAACGGTCGAGTCATTTTCGATGAACTTGCCTTCGGCCAAGGCCGTCGGGTCAAAGTCCAATGTAGCCGGATTAAAGGGAACAAAGATGAAGTTCTTTCCATCAAACAAAGCATTAATGTTAATTTCATCAGCAAGCAACTGGCCAGCAAGAATCATATGGTCAGCAATAGTGATTGTTCCGGCAGAAATAAACGAACCCTGAATCTTGGCATTATCATCAAAAGACGGGAACGTGATATCTTTCGGAGTATAGAAAAGCACGGTTCCATTATAGTCTTCATTAGCTTGTCTTACATATGTCGTATCGCCGTTGGATTCTTTTTTCACATTGCCATCATCATCATATTCTGCATATTGAACAGCGATATTCGTTTTTGATGAAAGACCCGTGAAGCCTTGATCTAAGAACACTCTGGTAAGTCTGCCACCAGGTTGCATATTAATCAAAAATGTCGTTTTATTCGAAAAGTTGATGTCATTCAAATAGATATCATAATATTCTTTGGGATCCCCCCAAGGAATGTACAATTCCACAATTTTATCACTTCCACTTAATGTGGTTAAATTAAACGAACCTTCTTGTTCAACACTACCCGAAAGATTCGTAACGCGAATTCTCAATTCTGTAGAATAAGTCGCAGGATCATTTTGCAAGGTCGGAATGCGCAAATTCTGATTAACGACAGGGACTTTTAAGTCCAAGCTGTCACCAAAGCAATCTTTATAGTCATCATCTCCAAAATGTCTATAATCTGTAGGAATCAATGCTGCATAAAGAGAATTAACGTCCCCAGCAACACACTGATGACCATTGAACTTATTTCCGTTATAATCACCATTGTTATAGAAGTTCGATTCATTCGTAATTACAATGTCACCGGTGACATTCACAGGACCATTCGTGAATATTTCGGGGCCCATCTGAATATTAATGTTGCCACCAATCAAAATCGGGCCACCAATCGTATCTTGGCCATTTTTCAGCAAATTAAGGGCGCCATCGGCGGTACCAAACCACCCCACCGAGTCGGTCACCCAAATACTCATATTATTGAAATTAATTCCATGGGCGCCGAACATTTTGTACTTCATCAAATAGTTCCATTCGGCTTCCTGGGACTCAGCATCCTTTCCAGACGCTTCTCCAAAATAAAATGGCGCGATATCCATAGCGGAGACAGTCCCCACCATGGCGAAAATTACCCATAATTTATCTAACATTTTTCTTACATTCTTCATGATTTACCCCCTGCAATCACAGGTTTTGCACTCCTAACCTCAAAAATAATTAATTTTATTTACATAGGTTACTTTTTTTTCACATTTCTAGACGAATTTCATGGATTGGATGTCCAAAGTCATGAATTTTTGCAGTTTAACCCACTTTATCTTGACAAAAATCACGATATATTGCTAAATTACGGGTTCCTAGGCCCTGCGCAATGACTATTTGCGGGCAAATCGCCAGGGCGAAAGCAGCAACGGACTTGCGGATTTTTATGTGCTCAGGTAGCCTAGGATTTCTTTTTTTGCCCTTATCAGGGCTTTTTTTGTTGAGATTTTATGATTCTTTGGACCATTCGCCACACCAAGCCCTATAATCCGAACGACGTCTGCTACGGTAGACTGGACTTTGACGTCTCCCCTACTTTTGAAGAAGAAAGCGACGGAGCCCTAAAAGCCCTAAAGGGCGCAGGCGCAAAACCCACACGCATGTTCACAAGCCCCCTCAAGCGCTGCCTGCGACTGGCAGAAAAGGCAGAAAAGTCCACCGGGCTTACCATGGAAAAGCGCGACGAAATCATCGAAATGAATTTCGGATCTTGGGAAGGTCAAAAGCTCACGGAAGTTCCCCGTGAAGAAATGGCGGCATGGGCACACGACTTACGCGGCTATAAATTCAAGGGCGGCGAATGCTTTTACGACATCGACCGCCGCGTGGAGTCCTTACTGGACACCCTGGACGACGACGGTGAATTTCTGTGGATTACCCACGCCGGCGTGATTGCAGCACTGCAGCACTTCGCCTGCGGACTCCCCGACAAAGATTTTGTGGAAGGGGCATTCAGCTACGCCATGGTGACCCGCTTTGAATTCAAGCGTAACGCAGACGGACATTACCGCGGAACGTTTACGAAGATTCATGACGGCATCCAGATGGCGCCGTTGAAGATTGGATAAGTACGAATCTTATCGGCGTTTTCGCTTTTTTTTGCATAAAAATTGAGGTTTTGGTGGGATTATACAACTGGAGGTCTTCTGTGAAGATTTTTAAAAGCGTTCTTGTCTTGTCCGTTCTCCTGACAATGCTTGTTGCATGCGGAGACGATTCTTC
>JBGUWV010000010.1:0-12580 GCA_045221475.1 Fibrobacter sp.
GGTCTGGCAGCTCACCACCACGCCTGTCGGAATGTGGGTGAGTCGCACGGCGGAGTCCGTCTTGTTGATGTACTGACCGCCGGCACCTGAAGAACGGTAGGTGTCCATGTGGATGTCCGCTTCGCGGATTTCCACGTCCACTTCTTCAGCTTCGGGCAAAATGGCAACGGTCGCTGCCGACGTATGTACGCGCCCCTGCGTTTCGGTTTCGGGTACGCGCTGCACACGGTGAACGCCGCTTTCGAACTTGAGCGTTCCGTACACGCTGTCGCCTTCAATAAATACGCGAATTTCCTTGTAGCCGCCCACGGTGCCTTCGCTGGCATCCTGGATAGTCATCTTCCAGCCCATGCGGCTGCAGTAACCCTGGTACATGCGGAACAAGTCGCCTGCAAACAGGGCGGATTCGTCACCGCCGGTACCGCCGCGGATTTCGAGCGTGGCATTGCGGTAATCCCACGGATCCTTCGGCACCATCAAAATCTGGAGTTCGTCGGTGATGCCCGGCAACTTCTTTTCGATGTCGGAAAGTTCCGACTTTGCCATCGCGACCATTTCAGGGTCGGAATCGCCGAGGGCTGCCTTCCATTCTTCCTGGTCGTTCAGCATCTGCAGGTATTCCTTGGCCTTCACGACGGCCTTTTCGATACCCTTGTACTGCTTGTGAATCTTGTTGTAACGGGCCTGGTCGGCGAGAACATCCGGATTGCCGAGTTCCGATTCCAGTTCCTCGTACTTTTCAATCAGTTTTTTAGCTTTATCTTTCATCGTGCCCAAATTTAGTAAAAATTAAGAACCCCATCGAAAAAGGCAATAGAAGAATCGCTTGTGGAACTTTGAGCCTAGATTGCATTTTCATAGGCCGGTTTTCTAGATGCTTATAAATTGTTAAATTTTATGCGTTATAAGATGATGAAAATGAGGTCCAATATGAAAAAATGGATTGCTTCTGCCGGAATACTTGCTGCATTCTCTATGGGCTTGATTGCTTGTGGTGATAATTCGTCTAGTGCTGAATTTTCGTCTAGGCCTGGATCGAAAGACTACTGTAAGGTTGTTTCGACGGACCCCTTCCTGATTGAATCTGTTGAAAACGGCTATTTCAGCCAGACAACCGTCAAGTATGAAGATGACAAACTAGTGGAAAAGGTGGTGTTCGACGATACAATTGCCGCCCAAATGGCTTGCGATTCGTATAAGAAGGATGTGAGCTACGGCAAGGTTGTTTGTAAAGACAATACCATTGCTGCTATTGGGCGCGATATTATGACTGCCAGCGAATATCGGGATGTCTTGACCTTGTTTTCGACGATGTGCGAAGGCGATGCACACCTCGAAAAAATTTCGTCATCTAGCGCGGAACGATTGTCCTCCAGTTCAGAAAGAAAATCCTCGTCTTCAAGAAACGTAAATTCGTCCAGTTCCTCTAAAACGGTAAGTTCTTCGTCGGAACTGGTTAAAAGTTCTTCGAGTGTGGAAGTTTCTTCTAGCTCCGAGACTTCGTCTGATGAAGATGAAAACTGGTATGGAAAGACAACTTACAAGAAAGAAAAGGTGGTTGCCGCAAACGCCGCGGAACTTGAATGTCCCGAAAATACGATCGCTGATGAGTTGACAGGCTATGATGTTGCCTATGAATTTAATGATCCGAATGATTTAGGTCGCGACTATATTGGCGAGAATAATGCCTATGCCGACAACAGTACGTCTCCGGTGTCCGCAGAATGTGGAAGCATTATTTTTAACGGGGATAATGGATTACTTGTTCCGCTTACGGATACATTTAAGACCAGAGGCTTTGTTGTCGAAGTGCGCTTTATGCCGTCATATGATGACGAGGTGGGAAACCTTATCGTGTCCGAATCTCCTGGTGGCAGCACGGATGGTTGGGTTCTTCGTCTAGAAAAAACTGGAGTTGTCTTCTATTATCGCGATGCAGACCAAAGCTCCAATTGGAAGTCAGTGAATGTCGGCCGGGTTTCCTTGGATGAATGGCATGTGGTTCGTGTTAAAATATTCCCGAAAAAGCCTGAATATGGTAGCATCTTCTATTCGATGAATGTTTCTCTGGACGGAAGCTTGGTCCTTGCTTCGGAATACAAAGATGACACCTCTGATTTGGCATATGGTTTTGGAATAGGTTATGATTCAATGTATCAAATGAGTCATAATAATTGGTTCTTTGTTGGAAAAATCGATTACATCCGTTACGGAAAGATAACGGAAGACGATTTGTAATAAATGAATCCCATCGGTACGTTTTTCGGTGATGCCATTTACAAGTACGACGCTCCTAGGCAAGGGCGTCTGTTTGCGGGGCATCCGGGCCGGATTGAACTGAAGTCGGGGATGAATTTCGAAACGGCGCTCCGCGACTTAGATGGCTTTGAACGCATCTGGGTGATTTTCCAGTTTCACGAAAACGAAGGGTGGCGTCCGACGACGCGCCCGCCTGTACCGCCTAAAGGCAAAGACCGCGTGGGCACTTTTGCAAGCCGCAGTCCTTACCGCCCGAATCCGATTGGCCTCAGCTGCGTACGTCTCTTGAAAATTGAGGGGCTTACCTTGTTTGTAGACGAGGCGGATTTGCTGAACGGAACGCCGGTGCTCGACATCAAGCCTTATATTCCCATGGCGGATGCTTTCCCTGATGCCAAGGCGGGGTGGGTCGAAGAACAGGTGGGGGATTTGTGGACAGTACAAGTTTCGGACGCATTCGATGCGCAGAATCGCTGGATTGCTGACCATAGCGTCTTTGATTTGCTCAGTTTTGCGCAGGTGCAACTTTCCCGCGGGAATTTTTCGAAAGATGTCTTTGACAGTTCTCGTCGCCGCTTGACCATCGACGAATCTGCGCATACGGGCGTACTTGCGTACCGCACCTTCCGCATCCATTTCAGATACGACGAATCAGCCCGCAGCGTGCTGTTGCAACGCATTGCCAGTGGCTATTCTGCCGAAGAATTAAATCCCGGCGCCGAAGACAAATACGGCGACAAGAATCTTCACCGTGCTTTTATACAAAACGTCATTGCGAGCCCATTGTAAAAGGGCGAAGCAATCCATTACTTATTGGTTGCTCAATTTATACTTCAAATACCCCGCCATTTGCAGCGGGTGATTGAAGGTGCCGTTGGCCATTTTTGTCTGCAGTTCTTCGTCACTCAACAGCAGGCTTTCGATATCTTCGGTGCTGTCAAAGTGGGTGCTGCCGCTCTTTTCTACGCCGTCAATGAACACTACATGGAACTTGCCGCGGTGCCTGTCCGGATTTACGGGAAATGCTCCGAGGTAGGTGACTTTTTCGGCGGAGCCACGGAACGCGACTTCTTCCTGAAGTTCCCTTATTGCTGACTGTTCTGGCGTTTCTCCCTTGTCGATAATCCCAGCGGGGAACTCCAGCGCGATTTTCCCGGTGCCGTGACGGTATTGTTCCGTCATGACCCATTTGCCTTCGGTGGTGCGTGCTAAAATCAGCACCCAGTCCGGTTGCCACAGCGTATAAAAATCGTCTATCACCTTGCCATTTGGCAATTCGCAGGTTTCTTTTGCGACTTTCAGCCAGGGGGCGTCAACCAGATATGCCGAATTCAAGAGCTTCCAAGGTTTCATATTTGGCAATTTAGTAATTGAAATGTAAGATTTTTACTATTATTAGTACGGTAGGTGTAAGAATATGAGTGATTTTGTTTTTTATGCAGAAGCTAGTATCGGGTGTGCGTGCATTTTGATGCTCCTTTTGTACAGCATCAAAAAACTCCCGACACCCCAGTTCAAATTCAATCTCTTTTACCAGCTTATCGTGTGGCATATTGTCTATTTTATTAGCGATACGGCTTGGGCGTTGGTAAATGATGGCACGATCCCGAAAACGACTTTTAGCGTTTTGACCGTTAATTACCTAAATGCGGTGATTATCGCTATTGTATTCTATTGTTGTTTTGCTTATGCAGAAATCAGCACGCGGCCTGAAATGACCCGCTTGCAAATTCAAAGCCTCCGAACGAAACTTAGAATCCCGATTTATGTAGAATCCGTATTGCTGCTCGCTTCGTTCATCCTCATGCCGGATTTTTGGCTTGATCAGAATTTGGAACCGCGGGACCTTTATTATTTCTTCTTGTTGTTTTTGCCCTTTGTCTATATAATGACGGTGACGATCCGTTGCTTCGGTCGTGTGCTTAAGCCGCACAGCCCGTTGAGCCTGAAGACTTATCTGATTGTGGCAACCTACACTCCGGGCTGTATTGTGGCTGGAGCAGTGCAACTTTTCTTTTCGCTTACGACTCCGGTTTTCTGCTTCTGGTGTACGATGATTATTCTGTTCGTCTACTTGAATTCGCAGAACCAGTTGATTTCTACTGACCCATTGACGGCACTCAACAACCGCAACCAGTTGCAACGTTACTTACAGCTGTCTCATGATTCAATAGACCATTACGTGGTCATGGTGGACATAGACAAGTTTAAGCAGATAAATGATACCTACGGGCACGTAGAAGGTGACCGTGCCCTTGTACTTGTATCCAAGGCCCTCAAGAGTGCTTGTGGACGCCTAGGAAAATCGACGTTCCTGTGCCGTTATGGGGGCGACGAATTCTTGATTGTCGTGCCGACGGAATTGCCGGGACTTGCAATCAGGGTCATCAAGGATTGCTTGAAAGAGGAACTGTCCAGTCATTACGCCCAGCCAAGCTATGCGCTGGAAGTGAGCATCGGTTATGCTTTTTGGAATGGCAAACTTTCCAGTTTCAAAAAGAGTGTTGCTGAAGCCGATGAAAAAATGTACGAGGACAAACGCTCTTAATTCGGACGTTGCGTAGCAATTACCCTTCCAATTTATTTTTCAAATAGTGCCTTGCTGTCCACGTGAAGTAAAGCACGTCAGCGATTACGAGTGCTACTCCGCAGGCTAGGAATACGGGCTGGTGCATGCCGAAATGCCCTGCCATGGAACCACCCACTAAAATACCTGTACCGATACCGATGTCCCAACCGCTTAGGTAGGTGCTGTTGGCTGTACCGCGTTGGTCGTGGCGGGCGAGATTCACGCACATGGTCTGGTAGCCGGGGAAAATCAGGCCGAGGCTTGTGCCGATCAGGAATGCCGCGACAAAGAAGGTGATGGGCGAGTGGCTGAATGCAAGGATAAAGTAGGCGACCACGTTCAAGGTCATGCCGGTGCCAACCAAGTGAATCAGGTAACCGCGGTCGATCAAGCGCCCTGTCATAATGCGGTTCATAATCAGGCCCGCAGCAATCAAGGCGTAGAACCAGCCGGAACCGCCTATGCCAAGCTCCTTGGCGTAAAGCGCGATGTAATTTGTAACTGGGCCGTAGGCGAATCCGACAAAGATAAAGTTGACGAACTGCGGAATGGCGCGGGTCAAGAAGAACCGGTCAAGCGAAAGCGGTGCATGCTGCTTTTTCTCCTTGCGCGGCACATTCAAAGTCTGCACAAGAATCAAGCCGATTACGCACAAAATAATCGAAATCGCAAATACGATCGTATCGCCAAAGGCCTCGTACAGGAACATGCCGGTCATGGGGCCAGTCGCAAAAGCCAGGTTCACGCTGATGCCAAAGTAACCGATGCCTTCGCCGCGGCGGCAGGCGGGCAGCGCATCGATGGCGACTGTGTTGCTCGCCGTGCTCGAGATTCCGAAGAACAAACCGTGCGCAAACCGCACGGCGGCAAGAATCGGCAAAATGCCGACGGTCTTGTAGCCTAAAAAGCAAGCGGTAAACGCGAAGAATGTCCAGAAGTACAGGGGCTTACGGCTGAGCGTATCCACCAGGAATCCTGCGAAGGGTCTGCAGGCAAGCGCTCCAATCGTATAAAGTGAAATGATGAATCCGGCTGTCGCGTTGTCTGTCGCAAATTTCTCGATAATGTAGAGCGGGAGAATGGGCAGCAGCTGGTAAAAGCTAAAGAACAGCAAAAAGTTCGCGGCGGCAACCGTCACGAAATTTCGCGTCCATAAGGCTGGCTTCTTCTCCTCCACACTTATTTCCTTTCCAGCATCACGATGGTTTCGAGGTGCGGGGTGCCGGGGAACAGGTCAAGCGGCTGCACCTCGCGCACGCGGTAACCGTAGCGTTCCCATTCCTTGAGCGATGCGGGAATCTCGTCGGTGCCGCAGAACACGTGGCATACGCGGATTGGCTTGCGCATGGCGAGCGCATGAATCACGCCGGGTTCGCAACCCTTGCGCGGCGGGTCCAGAAGGATTTTTTCCGGTTCGCCAGGGATCGGCCGCGGCAGTCGCGTCTGCACGAACATTTCGTCGATCTTGCCTGCGATAAAGCGGTAAGACTTTTTGAGGTGCTTGGCCGAAGCCTTCGCACAATCAATCGACGGACCTTCCCATTCTACGCCGAGTACCGACTTGGCGGCTTCGCCGAGCGCAAAACTGAACAGTCCGTAACCGCAGTACAAATCCAGAAAATGATCTTCTTTGCTCAGACTGAGCAAGCGGCTTGCGGCCTTGATCAAGTTGTGAATCTGGCTTTCGTTAATCTGACTGAATCCCGTGACAGGGTAGCGCAGGCTGAACTTGCCGAGCCCGAGGCTCATTTCGCGCGGACCGTAAAGTTGCTTGAAGTTCAGGCCTTCAGTCGGACGCTTCGATTCCAGGTAGTAATCCGATTCGGTCGTATCCACGTAGGCGTGCGCCGCCGTTACCTTGAAAGGCGTTTCCTTCAGGGCGTCCGAAATCAGCTTGAGCTTGCGCACGATGCTTGCATCAATCTTCTTGATGTTGAAAATTACCACGCGGTACTGGTAGGTGCCACGGATAATGATCCAGTTGAGCGCATAGGCGAGCGGCTTGTATGCCGGCGTAATCAGCTTTTCAAAAAGAAAGTCGTAAATCTTGTTGTGCTCTTCGGGTTCCAGCATCGATTCCTGACGGTCGAACTGCAGATTGCCCGGCTGCATGAACACACGGCGCTTGCTCGTGGTGCGGTAGGCGCGGGGCATGGGGCTCGCAATCACCTTCTGCGGGTTTCCGGCGAGGCGGTTTACGTCCCAAAATTCTTGGATGGCGAGGTCCTTGATTCGGAGTTCGTCTTTATAATCGAGCATGGCGAGGGATTCGCCGTGGGCGGAGTCGGCTTCACGGGTGTAACCCGGAACCTGATGTGCAATGGCTTGTTCAAAGAACATAGGAACCTCTTTTTTCAAATACAAATGTAGAAATTATTTGTGGATTCCCAAATAGTGAAAAATCCTATAAAAAAGACCCCTCAAAGAGGGGTCTAAGAGCGGCGGACCGGGATCGAACCGGCAACCATTAGCTTGGAAGGCTAAGGCTCTACCATTGAGCTACCGCCGCGAGCAAGACCAATTATACAAAAATTCGCCTATTTTCAAAGGGGTTCATTAAAAAGTTCTTGCATTTTTTATTAAAAAAACTATATTTAGCGCCACAATAACAATTTTACCTAGAGGTAGCTTAACTTGGCGTTACAAAACCCCCGCGACCGTCGCATGCCGAACAGACAGAGTGACGGAACCCGCATTAACGAAGACATTCGCATTTCCCCGATCCGTCTTGTAAAGGAAGATGGCGAGGCCGTCATCATGGATACCAAACAGGCTCTCCAGATGGCCAAGGACGCCGGACTGGACCTGGTGGAAGTGTCTCCCAATGCTAAGCCGCCTGTATGCCGTATCATCAACTACGGCAAGTTCAAGTTTGAACAGATCAAGAAGGCCAAGGCCGCTAAGGCCAAGCAGCACGTGGTGAAGCTTAAGGAAATCAAGATGCACCCGAAGACTGCCGAGAACGACTACCTGTACAGAATCAAGCAGGCCGCCGAGTTCTTGCAGGATGGCATGAAGGTCAAGCTTATTATGCAGTTCCGTGGGCGCGAAATGGCGCACATGGACTACGGCAAACGCCTGATGGAGCGCGCTAAAGAAGACTTGCTCCAGTATGGCGATCTGGAAATGGACTCCAGGGTCGAAGGCAACACAATGCTTTCTATCTATGGTCCAAAACGCGGTGCAGGTACTGCCAAAAAGCAGCCCCAGGCACCAAAGCCCGTAACCGAGCCCATGGCAGCAGGTGAGGCTTCAACTTAATAACCTAAAGAGGTAAAAATGCCTAAGATGAAAACACACAGCGGTGCTAAGAAGCGCTTCCGCCTGACTGGCTCCGGCCACGTCAAGTTCAAGCGTGCTGGCATGCGCCACATTCTTGCCAAGATGTCCACGAAGCGTAAGCGTAACCTGCGTAAGGGCGCTCTCGTTAAGAAAGTCGATGTTTACCATGTCAAGCGTCTGCTTGTCGTTGCATAAGGAGTGTAAGAATGCCACGCGCTAAAACCAGAGTTCCTTCCCGCGAACGCCGCAAAAGAATCCTCAAGGCCGCCAAGGGTTTCTATGGCCGTCGCAAGAGCAACCTTCGCCTTGCCATTGACGCCGTAGCCCACGCCGGTCAGTATGCCTACGCTCACCGCCGCGACAAGAAGGGTGACTTCCGCTCCCTGTGGATCACTCGTCTCAATGCCGCTGTTCGTGAACTCGGCATCAGCTACAGCCAGTTCATTTACAAGCTTTCCAAGTCGGGCATCAAGCTGAACCGCAAGGTTCTCGCTGACATGGCCGTCGCCGATCCGGCATCCTTTGCCAAGGTCGTGGAAACTGTGAAGGCTGCTTAATTGAGCTGAAGCTTAGCTTCATCTTCACGCGAGAAATTCGCCTCGTTCTTTTTGAACGAGGCGTTTTTCTTTTTTTAATCAGGGGAATGAAAATGTTATTCTTTGATTAGTTTTCCGCTAAACCATTCCATGTATGAATACACGATGGGGCTTGGACTGGCTTGCCCATCTTCGCATTTCCAAATTTCACTATTAAGGGATTTATGGGTGGTTTGCGGATCAGTCGGGTTGATTTCGTTGTCGCAGTCTTCGATTAAGAAGTATACGGATTGGAACATATCTGTTCTGACGCACATTCCACCTGGTTCGACATTTGTGAATGTAAGTTCGTTGTTAGTGATGTTGCTTAGAACATGTCCTGTGGGCTGAGTC
This sequence comes from Fibrobacter sp., assembly GCA_045221475.1. Lineage (GTDB taxonomy): Bacteria > Fibrobacterota > Fibrobacteria > Fibrobacterales > Fibrobacteraceae > Fibrobacter. Next base: position 9,040 of record JBGUWV010000010.1, read on the forward strand.
CCGTCGTTAGAAAGTGTCATAAAGTAACGGCACTCTTTTTCTGTCGGGTGCTCGCTCATTAGCTTAGCTGTCATCGGAAAACATGTCGGAATGTCGCTTGTATCGATTTGGGTTATGGGGCTGTTCTTGATCAAGTCGGTTGTACTGACTCCTGTGGCTTGTTCAGCGAATTCGACACAGGCCCATTTGGGCGAACCATTGTAGGCTATCACGTGGTTGTCAAAAGAGAGTTGTTCTGCGCTGGACACATACTGCAACACATAGTTTTCAAGTGTCTTGCTACTGTCAATGGTTACAATCGTATCGCTTGACTGCTGCTGTGTTATGGGTTCTTCTGCAATAACGCTAGAGGAAGAACTGAAACCTTCATCTTTCTTGGATGATGATGAGGGCATTTCGTATCTGCCTGTTGATATTTGTGCGCCCTTGGACATGTCGGAACAGCGTGTTGCTGCGGCGGCGCTGAATTCAGAAATCAAGGCCTTTGCCGAACTGTCTTCTATTCCGTTTATGACGCATGCGGCTTTGAAAGCTCCGTCTTTACAGCCGTTGCTTATACGAGCGTTGTGTACAAAAAATTCGCTGTTTGGAGCGTCTGTGCAACTTGTCTTGAATGCGGTGTAAATGGAATCGCACGAATTGCCGAGACCTGTTGCTTGTTGAGTGCTGATGGATGCGCCGTCTTCGATTTGGATTGTCATTGCGAATGTGGCGCTGTCGGCAGTGCATTCTGCGCGGGAACCAGTTTTATTGCCCTCTGCCATGGCAATTTTACCGCCATCGATTTTAGCGTATGCGGATTCCTTCCAATCTAAACCGTAGTTGAACCATTCCTCTAAAGAGGCGTTGTTGTCTTCGATGGTGCCGCCAGCGGCTTTTTCCGATTCGGAACAGGCTGTCAGTGCAATCAAGGTCACTGTAGAAATAAAGAGTTCTTTTTTCATGGTTGAGCCCCCTACTTTTTATGAGATGGTTTAATGTTTTGAACTTTGTCTGTAAGCGGGAATAGCTGCAAGTTCAGTCGATACACGCGGTTACCGCCTTTCTTGGCGGTTGCGATAGAGATGATTCTCTTGCGGCACGCTTCGAGTTCTTTTAAAATTTCGGCATAGTCTTCATCATCAATGCCCATGGTAATGCCGGTGAAGTTTCGTTCTTCTACAGGGTATTTCTCAATGGCGTCTTTGGCGAAGCCCGCCATTTCCTTGTGCATTTCGCGAACGAGTGTTGGCATAGCGACAACAGACATCTGGAGCGATCGCTCTACTTGTTCGTAGGTGTCAGCGGCTGTCTTTTTCAGGAACTTTGCTCGAGTTAAAAATGCAAGCGCGTTGCGGATCTCTTCGGCAGAAAATGCGTTGCCGCACGCTTTGGCGATATCGAGTGGCTTGGCTCTCGGCATCAAGGGCGCGAGTTCGCGTAGCACGGGGTATTTCCATGATTCATAAAAGGACACGGATTCTCCTTCAAGAACGCGGACTTTGTGGGCGCTGGCGATTTCTTTCATTTCGGAGTAAGCAGCCTTTTTGTCGGAGTCTTTCTTGGATTGTCCGAATTTGACGAGTTGCCTAAAATACTCGCGTTCGGCGCCAATGAGGTTCATTGCGTCGGCGGCGCGTTCGATTCCTGCTTTAGACAATCCGCTCTTGCCTTCGCAAACGAGTTTCATGTAATTGGGGGAGGTGAACCCGCCTTTCTTGGTAAATTCCCTCCACGAAAAAGCGGAGGTCCGCTTTTTCCACTGGTAGTAATCGTTCATGAATAAACGATAGTCTTCGTATTCAATTACAGATTTCATAGTACTCTAAATATATTCTACTGCAGAACGGAATAGAATGTAACTTCTATACAAAATTTGCGAATTTTTGCCGAAATGTATAATTTTGTGTATAATGTTAAGAAATTGGAATTCTATTATACGTGCGTGTGCCTAATTGTATAGTAGTCAAAAATAGGTTTACGAACGATGTCAATGAATACCGGTTCGGGTCCTTGCATTAAATCTTCTATTTCAGAAGCAGTCAGATTTGCTTGATATAGTTGTTCGGGGATAAATTCGTTTCTTTTTTGCTGAACAGTTTTTGCTCTTTTAAAAAAGCTTGAACATCATTTGATGCGAAACTTTTCAAATCTAATGGGGGCAGATGCGTAGGTTTGGCGAATAAGGCTGAAATAAATAAAAATGTAGAAAGTAGGATTGTCCTGAAAAACATTTTTTGCCCCTATTCGTTCCTTGTGGTGTCGCAAACCAACCCGTTTTCGGTATCGCCTTGACAATATACTGTTGGAATGGGTTCTGCTTCTGAAAGTTCTGCGACAAAAGCTTCGCATTCTTCCTTTAATGTGTTGGCGATAGATTCAAGAGAGGTTTGATTGGAAATCTTGGCTACACAAGATGCTTCGAGATAGCCTTCCGAAGAGCAACCTTTGTTATAAATTTTGTATATGCCGCCTTTTCCTTTGCATTCAGAAACGAATGCGGTACTGTCAGCTACACAGTAATCGATGTTTCCTGCATAGAGTTTGTAGTGTAAATCTTGCTTATAAAGGGAACCTTCGTTTTCTTTAAGAAAAAATGTTGCGTTATCGGATTGTTCAAGGATTGTGTTGTTGTCAGGAACTTGTTCCTTTTTAGCTTTGTAAAATGAAATCCCGTTTTCCTCATTGTAAGTATTTACCCAGCAACTGCCGGTGCTTGTTATTTGACTGTAAACAATCTTTTTTGTGGTGGTGAAAGTGTATACGATAGGTGAAACTTGGGAAATAGGCTCATCTGTTGGTGAGACCTCATCAAGGTTGAGGTCGTCTATAATAATCGCGTTGCTAGGACTTCCGAAGGAATTTAGCATTTCTTTCATGTAAGTGGAGTCTGCGTCGGATAAAATCTCCACATCCGATTCAATGGTGGATTCACTTCCTTTATTGTCGGAGCATGCGGCTAAAGTAATAATTGTTGCCGCGAAAATAATGATTGTATTATTCATAGAATAACCTCCTTTAAAAAATAATCTTTTATTCGGTTTGCAACGAAAGATTTTCTGAATATTACATTGGAGCTTGAGAGAATCTATGTGCGGTGTAATATTAAGGGACAGAAAAGGGATTGACGGCGACGCCAGTTTCCGCTTGCGCAGCTGGCTTGCCGCCCTTTAGGGCGTGAGTTCCTAAATAATTCGCACGCGCTTCGCGCGCCTCGTTGTTTAGTGATTCGTCGCTTAAGGAAAAGGGACTGTTAGCCCGCAATATTCCTTGCTTGCGCAAGGTTGCGGTCTAACCCTGCGGGCTCGATGCAAGCTGCGCTTGCCTCAAGCTCATAATTTGCCTCTTCGCACTTCGTGCATGAGACAAATTATGCCGCACCCTCTCCCCCGAGGGGTCTCGGGTCCGGTCCCTTCCCGGTCTATAAAAAAAGAAAGAACCACTTTGAAGTGGTTCTTTTCTTTTTTAGAGCGGGAAAAGGGACTCGGACCCTCGACCCCGACCTTGGCAAGGTCGTGCTCTACCAACTGAGCTATTCCCGCGGGGTGACCCAATTATAGAA
>JBGUWV010000011.1:0-10905 GCA_045221475.1 Fibrobacter sp.
AGTTCCATCTGTTCGAATTCGCGGGTACGGAAGATGAAGTTACCCGGAGTGATTTCGTTACGGAAGGACTTACCGATCTGGCCCACACCGAACGGAATGCGCGGGCGGACGTTATCGACAATGTTCTTGAAGTCAACGAAGATACCCTGAGCGGTTTCCGGACGGAGGTAAACCTTGTTGCCTTCGCCTTCGATCACGCCGATTTCGGTCTGGAACATCAGGTTGAATGCGCGGGGCTTGGTCCAATCGGTCTTGCCGCAGGTCGGGCATTCAATCTTGTTGTCCATCATCATCTGGTGGACTTCGTCAAAGTTCTTGCCGGCGCAGCAGCCTTCGCCGAGCTTGTCTTCCAAAAGTTGGTCGGCACGGAAACGTTCGTGGCAAGCGAGGCAGTCGACCAGCGGGTCAGAGAAGTTGCCCACGTGGCCAGAGGCCTTCCAAACGCGGGGGTTCAAGAGAATAGAGCTGTCGAGACCGAGCACGTCCTGACGGCTGGTCACGAACTTCTTCCACCAGAGGTTCTTGATGTTGCGCTTCAGTTCCACGCCATACGGACCGTAGTCCCAAGTGTTGGCGAGACCGTCGTAAATTTCGGAGCCGGGGAAAATGAAACCGCGGCGCTTGCAGAGGGAGATGATGTCCTTGAGGGCATCCTGAACTTTCTTTGCCATTATATAATCCTTTATCGGCTAATCTAGCCGGACTAGGAACCTACCTGGATGATAGGCCCTGACGCGCCACAATTTAGAAAATTATACAACACCTACATGGCCAATTATCCCTAAAAACCCATAATTGTTTAGAAGTCCTTACACACGCACGTGTGCAAGGAAAATAAAAGCTTTAAAAGTCAGAGAAATATATTATATTGCTAAAATCTATGAAGATGTTTGGTTTTCTACTGTTTTCTGTTTTACTTTTTTCAGCATGCGCCGGAAACAACAACGCGGTCCAGGATACTCAGCCCAGTGCCGAGCCCGAAACGAAAATCTTGGCTACGTCCGAAACAGAAAGTGAATTTACAGGCAACCCCATTATCGATGAAGCCGATGCCGGCAATACGGAAACTGTCGCAAACGATGTTGCTGCCGCAGACTCTGAAATCGATACCACCGATAACGCCGAAACCGACAACAACGACATGATTGCCGCTGTAGAAGAAGATACGGAATCGGATACCGACAGCACCGACAGTGCCACCGAAATGAGCCAAGAAGAGGCTGAAGCCGAACTCGCTGCCGACATGGCTGAAGGTGATTCCGCTTCGCTTGAAACGATTCCTAAACTGACTCTCGACATGACTACCGCCTTTGTGCCTACGGCAAGCCGTCGCATTTCAGCCCCCTACGGCATTCGCACCTACCGCATGCACCGCGGTGTCGACATGGGACTCTGCCATGGCGAAGACCGCACCATCGTAGCCGCTTTTGCAGGCGTGGTCACCAAAGTTCGCAACCAGGGCCGTCGCAAAGGTTACGGCAAATACGTAATCATCGACCACGGTAACGGACTTACTACTTTATACGCTCATCTCGCCAGCTGGCAGGTAAACGTAGGCGATACCCTTCAGGCCGGCGATACCATCGGAGTTGGAGGCAACACGGGTCGTTCCTTCGGCGCCCACCTTCATTTCGAAATGAAGTACCACGGCACCCACATCGATCCGGCAACCATCTTCAACTTCGAAGAAGGTACCTTCCAGAGCGCCCTCATTACAATTGAACCGCAACAGCTGCTGGCTGTCGAAGACGGATACCAGAAAGAACTGGCCAAGCACCGCTACTACAAGGTGCGCCGTGGCGACTGCCTCGGAAAAATCGCCCGCAAGTACGGCATTTCGATTACGCGACTTAAACAGCTCAACGGCATCAAGGGCAACATGATTCGCCCGGGCCAAGTGCTGCGTTGCTCGTAACATGCTCCCAATTCACTTCGCTCCACTCCAGGGTTTTACCGAATCGGCTTACCGGCTAGCCCACAGCAAGTTCGCTCCTGGAATCCATACCTACTATACACCTTTCCTTAGGCTGGAAAAAGGCGAAGTCCGCGCCAAAGACCTCCGCGATTTGCAAACGGAGCATCCCTACCACCTTGTACCCCAAATCATCGTACGCGATGCCGAGGAATTCAAAACCTTGACCAAGGCTGTTACGTACTTGGGTTTCAAGGAAATCGACATCAACATGGGATGTCCCTACCCTATGCAGACCAAGTCGGGCAGAGGATCCGGAATACTTCCACACCCCGAAAAATTTCGCGAAATTCTCGATGCTATAAGCCAATTAAGCCAAGCCGCCACAGACCACGCAACAACAAGCGCCCTCAGGTTCAGCATCAAGATGCGTCTCGGGCTCACCTCCCCGGAGGAATGTCTGCAACTGCTACCGCTCCTGAACGATGCGCCACTCGCCCACATTACGCTTCACCCGCGGGTAGGAATCCAGCAGTACAAGGGAGCGCTCAATTTCGAAATTTTTGACAAATTCTACGAAGAATGCAAGCATCCGCTGATTTTTAACGGCGACATCACCGACCTCAAACAAATGAATTACGTCGAGACCCGCTACCCGAAGATCGCGGGAATCATGATCGGCAGGGGCCTCCTCGCGAACCCGGTTCTCGCCGCCCAGTACGCCGGACTCCCCTGCGGAACCGCAACCGAAACGTTGCTTAAAATTCACGCCGACATCGCGGCCGACTACGCCCGCCGCTTGCAAGGCAACGCCCAAATTCTAGACAAAATCCGCCCCTTCTGGACGTACGTGAACTTTCCGAAAAAGACCCGCAAGAAAATCGAGAAATCCAAGACCCTCGAGGAATACCTCGAAGCCGTCAACGAACTCGCTTAGCCGTTCTCGGCGTCTGCCGAATCCACCGGCACCAGCCGCTTATAGGTTTTATCTATAAAGATGGCTCCGAGCGGGGCCGTTATCATAATCGCCACCGCCGCAAGCGTCAGCACATTGTTGCCGCAGGCAAGGCCGAAACTTAAGGGCACGCCACCAATAGCCGCCTGCACCGTCGCCTTCGGCACGTAGGCCAGCATGCAGAACAGGCGTTCTTTGTAATTCAGCGGAGTGCGCCACATGCAAATGGCCACGCCCGCCATTCTAAAGAACATGGCTCCGAGCACCACAAAAATCGCCCCGATTCCCGCCGTAAACGCGTAAGCCACATCCAAAGTGCTACCCACCAGCACGAACAAGATGATTTCTGCCGCGACCCAGAATTTGGTGAACTTGCCGCTGATACGTTTTGCAAGCTCCGGATGCTTACCATAAATGCAGGCCGCAATGGCGACCACCGCAATCATGCCGCTGAACGGCACCACATCGCTAATGTCATGTTCCAGTTCATTCAGCAAGAAGGCGAAACTCAAGATAATCAGCACCTTCACCGTATCGCGCATGTGCTTATGCTTAAAGAACCACACCAAGGCGTAACCGCAGGCCACCCCCACTGCCGCACCGAGGGTAATGGATACCGGCACCGAAAGAAAGCTCGTCGCCGAAACGGATTCGCCCTTCAAAAGCGCCAGGAACGCCGCAAAGGTCACCAGCACATACACATCATCTAGCGAAGCGCCAGCCAGAAGCATCTGCGGAATCCCCCGCTTCACGCCGCGATTTTCCTCGCGCATTTTGAGCATGCGCGGCACCACCACCGCTGGCGAAACCGCCGCAATGGTCGAACCCATCAGAGCCGCCTCCCAATAAGTCACCCCCATCAGTGGCGGCGCAAGCAAAACGACGCCCACGATTTCAATCGAAGCGGGCACAAAGCACATCAAGAGGGCGGCGCGGCCAATCCGCTTGAATTCCCGCATATCGAGGGTCAAGCCCGCTCGCGTCAGGATAATTACCAAGGCCAATTGCCTCAAATCCGCCGAAATATCCAAAAACGCGGGCCGAAGCAGGTTCAGCGCATGGGGTCCGAGAATAATCCCGGTCAGAATCATTCCGAGGATACTTGGGAGCTTAAGCTTGACGAAAATCGAGCCCAAAAGCAACCCCAGCAAGAAAATAAGTGCGAGAGAAGTCAACATATCGCGAATTTCAGTGCCAAAAATAGAAAAACAACTATATTTTGGCATAAGAACGAGAAAATACAAAATGAAACGCGGATTTTCACTAATCGAAGTTATGGTGGTCATCGTCGTACTCGGCGTCCTCTCAGGAATCGCCGTTCCTAAGTTAATTGGATACACCGAGAAAACCAAAGAAAAAGCCGACATGATGAAACTGTATTGTCTGCGTGACGCTTTGAACAGGGCCCTACTAGAAAATGAGGCCGTCCTATACCAAAGTGACTTTGTCACTAAGGGAGACAAAGCGGCCGACAATCTCAAAAAGTTAAAAGACAAACTGGCAAGCGAAAGTGGCTTAGACTTATTCGTTTATGAATTACGACCAGATTTTTACACAAACATACAGAATAATCACTCTAGCATTAACAGTGGCTCAGAGATGAGCAAAATAATTGGAGAGAGTGGAGTATGGTATGATGCCTTGAAAGATGCAGGATTTGAAGGAGTCGCCGATATTCTTGCCGCAAGAAACAAAGGCGGAAATAACTTTAAAAAAGATGGGGACACATTTTATTCTGTTGAGTACAAACAGGGGAACAACACCTATTACCGCACCTACCCCAAAAAACAGTTATTCATGAGCAACCTCTTAAATCATGGAAAAGGTGCTGGATTAGATAAAATAACAACACAGGGTGGCAACAACTCGAATTATCGTCTAACCTTGAGGTTCCAGTGGACTGGCGGAAAAGAAAGCAGCCAATCGGTGGAAGTGGCACTGCTTCCTGCCGGTGCGAAAATACGCAACCAATCCAACGGAAAAGGTGGGGCACTTATGTCAGATAACGGAGTCTGCTTCTCAACCTATGGTGACATTGGTTGCGCCGACTACAAATACTAATTCATAAACATAAAAGCGACCCGCACGCGGGTCGCTTTTTAATTTAGCTAGAGCGTTCTCTGTGAGCAACAAAGCCCCTAGTCGATACTAGGGGCGGTTGACGCCTTTGGCGTCCGCGGCTGCACTCGGTCATAAAATTATGCAAGCATAATTTTGCGACACTCGTTTTGCACGCTTTTGCGAGAGCGAGCGCTTCGGGTACGTACTAACCCGATTGGGCGCGAGCGGTCTTAGAAGTGGATGACGCGGACCTTGATGACCTTGTCGAGCTTGGAGAGCTTTTCGACGATAGAATCATCGACCTTGCTTTCCACGTCAACGAGGTTGTAGCCGATCTTGCCATTGCTCTTGTTGCTGAAAGAAGCAATGTTGATGCCTTCGGCGCCGAACACCTTCGTGATTTCAGAAATCATGTTCGGAACGTCCTGGTTGATGACCACGACGCGGCTCTTGACGCCGGAATGCGGGTGATCAACGAGGGCCGGGAAGTTCACGGAATTGCGGACGCAACCGTATTCGATGTAGTCCTTCAATTCTTCGACGGCCATCACGGCGCAGTTTTCTTCAGCTTCTTCAGTAGAAGCGCCGAGGTGCGGGAAGCAAGTCACCTTGTCGTTCTTGATGAGGTCAGCATCCGGGAAGTCGCAGAGGTAGCCCTGGAGAGAGCCAGAAGCGAGCATTTCGTTGACCGGAGCCATTTCCACGATACCGCCGCGGGCGAAGTTCATGATGTAGCTGCCCTTGAAGCCGGCGAGGTTCTTGCGGTTGAGCAAGTTTTCGGTCACGCCCTTGATGAACGGAACGTGCACGGTGAGGAAGTCGGAATTTGCGATCACGGTGTCGAGGTCAGCAATTTCAACCTTGTTGGAAAGTTCATGCATGTTGGCAGCATTCGGATACGGTTCGTAAGCGAGCACGCGCATATTCTTCCAACGGGCATAGTTAGCGACGAGCACGCCGATCTTGCCGAGGCCGATCACGCCGAGAGTCTTACCGGCGAGTTCCATGCCGGCGAACTTCTTCTTACCGCTTTCAACGGTCTTGGCGAGGTCCGGATCGTTCACGTCGAGGCCCTTGACCCATGCAGCAGCCTTGTCCACGTTACGGACGGCCATGCCGAGCACGGTCATCACGAGTTCGGCAACGGCGTTGGCGTTTGCACCCGGAGTATTGAACACGCAGATGCCCTTTGCGGAAGCCTTGTCGATGGTGATGTTGTTCACGCCAGCGCCGGCGCGGGCGACAGCCAGCAGGCCGTCAAAGTTGTCGGTATCAACCTGGGCGGAACGCACCAAGATGGCATCGGGTTTTTCGACGGAGTCGGAAACCTGATAGAACGAGCCAAACAGGCTCAAGCCTTTCTTGGAAATGTTGTTCATCGTCTTAATAGTTGCCATTGTATTGTCCTTTGTTTAATGTTAAAACTTTTGTGTAGCGCGTTACGGTTCGACCCAGCGACCGCGCTCCTTAATCAAATTCACCAATTCCTCGATGGCGTCTTCTTCGGGGATGTTCTTTTTGACGGCGGTCTTGCCTTCAAAAAGCGTGATGCGGCCGGGGCCGCCACCTACGTAGCCGAAGTCGGCGTCAGCCATTTCGCCCGGGCCGTTCACGATGCAGCCCATGATGCCGATGGAAATGTCAGAGAGATGTCCGAAGCGGGCCTTGATCTTGCCCATCACCTGCTGAATGTCGTAGAGGGTGCGGCCGCAGCTCGGGCAGCTGATAAAGTTCGTCTTGCTGCGGCGGCAGTAGGCGGCCTGCAGAATGTCGAAAGCCAGAAGAACGCTTTCCTTAGCGCCCTTGTAACCGTCGATGACGACAGCGTCGCCAAGACCGTCGGTGACGAGGCTTCCGATATCGGCGGACACGCGGAGCGTTTCACGTTCGTTGTCGCCAATCTTGGCGTAAAGCAAAATCGGGTCTTTGCGACCTGCCGCTTCCAAAGCGGCAGCAAGGGCGCGCACGCCAGAAACCATCTCGGCTCCCGTGTAGCAGAACACGGAACCAGCGGGCACGGCAGCCGGATTCTGCGCAAAGCCTGCGATATCCATCGCATCCTTAAATTCAACAATCGGCTTTTCAGCGAGGCTCGGCAAGGCAAATTCAGCATTACGGCGTTCACCGGTGAGTGCAATTGCATCGGCCTTCACGCCGACCTTCACCGGATTGCTACCGCCAATTTCCACGCCCGAAACCTTCACGACTTCGGTCTCGCGGCGTTCGTAGTGGTACGGGTCTTTTTCGAGAACCGGCACCGCATAGCTCACCGGCTTTGTCGGGAGAGCGCAAGCCTTGATGAGTTCCTGTGCCACCGGGACTTCGGCCACCGGATCTTCGGTGAGCGAAACGCGAATCGTATCGGCGAGACCGTCAAGCAACAACGCGCCGATGCCCGCGGCCGACTTCAGTCGTCCGTCGGCACCCGCGCCCGCTTCCGTAACACCTACGTGGAACGGATAAGGCTTGAAGCCTTCCTGCTTGATGCGGGCAGCGAGCATGCGGTAGGCGGCAATAGCCACGCGAGGATTGCTGCTCTTCAAGCTCAAAACTACCTGGTCGAAGTGTTCCGCTTCGCACACGGCCAAGTATTCCATGGCGCTTTCCACCATACCTTCCACAGTGTCGCCATAGCGGTAAATCATACGGGCCGAGAGCGAACCGTGGTTCACGCCAATACGAATGGCGCGGCCCAAGCGCTTTGCTTCTTGCACAAACGGCGTAAAGGCTTCGGCCACCTTTTCCTTGCCTTCGTCAAAAGACTTGTCCGTCTGCTGGTCAAGCGTCAAAATTCCAGTATCGACAAAGTTACCCGGATTAATGCGAACCTTTTCCACCCACTTGAGGGCTTCGAAGGCGGCCTTCGGCTGGAAGTGGATGTCGGCAGAGACCGGCACCGTGCAACCAGCGGCACGCACCTGCTTCATCACTTCTTCGAGTGCAGCAGCGTCAGCAAAAGTCGGAGCGGTAATGCGAACCAGACCGCAACCCACCTTGGCGAGAGCCAATGTTTCGGCCACCGTGCGTTCCACATCTTTGGGCTTGGTGGTGGTCATGGACTGAACTAAAATGGGGGCATTGCCCCCGATAAGTGCGCCGCCAACGCGGACTTGTACAGTTTCCCTACGGACTGCATTGAAGCGGTCTGCAACATAGGGGAATTCGCTAAACTTCGTCATGCCGCCAAAGATAGCAAAAAACTCCCCCACTAAACGTCTTCTTCGCCCAAGCTGCTATAATATTCTTCAAGTTTATAGCGGCAAGCGATAAAGCAATCCTTGAGCGACGGGTCGAACTGTGTTCCCATTCCGTCGAGAATGATCTGGTATGCCTCATCGAAAGACATTTCGGCCTTGTAGCAACGCTTACTCACCAAGGCGTCATAAACGTCGGCAATAGCCATCACGCGGGCTTCAAAGGGAATATCCGTCCCCTTGAGTTTCTTGGGGTAACCAAAGCCGTCAAAACGTTCGTGATGGTAACGAGCCACATTCTTAGCAATTCTCACAAAGTCCGGAGACTCCACCGCCGTCAAAAGGTTTTCCACAATCATGGCTCCCTTTTCCGGGTGTTCCTTCATTTCTTCGTATTCCTGGGGCGTAAAGCGTCCGGGCTTTCTCAAGATGCGGTCATCGATAGCGATCTTGCCAATATCGTGCATAGGAGCCGCCGCCACCAGACAGTCATAGAAGAACTCAGACTGGCCAAGGGTATGGTCCTTGCGCAAGTAATCCACCAGAATCTGCACTACCCTACTCGTGCGTTTGATATGGCTTCCGGTGTTGCTATCACGACTTTCCACCATATAGGCCATGCCCACCACCATCTGTTCCTGAATGGAGCGGATCTGGGAATCATTTTCCTTGAGCATCAATTCAAGACGAACGTTGTTCGTACCCAGCATATTGATGTAATTGTGCATGCTGGTTTCATCTTCAATCTTAAACAGGTTGATATTCTTAGAACGCGAAAGGGGTAACCGAGCCAGTTTGATCTTGTAGAACTTTCCGTCACGTTCAAACTTTTTCTCGTCAAAAACCTTGCCCTGCAAAAGTTCCTTATTCCACGAAATGAGCATATGGTTCAATTCGTGATTATCAGGCATCTTGTGATCGATTCGGCAATTCTTAAAATTCGGGAAGGTCTCGTACCCGACCGCATTGCATCCAAGGAAACTATTATCCGAGGCAACAAGAACATAGCTATCGGCATTCTGCGTTTCAAGAACCTGAGAAACAATTTGCTCCACACTGTAACGCTTGATTCTAAAGCAAACGTACATGAGAGCAAACTGGTCAAAGACATAAACCGCAGGCATCACCAATGTATCAGTTTCCACCACTCTCGAAATAAAGAAAGAAAGTATCGAAACCGCCTCAATAGAGGACAACGCAATCAAGCTATTGAAGGAAACATTTTTCTTTTTGATGAAGGCAAAAATGATAAGGCTTACGTTAATAATGACAAAGCCAATCATCAAAAAATTGAAAATGTCATGGCCGACGCCATAAGTGGCAACAAAGTTTCCTACGCCATCGGTACTAATAAACTTGACCGAGCTGTAGTAAATATCGCTGAAGCCAACGGTTAAGGACAGGGCCAGGACCCCGAATACCAGGAGCAAAAGCACATGGTGACACCAAACCGGGAAACGAATCCTACAAATCGAGACACAGGCATCAAACGTGAGAATAGGCAGGAACATGGATCCCACGTAAATCATCTTGTTTGAAAGAATCGCCTGGTCCAAATTAGTGGACAAAGCCAGCAAAAGGTGACCTAAACAGGAAATAAATACACAGAAAAAAAGTAATCCAAAAGGACCGTTATGCTTAGGATTAACACGATAATGCAGCAGATTGTTAATCGCTGCAACAACGGTTAAAGCTGTCAAATAAAGAATGACCATAATTATCCCATCCAATAGTCAACACCACTAACCCAGTTTAAATATAAATTAAATTTACAGTTTTGAAAATACCAAATTCTTTTTTTTCAGCCAAATTTGAGCATTTTGTATAAAATGCGTGTAAAAAAACACAGCCGCCAACCCTTTGGATTGACAGCTGCGATAATCTGTATTACAGAATTTATTCTGAATTAGGCTTCAGCCGGGGCTTCCGGGGCAGCTTCAGCAGCAGGTGCTTCGGCGGCCGGAGCTTCAGCGGGCTTCGGAGGGAGCAAAGCCTTCATGGAAAGCTTCACCTTGCCCTTCGGGTCAACACCGAGGCAGAGCACTTCGACTTCGTCACCGACGTGAACAACGTCTTCGACCTTTTCGACACGGTGGTCGGCAAGTTCGGAAATGTGCACCAAGCCATCGCGACCCGGGAGGATTTCGACGAATGCGCCAAACGGCTGGATCGTCTTCACCTTGCCCTTGTACTTGCGGCCCGGTTCGGGTTCAGCAGTGAGTTCTTCGATCATGCGGCGGCAAACTGCAGCGGCCTTGCCACTCGGAGCGGCAATGTCGATGTTGCCATCGTCATCGATGTTGATGGTGCAACCAGTCTGAGACTGCATGCCCTTAATCACGGAGCCACCGGAACCGATAACGTCACGGATCTTCGTGGTCGGGATGCGCATCTTGATCATGGTCGGAGCCTTTTCGGAAACCTTCGGACGCGGAGCGGCGAGGCCGAGTTCAGCCATCTTGCCGAGAATGTGGAGACGGCCCTGCTTGGCCTGTTCCAAAGCTTCGCGCATGAGTTCCGGAGTAATACCGCGGATCTTGATATCCATCTGGAAGGCTGTAATACCTTCGGCAGTACCCGTCACCTTGAAGTCCATATCGCCGAGGTGGTCTTCCGTACCGGTGATGTCGGACAAGATCTTGATCTTGCCGCCTTCCTTGACGGAGCCCTTTTCGGAGATGAGGCCCATGGCGATCCCTGCAACCGGAGCCTTGATAGGAACGCCAGCGTCCATCAAGCTGAGGCAGCCACCGCAAACAGAGGCCATGGAAGAAGAACCGTTG
>JBGUWV010000012.1:0-2074 GCA_045221475.1 Fibrobacter sp.
AAGGGTCAGGAGTCTGTGAATATCAGCGTTAGCGCAATCGATGTTCGCAAGGTCCTCGCCCCGGGTAAGCGTTACACGCTTCTCGACTTGGAAATTGATGGCAAGGCCGGCAACGCTGCCGTAATTTACAACTACCAGAAGAACCCCCTGACTCAGGAAATTGAACACATCGACTTCCTCAAGATTGACGATGCTACCAAGGTCAAGGTTCGCGTTCCCGTTAAGCTGAACGGCCTTCCGGTTGGTGTCAAGACTCAGGGTGGTACTTTTGCTCAGCAGAACCGCTACATCCAGCTCGCCGCTGTGCCGACCAAGATCCCGGCCGTGCTCGAAATGGATATCTCCGACTTCCCGGCTCCGACGACTTTCTACGCCAAGGACCTGAAGCTCGAAGACGGTATCGAACTCGCTTGCAAGCCGCGCACCGTTATCTTCACCATTACTGCCAAGAGCGGTAAGAAGGCTGACGACGCTGCCGCTGCTGAAGCTCCGGCTGCCGAAGCTAAGTAATTTTCTTTTTCTCTTAGAAAATTTCAAAGGACCTGTCCTGAATAAAGGGTGGGTCTTTTTTTATATTTGGGCCATGTATATAATTGTTGGTCTCGGAAATCCTGGTACTCAGTACTCTAATACTCACCACAACGCGGGCTTTATGGCTGTTGAAAAATTGGCCGACCCGAACAAGGACTGGAAAAGCGAACATAAGGCGCTGACCATGAAGGTGAACATCGCAGGCGAAGAATGCCTGCTGGCAAAGCCGCAGACTTATATGAATTTGTCTGGAGAAGCGGTTCAAGCGCTCATGACTTGGTACAAGGTGAAGGTAGACCACCTTCTCGTTTTCAGCGATGACATTAATTTGGACGTAGGCCGAATCCGTTGCCGCAAGGATGGTAGTCACGGTGGCCAGAACGGACTCCGCAATATCATTGAGCATGTGGGTGACAAGTTCCCGCGAATCCGCTTCGGCGTAGGTAAGTGCCCGCCCAAGTATGACTTGAGCAACTGGGTGCTGGCGAAGTTCTCGCCCGAAGACCGCCCGGCCTTTGACGAGGCCATTGCCAAGGTCCCTGCCCTTGTAGAATGCTACTTCAAGCTCGGCATCGAAAAGTGCATGGAACGCTACAACGGCAAGTAAAACCGACTTTTTACAATATTTCTAGCGGTATAGAGCTAGGATTTGCGCATGAAAATTACTATATTCTATGCGCAAAAGAGGTACTATATGAAACTTTTGCCAGAAGCTTTGACGTTTGACGACGTCCTCCTTGTTCCCGCTGAATCTTCTGTTCTTCCGGCTCAGACCGATGTGAGCACTCAGCTCGCTCCGAATATCAAGCTGAACATTCCTATTATCAGTGCCGCTATGGATACCGTGACGACGGCTCCGCTCGCCATTTCTTTGGCTTTGCAGGGTGGTCTCGGCATTATCCACAAGAATATGAGCATCGAAGACCAGGCCGAAGAAGTTCGCAAGGTCAAGCGTTGGCAGTCCGGTATCGTGACCAATCCGGTGACGCTCGACGCCGACGAACCGGTGTCCGCTGCTTTTGAACTTCGCGCCCGTAACAAGGTGAGCGGTTTCCCGATTCTTTCTAAGGGTAAGCTTGTGGGTATGCTCACGAGCCGTGACCTCCGCACCGTTAGCGACATGAACGTGAAGATCCGTGCCGTGATGACCAAGAATCCGGTGACGGCAAGTCCGAAGGTGAGCCTCGCCAAGGCGAAGGAAATCCTCGCCGAAAAGCGTATCGAAAAGCTCCCGCTCGTGGACGCTTCTGGTGCCTTGAAGGGCCTCATCACGATGACGGACATCTTGAAGCGCGAAAACAACCCGAACGCTAGCCTTGACAAGAACGGCCAGTTGCTCGTGGGTGCCGCTGTTAGCACTTCTGCAAATACTCTCGAACGCGTGGCTGCCCTCGTGGACGCCGGCGTTGACCTGTTGATTATCGATACGGCTCACGGTCACCACATCGGTGTGCGTAACATGGTGAAGACCGTTCGCAAGAAATATCCGAAGCTCACGATTTGCGCCGGTAACGTTTGCACGCCGGAAGCTGTCGAAGAACTC
>JBGUWV010000013.1:0-23184 GCA_045221475.1 Fibrobacter sp.
CGACGAAACCATCTTCATCACGGGCTGCCTCCAGACGAAGGCTGGCAACAAGGGTATCGAATTCCTCAAGGGCAACCGCCACATTGGTGTGCCGAAGAAGGACCCGAACGCCGCTCCGGCTGTCGACACCAAGAACATGAAGGCTGGCGCTGCAAGCACCTACCGTATCGCTCTTGGCAACCAGAGCTGGGACGTGCAGGTTCAGACCCTCAAGTAATTTGTTTTAGACAAATTAGAAAGAGCCGTGGAATCAACCCGCGGCTTTTTTATTTGCAAAAGTTCCCGGCAAGATGCCGGGAACTTCTGTTTTTCTTTTTTCGGGAGTTTCTTACTAGAACACGAACTGTTTGCCGGCAAACAGGGTCAATTCCATCAAGTTTCCGTAAGCCGCCCCGCCGAAGAATCCACTCGGATGCGCATACGTCCACTTGATAGACGACGTCCAATCATCGATATTGCCTTTATAGAAGATATCCATTTCGGCAACCAGGTTGCCATATTGACCTTGACGGCCTAAGTACGAGCCGAGCCATACAGAAGTAACCGCAGCAACACCGTTGTTATCATCTATGCTATTGACAATCCTGTCTTCGTCCAGTTTTTCACGCACGTCATCGTAGTCGGAACCGCCCTGGAACAGCTGAACACCACCAGCAGCGCCGAAAATGGCGTAGCCGATATTAAAATCGGCACCTGCAAGGATCCGTTCCTGCACATTCCAGAAGCTATAGCTCTTTGAGCCTTCATCAGATTCTAGCCAACCAACATACTTTTGGTCGAGCGGACTACTTTTATTGCAGTTACTGTTCTTATCGCAACCAAACTGGAGCGAGCCACCAAAAGCACCCACGGCCACATTCGCAAAAAGCGGAGACAGCTTTCCACCCAAGCGGTAGGTAGCACCCACGTTTCCGCCACCAGCATTCAAGTTTTCCACATTGTAGGCATCACCCGTATGCCCATAAAAACCGGATGCAGCCAGCGAAATTTCTTGCGATGCACTATCAGGATTCGCCCGATGCGTCAAGGGAGAAGGCATCAAGGTCGCCCCCATGGAACGAGCAGTCGGTTGGAGACACCCTGTAAGCGACACAGACACAGCCGCCAACAGAACCAAATTCTTCTTCATAACATTACTCCTAAAAAGCGGCATGGCCACCCATGCCGCGAAAAAAAATACGATTATCACTACAAAAAAGGGCCTATTTCGCCAAAATTCTGTACACAAGACATTTTTCATTGCCTCCGAGACTCCTGAACACCAGCCTAGAGACGATTTTTCGATGATTATGCGTCACTCCCGTGTTTACAATGTCCGAAATAGGCACCTCCTTCATAAGGAATCGTCCATCCATTTTCGGATTGTCGCTCAACGATTGCATTGACGTAGCATAGGAATCAAAATAAATTCCCGTGCCCTGACAAGTTCCGGGCCAATAGTACACCTGCAATTTAGTGTAGGAATCAGCGCTTTTTTCGCCTTCCAAGTCCAAATAAACTCCGCCATTGACATTTCTGTATTCCAGAGCCATGCCAGAGCCCAGCGCGTCCGTATAGGGAGTCGCGGAAGCTGAAGATGTCCAAGGAAAAAACTCATTATGAATATTGGGATACAGGTTTTCTTTAAGGGTGTCGAACTTTTTATTCGTATTTTCAACGGTCTTCGTTATCACCGGCTTAGAAACGGTCACATTGCCCCCATCCGAATTAAGTACTAGGCGAATCCAGCGATAGCTTTTGAGCGCGCCCTCGCCTGCAGGGAACTTCCAATGGACATGATTATTCTTTCCATCTACCGTAACCGGAATTTCCTGCAGTTGCAGCTGACCCGCACCAGACTTGGACTTCATCAGGAGCAATTCAGCCTTCATCCAATTTCCATTGGACTTGTTTACCTTAATGTCCACCTGAAAATCGGAACCTTCCGGCAGCTGTTCACCATAATCGAAAACAGCAACCTTATGCCAACCCGCCGGCACATCAAAAGTCACATTTTTGCTCTGTTCAGTCGCATCAGCCTTGTAATCGTAGCGACCGTAGGCAAAATACTTCTTTTGAACATAACCGTCCTTTCTCAAGAAATTCGGCATTTTCGTCTGGTCCATACAATTGGTTCCCGGCGTAAAATACCAAGATAGATTTTCATTGCGGAATTCCTTTCTGGAATCATCGTAGTCATAATTAGCCAATTCACAAAGGACTCGCCACATGTCAACCTGCAAACCACTCACAATCAAAGAATCCGATTTAAGCGTCTTGCTAGAAGGGAGTTCAATATGCCTACCACTAATAGATTCCTTATAACGCGGGTGGGTCGCGTCTACGGCATAAACCGCATCGGCAGAACTTCTGGAACCCGGATTCGTAAACGGGAAACCGGACTGGCTCTGCGTAAAAGCACAATTGTCTGTCATGGCAAGTTTTCCATTGCAGTTCAAGTCCATGGCACTTGCCGTCGGGATAAAGGTACTGTTCTTTTGAATCAAAGAGTCTTCGTCCCAACCCGTCGAAATGTCTACAGAAATAAAAGCAATCTTTTTAGTCATGCCATTAGGCATAGCATCAAGCATTCCTTCTCGTAAGCCATTATACATGGTTTCGGCAAAGGGATAGGTACTCCCCTGGATAAAGTCATAAGTGGCGGCACCATTGGGCTTTTCTGCGACAATATCTCCAGGGAACTGATATATTCTATTCTTGGCAAGTTCATGTACGCCGTTAGTATAAGAATAAAGCATGCTTTCTGCACGACCAAATACAGAACCAAATTTTTCCGCGTACCTGTTCAACACAAAATAAGTATTCGAATGCGTCGGGCTCTTCCCCTTGAACTGTCCCTGGGCAACAAGCACCGACGGAAATCCTTTATATTCTGCAGCCTTACGATATTCACCAAAAAGGAATCGTTTAGTAGATGTATCGACTTCGTACGTATACTTATCGCACTTTGAATCTTCACACTTTTTCTGGTGCAGCAGCAGCCCACTTGCTCCCGGGCCATCAATCATGTCCTTGAAAGCTTCCGCATCGGCTGAGCCCCCTTCTTCGGCCCAGAAATTAATCGTATAATACAGGGAAAGCGGCATAACCGCCCCTTGGTGCGGGGAATCCAAGGAAGCATAAAGGCGGATAGGAGCATCGGTTTTCTTATTGCGCTTGCTATCGTACAGATAAGATGCGTAACGCCCCAGAATACCGCCCTGGCTTACACCCAAAACCACAATACCATCATTCAGCTTATTTTCAAAACCGAAAAGGACATTCGAGTTCATTATCCGCAAAATTGCGGCCAAAGTCTGAGCATTTTCTTTCAAGGAAGTTTTTACCGTTTCCGTAAACTGCACAAGAATCAGAGTATAGCCTAATTCTACAAGCGGATCAACGATACCGAAGCGTTCCACTTCTTCTTGCAAATCACCCAAGGAACGAGCTTCGTCCGTGCCAAGATAAATACCATCTATAATCAGGAACGGGCGAACCAGATTGAATCCAAACCTTTGAGATTCATCCATCTGGGGATTCAATACTCTAAGGCGGGCTTTGCCCTGTACAGGGGAGCAACTTTTGCCCGTCGCGTCCAAATTCGCTAAAGAATACCTAACAACACTTACAAGGCATAAATTTTCTGCATTCGAGCCTTTTCCTTTAGAAAAGAACATATCCACATGTTCCCTTGCTGCAGAAACCGATGCGCCAACCAACAGCGCCAAGACAAATGACAGGATCTTCATTACTTCACCTCCACATATAAAGTCTGGTTTATGATTACGCCACCTTCAGAAAGCCTGATGTTTATGGGCTGCACCCCAGCCGATTCAAAATCGACCAGCAGCTCGGATTTCGGTTCCAGAGTATGCCATTTTTTATTGGCAAAGATTTCCACCCTGGGCAAGACATCCCTATTAGTGGAAATAAAATAGGGGTCATAGAATATCTTTAACTGAGACCCGCTTACACATGCCGAAGGGAGCCCCGCCTGCAAAATTCTCGCATTCACCAGTTGTACGTTATGACAAGCACTGTCGTTACACATACGATATGCGTAATCCACATTGCCAATCAACAGGGGCATTTCCCGCTTATCCGTTTCAGCGGCAGCCTCGCCCGCCTCATAAAACAGGCCTTTCGGATTGGCGATAACGCTATCCCGCAAACGGTTCCTATCCACAAGATACATGTTACGGAACCAGCCATTCCGGGACTTTTGCGGAGTCAAATCAGTCCGGGTCAAGAATTCTCCAATCTGGCGATGTTCTATTTCGCTCAGAACAAAGTCAGCCTGCGTAGAATCCGCAATTTTGCGTCGCAGATCTTCAGAATAGGCTGCAGAAGTCATAGCCGTCGGCGTTTCCAAAAACTTGCCATCACGACGAGGATCCTTGGGGCTCAAATCGCTGTACGGATACTGTTCTTCTTCACCAACAGCGATACTTCCAGACGTTGCACAACTAAATGAAACGTCATCCACAAAGAGCGTCGTATATTGGTGAGCCGGGACATCAAATAAGCCGACACCGATTTTTTCAATCGTCTTCGCCGTCGCACCAACAAGCTCTTCAACCGGGACTTTTAGAGAATAAGTCTTATTCGCATCAAGGTCAAAGAACTTTGCGGCGCTATTGCCGAACGCTCCCGCAAGCCAAATACCGAACTTGCCTTTCTGCGTTGTACGCACCTTGAAAGTCAGGTTCCCGCCCTGGACGGTTACGGGCATCTTGTTCAAAACCAGCATACCCGTCCAGTCCCCCGCCTTATCCTTCACACCGGACCAGCGGATATAAGGCGGGGTAAGCGCCTCCATTTCGCCCCAGTTGGCGCTCCATTCCGGCGCTTCCGGGAACGTCATGCCAGCAGTTTCCATTTTACCCGTTTCACCATTTTTATACAGCGAAACATCGTTACAGACCTGCGCAAAGCTTGAAAGAGACAATACGGTCCCAATCAAGGCTGCACACCTTGACATCCTACTTTTCATAGGACCTCCAAATTAAATGATGTTTATGATGCTCCCTAACATTCGCTAGGCAGGATATAAAAAGCCATATAAAAACAGAAAGCGCAAAACAGATAAAAAAATACACCTGTGGCTAACAGATGTATCTAAAAACTATTTATTGCTCCGCAAGGAATTATAGATAAAGATATTTTTCTTGTAAAGACGACTCGCCAGAATTTCTGAAAAAAGTGTACACAGCGTTTACACGGAATCTTTTTTCAATTCAACCTTCAATTCCGTCTTATAGGCATCACCTTCTACGCCAGCATTATATTGGTAGCGTCCGCTATACATAAGTTCCAAACGCTTCTTGAATGTCGAAAGTCCAAGGCCGCTGGCATTCGGTTTCGCCTTGCGCGGGAAGTTGCTATTCCTGCTAACAAAGCTCAATTCATCACCCTTCTGCGTAATCTTGATATGAGCAAAACTTTTTCCTTCGGGGTTCACGCAATGCTTCATGGCATTTTCCATCAAGGGCATCATCAACAAAGGTTCCACCTGGCAATCCGGATTTTCAAGTTCGTATTCAAACTTAAAATCAAATGAATCGTCATGTCTCAGCTTTTTAAGTTCCGCATACTTTTCAAGAATACCAACATCTTCCTTAAGCGAAATATACTTGTCACCAGTCTGGTAAAGCATCACGCGAATCAGTTGCGAAAGTTTCGTCATGCTTGTTTCGGCAAGGTCAGGATCTATGCGGATTAAACTGGTAATATTGTTCAAGGTGTTAAATAGGAAATGGGGCGAAAGCTGATTCTTCAGGAATTTAAGTTCATATTCCAGTGTCGAGCGTTTCTTTTCGCGTAAGATAAACGCCCTGATAATCAACCTCGTAAACATCGAAATCAAAATGCAAACAAAGCAAATGAACGCAAGCGCAATCACAAACACAAGTACGGTCCAAACAGAAAAATGCCCGCGCACAGCACCCGCACTAAAACAATAGTTGCTAAAGAAATCTACAATTCCCTCACCCGCCTTGCGCTGAATCAGGAAATAAAAAATTTCACGACCAAGCAACGAGATAAAAAGAATCAAGGCATTACCGGCAAAAAACACCACATAGCGCTTTCTAAAGAAGCACTTTGGAACAAGGTAACGCTGATTCACCAGGAAGGTCAAGAAGGTCGCCAAGAGCGGCAAATAATAGCCGGCAAGATTAATAACCGACAATTGTGTCATCGGATACGTCGGATCAAGCAGCAATATCAGCGGGAAAAGCAAAATGAACATCCAAATCAGGATAATCAACGCAAAAGTCGGAATCGGGTACTGGGCATCACTTTCATCACCCATGATTTCGATCAATTCTCGCTCATTTTTCTCGAATTGGGCCTCCTGGAGTTCCGCAAAGCGTTCATAATTGCGGCGTAAAAAGGCCCTAAAAGCGGATTTTGCGTATTTAGTTGTCATGATTTTCCTCTCTCAGACACAAAAATAGGTCTTATTTTAGCAAAAAACAGGGGTTTATGACAAAAACGTGACAAAAGTCGGCTTTTCCTTGACGAAATTCACAAACAACTTTTGCGAACTAAGGCTTAATCTGTGACACTTCAAATTGAAAATGGAGGTAGATTTACGAATGTAAACGAAACAACAAGCAACGAGGTTGATATGATTAAGAATACGCACGTTCGTGATGACAGGGATGTTTATTTCCAGTACCTGAACGATATTTCTAAATACCCGCTGCTTACCAAGGAACAGGAAAAGGTTGTTCTCGCTAAAGTCCGCGAAGGTAGCCGCGAAGCCATGGACCTGTTGGTCAAAAGCAACCTCCGCTTTGTAGTGAACATCGCTAATCTTTACAAAGGTCAGGGCATCGACGTGAACGAGCTCATCAACGAAGGCAATATGGGCCTTATCGAAGCCGCTCGCCGCTTTGACCACTCCCAGAAAATCAAGTTTATCAGCTACGCAGTCTGGTGGGTTCGTCAGAACATCACCCGCGCCATCGCTGAACGCGGCCGTTTGGTCCGCATCAGCGCAGAAAAGGAATTGATTCTCCGTCGCTTCGCCAAAAAGGGTGGCCAAATGCACCAGGTTGTGGGCGGTGGCCTTATGCTCGATCCCAAGAGCCTCGAAGGAGTCAGCAAGTACAAAGCCGACGACATCGAAAAGATCTTGATGATGGGCAACAAGTCTACCTCTCTGGACACCCCTGTTGGCGAAGATGGCGACATGACTCTCGGCGACACCATTGCGGCCAAGGAATTCCGCACCGACGAACTCGCCGAAAAGAACAACCGCACCAAGCTTTTTGACAAGGCGATGAACAACAGCCTTTCTGCCCAGGAAAAAGAAATCATCAAGCTCTATTTCGGCTTCAAGATGGATTCTGACCTGAACCTGAAAGAAATCGCCCCCATGGTCGGCCTTTCCAAGGAACGCACCCGTCAGCTCAAGGATTCCGCTCTCGAAAAGCTCCGGAATGAACAGCTCGCCCGCGTTTTGAACGACGCCGCCTAATTTTGACCTTTTTTCTCTCTCTCCTTATAATTAAAAAACCGGTCTTTTGACCGGTTTTTTCCGTTTTTGGCGTTCCGTCAAACAAATGAAATTGTATTTTTAAGGCATGAATTTCAACATGCTGAATTTTCGAACCCTCTTTGTAGCCGGCCTTTCGGCTCTTTGCATCACGACGAGCCCCTTTGCGGCTAACGACAAGAAAGATCCTCCCGGTGACTTCTACAACGAAGTTTCCCGCCTGAACAAGGTACTGTCCGAAGTCAACCGCAAATATGTGGAAGACGTGAACCCCACGGAGCTCACCGATGCGGCCTTGAACGGCATCCGTAACATCTTGGATCCCCATACCACGGTATTCTCGCCCAAGGACTACGAAAGCCTCAAGGTTTCCATGGAAGGTAAATTCGGCGGCGTGGGCATTACCATTAGCCTCCGTGACAACATTTTGACCGTCATCTCGCCCCTGTCCGGCACCCCGGCCTTCCGCCTGGGCATTCGCGCCGGCGACCGCATCCGTAAAATCGACGGCAAGGACACCAAGGGTCTTTCCCTCGACGAAGCCGTGAACAAGCTCCGCGGCAAGATCGGCACCGACGTGACCGTTTCCATTGAACGCGAAGGCGTGCCCGACCTGATGGACTTCACCATTACCCGTGCCGAAATCATTGTGCACGCCGTGCCTTACTACGGCATGGTTTCTAAGGATATCGGCTACATCAAGCTCGCCACCTTTAGCGACAAGACCACCAGCGATGTGGAAAACGCCCTCAAGGTTCTGCAGAAGAGGGGCATGAAGAAGATTATTCTCGACATGCGCTACAACCCGGGTGGACTTTTGAACCAGGCTATTGAAATCAGCGAATTGTTCCTGAAGCAGGGCAATCTGATTGTGAGCACCCGCGGTCGCACCCAAAAGACCGAAAGTCACGCCCGCAAGAACGGCATCGTTAAGCCGGATGTTCCGATGGTTGTACTTTTGAACCAGGGTTCCGCCAGCGCTGCCGAAATTGTATCCGGCGCACTCCAGGACTGGGACCGCGCCCTGATTATCGGCAAGACTTCCTTCGGTAAGGGTTCCGTGCAGACGATTTTCCCGCTGGACAACCAGGGTAACGCCCTCAAGCTCACCACGGCATTCTACTACCTGCCCTTCGGCCGCTGCATCAACAAGCCCGAAAACGGTATCAAGGGCCTTAAGCTCATGGAAGAAGAATATGCCGCCGACGAAGGCGACGAAAAGGCCGATTCCACCAAGAAGGACACCGCCAAGGTCGATACCTTCTACACCAACAACGGACGCATGATGTTCGGTAGTGGCGGCATTTCTCCCGACGTAGAAGTGGAACTCGCTCCTATGCCGTGGGTGGTACAGGTCCAGGAACGTATGGCCATGTACTTCAAGTTCGCAGTCAAGATCCGCCCGGATCTCGAAAAGAACAACGTGAAGATTGACCCCAACTGGGAAGTTCCCGACAGCCTGTTTACGCAATTCCGCGACTTCTGCATGAAGGACACGAATTTCACCAAGATCAAGAGCAACGCTCTGGTAGGCGTGGACCAGCTTGAAAAGAGCATTATCCGCGAACAGAACTACATGGGCGACAGCGCCAAGACCGTAAGCGATTCCGCCCTGGCCAAGCGCCTCGAAGAAATGCGCAAGACTCTTGAAAACAACCGCAACGCCCAGTTCGACGAGAACAAGCAGTACATCAAGGACGGCATCAAGCGTGAACTCCTGACAGCCTTTATCAACGACTCCGTAAGTACCGCCTTCTCCCTGAAGCAGGACAAGCAGCTGAACGAAGCGATCAAGTACCTGAGCGACATGAACCTTTACAAGAAGGCCATTAGCGCACCGGACAAGAAGGCTTCCAAGAAATCCAACAAGGATTCCAAAAAGAAGTAGGCGTCCTTGATTACCGTCATGAACAGAATTGCAGAAAGTCTGGGTAAGTTTATCCGGAAGTTTCTGCATACCGTTGCAAGCTACCTCCACTTTGTCTGGCAGCTATTCAAGAGCATTCCTGGCGCTTTTAGCAATTTCCACACAACCGTAGAACAGATGCAACATGTGGGGCTTACCAGTATTCCCGTAGTGGTGGCAGCCTCTCTTGCCACAGGCGCCATTATGGCATGGCAGCTCGCCTACCAGTTTGCAGACATTATTCCGCTGATGTTTGTGGGCATGGCCGTGGGTAAGTCCGTGATGGTGGAACTTTGTCCAATCCTTACGGCAATGGTACTTGCAGGAAGAATTGGAGCCTCCATGTGTTCGGAACTGGGCACCATGGCAGTTACCGAACAGCTCGATGCATACAAAGTATTAGGTTTAAGTCCTTACAAATTTTTGCTTGCCCCCCGCTTGATAGCAACCATCATTATGCTTCCGACCCTTACGATTATCAGTATCTTTATCGGTATCGTAGGCGGTTACGAAGTAGCCCACATTTACAAGGATGTGTCCTTCGCCGTATTCTTCTACGGCGTGCGCATGTTCTACCAGAACTGGGACTTGGTGGTAGGCCTTATCAAGGCAACCCTCTACGGCTACTTTATAGCAAGCTACGCATGCTTCTTTGGCTTTACCACCCATAGCGGCGCCGAAGGCGTGGGTAAGAACACCAAGGCTACCGTGGTGGCCGGCATGACAAGCATCCTGATTGGCGGCTTCGTGCTTTCCAAGCTGCTGTTGCTTTAATGAACACCCCCACTTACAAAAGGCGCGGCAAGCCCGTTTGCGGCAAGGATCCTGAAGACATTAGCGTGCTTTTGCAGATGGTCCTGGACAAGACCCATATCACCGACGAAATGGCCCTTGAAAAGCTTTCCGAAGGCCTCGAAACTATCGTGGGTCCATTAGTAAAACCCCATGTTCAAATAGCCAAATTCGACAAGAATATTTTGACGCTAAAGTGCGACAGTTCCGCATGGAAACAGGAACTATTCTTGCAAAAAAAAGCTATTATTGACAAGTGTAATTTATTGCTCGGGAAGCCCTCTGTCAAGAACATTCTTTTCGTTTAAAAGCATGTTAAAAAGGCCCACGAGCATCAAGAATTTAGAAGAAGAAAACAAGGTAAAAAATGGCAGAAGAATCTGAAGAAATGAAAAAGGCCGAAGAAGATTACAGCGGTTCTAGTATTACCGTTCTGGAAGGCCTCGAAGCCGTGCGTGTTCGCCCGGCAATGTATATCGGTTCAACAGACATCCGCGGTCTCCACCACCTGGTTTGGGAAGTGGTGGACAACTCCGTGGACGAAGCCCTGGCCGGATTCTGCTCTCACATTGAAATCGCCATTTTGCCGGGTAACGGTATCCGCGTGACCGATAACGGCCGCGGCATTCCGACAGACATTCACCCCAAGGAAAAGGTCGGTACCATCCAGGTCGTGATGACCAAGTTGCACGCCGGTGGTAAGTTCAACAACAGCTCGTACAAGGTCTCTGCCGGTTTGCACGGCGTGGGCGTGAGCTGCGTGAACGCACTTTCCAACAAGTTGGTTGTTACCGTGCGCCGCAACGGCCGCGTGGTGCAGCAGGAATTCGCCCGTGGCGTTCCGTGCGGCCCGCAGGTAGACCTGGGTGAAAGCGACGGTACCACCGGTACATCCGTTGAATTCTATCCGGATGACACCATCTTTAGCGAAACCGTTTACGTGTACGACACGCTGGCCACCCGCTTCCGCGAATTGGCCTTCCTTATGAGTGGTCTTCGCCTCACGCTTACCGACGAACGCGATCCTGAAAACAAGCAGACCGACACCTTCTGCTATCCGGGTGGAGTGTCCGAATTCGTGCGCTACGTGGACGAACACCGCACCAAGCTGTTCCAGGATCCGATTCACCTGGTGCTCCCCGAAGGCCAGTATCCGCTCGAAGTGGCCATGTGGTACAACGACGGCTACCAAGAAAACTTCTTTAGCTTTGTGAACAACGTGAACACCTACGATGGCGGTACACACGTGACGGGCTTCAAGACCGCCCTCACCCGCGTCATCAGCAAGTTCGCGCAGGAAATGCCCAAGGGCAAGAAAGACATTACCATTACCGCCGACGACATTCGCGAAGGTCTTACGGCCGTGATCGCCATTAAGGTCTCGCAGCCCCAGTTCGAAGGCCAGACCAAGCGCAAGCTGGGCAACTCCGAAATCGCAGGCTACGTCGCTTCCGCTTTCGGCGCCAAACTGGAAGAATACTTCCAGGAAAACCCGGCCGCGGTCAAGATTATCTTGGACAAGGTTTACAACGCCGCCGTGGCCCGCGAAGCCGCCCATAAGGCACGCACGCTCGCCCGCCGCAAGAACGTTCTCGAAAGCGGTGGACTTCCGGGCAAGCTGGCCGACTGCTCCAGCCGCGATCCCAAGGAATGCGAACTGTTCATCGTGGAAGGTGACTCTGCAGGTGGTTCTGCAAAGATGGGCCGTAACCGCGAATTCCAGGCCATTCTCCCCTTGCGCGGTAAGATCTTGAACGTGGAAAAGGCAAGCCTTCACCGCGTGCTGGACACCGAAGAAATCCAGAACCTGGTGAACGCCATCGGTTGCGGTCTCGGTACCGAATGCAAGCTCGAAAAGCTCCGCTACAACAAGATCGTCATCATGACCGATGCTGATGTGGACGGTTCCCATATTCAGACTTTGCTCCTCACCTTCTTCTTCCGCTACATGCGCCCGCTCATTGACGAAGGCCACGTGTTCCTCGCCATGCCGCCTCTGTTCAAGCTGAAGGTTGGCACCAAGGAAACCTACTTGTTCGACGAAAAGGACAAGGACGAAGCCATGGCCAAGCTGGAAGACAAGAAGAACGTGACGGTGAGCCGATTCAAAGGTTTGGGCGAAATGTCTCCGGAACAGCTTTCCGAAACGACCATGGACCCGAACAAGCGTTTCCTCAAGCAGTGCTACGTGGAAGATGCCGTGGCTGCAGACCAGATCTTCAGCATGCTCATGGGCGAAGAC
Organism: Fibrobacter sp.; assembly: GCA_045221475.1. Classification (GTDB taxonomy): domain Bacteria; phylum Fibrobacterota; class Fibrobacteria; order Fibrobacterales; family Fibrobacteraceae; genus Fibrobacter. The sequence continues at coordinate 12,427 of JBGUWV010000013.1, forward strand.
GTGGAACCGCGCCGCAAGTTCATTGAATCTAACGCCTACAAGGTCTTGAACGACCTGGATATCTAACGGTGATTATTTAATGGCTCCGACCAAGGCAGAATTTCAGACCGTGCTGGCTCAGGCACGAGCACTAGTCCAAGAACAGTTGGAACTCACCGAAAAAGTTATTTTCGGCGTGGCAAAAAACGCTCCCGCCGGTATTGGCGAGCGACTGGAAGCCCTGTTCCAACGCAAGGGAAAACGCATCCGTTCTACCCTGCTTTGCCTGATTGCACAAAGCGGCTCACACAAGCCTGATCCGCAGCGCGTAGCTCACGCTTGTGCAGGCATCGAGCTTTTGCACCTCGCAAGCCTTGTGCACGACGACATCATCGATGGCACAGACATTCGTCGCGGACAAAAGACCGCCCATAAGGAATGGGGCACGCAAGTGGCCGTGTTGATTGGCGACTACGTTCTTTCTCAAGCCATGCAGTGCGTCATCGACGAAGAATCCCACGATATTCCCACCATCCTTTCCAAGGCCGCAGACAAATTAATTGCCGGAGAAATTCTGGAACTGGATCAATCTGGAAACATGGGGCTTTCGTTCGAGGAATACGATCGCATTATCGACGGCAAGACCGCCGCCCTGATTGCAGGCGCGGCCCGCATCGGCGCCATTCTAGCCGGCTTCGATAAAGAGCTTATCGAGAACTGTGCCCAGATGGGAAGCCACTTCGGCATCGCCTTCCAGATTGTCGACGACCTTCTGGATTACGGTTTCGGAAGCAAGAATCTGGACAAGGCCAAGTTTACCGATTTGGGCAACGGCCTGATTACGCTCCCGCTACTCTATTACTTCGATAGCAGTAACACGCAGGAGCGCGCCGACATGGAATCGTTGATTGCTCAAGCGGACCAGGCCGGAGTACCGGAAAAGATTATCGCAATGCTGAACGAAAAAGACGCTTTCAAGAAGGCGAAGGCCAACGCCCAAGACCATCTTGAAAAAGCTCTTGAAATCGCACAGAGTCTCCCCGGCTCACTCTTCACCGAAGAAATCATCCAGATGTTTTCTTCCATGGATAGCCGCGGGAACTAGTCCAAACCATATCCGACTTGCCAAGGGGCGTAAAATAAGTTATATTGCGCCTACATCCTGGGGATATAGCTCAGTTGGTAGAGCGACAGGTTCGCAATCTGTAGGTCATGGGTTCGACTCCCACTATCTCCATAAGAAGACCGGAACTTATTCCGGTCTTTTTATATTTCCCATTTAACGCCTAGTTTAAGTTCCGAGAGCAAAGTGTTCCTGGGATATATACCCAAATAATAAATGGGCAAATTATAACGTTTATAAATCTGCTCTACACCTAAATAAACCGTAACCGCACTGGGTTTCCAATAAGCCGTTGTTCCCCAAGAGGCATTAAATTTTCCCATGTTTTCGTAATCTTCATCTGGGCCATCCAGGACAAACCCATAATACAAATTCAATTTGGCTTCAAGCTTTACATTGCGTTTGAACCTGTAGAACACCTTGGAACGAATAGTAGGGCCAAGCCATTTTGCATAATACCTAGGCACCGCAACGTCAACCGAAGATTCCGTATTTTGCGAACCGTTTCGTTGAGCCCAGTACATGGAGTCCAGCTTTCCAATATTCCAACCATAGCATTCAGATCCATAAGTTTCTAGGCATGCAGCCATCGGGTTTTGACCATCCCAGCCCCAATCCATTGGATAACCACCTCGATAATCTGGTACCTTACTTTCGTTTTCCTCTGCTTCTTCAAGTGCCTTTTTATACGCCGAAAGGTAACCCACGTAATCAACTACGGAATCAGCTTCGAAACGCGCCCCCACATAGACCGATCCGTTCAATCCATAAGGTTCAGTCCTATGCCAGGCTCCGTACAACGCAAAAGAAAGTGGACCATCGGGATCATAATAACCCCAAGCAGCAGCGCCTATCCTCTGTTTTTCGAATCTGTAAAAATCCCGTTCTACCCAGGCGAAAAAGTCAGGGAAAACATGGCCACCCTCAACCACTTTTATGTCAGCCCCCACATCAAGCATCAAGGAGCGTCCGACCAACGAATATTCCAAGCCTAAAGAAATATCCCAGTCGTTAGTATCGAGCGCAGGCATATCTTCATTCGAAACAAACAGGTCCCCCGAGAATCCAAGCCCAAAAGAATGAATCCAGTCTCCCGTAGAATAGTCTATACTGGGCATGAGCGAAAAGAATATGTCGCCACCATTTTCGCTAACATCCTCAACGCTGCCAAATTCACTGTAATGCAGACTATAAAAACCCAAATCACCTAAAAAGCGAAAAGACCAAGGACTTTTCGTAACCGCAGTAGTGCCCAAGGCCTTATTGTATTCATTAATGATTTCACGAATTTCTTGAGTATAGGGACCAGGAATTTCGACAGCTTCTTCGAAAGCGGCCAAAGCGGCAGATACATCGCCAGCTTCTTCAGCCTTCATGGCGCGATAGTACACAGATTCTTGCGTCTCGGCAAAAAGCAAAGACGAAAGCATCAATAGCACTATTGCAACGAAACACATTTAGCGATGAGGGCGGTACATCGGCATCATAGGATTTGAAGCCGGACCTGGGCCCTGAGGCATATCTCGCATCGGGTTCATCTGATGAGATTCTGGTTGCTCATAAAACGGACGACGTTCGCGAGATTGATTTTTCGGGAATTCCCCCTCGAAGCGAGTCTTTTCGTCTCGTTTTTTCGAGACTTCCTGGCGGATATTTTTCTTTTCTGCAGCGGAACTGTTGCGTAAGTCCGAAAGAATTTGCTCTCGGGCAGCACGACGTTCTGCGCGCAATTTTTGCCAATCTGCGCTTTCCTTCGCACCAAGATTGGCCATTTCTCGCGAAATTTCCTTATTCTCGGCGGGGGTCGGGACAGATGACTCCGGACGCACAGAAGACGGAGCAGCATAGCTAAACGCCGCAGCCATCATAATTGTCGTTATGAGAGTAGTCTTTTTCATACTCAATCTCTTGCAAATTCCGTGCCAACCGTCCTTTTGGGCCTTTGCCGGCAAATTTATGCCGGGCAGTACCCAAAATATATAAAACTATTTTTTATAGTCTTCCTTTTTCATTCCCAAACGTTCCATGATTTCGCGGAGAACCTTACGGTCAATCCCCAAAATCGTCGCTGCCAGCGTCAGGTTAGCATTGCTATCGGCCAAGGCACGACCAATTACCTCACGCTCCACACTTTCCCTTGCTTCTTTCAAGGTTCTCGGAGAATCCTTGAGCATCGCCTGGGCGTCATCCAAGCCTAAATCCTTCGGCTGGATTACCCCATGCACCGCCTGAATCAAAGCCTTCTGAATCTTGTTTTCAAGCTCACGGACATTGCCCGGCCAATGATAACCAAGCATGGCCTTTTCCGCATTGCGGCTCAGGTGGTATTTGCCTCTGCCATATTCGGCTCCATAACGGGTCAAGAATTCTTCGGCCAAGAGAACCACATCCTGTCCACGATCCCGCAAGGCGGGCATCACCACCGGCATCACTTGAATACGGAAGTACAAGTCTTCCCTAAAACGTTTCGCCTTCACCGCTTCTTCCAGGTCCACATGGGTGGCGCTGATGATGCGGACATTCACCGGGATTTCACGATTGTCACCCACGCGGGTAATATGCTTTTCCTGCAACACGCGTAAAAGCTTTACCTGCATATTCATGGGCAGTTCGCCAATTTCGTCAAGGAAGATGGTTCCACCATCGGCTTCTTCAAAAAATCCTTTGCGAGATTCAATGGCTCCCGTAAAAGAACCCTTGGCATGCCCGAACAAAAGGGATTCCATCAGATGTTCCGGAATAGCACCGCAGTTCACCGCCACAAAGGGCTTATCGCCACGGGGACTATGCCTATGGATATAACGGGCAATGACTTCTTTGCCGGTTCCCGTTTCGCCACGGATAATCACGGGCATGGGGAGCACAGCCAGTTTATCGGCCAAGGCAATCAGGTCCGCCATGACCTTGCTGGAATACACAATGCCGTCCTTGCGAATCACGTTCCTTAAAATGTTCAAGGACTCCTTGTCTCGCAAGCGATCGAATGCGGCAAAGGCAAACTTCTCGCAAACCATCACGAAGGAATCGAACAGGGCGCTATCATCTTCAGTAAAAGGCTCTTCGCGGGCGGCGCGTTGCAAATACAAATACCCCGCCTCGCTTTCAGGCGTACGGAAGGGCGACACCATAATGCTAGTCAGCTGGTTCTGCACAATAGATTTCGAAAGGTCTGCAGAATCGTCATCCAGCTGATTCCATACCACGGCCTTCTTTTCGAGTTTTGCCTGTTTTACAGCCGATATAGAAATGCTCACATTTTCTGGATTACTCAGATGAAGGGCGTTTTCGCCCCCCGTATCCAAAACAGCGGCATCGGCATGCAAGACATCCTTTGCCACTTCAAGAATTTTCACAAAAAGAGATTCCGGCTGGACTTCGTCCAGTAAGATTTTTACGACATCCAGCATTTTCTCCGTAGCCAGCATCGATTCAGACTTCATTCGAAACCTCTTTACAAACTATTCCATTGCGGGTGTAGGCAAGTCCTTCAGCATCGCAGGGGGTACAGAATCGGCGGACGATTTCGAAGTTTTTTCGACACCCGTCTCTATCGATTCCAGGCTTCTGGATTTTTGAAGTAACAAGTTACCCGTTTCATCGATGTCGGGACTTTTGGTTCCAACATAGATGAAAAATACCATTACAAATAATATAAGTCCAAAAAGGGCAAAAATGGCCATTTTCAATTTATTTTTTCCACTTCGCCCATTGCATTTTTTGTACGGAAACGCCATTTTGGGGGATACCGATTCCCCGGCCGGGAATTTTCGCCCCAATTTTTCATCAAACAGCCCAGCAGCAAATTTTTGCAAAGCCGTTTGAACAGTCACCTCCCCCGCTCCAATAGACGAAAGGGCGATTTCCAGGAGTTCTTCCAATTCGTCAAAATCCTCCACCCGGGTTTCAGGATCCGAACGCAAAAGGACTTTCCACAAAGCCGAAAGGGCAGAAAGCTCTTCTGCACTGCAACAATCGATTTCGTACAAACGAGACGAAACATCCATTGTATCTATAGCAAAGGCTTGGGACGCAAATTCATTGTAATCCTGCGAATCAAGCAAGTTCTGCCCAGCAACCCAACGGAACAAAAGCATTCCCAGACTGTAAAGGTCACTTTTGGCACTGGCAGGCTGTCCTTGAAAGCGTTCCGGCGCGGCATAACCCAAGGCACCCGGCCCAACGATACCGCAATCAATCAGCACAGCCTGCAAATGGGTCCCGGAATTGCAGAGTATAACATTGGCCGGATTTATATCACCGTGATGGATACCCTCCTTATCCAGCAAAACCAGCGTCTGTACCAAGTCCCGAAGTAGCTGCAGGGCTACCGCAACGGGCATGGCAGAAACATCAGCCGAGCAGACACCCTCAAGAAAATCATAAACCAGATACGGCGTATTTTCGCGAACCCCGGATTCCCGAACACGGTAAAGTCCCGAGATATTCAAATGCTTTAGACGCTCAACAACCGAAACATCATAACGGAATCCTTCATGATACCACTTTAAGGCATAACGGCTTTCGCCACATTCAAGTTCGTAAACGTCAGCCTCACCGCCCCGATGCAACAAGGCACAATTGTTGGCCTTATCCAAAATACTTATCAGAGACTTTTCGCTTTTTACGCTCATAGTCTACCAGAAAGCACCATCGATTTCAAGGAATCTTCGGCCACCTGGGTCCAGTAAATCAAGGCGTTGTTCGTCGGAGCTTTCTGAAGTCCGGCGGACCATGTATCCCAAGCAGATTCCACATCGCCTTCTTCCCAATAAATATTACCTAGGTTAATGTATGCCGAAATGAACCCAGGCTCCCGCGTCACGATATGGATAAAAATATTCTTTGCGCTATTCAAGTCTCCGGGAGCACGGCTCCGTGCAAGAATCAAACCTTTCAGGTTATAGCTAAAATAATTCAAACTATCCAAAGCGATAGATTTATCCAATATAGACAACACATTTGCTGACGCATCGTGATTAAGTGTTGCACGAGCCAAGTAGAACAAGCAAGTCGAATAATTGGCGTCAATACTGCCGCTGCTGTCCAAGCCATAAAGAATCTTGAATTCCCGGGCCGTACGGTTCCAACGATCAAAAGAGGAATCGTTGAAACGGTCCGCCTGCTCCGCCTCTGCATAGTAAGAAAGGGCTAGCCCATAACGGGCGTCGCGATTGGCGGGTTCTACATCGAGAGCTTTAGAAAAATTGGCTATGGCACGCTCATAGTCGCCAATACGCAAAGCATCATTACCACGCTTGATGTCTTCTTTGACGCAAGACATCAAAAAAAACGCGAACAATACTATCATTATATGGCAAATGCGCCCAAGCATAACTCAAATATATATAAAAAAAAGACCTTGGCAAAAGCCAAGGTCCTTGAATTTCAATCAAGTAAAAAATTACTTGTCGAGTTCGCGCTGAGCAACAACGTTACCTTCGGCGTCGAGGGCGCGGATAACGTTTTCATCGCGCTGGAGGGTCATGGTGGCCTTTTCGCCAGCAGCGGTGGTCATTTCGACAGTCATAGAACCATCTTCGTTCTTGACAGCGAGGATTTCGTTGCCCTGAGCGTCCTTTTCATAGTAGGAGTCGCCAGCAGCGAGCGGGTTGGAACCGGTCCAGAATTCGACGGTGTTGAGCACCAGCCAGTCAACGAAGAAGGCGATGCCGTAAACCGGAATCACGCACATGGCAAAGTGAACAACAGAGTTGAGCCACTTGTTGCCAAGGGTGCCGTTCCAAGCGAGCAACTTGTTGAAGCAAGCGTACTTGCCATAGCAGCCGGAAAGAACGATCATGCCGGCGCAGAGAAGGGTAATGATACCTTTTTTCATTTTATTAACTCCTTAAGGGTTGATTATCGTTTTCTTACGACAAGAAAAATATAACTAAAAAATGATTGTTTGGTGAGATACCCTCCAAAAAATATCTTTTTTTGATTTTTGTCACACAAGGCTATTTTTGTTTACATTCGTTTACATTTGAAGGCGGTTTTGCCCATTTTATTCCAGTTTGGACTATCTTTCAAGGGAATCCTTCATGTGAATGTTTTCACTTTTATCATTTTTTTATTATTTTAACATTCGGATTGTCATGAGGATTCGGATAAGAAAGGAGAAGTTCATGGGTACAATGATGAATAGAATTATGCCTTCAATTCTGGCATTGGCGTTGGCCTCGACGGCTGCCATAGCCGCCCCAAAGCAAAAGCCCCTTACAGTTTGGATTATGCCCAACGGGGCCTCTCCGCAAGAAATCCTTGAAAAAAGACTTGAAATCTATACCAAAAAGACCGGCATCAAAACCAATGTCGTCGTGCTTGACTGGGGTGAAGCCTGGACCCGCATTACTGCGGCACTCTCTGGAGCTCAGCAGGCCCCCGATGTTTTGCAACTTGGTACCACCTGGATTCCGTATTTCGCGTCCCGTAAAGAAATCAAGCCCCTTAACGAAGAACTTTCAAAAATTCAACCCAACCGTTTTGTTCCTGTCAGCTGGAACACGACCCATATCGACGAAGACACGACCATCTACTCCGTTCCATGGTTTATCGATATCCGTGCAGTCCTTGCAAACAAGCGCGTTCTTGCAGAACACGGCATTACCAAAGATTCTATCAAGACCTACGAAGGCTTCAAAAACGCCATTCGCAAGATCAACGACAAAGACGAAGTTCTTGAAGACGGCGCCCATGTAAGGGGCTACGCATTCCCAGGCCGGAGCGACTGGAACCTTCCTCACAACTTTGCCCCCTGGATTTGGAGCAACGGCGGTTCGTTCATCAAGAAAGACGCAGACGGCAAGTGGCATGCCAACATCCTTTCTGAAGAGACCCTTCTCGGCATTTCCAGTTACCTTCACTTCATTATGGATACGCTGGTCAGCCCCGAAGCCCTGCAAACCAACACGGCTCAAATTGCCCAGAGATTCAACAATGGCGAGCTCGCCTTTATTGTAAGCACTTCAGAAATTGTAATGCAGACTCGTTTCCACGGAAACATGGGTGGCCTTTCTAACGCCCGAATCGGTTCCGACAGCGTCATTGTGGTTCCCATTCCTAGGGGCAAGGTCGGAAGCGTCAGCTTTATCGGCGGTTCAAACCTCGCCATTCCGGCAAACAACAAACGCAAAGAAGCTCTTGACCTATTGCTCTTCTTGACCGAAGACGAAAACCTGGACGCCTACACCAAGCAGATTGGCCTGTTGCCGCCCTCTAGAAAGGTGTTGCAGACTTGGGCCGAAGACGAAGAATACCGCGTGTTGGTTCGCGCCCTTGAAACCGGTCGCGCCTACGTGGCCATTCCTGAATGGGGCGAACTGGAACAGCAACTCAACACCCTGTTCAGCGCCATTTGGGAACAGATGGAAATTCCGTCGCTCTATTCCGAAGACAAACTGTACGAGATATTCAAGAACTTCACGGTGGAAATCGACAAAAAGTTGAACTACCCGACAACCAATATTATGACAGCAGCCGAATTCAAGGCTGCCTGGAACAAGATTAACGAAGAAAGCAAGCCTCAAGTAGAAGTTGCCAAGGATTCCACCAACGGAGCCATCGACAGCAACATGAAGAAGGCCCCCTTCGTATTCGTCGTCATGCTTGTCCTCGGGTTCTTGTTCGCCTTCCTCCGCAAGCGCAAGAAATAACAAGCTTTCTGAAGTAACGCCCTATGCCTATCCATACGATATCAAGTTTTTCTCGAAGCATCGTCTTCAAGGTGCTCATCGTTTTGATAGTTTCCATGACGCTCGTGGTCACGGGGAGTATCTTCATATTCACCTCGAAACAGACGAACCTGATGCTTGAGTGGAGTTTCAACAACAATGAATCGATGCTCACGCAGATAGGATACATGGCTTCTAGCGAAATGAAGCAGTTCGGCGACCGCCTTACCCTTCTTTCCAAGACGTCTGAAATACAAAGCCTCGACCCGACCATGGCTGCAAGCTACCTCAAAAGCTACAGTGTTTCATCCCTGTTCATTTCGGGCGAAACTATCACCTTATATGACAGAGAAAACGCTTTCGTTTGCGACAATTCCATGGTGGGCATTCCGTCGGAAAGTCCTTACCCCATTGATTTCTCTCGCATTACGCCGCATCGTCCCTACACTACCCCCTGGTTTAGAGACGCAAAGGACGCCCCGCCCAAGCGACTATTCGGTATTACCATTACCAACAAGTCCAGCTCCAGCGGTTTCTTGCTTGCCAATTTTTCGCTCCGTCGACTCTGGACAATGTTCCCGAACTATAAAATCGGCAAGAACGGATTTTTGGTGGCCATTAACGGTCAAGGTGAAATTCTTTACCACCCCGACTTAAAGCGCTGGCTTACCGATTCCCACAAGATTGCAGAACTGGGCCTCAAAGATATCGACCCACGCATCTACGACGTCAAGAAGGCTCAATTTCAGCAACTGTACGATAACGAAAAGTATCTTGTCAACTATTACTTCGATTCCAACACGGACTTTGGCATTTTCGCCTTCCAGCCCAAGAGAGAAATCGACGATCTCATCTATTCGGCAACGCAAGCAAGCATTGCAATCCTTATTATCGCCATCCTGATTATCTTGGTCATCGCGGCATGGATGTTCTACATGTTAGGCCTCCCGCTGAACCGCATCACCAGGCACATTAGCCAAATTACCGAAGGCAACCTTGACATTCAAGAAATCAACGTTGGCAACCGTAAAGACGAGCTTGGCCAGTTGGGCAATGCGTTCAACACCATGCACGACACCATCAAGCGCCAGATTAGGGAACTGAACGCCCATAGAGAAATCTTGGAACAGGAAGTCAAGGAACGTACCAAAGATTTGGAACTGGCCAACAAGAAACTGGAAATCATTTCGAAAACCGACGAACTGACCGGACTTCCGAACCGTCGTGAAATGAGCGAAACCATTGCAAACGAAATGGGACGTTCCGCCCGCACAAAGAAACCGTTCTGCTTCGTCTTTATCGACATCGACCATTTCAAGAATATCAACGACACCTACGGACACACCTGCGGCGACATCATCTTGAAGTCGGTGGCTCAAACCATTCGCGGACTGTTGCGCAAGTACGACGTCTTTGCACGCTATGGCGGCGAAGAATTCTTGACCCTTTTGCCCGAAACCGACCTAGAAGGTGCGACCGTGGTGGCAGAAAGGTTCCGCAGGCAAGTCGAGAAGATGACTGTCCGCTATGCGGACTTCACCATCAAGATTACCATTACGCTGGGTGTGGCCAAGTTCGATGAACGCCTAGGCGCAGACCGAAGCATTCAAATGGCAGACAAGGCTCTATACCAGGGTAAGGAAGGTGGCCGAAACCGCGTCATCGTCTGGAGACCCGAATGGGTGACCGAAGCTGACTACGAGGCTGCAGCCATCGAGCTTGCCGCCCGGAAGAAGGATGCCGAAAAGCCCAAGGATGAAAAATTCCAAGTCAGTCTAGACTATATCGAAGACCATCCACTGAAGTTGGCCGCTGAAGCAGAACGCGAAGAAAATAGCGAAGAGGAACAGAGCTAACATTCAGCAAAAGAACCTTTAAAAATAAAAAACACCGCTTTTGAAGCGGTGTTTTTTATCGGGATGACTGAATTCGAATCAGCGACCTCTTGAACCCCATTCAAGCGCTCTACCAGGCTGAGCTACATCC
>JBGUWV010000014.1:0-10214 GCA_045221475.1 Fibrobacter sp.
AAACGAAATAGCGCGGATGTGGTCGGCAATCACGCGGTGCGGGGTGCCGGCTTCGCCATCGTTGTACGGAACGCCAGAGAGTTCAGCGATCTTTGCGATGATCGGGGTGAACACATCGGTGTCGTAGTTGCTGGTCTTGCCCTGGAGAATGGCGCAGATACGTTCGAAACCCATACCGGTATCGACGTTCTTGGCCTTCAGCGGAATGAGGCTTCCGTCACTCACGCGTTCGTACTGCATGAACACGTTATTCCAAATTTCAATATAGCGGTCGTTTTCGCCGTTCACGCCCTTAATCGGGTCCTTGAACGTTTCGGCCTGCGTAGCGAGGTCGCCGCGGTCATAGTGGATTTCGGAGCAGGGGCCGCACGGACCGGTGTCACCCATTTCCCAGAAGTTGGAGTGAGCGTCAAAGCGCATGATGCGGTCATCCGGAAGACCGGACACGTCCTTCCAAATCTGCCAGGCTTCGTCGTCGTCCTGATACACGGTCGCAAAGAGGCGTTCCTTCGGGAGCTTCCACACTTCGGTCAGGAGTTCCCAAGCCCAAGAAATAGCTTCTTTCTTGTAGTAGTCGCCGAAGCTCCAGTTACCGAGCATTTCGAAGAAGGTGTGGTGGTAGTTGTCGCGGCCCACCACGTCGAGGTCGTTGTGCTTGCCCGAAACACGGAGGCACTTCTGGCTGTTGCATACGCGCTTCCAGCCCTTCGGATTGTCGCCCAGGAAGATTGCCTTGAACTGGTTCATGCCCGCGTTCGTGAACATGAGCGTCGGGTCGTCATGCGGAACCACCGGCGAAGAACGCACAAAGAGGTGGCCCTTGGATTCGAAGAACTTGATGAAAGATTCGCGCACCTGCGCAGAAGTCATAGTAGGCATAATGTGTCCCTTTATTTTTTCGGGCGTAAATTTAGAAATTTCAGCCCCGTCTCGCAAATACGCCCCATTAAAACAGGGCTATTCTTCCGCTCACGGCTGTATACAAAAAATATTCTTTTAGCCCTAGCCTTTAGTTTTTAGCATTTCTAAAATTGGCGCTGTATGCAAGTGCAAGTCAAGGACCGCTCCTTATTAAGCCTTTCGTGGCCGTTGTTCATTACCTTCGGCATCGCTACGTGCCAGCCCATGATGGACAGCTGGTTTTTGTCGCGTACGTCCGAAACGGCAGCGGCAGGCGTGGGGGCATTAATGCCCGTCCTGGGCGCACTCTTTATGGCCATCAACGCCTTCGCCCAGGCAGGGGCGAGCATCGCCTCCCAATTCATGGGAGCAGAACGTCCCAAGCAAGCGGGCACCACCCAAACTATGGTGTTGTTGGGTAGCCTCTTGCTCGGTATCGCCATCACACTGGTCATTATCCCCCTGAACAACCAGATTGTGAGTTGGATGGGGCTTTCCGGCGATGCCGCCCATCACGCCCGGGACTTCTTGCATATCGTTTCCATAGGCTTTGCATTCCGAGCCCTGCAATCAAGCCTCACTTCACTGATAGCAACCCACGGCCTTACGGTCTGGAACTTGTTCGGGAATATCATCACGATCATTTCCAACGCCATCATGAACGTCATCTTCTTGAATGGCTACCTCGGCTTCCCGCAAATGGGCGTGAAAGGCGTGGCCCTGGCCACCATGCTTTCGTGGCTCATTGCAGCAAGCATCCTGTTCGTCATCTTGCGCGTCAAGGTTCACCACAAGATTCGCCGCACCGACTTCAAGCGTTCCCGAGTGATTCTGCCGGACTGGATCCGCATCGGATTCCCCGCCGCCGTAGAGCCCGTCAGTTTCCAGATTTTCCAAGTGGTATTGACCGCTATCGTGGTACACCTGGGCATTATCGCCATGACCGCCCGCATTTTCAGTGCCAACTTCGCCATGCTGGCCGTAATCTTGAGCGTGGGCCTGAGTAGCGGCAACCAGATTCTGGTAGCCCACCTGGTAGGCGCCCACGACTTCGACAAGGCCAACCGCAGACTCCACCAAAGCCTTATTGCCGGCAGCGCCAGCGGTTTCATTGTAGCCATTGTGGTAGCCCTGTTCGGCACCGAATTACTCACTCTTTATACAAATGATCCCGAAGTGCTCCGTCTCGGCAAGCTCTGCCTTTGGTGCGATGTAATTTTGCAGCCCTTCAAGGCAGCCAACATGGTCATTACATCTGCTCTTCGCGCCTCCGGAGATTCCAAATTCCCCGCCATCGTGGGTTCCGCCATGATGTGGACCTGCGGCCTGGGCACCGCCCTCCTGCTGGCATTCGGCCTGGAATTGGGTCTGGTAGGCATCTGGCTTGGCATGGCTGCCGACGAATTCTACCGTTCCATCGTCAACTATATCCGTTGGCGAGGCGGCAAATGGAAACAATACGGCGTGGTTTAAGCAAAAATGGAATAAATCCCTGTTTTAAGCCCATTTTTATCACGCTTTTTTGCACATACCTTCCTTTTTTTATTTTTACATTGTATATTATAGGTATGTTCAATAAAGTAGCGCACAAGACTTTTCAAATCATGAACACGGCAAGCCTCATAGCCGTGTGTTTGCTTTTTAGTCTTGCCTCTGGAGTCTGGGCCCAAGATGAGAACCTGGACAAGCCCGTAAGCGATGTCGAGGTGTTCCGCCCCGAAAAACGTGACACCAAGGTACAACTGGTAGATTCTACCAAGAATAACGCAGTCACCTTGAACGTGGACATCTTTGCCGATGGCATGGTAGGATCATACTATATCCTATGGGACGAGGTGGACCTTTCAGAAGACATCAAGAAGCAGATGACCACCCGTGACTTTGCCCGCGACGAATTCTTTATGCAGAATATCGACCGAGAACAGTTCGAACAGGAACGTCTGTTGCAACTCTTCGAAGACAAGAAGAAGCAGTACTTCGCCATCTTCCCCGAAGAAGCTCTCAAGATGTTGGAAGACGAACAGAAAGACCAATAAATGTTTAGTCCCGAAAAAGCTTTCAGCGACTGGCATCTTAGCGGATTTGGCAATTCCCCTGCATTCCTTTTTGAAGACACTGAAAGCACTCATAGTTTAATGAAGGCCCGCGCCACAGCGGGCGACATTACGCCCGGCACCCTTATTGTCGCGGACAGGCAGACTGCAGGTCGGGGCCGTCACGAGCGCACCTGGGATTCCCCCGCCGGACAAAACCTCTACTTCAACATTCTCATTCCCCTTGATGGAATTCCTCTTGCATCTGCGGCACAAATCACGCAAGTAGCGGCCCTCACCTTCGCCGAAGTATTCAAGTGCATCCAGGACGATGCCAACACCCAAGACCTCGGCAACAAAAGTCTCGGCAAAGTTTCCGTCAAGTGGCCCAACGACATTCTGTGCGGCAAGCATAAGTTCTGCGGAATCTTGGCCGAAGTTGTTTACACGCCATCCGCATCAGACTCACCGAAACCCGCCATAAACATGGGAGTGGGAATCAACGTAAACAGCAGTCCGCTGGACTACGCCCACCTGGGCCGCGCCGTCACAACACTGAAAGATATTTGCGGACAAAAGATTAATCGCGAAAAATTATTGCAAATGCTCATCGGCAATCTGGAACGGGCCATCGGCCAATTCCGTGCCTTCGGCATTCGCCCCTGGGTCAACAACTGGCGCAAAATGGACCAGTTTATTGGCGCACGCGGCACAATCATCGTGAACAACCGCTGCACCGACCAAAACCGCGACAGCGGCGAAGGCGCTCTTAAAAAAACAGGCACCATCCTGGACATGCAAGACGACGGAAGCCTGTTATTCAAATGCGATGATGGCACTATAGAAACTGTCTACAGTGCCGATTTGGAAATCTAAACTATTTTCTTTTCGTCTTGTAGAACAAGCTGCCCACAAGCGATACGGCAAGCACCACGATCATCGCGGTAAGGCCCATGTCGGCGAGGTTCTTGTATTCGCCCACATGTCCCGATTCAATGAGCATAATAATGATAAGCGCAATCACGGCGGCAGTAGCGCCCATGCGGTCGAACATCTTTATTTTGTCTTCGATGGAGAAGGGTTTCTTGAACGGACCATTAGTAAAGGGCATCTACATTACCTCCCAAGCAAATCCAAACGATGAGTCCCGCCATCACAAGCACGCTAATGGCAACATTGGCCAAGAAAAAGTCGCGGTTCATAGCATCCAAGTCATCGGACTTTCTGAACAGATGAATATAGAGTACGGCGGCCGCCATAAGGCCCGTCACCACCCACCAAGGCGCACCCATGCTCCAGAACACGCCAAACGCCACGCAAAGTACAAGCATCGCGATATGGCTCCAGAAAGCAATCTGCAAGGCACGCTTGCGGCCAAACCGCGCCGGCACCGAATGGAGTCCCATGGCCCGGTCAATTTCTTCGTCCTGGGTCGCATAAATAATATCGAAGCCGCCCATCCACAGCATCAGGATTACCAACAAGAAAATCGGAAATACAGCGAACTCGCCGCGGATAGCGATCCAGGCGCCTAGGGGACTCATTCCAATTGCAAAGCCCAGGAACCAGTGACAAAGCCAGCTAAAGCGTTTCCAGTACGAATAAGAAAGCAACAGGAGCCACACGGGCAACGCCAGCAAACCGGCAAGGGGTTGCAACAGCGCCGCAAAGGCAACAAATAATATTCCGTTCACCACAAGAAAAGCGATTACCGACGCCTTGCTCAAGCGGCCCGCTGGCAAGTGACGCTTCGCAGTACGGGGATTCTTGGCATCGATATCGGCGTCGGCAATGCGGTTAAAGCTCATGGCGCTGTTGCGGGCGGTCACCATACAGCCCACAATAAGCGCAACGATCTTGACCGCCTCCGCGGCACTCATGCCGCGGAACCCGTTTGCCGCAACCCACATGGAACCTATCGCAAAAGGCATGGCGAACAGCGAATGACTGAAACGCACCATGTGTCCAAATTCCAAGATCTTTTTCAGCATGAGTTACTTCTTTTTCGCTTTCGACCGGGACTTGGGCCTTGGAGCAGGAATACGGATTCCTTTCCACGGCTTGACAATATTATCGGCTCCCGTAAGCGCACCCAAGTGCACCAGGATTCTTGCAACCACCGTATCGACCAATTCTTCAATGGTCTTCGGGCGGTCATAGAAATGAGGTGCCGCAGGAATTACAATTCCGCCCATACGAGTCAAGCTAGTCATATTGCCCAAATGAATCAGGTTGTAAGGCATTTCACGGGGAACCACAACCAAGGGGCGGCGTTCCTTGAGGCAGACATCAGCCGTTCGAATCAGCAGGTTATCCGAAGTACCCGCCACAATGCGGCCCAGGGTACCCATGGAACAAGGCACCACCACCATTCCCGCATAATCGGCAGAACCACTGGCGCATTCGGCAAAGAAGTTCTTCACGTCGGGCAGTTCATCCACATACTTGAACAAGTCTTCTTGGCCCTCGTAAGCCACCACGCCCCTACCCGGCGGTGTCACCAAGGCTGTCACGTGGTGTCCCAGGCGTTTCAAGTGCATCGCAACACGTGTGGCATAAATGGCGCCGCTTGCACCGGTCACCCCCAAAATATATCGACTCATGTTCGCCTCCTAAGCAATACGCGGAATGCAACCCCAAAAAAACATGGCTTTACATGCACCAGTTCAAATCCGTTCTTTTCGGCCAATGCCACAAAATCTGACACCGGTAAAAAACGCAATACAGAATTAACCAAATACTCGTAAGCTTCGCGCTTGCTAAAAAACGCCCCCAGCACCGGAATAAACAACGGTGCAAGCCTCTTGTAAAAGAACTTGTTAAAAGTCCCGCGGGGCGAAAAGAATTCCAACACCTGCAAATAGCCGCCATCAGCCAGCACTCGCGCCGATTCCCTAAGGCCCCCCTCAGCATCGGGCAAGTTGCGCATTCCAAAACCATTCAACACCACATCGAAAGATGCATCGCCGAACGGCATCTTCATGGCATCCAACTGCACAGGAACCGCCACCGTATCCTTCCCGACGGCGCCCTTCAGCATTCCATAAGAGAAATCACCCAACACGGCAACACTGGGCTTACCGTTGAATTTCTCATAAGTTACAGCGAAGTCACCCGTGCCCCCGCATAAATCAAGCAGGCGCTTCCCAGGGTTTTGCCTTTTTAATTCTCGGCAACAACTACGGCGCCACAAGATGTCCTGAAAGCAACTCAGCGTATGATTCAGAAAATCATACCGGTTGGCAATTTCATCGAACATCTTGCGCACAGGGCTTATCATGGCGCCCAATTTAGAAAAATTACCAAATATTAAAAATTAATTAAAGATTACTTCAACACTATCTTCCTGGTCAATTCCAAGTTGCCCTTGACCTTGAGCAGGTAGCTGCCGGACTTTACGCCGCTGAAATCGATATGGCCTGCGGCAAAGCCGCTATGGACCGTATTTCCCTGCATGTCGAACAGCCTGTACTGCACATTCTGACCAAGACCATTCAGGGTCACCAAGCGGCCCGTCACAGAAATCGACGCAAACGAAACCGCATTCATTGCACCAAGTTTGCTGGAACATCCATCCGGACCAGCACACATCCTGCATTGCGCATGCCCTTTGCCATCCGATTTACATGCAAAATTGGCGTAGTAGCCTTCATCCTTGATCGTCTTCCCGCCCTTACAAGTACCCTTGGGACCGACCTCGAAAATGCGTAGCACACCATCCGCTACAGACGCTCCGCCGTCGAGCTTGAACATGACCGACCGTGCTTCCTTGAATGCCTCGGCACAACTGGCAAGCTTGTTCGAATCAGCAGCCCATTTCGCCTGGGCGAAATCCTCGATTGCCTTGTCAACCGTTTTCGGCTCTTGCGTCTTGGGAAGTTTTGCAAAACACGGGGTATTGCCAGACTTTTCTGTATTGACCTCAAGCTCAACATCAATTTGGGAGGTGTAGGTGGCGCAGAGACCGCCGGTCGACGAAATATCGAGAGTCCCAGAGCTTCCAGGAATCATGTCAAAACCGAACTTGACAAAATTGTAAGGGTATTCGTCCGTCTGCCCTGTCAAAGTCGGATCCTCCAAATGGTACCAGATAGTCACATAACCGAGTTTTTCGATTTCCGGGGCTATCAACGAACCATTGTAACCCGAGGTATCGAACGGATATAATGCATAGGAACCGCCCTGGTCATTCGCGCGGTCATCAACATCGTACCAAAAGCTGCAGCCCTCCTTTTCGTATGCCTCCTGCAGAATAGGGTCGATTATGCACATTCTTTCATCAGTGCCATCGAACCAAATATTAGGATTCACGCCCAGATTTGCATCTTCTGCCATCGCAAATGATGCTGCAGATACAGCTATAGCAGCCAAAATTTCGTTTCTCATAGATTCCTCCATTTCCAAAAACTCGTTTACAAACAAGTCTGTCGTTAATATAGCATATTTTATTTACAAAAGACACAAAAAAATCAGATAATCAAAAGAGCCTATTCCCAAAGGAAATAGGCTCCGAAAAAATGTTTTTTTTATTACTACTTGAAGGTGGCAGAAATAGTCATGTCTCCATCAAGGGTCGCAAGGCACATGTCAGTTCCCTCAACAGGGGTACAACCCGACCAGCCCTGGAGAATGCTTCCACCATCGGGCACCGCGGTCAGCATCATCTGCATTCCGCTAAAGAATTTTCCCTTATAGCTGGAGCTGGGCAGTTTCATGCCTTCCATCAAGACAGATCCTGCGCCACTTGCAGAAATCGTCACATTGACCATATCACTCAGCTTAAATTCGCTCTTGTATTCAGAAAGCACCTTGGCGTCGCGTTCAGAAGCCCAGGATTTCAAATGAGAGCCCCTCCAGTCAAATCCGTCCGGGTAATACATTTCATCCTGCTTGAACTTTTCAACATCTCTCGTCTTTTCGGACTCAGGTATCGTCGCCACCATCTGGTCTACAATTGTAGACACTCGACTTGAATTAAGGTAGCTATTCAGCATAACGCAGCTACGGTTGATAAACATGCGCTTGAAATCGGCGTTTTCCATCAACTTGATATAAAGATTGGCAAAGCAACCTACATCCTTACAAGGTTTGTTGCCACCGCCTTGCTTGATCCAGGTGAACATATTCGTTCCATCATTAAACTTGTCGCCATACGGATCGCTCACGCCCCACTTCCAACCGAAACCATGGTCCAAGTCATAAACCATGAACTTCCAGGGTTGCTGTCCCGGAACGGACCAGGCACGCACATTGTTGTTCGGCCAGTCGCCATTGTGGTAGTATATTTCTGCAGCCATGTAATCGGCGAAATTACCGACATCCAACAGAGTCTTCGCCATTTCGTAATTTTCGGCCGAGGACATATCGTTGCTACCGACAAAGGTAAGCATCGATTTGTAATTTGCAACGGCAGAAGCATCATCTCCACTAGCCGAAATCGCCGAATCGCTGCCCAAATGCTTAATCATCTGAACAGAACTGCTGTTAATACCGTAATTAGTTTCTACATAGGCGCGGTTGTAGCGTTCGCGCATATCGTGAATGCCATAATACTTGCCGTTATAGAACACCACCACCTGGCGGCTGCGCTGGTAATCCACGCCCGAACCTTCCAGGAGAGCACCGCCCATGGCGTCTTCAACATAGTCACTTACAAAGCGGTTACCATTGTTACGCAGGTTAAAAGCCTTGTACTTGTCATTTACGCCCTTACGCGTTTCGAATAACGGATACTCAATTTTGCCTGCCTGGTATTCTTCATGCATGGCAATTGCAACAGACTTCTTATCGTTGACGCGGCTCCAGCCACCCATCAAAGAAATACCTGCATCGACTTCAAAAGCCTTTCCTGTAGAACTGCTACCCTCCGCAAAATATTCCACATGCACAGGGTATTCAATATCTTCCATCAATCCCGGCGGGCAGGTTTTGGGATCAGAATCACCACAGGTGCTCTTCTTGACATAATGCTTTTCGAAGAAAACCGGATCGACACTCACAGCCACCACCGGCATCTTTATTTCGTCCTCTTCGATAAAGTAAGTGTTGGTCACCACTTCCTTCGTAAGAAGACCATCTTTAAAGACAGCACAACGGAGAACCATGTTCGATTCAATCTTCAATTCAGAATCAAATTTTTCGGAATCCTTCGTCGGAATAGAGCCATTCTTCGTGCAACGCACAGAGGCTCCTTCGGGCACATTTGCAGGCGGCTTAAGGGTCACCGCTTTGCTATAGAAGCCACCCTGAGATCCGCTAAAGTTGAACTTCGGCGCCATTCCATCATATGCTGTTGATGCCGTGTTCGGTTTTTCAGGCGTCGCCTTCTCAAAGAACTTCCAAATACCACCATCAACAATACCGTAGCTCAATCCCGAAGCAATTTCAGGGTAGTGGACCGAATCACGAATGGAATAGTAACGGTCAATCAGATAGATCGATCCACCGTTCTTTTCCAGTTTCCAGTTGGTATGGGGACGTTTATGAAGATCCCCCTCATCGGAACTTTCCACTACAGAACGATTTCCCTTATCGCAGAACACCACGCGGAAAGACTTGGGCTTGATGGTTTCATCACCAAAAATCCACTTACGGGGTTTACCCATATTTTCGACAAGGGAATACCCCTGGAGACTAGCCTCTTCATCGCCGGCATTGTAAATTTCAACCCAACCCGGATCGTCACCATTTTCGTCGAGCCAGTCCAGGTTTACCGGGGCGATTTCGGTAATAATCAGCGAGGAATTGCCAACCCAGCGAACCGTGGTATCGGCAGGAATATATACAGTATCATAAATGACAACCGTCTCGCCCGTAACAGGGTCTATCTGAACAATGGAATCCACCGTCGGATGAATCGTATCGTACGTGACAACCCTATTTCCGTTCGAATCGATTGTAACGATAGAGTCAATCACTATTGGCAATTCTTCGCCATTTTTCGACGAAGTCGTATCATCAGTAGAGCAGGCCATAATTCCTGCCAAAACCAAACTCAGTCCGCCCATTAAAGCGAGGCTATTCATTTTTCTGAATACGTACACGCTGCCACCTATAAAAAATATTTGCCGGAAACTCCCGATTTCCAGAGTCCTAATCTTCTACACCCAGGTACTAAATTTAGAAGATTATTCTCAAAAAAGGGAAAAATATCGGTAATATTCTATTTACCCTTGACAGACATCACAAAGTGTTCTATATTTGGCCTACCAAGTCGGCGCTGTAGCTCAGTTGGTAGAGCAGCGGACTGAAAATCCGCGTGTCGTCAGTTCAATTCTGACC
>JBGUWV010000015.1:0-1641 GCA_045221475.1 Fibrobacter sp.
CCCTTGCCTTTGGCTGTAACCTTCCCACTATCAGGGCGGTTTGGGGACTTGCACCCGTTAGAATGCGTTCGTGCTGGGCGAACATAAACAAACCGCCTTGCAGATATCTACAAGGCGGTTTTAAGGTGCCCCGGGCGGGAGCACTTTTGCTATTGATAATTAATTGGTTGGCACTTTTACAAGCTAATTTATAAGCCCTCAATTAAAGGGACAAGGAGGTCTCGTCAATCTTTAAGACAGCCTATCGGAACAACGAGTACACCATCTTCAGCCCGGCGATAGGGATACTCTCCGATGCCGGTAAGAACCATAAGGAAGGATGGAGCTTTCATTTTCTCCGTGTCAATCTTGCCCGCCAGTTCGGTCAAGGTTGCCACACCTTCTTTTATCAGTGTCTCGCCTCCCAACTTTATCTCCACTAATCCATAGGATCCATTCCTTAAATGGACGACTGCATCACATTCCAACCCCTCCTTGTCTCGGAAATGATAAACATCTCCACCCAAGGAATCTGCAAATACACGCAAATCTCTGACAGCCATCGTCTCGAATAGGAGTCCAAAAGTATTCGGGTCATTCAATAAATCCTCAGGGCCAACACCCAGGGCAGCCACGGCGATGGACGGATCAGTATAATATCGGGTGTCCGACGTTCGGATTGCCGTTTTGCTCCTAAGATTGGGATTCCAGGCTTTCATATCTTCAATGACAAAGATCTTCTTTAGAGCCTTTACATAAGAAGCAATTGTCTCGTCGCTGATACCATTCTGTTCGTTGGAGGAAATATCGGCCAGAATGGTTGGAATGGTAGCCTGAGAACCCTGTTGCCGAGCATAAGAGCGCATGATGCGTTTTGCCCTCTCTTCGTCACGGGAGACTCCGTCTGCACGGGAAATGTCAGTTCTCGTGATAGCTTCATAGTATTCAGTGGCGATGGTCAAAGCCGCTTTGCGTGTCTTCTTCTTTGTTGCACTTGGCCATCCTCCGCGGCAAGTCAAATAGGCAAGATCCTCGATAGAGATAGAGGATCTTCCATCCAAGGTATTGACCCCACGGAACAGTTGGCCAAGCGAAACACTGCCAGAAGATTCACCCGATTCCCAAAGGGACATCGTGCGCATCGTTAGGAAGCCATATCTTGCGGCTCCTGAATGAAAGATCTTTTCACTATCGGCCGGGACAGCGGATCCTGTCAAAATGAATTGCCCGTCTTCGTCACGACGGTCCACCTCGTGACGAATGGCATCCCAAAACTTAGGAGCTATCTGCCATTCATCAATCAGTCTCGGGGTTTCCCCGGCCAATAGGAGTTTAATATTGGTATCAACCAACTGCAGATAGGTGTCCATTTTATCTGGATCATCCATATAAAGCACGCTGCCGGCTATCTGTTCGGCCGTTGTTGTCTTGCCGCAAGCCTTGGGGCCTTCAATAAGAATAGCGCCCATTGCGCCCAATTTGTCACGGAGCATGCCGTCTGCGATTCGCTTTTTGTATTCC
The DNA here is from genome assembly GCA_045221475.1 of Fibrobacter sp. Classification (GTDB taxonomy): domain Bacteria; phylum Fibrobacterota; class Fibrobacteria; order Fibrobacterales; family Fibrobacteraceae; genus Fibrobacter. The sequence goes on from JBGUWV010000015.1 coordinate 1,501, forward strand.
ATATAATGCTTCTATCTACTTGGCAAAGATATGAATTGGAAATGAAACAAACAAGACAATTTGGTTATTTGGCGGAAAATCGTTTGGTTGTTTGGCGAAGTTTTGTTTGGTTATTTGGCGGGATTTTGGGCCGTGTCCGCA
>JBGUWV010000016.1:0-77280 GCA_045221475.1 Fibrobacter sp.
TGCCTGGCCCGAAGCCGACCACTCCAAGGCTGTGGAAAACACCGTGGAAGTCGTGTTCCAGGTGAACGGCAAGGTCCGCGCCAAGGCTTCTGTCGCCAAGGACATGGACAAGGCTGCCCTCGAAAAACTCGCCATGGAAAATGACCGCATGAAGGAGTTTATGGCTGGTAAGACCGTCGTGAAGTCGATTGTTGTGCCGGGCAAGTTGGTCAATATCGTCGTAAAGTAACGCGACTCCCCATTTGAAAAAGACCGTAGCCTAACCGCTGCGGTCTTTTTATATTTAAAGCATGTTTAAGGTAATCAAGGCTATTAGCCGTCTGCTTTCGAACTACGCTTCCCCCTTTGTTATCGCAAGCGCAATAGTCGCATTCTTCGTTCCGGTCGCTTTCGGCTGGGTTCATGGGAATGTATCCTCCATCATTCTTGGCGTCATCATGTTGAGCATGGGTCTCACGATTTCGACAGATGATGTCCGCAACTTGATGAAACAGCCGCTCCATATTTTGCTCGGTGCGGTTGCGCAGTACACGATCATGCCGTTTGTCGCTTTCGGGCTTTCGAAGGTGTTCGGGCTGGATCCGTATCTGGCTGTGGGCATTATTCTGGTAGGATGCTGCCCGGGCGGTGTTTCCAGCAATGTGATGAGTTTCTTGGCCCGCGGCGATGTGACTTATTCTGTGAGCATGACCATGGTCAGCACGCTCCTTGCGCCTATCATGACGCCGCTGCTTGTGCTGTGGCTGGCAGATACGAGTATCAATGTGAATGCAGTCGGAATGTTCCTGAACATTTTGTATGTGACGATTGCGCCAATTACTATTGGGTTCCTTTGCAACTACTTCTTGGGCAAGCGCGCCGTATTTAAAGAAATCCAGTCGAATATGCCTGCAGTGAGCGTGATTGGTTTGATGATGATTGTGGGTGGTGTCGTCGTGACGGTTCGTCCGCAGTTGTTCGCAAACGGCCTCGGTTTGATTTTCTTGGTACTTGCGGTGGTGTTCTGTCACAATGCACTGGGCTATGTGCTTGGCTACAGCGTGGGTAAACTCTTCAAGTTCAATACCGCCAAGAAACGTACCATCGCTATCGAAGTCGGCGTGCAGAATGCAGGCATGGCAACGGTGCTTGCCATGGCTTTCTTTGCGAATCCGGAAAATGTGGCGAAGAATCCTGCCGCGGTTCTTTGCATGGTGCCTTGCGCCTTGAGCTGCGCCTACCATTCCATTAGTGGAACGGTACTTGCGAATTTCTTCGCCTGGCGCGACAAGAAAAAAGCACAGTAAAACAGCATTTATTCGTAAAAATCATTTTCTTTAATAAAGTGAATATGAAAAAAGCCGCGACTTTTAAATCGCGGCCTTTTAAATTTGGGGAGCGGTTGGCCCGCTCTTCAGCTTATTTCTGGTGAGCCTTGAACCAGCGGATAAGACCGTTGGTAGAGCTGTCGTGGTTGAGTTCAGCGTCAGCCTTGGCAAGTTCCGGGAGGATCTTCTTGGCGAGCTGCTTACCGAGTTCAACACCCCACTGGTCGTAGCTGTTGATGTTCCAGATCACGCCCTGCGTGAAGATTTTGTGTTCGTACATGGCGATGAGGGCGCCGAGCGTTTCCGGAGAAACGTAGTCCATCATGATGGAGTTGGTCGGCTTGTTGCCTTCGAACACCTTGTGCGGGGCGAGGAATGCGATTTCTTCTTCGGACTTACCATCCTTGCGGAGTTCTTCCTGAGCTTGGGCGAGGGTCTTGCCGTTCATCAAGGCTTCGGGCTGTGCAAAGAAGTTAGAGAGGAGCTTCTGGTGATGGTCGCCGACCTTGTTGTGGCTGTTGGCCGGGGCGATGAAGTCGCAAGGAATCATCTTGGTGCCCTGATGGATCAGCTGGTAGAAGGCGTGCTGGCCGTTCGTACCCGGTTCGCCCCAAAGGATCGGACCAGTCTGGTAGTTCACGCGCTTGGAATCGCGGTCAACGGTCTTGCCGTTCGATTCCATGTCGGCCTGCTGGAAGTAGGCAGCGAGGCGGTGCAGGTACTGGTCGTACGGGAGCATGGCGTAGCTAGAAGCGCCAAAGAAGTTGTTGTACCACACGCCGATGAGGGCGAGGATAACGGGCAAGTTCTTGTCGACCGGAGCAGTCTTGAAATGCTGATCCATTTCGTAGGCGCCCTGGTGGAGTTTCATGTAGTTGTCGAAACCGATGCGGAGAGCAATGGAAAGACCGATTGCAGACCACAGGGAGTAACGGCCACCCACCCAGTTCCAGAATTCGAACATGTTGGCGGTGTCGATACCGAAGGCAGAAACGGCTTCGGTGTTGGTGGACAGAGCCACGAAGTGCTTGGCGATGGACTTTTCGTCGCCGTTGAAAGCCTTGAGAACTGCAGCCTTGGCAGTTTCGGCATTGGTCATGGTTTCAAGAGTGGTGAAGGTCTTGGAAGCGACGATGAAGAGCGTTTCTTCGATGTTCACCTTCTTGAGGGTTTCGGCCATGTGAGTGCCATCGATGTTAGAAACGAAGTAGACTTCCGGAGAGTATTCGCCAGCAGCCGGCTTTTCAGCATACGGCTTGAGGGCTTCAGTCACCATCACCGGACCGAGGTCGGAACCGCCGATACCGATGTTCACCACGTACTTGATGGACTTGCCGGTGTGGCCTTTCCACTTGCCGGTACGCACGAGCTTGGTGAATTCTTCCATGTGCTTGAGCACGGCGCGAACTTCAGGCATCACGTCCTTGCCATCGACGCAGATCGGATCGTTACCCTTGTAGCGGAGAGCGGTGTGGAGTACGGCGCGCTTTTCGGTGGTGTTAATCTTTTCGCCAGCGAAATACTTCTTGCGCATTTCTTCGAAGTTGGCAGACTTCAGGAGGTCCTGGAGCTTGGCCATGGTTTCATCGGTGATGATGTTCTTGGAGTAGTCCAGGAAGAGGCCGCAGGCTTCGGCGCTGAACTTGTCGGCGCGAGCCGGGTCCTTTGCGAAGAGTTCCTTCATGTGCCAGGTCTTGGCGACTTCGGCGTGGGCTTCAAGAGCCTTCCATTCCGTAGAATCTGTCAGTTTCGACATAGATTAATCCTTTCCGCTGCGCGGTTATTTGTTGCGAGGGTAAAATTAGAAAATTTTTTATATACATTTAGTGTCATGGATACTTCAATTCTTGATAAGGCGATTGTTTTTGCGGTAAAGGCGCACCAGGGCGCCGAACGCAAGGGTAAGGGTTTCCCTTACATAGTCCACCCGATGGAGGCTGTCTCCATTGCCGCTACTATGACCAACGACCAGGAACTTCTGGCCGCTGCGGCCCTGCACGATACGGTCGAAGATACGAATGTCACACTCAAGGATGTGGAACGGGAATTCGGCAGGCGGATTGCGGAACTTGTAGAGGCGGAATCCGACATCGTGTTTGAAGGCAAGAACCGTCAGGATAGCTGGCGTCTTCGTAAGGAAGAAGCCATTGAACGTCTCTCTGCTGCAGCGAACGAAGTCAAGATTGTTGCTCTTGCAGACAAATTAAGTAATATCCGCGCCATTTACCGAGATTACCAGGCAATTGGCGACAAGGTGTGGGACCTGTTCTGCGTAAAAGACAAGGCATCTCACGAATGGCATTTCCGCGGGCTTGCCCGTGCCCTTGCGAATCTGAAGGGAACCTTCGCTTACGACGAATTTATTGAAACCATTGACAGGGTTTTCTAAAAGTAGAAAGGCCATGGAGCAGAAAAACAAAACCGATTACGGCCTCCCTCCTAAAGAGGCTCTGATTCTGGAAGAATACCGCGAACAGCGCCCTATTTTTGAAAAGCTTTTGCGCGTGGTCAAGCGCGTTCTTCGCGAAAGTATCGAAGAAAATAAAATCTACATCAATGCTATCGAAGGCCGTGTCAAGGCAGAAGATAGCCTTGCGGGTAAACTGGAACGCAAGTCGGGCAAGTACAGTTCCCTTGCAGACTTGACGGATATTTTAGGCGTTCGCGTTATTACCTTCTACAGTGATGAGGTGGATAAAGTCGCCGCCCTTGTGGGGCGCCTTTTCGAAATTGATTGGGAAAACAGCATTGACAAACGTAAAATGCATGAAATTCACAGTTTTGGCTATAATTCCCTGCATTACATTTGTCGCCTGCCCAAGGAAAAATATTTTGATCCCGAGTGTCCGCAATTGAACGAAGTCCGGTTCGAGGTTCAGATGCGTACGGCCTTGCAGCATGTATGGTCGGTGTTGGATCACGATACGGGTTACAAGTCCGGCTTCGAGGTCCCCAGGGAATATCTGCGCAACTTGAATCGCCTTGCGGGGATGTTGGAACTGGTCGATGAACAGTTCTGTTTAATCCGCTCGGGCATCAATGATTACCGCCGTCATGTGCAGTCCCTGGTGAGTTCGGGTAGCTTTGACGAGGTGGAACTGAACGGAGATTCTTTTGGAAACTACTTGGAACTTCGTCCCTTCGATTCCTTGAACAAGCGCATCGCCTCAATCAACCAGGCCGAAATTCATGAGACATCCCTCTCGCGTTTCTTGGCAGTGTTTGTTTCGTTCGGTTTTACGACTCTTGGCGACATTGACAGAATGGTCAAGAGGGATATGGACGATGCGTATCAGCTGGCCGCATTCCAGTTGGCGGGAACCGATTTGGATATAATCAATTCATCTCTCGGGGTGATTGCTCTTTGTGCCGTCCATGTGCTCAAGCAGGGCGGTGGCGTTCTGGAGCTGACTCGTTTCCTGGAAAGCCTTAACGGGGTGTCCGGTAGCAACAAACACCGCGCCGAAGGTCTTTTCCGCGTGGCTCAGAACTTGTCTTTTATGAAGAAATAATTTGCGGGCCGCAAAAAGTATAAAAGAAAGTCCCCGGCAGCGATGCCGAGGACATTTTGTGTTTTTGAGGGATTGATACTTTAGTTTGCCGGAGGCGGAGGAGGCGGGTTGCCGTGCGGACCGTCGTGATGGTGTTCGACGTGCGGGCCTTTCTTGTGTTCGCGGAACTTCTTCATCTGTTCCTTGTGGAAGGCGTTGAACTTTTCAAGCTGTTCGGCTGTCAAGATCTTGCCGAGAGCAGCCATTCCGTTGATGCGGTGTTCAAGCAAGGCCTTGTCGGCATCAAGCACCTTTGCCTTGGCGGCATCGATGTTTGCGGCATCCCTACTTTCAAGGGCAGCGCCCAGGGCCTTTTCGGCTTCATGCTTTTGCTTGCGGAGTTCCTTGAAAATGGAATCGCCCTTCACGCGGCTTTCTTCGATGGCTGCCTTCTGTTCCGGCGTCACCTGCAGCAGGGAATCGATTACTTCAAAGTTCGGACCTTTGAATTTCGGGCCGGGACCCTTGTCAAAATCGCCATGCGGACCCTTGTGGCCGTGCTTGGCGCAGTTCGGGCAATGGCAGGGCTGTCCGTTCTTTTCGCAAGAGCAGGGCAGGCCCTTGGTGCAGTCGCAGGGGGCGTTCATCGAGCTGTGTTCACAAGGGGCGCCTTTTTTGCAGCAGGACATTTCTGCCTTTTTGCAACAAGACATGCCCATGCCGCTACAGCAACAGCCGCCTTTAAGAGTGCCTAGGAAAAATCCCAGGGCGAGGGCAAGGATTGCAATGCTTGCCGCGAAGAGTTTGTTTCCGTTCATAGAGTTACTCCTTGATTAAATAATTAAAGCCAACAGTTTCTTCCAAAGTTTCGAATTCGTCGCTTGCTGAGTTGCCGAGATTTTCGTACCAGCTCAAAACTTCGGACGGTGCGGAATTGTTGATCGAAACGTATTCGGTCTCGATTGCTTCGGTGGGTTCAATGTCGTTTGTGAAAGATGGCAACAGCGCTGTCAGGCTCACGAGTGCAAAACTTGCGGCCAGTGGAATGGCGCTGTACCAAGTCTTGATGGCAAGAATCTTCCCCTTTGCGGGTACATTCAAAGCCTCTGCGTCTAGGCGGGCGCAGACTTTAGCCCAGGAATCTTCCCGGGGGGTAAGCCTTGAGAGCTTAGAGAAGTCGATTTGATTAGACATGATTCTTACGCTCCTTTAAATAGTCCCTTACAAAGTGTCTTGCGCGGCTGAGCCTTGCTTTGATGGTGCCTTCGGGCATCTTGTAAATTTCTGCCAGGTCCTTTACGTCCAAGTCTTCGGCGTCTTTGAGCCAGAGCATACTGCGGGTTTCCGCAGGGAGTTCCGCTAGGCCTTTTTCCAGAAGTTCCGCGTCGAAGTTGTCGGTTTTTTCGTCTTTTCCAAGGACCTCTTCTATAATGACGTCCAGTTTTTCTTCTTCCAGCTCCCGGTGGCGTTTTTGAGCCCTGAGCTTCATGAGGCAGGCATTGACCGTAAGCCTGTAAAGCCATGTGCCCAGAGCCGATTCTCCCCGAAAACCTTGTACGGCTTTGGGGGCCTGTACAAAGACATCCATCAGGATGTCTTCGGCCTCGTCCCGGTCCTTCATCATCCTGAAGGCCAGATTCAGCACATTCGCGCTATGCGCCTGCCAAAGCAGGCTTAATGCTTCGCGACTGCCGCCCTTAAGGTGTTGAAGAATCACTTTTTCGTCCATTGTACCCTTTTAGATGCCTAAAAAGATGCTTCGGTTGCATCTTTTTTGTGAAAAAGTAGATTTATGTTTGTATTATTGTCATTCTGAATCGCGTTCAAGGGATAGGATTATGAAATTTCTGCTTACGGTGTCCGTGTTTCTGTTTGTATTTGCCTCGTGTTCAAATAGCGTTGTTGAGAGTTCCTCTCGAGAAATTGGCGCTGATAATGATTTGGATGCCACTGCGAAGTATGATACCGTTTTCACGGTAGATACGGTTGTTGAAACGAGGATTCTGGAAAATTTTAGTAAGTGTAGAACTGATTTTGATTCGGTGATTGTCCCTGGCAAGTCGTTTTTTTGGGGAAATTCTCTATTGGGAGGGTATGACGGGTTGTTCGGAGTGAGTGCCACAAATGACTCAAGGGATTATTTTGCTCATATAAAGAAATTCTTTGAATCTAGGGAGATTCCTTTTGAAGCTGTTAAAGTGGTTGGAATGTATGAAAATATGTCGACTATTCAGGAAAAAGAAGATTATTTCCGCAGAAATGTAAAACGCTTCATAAATGATTCGACAGGCTTGGTTGTTATTCAGTTGGGAGACAATGTCGATAATGAACAGGAATATATTATTTTAAAAGAAAGTATTGATTTGATGCTTGATCGAATATGCTCTATCGCTAAAAATGCTAAGGTTCTGTGGGTGGGCGAATGGTATGCGACAGATGCAAAACAAAGATTTTTTAAGGAAGAAGCGGAAAAATTTGGTTTGACGTTTGTAGATATATCTGATTTGAATATTCCAGAAAATCAGTCGTATGTTGGTGCTGTTGTTGATTTCCCGGTCGTAAAGAATTTCTCAATGGAATATGACTCATACAAAGTTGACGGAGACTCCTTAGAAATATCTTTTTCGACAGATGGTTCGCAATATCAATCTAAGATTAAGGTAGAACGTTTTTCGGATGACATAGAGTCGAAAACGATTTCTTGGAGGGGTTATCAGTATATTGTTCCAAATACAGCGGTTGCGACTCATCCGAATGATAAAGCATTTAAAAAAATTGCAGAACGAATTTTGAAAGCGTTAGGCTATTAAAAAACGTTTTTCTATATTTCCCGCAAATGTTTAAGATTTTGCTGGACAAGTTGAAGGAGGCGTTTGGCTCGGTCTTGCCGGTTACGCTAATTGTGCTTGCGGTGTCGTGTACGCCGCTAGTGACGTTGTCCTTTAAGCAACTTGTTGTTTTTTCGATTTGTGCGATTTTCTTGATTGTTGGCATCGGACTTTTTAACCTGGGTGCCGACCTTGCCATGACCCCCATGGGCGAACATGTGGGTTCGGGTCTTACCAAATCCAGACGTTTGCAGTTGCTTGTTTCAGTGTGCTTTGTGATGGGCGTGCTCATTACAGTTGCGGAGCCTGATTTGTCGGTGCTTGCCGAGCAGGTGCGAGCGGCGGTGGAGCCGACTCTGTTGATTGCGACGATTGGCGTTGGCGTAGGTTGTTTCTTGGCACTTTCGATTATCAAGATCGTGTTTAAGCGAGACCTTTCGACGATTATCATCTTCTTTTACTTGATGCTTTTCATGCTCGGGATGCTCATGCTGACCTTCGGGAAGGACATGTTCGTGCCGCTGGCTTTTGATTCGGGTGGCGTGACCACGGGCCCGATTACGGTTCCCTTTATCATGGCCCTCGGCGTGGGTGTGGCTGGTGCCATTGGCGGTAAAAACGCGAATGAAAACAGTTTCGGACTGATTGCGCTTTGCTCGGTAGGCCCGATTATTGCACTCATGGGGCTGGTGATTTTTTCGAAGGGTGATTTGACGTACCAGCTCTCGGAATCGGCTTATTCGATTGATGCCAGTCTCGGGATGAACTTCTTGCCGGTCATTTTAGGTGTTGCAAGAGAAGTGCTTGTGGCGCTCGGCTTGATTGTGGTGTTCTTCCTGTTGTTGCAGTTTACGGTACTTAGGCTGCCTTGGAGCAGGATTGTCCCTATGGCCTTCGGTATTGTGTACACGTTCGTGGGTCTGGTGGTGTTTCTCACGGCAGTGGCTGTCGGGTTCATGCCGATTGGCTTTGAACTGGGCAAGCAACTGGGCGCTATGCCGCGAGCACTTGTGGTGGCGGGCTTTGTGCTTGGCCTGGTGGTGGTGCTTGCAGAACCGGCGGTGCACGTGCTGAACAAACAGGTCGAAGAGGTGACCGGCGGCCTTGTGACCAAGCGCTCCATGCTGATTGCGCTTTCGGTGGGCGTAGGTATTTCGATCGGTCTTTCCATGATCCGCATTATTGTCGGGTTTCCGATTATTTATTACCTGATTCCGGGTTACTTTATTTCTCTCGGACTTTCGTTCTTTGTGCCTAAGCTTTATACCGCCATTGCCTTTGACTCGGGTGGCGTGGCGAGCGGTCCGTTGACTTCTAGCTTTATTCTGCCGCTTGCCATTGGCGCCTGTGCAGGACTCCGTGACGGTGGCGATTCTATTCTGAACTATGCATTCGGCATTGTCGCGATGGTCGCGATGACGCCCTTGATTACTATACAGGTGCTCGGTTTCAGGGCTACCGTTTCGACGGCGCTCCGTAACCGCATGATGATGCGTCGCATCCAGGATGCCGACGACGAACAGATTATCGACTTTATGTAGGGGGCGCCATGGATGTAGAAAAGAAAATAAGGAACAGGGTGTTGCGCGGGAGCACGCGTGCCAAGGTTTCGATGAACCGCCTCAAGATTTTGATTACGGTGGTGAGCCGTGCCAAGGCGGATTTTTACATGGACCATATCCAGTCTTTTGGCGTGAACATGCAGATGGTGCTGTTCGGGCAGGGGACTGCCCCGCGTGAAATTGCGACGGCTATGGGCCTTGCGGATTCGGATCGCGCTGTGATTATCAGCGTGATTGGAGAAAACCAGTTGCAGGCAGCCCTCGATAGCCTTGCCGAGAAGTTCAATACGATTGTGGGTGGCAAGGGCATTGCCTACACCATCCCCATGGCAAGCATCATTGGCAAGTCTATCTTCAACTTTTTAAGCGACAACCGCGATGCGGTACGGAGAAACGAAAAATGAGCGGATTCAATCACGAAGTCATCTTTTGTATTGTGAATACCGGATTCTCTGAAACCGTGATGGATGCGGCGAAGGATGCCGGTGCCCGTGGGGGTACGATTCTGAATGCCCGCGGTACGGCCAACAAGGAAGCGGAGTCGTTTTTCCATATCGCGATTCAGCCCGAAAAAGAAATCGTCATGATTCTGGTGGATGCCAAGATCAAGGATGCCGTTTTGCATGCCCTTTACCAGAAGGCAGGGCTTGATACCATGGGCCAGGGAATCGCATTTTCGCTCCCGGTCGATAATGTAGTGGGCCTTACTCCGTGGAAGGCTGAAATCAAGGCTGCCGAAGCTGCTGCCGAAAAAGCAGCCGAGAAAGTTGCCAAATCCGTAGAGGCGGCCGAAGAAAATGCCAAGAAATAATTGACATTTGTGTAAATATTAAACAACTTTGTATAAAATAGGGCCTGAATATTTGATATTCGGGTCATTTTTGTCAATGTCCGGTTGACATTATTTTATTATTAACCATATGAACTTCCTGGTCTATTTCCTGTTTGCCCTGTCCGGGTTCGCGGGCCTGATTTACGAAGGCTCGTGGGCACGATACCTTAAACTCTTCCTTGGGCATTCTAGCTACGGCCAGGTGCTCACGCTCTGCATTTACATGGGCGGCCTTGCCATAGGCAGCTTTGTCGCAGGCAAGATGGTGGTGCGTACCAAGCGCCCCTTGCTGGGATACGGTATTGTGGAACTTGCCATCGGTATCGGTGGTATTGCGTACCACCCGCTGTATAACTGGCTGACGGGTATTTTCTATGATTCCGAATATACGGCGTCTTTGACTAGCCGCGGCGCCGAGATTGCCAAGGTGATTTTGGCAACGGGATCTACGCTCCCGATTGCGATTGCGGTCGGTATGACATTCCCGTTTATTGCGGCGGGTCTCATGCGCAAGAGCGGTGCCGAGGTTTCGCTTCCGATGCTTTACTTTACGAATAGCCTCGGTTCTGCCATCGGTATCTTGGCGACCAGTTACTTGTTGATTCCTGAAATTGGTAACCATGCCACTTTGTGTGTGGCGGCTTCCATTAACTTTTTGCTGGCGGCGGTATTCAGCTTTATTGGCGTGACGACTTCGCCTGTTCCGTCTAAAGATGCGGCTCCCGAAAAGCCCGATGAAGACTATGTCGCAGAACATAAGCTTGCCATGCCGCCGAAGGATACCTGGTTCTGGATTGCGGCGATTACTGGCCTTACTTCCTTTGTTTATGAAATTGTCTGGATTCGTTTGCTGTCGCTGTTGCTCGGGTCTTCGAGCCATAGCTTTGACCAGATGCTCTCTGCCTTTATCTTGGGCCTTGCGCTTGGCAGTGCCGTAAGCGGCAAGCTTTTGAAGAAGGATAGCCTTGTGGTGCTTTCGATGGCGCAAATCCTGATGGCTTTCTTTGCGCTTTGTACCCTGTACTTCCATCAGCCCTTCTGGGGAATGATGAACGAGGCAAACCAGATTTTCAATCCGACCTCTGACGGTTACATTTGCTGGAGCCTGTTTAAGTATGCGCTTTCGCTGTTGTGGATGGTCCCTACGAGTTTCTTTGCCGGCATGACGCTTCCACTGATTACCTTGATTCTGACTCGCGCCTTCAAGAGCGAAGCCCCGATTGGCAAGGTTTACGGTTGGAACACTTTAGGTTCCATTGTTGGTTCTGCTGGCGGTGGACTTTTGCTGCTGCCCCTTTTGCAGTTGAAGGGTGCCCTGGTGACCGCGGCTGTTCTTGACTTCGCCATCGGTTTCTTGCTGTTGGTGATTTACCGCAAGCGTTTCCGCTACAGCGTGATGTTCTATATCATGGTGTGCGTCATGATTATGCCCGCCATCTTTGTGAAGTTTGATCCGTCGCTGATTACTTCGGGTGTGTTCCGTAGCTACAAGAACATGCACCCCAACGAAAAGATTGAGGTGATTGACGGAAAGACGGCTACCATCAGTTTCCATGAATCGCCGGTGCATTACTATGTGAAGACCAACGGCAAAGCCGATGCCAGCATGAGCAAGAACCGCAAAGCGCCGATTTCCAGTGACGAACTGACCCAGGCCGCAACAGCCTTTATGCCCATGGCAGTAAAGACGGAGCCGTATGACGCTGCCATGGTGGGTTTTGGAAGCGGCATGGGTGCGCACTACTTGTTGGCGGACCCCTTGCTTAAGGATTTCGACTGTGTGGAAATCGAACAGGCCATGATGGAATTGGCGAAGGGCTTTTACCCGTGGAACTACCGCGGCTATGACGACCCCCGCATCCATATTTTCATTGACGATGCGACAACGTTCTTCCATACCAACCGCCGCAAGTACGATATGATTATTAGCGTGCCCAGCAACCCCTGGGTGAGCGGCGTGGCTGGCTTGTTCGCTCATGAGTTCTACGCCAAGATGCGTCGCTACATGAGGCCGGGTGCCCTTTGGGTGCAGTGGATTCAGACTTATGAATTTAACGATTTGATGTTCTTGAACATTCTGAAGGCGCTTGATACGGTGTTCCCTTACGTGAGCCTGTACAAGTCCACCGACGAACCTGACATCATCATGATTGCAAGCGATGAGCCGGTGATTCAGAAAGGTATCGGACGCTTCTCCACGGATACGGCGCTGGTGGCGGAATTCAACCGCATTCATCGTGACCCGGAATTCTTCGGCGAAAGGAACTTCCTCTTTACCAACAAGATGTTGAAATCTCTGCTTGAAGGCGTGAAGCCCAACAGCCTGTTTATCCCGATGGTGGACAACAAGGCTGAAGAAGCCCGCTTCGTTCACTCCGAAGCGCACATTGTGCAGGTGTTCGACAGCTGCGAAATTTGCTGGCAGCAGTACCTGGATCCCGAAGACTATGCCTTGCGTCGCCCTGCCCGGGTGAAGGCCATGTTGGAAGAACCGAGGGATGAATTCAAGAAGGCCGGGTTGCTGGCCTATGCCAACGAACTGGCTTCTACCGAGGTGAATACCGATAGTATTGAGGCCTCTGTAGGTTATCAGAAATTTTGCGAGAATTATGCGGAATGGATTCGTAATGTTCCGATGGAAGCCCGCGACAGTGATGAAGTCTACGTGAAGGTGGGCGAGCTGGTGCAAAAGGGAGTGTTCCCCCGGAGCTTTGCGGACGAATTCAATATTATGGAATCTGCCCGCGAAGGTGTGTACAAGCAGGCCGCTCTCAATATTGCGGACTTCTATGACCATTACGAGATGTCGGACATGAGCGATGTGTTCCTCAGGAACTGCATCGTGATTGCGCTCCTGGCGGGCGAGCCTGAGTTGGCCGATGTCATTTACAAGAATGTAATCCAGAAGAACGAAAACTTCTTTGCGGTGGAAAAGCGACTCATCGAACGAGAAATCCAGCAGGCTAGAAGAAAGCTCAATGCCAAGAAGTAAAACACGGAACTGAAATCAGGTGAACATCCCCTTAATAAAAAAGGAGCCGCAAGGCTCCTTTTTTAAGATTGAAAAACTGAAATCGTTAGAACATGAAGTTCACACCGACAGTGGTGTAGAACGTGTTAAGCGAAGATTCGTAGAAGATTTCTTCGGCAACGAGCGTCTTGTTCAAGAGGCTGGTGAAGCACTGCACCACGCGGAGGTCCACGCTGATCCAGCGGGTGAGCAGGTAGCCGATGTCGAAAGCTCCGCCCACTTCCATACCGGAGGTGGCGACCGTATTGTCACGCGTGCCGCCGCTGGTCTTGAATTCGGAAGAACCTTGCAACTTGAGGCCCATGTTGATACCCAGGCCAACATAAAAATCGTAGTCTTCGAAAGTGTAGCGGAAAATAATCGGGATTTCGAACATCATGATATCGATGCTGGCTTCGTTGGTGTAGGCATCCATATCTTGTTCGTAGGAGTAATGTCTGTAGTTGAAGGTGAGTTCCGGGACGAGGCTCAGGTTCTTGACCATGAAGTTCATCTTGAGCAAGAGGCCGCCACCGCCCTGGAAACCGAGTTTCCAACCGTCGGAATTTTCGCCTAAGAAGGTGTTGATACCGCCCTGGGCACGGATACCCAGCAACACGGCGCGCTGGAATCCTTCGTTACGCATACGGTTGATTTCGGACTTCTTGGTAGTTTCGGCTTTGTAGCGAGCGTAGGCACTTGCGTATTCTTCGTCGTTTGCGAATTCACTGTCGGTAGAACCGTCGTAAGACGCATCGTCGCCAGAAGAACCTGCGGCAGAGGGGGCGGTTGCCCAACCTTCGTCATCATCACTTTGAGCCATGGTCGGCATCGAAAATGCCAAAACCATGGCGACTGCTACACTCAATCTCTTCAAATCCATAGTCTAATTATAATAAATGAACACGTAAATCCCGCCTATAAAATAATTTCAGCGTGTAAAAATAGTGCAGAAATTTTTTTTTACTTAACAGGAGGCGTAACGGAAGTTCCCGAAAAATTTAAAGCAGGAACGTGGCGCCCAAAGTAACGTGCATTGTGTAAAGTTTTGAATGCATTAGGGTGGATTCGGCGATAAGGTCCAGATCCAGCAGGTTGGTAAAGTTCTGGACGACTCGGAGATCAACCACGAGCCAGCGGTTTACGGTGTAACCCAGGTCAAAGAGCCCGCCAACCTCGACTCCAACGGTGGGAATGGTGTTGGAGCGTTTGTCTTTGTCGGTTTTGCCTTCGAAGTCGATGGTCTGCTTGAATTCGGAGTCTCCGCTCATTTTGAGCCCCAGGTTTACGCCCAGGCCTATAAAGAAGCCGTCTTCGTCGAATACGAACTGGCCCATGAAGGGGATTTCGAACAACATTTCGTTGATGCTGGCTTCGTTCTTGCCGTAGTCGGACTTGCCCTCGTAGCTGTAAAGGCGGTAGGTAAAGTCCAGTTCGGTTGCTACGGCGAAGGATCTGCCAAGCGGAAGTCTTGCCATAAGGCCGCCGCCAAATTCGGGGCCCAGGTTCCAGTCGCTGGCGCCCTTGCCGAAGCTCTTGCTTGCACCGGCGGCGGCACGGATGCCGAATTGCACGCCTTTGGAAAATCCTTCTTTGCGGGCCCGGTATTCGGATGCATTCTCGTTGATGTAGTGGGGCGCTTCGTCGTCTTCTTCGTCGATGTTGGTAGAGGCTACTTCGGTAGTGTCCGGGGCCTCGACACTGTCGGCAGAGGCCTGCTCCGTGGAATCGGGCCAGGCTTCTTCTGTGGAGGTGCCGTTGTCGCTGTATGAATAGCTGGAGTTCTCTTCGCTCTGCGATGCTTGATCGGCGGATACGAAACCGCAGCCGTCGCCTACGCAGTTGGGATCGGGTACTTCGCCGGAACCTTCAAAGTCTCCCTGGGCGAAAGCGGAGGAGATGGCGAAGGTGCCTGCGAGAAAAACGATTGCTAGACGATTTGATAGCGAAAAAGTTTTCATATTTCTAATTATAATAAAATTTTAAGAGAGCACGCAATATTCTACATTTGAACTATGCCTATTCTTTCTGCCCAAAATCTTCTTTTGCGCATCGGGGCGAATGCTCCCCTGCTTGACAACGTGAGCTTTGATATAGAGGCGGGGGACCGTATTTGCCTGGTGGGGCGAAATGGTTGTGGAAAGAGTACCCTTTTGAGGGTGTTAACGGGCGAAATGGAAGTCCAGTCGGGGGATATCGTCAAGAAGTCTGGCCTCAAGATTTCGCGCATGATTCAGGAAATTCCGGCCCATATCGAGGGGACTGTCCGGGATGTGGTCATGGCGGGGGTGATGCAGGACGGTACCCACGATACCCATGCCGAAGCGATTTTGGGAAAGACGGGGATTGATCCCGAGGCCCTTTATGACAGTTTGAGCGGTGGTCAGAAACGTCGTACGCTGTTTGCACAGGCGCTGGCCCAAGACCCTGACTTGTTGCTGCTGGACGAACCCACCAACCACTTGGACATCCCGGCAATCCAGTGGCTGGAAGGAATCGTGACCCGCCTAAATTGTGCCTTGCTTTTTGTTAGCCATGACCGCACTTTTGTGCGCCGGGTGGCAACCCGTATTTTTGATTTGGATCGCGGCCGTGTGCGCAGCTGGGATTTCCCCTACGACAAGTTTGTGCAGTTCCGCGACCAGGCCTTGGCTGAAGAAGACAAGGCGAATGCCCTTTTTGACAAGCGCCTAGCCGAAGAAGAAGTCTGGATTCGTAAGGGAATACAGGCGAGGCGGACCCGGAACGAGGGCCGCGTGCGGGCGCTGATTAAAATGCGCGAGGAACGGGCAGCGCGCCGCACCCGAACGGGCAACGTGAATATGCAGATTACCGAGGCTGACCGTTCGGGTCGCTTGGTGGCGCGCCTTACCGACGTGAGTTACTCTTACGACGGCGCGCCGTTAATCAGCGGACTTTCTACTGAAGTTTCTCGCGGTGACCGCATCGGAATCGTAGGCCCTAATGGATCGGGAAAGACGACGCTCTTGCGCCTGATTTTGGGCGAACTTACGCCCGATACCGGTGACATTCGCTTGGGAACGAACCTACAGGTGGCCTACTTCGACCAGATGCGTACCAGGCTCCGCGAAGACAAGTCGCTGGTTGAAAATATTGCCGACGGCCAGCAGTACGTGATGCTGAACGGCGTCAAGCGCCATGTGTTAAGTTATCTGCAAGATTTCCTTTTTTCGGCAGACCGCGCCCGTGGCCCTATCAGTGCCTTGAGTGGCGGCGAACGCAACCGCCTGCTGCTGGCATGCTTGTTCAGCCACCCGAGTAATGTGTTGGTTCTTGACGAACCCACCAACGACCTGGATATGGAAACGCTCGACTTGCTGGCCGAACTCTTGGCAGACTACAAGGGTACGGTGCTTACCGTAAGCCATGACCGCGCCTTCCTGGATTCCGTGGCCACAAGCATCTTGGCCATTGAAGATGGCGGTAACGTTTTTGAATCGGTGGGCGGTTACAGCGACTACGAGGCAAAGAAGAAAGTCCGCGATAAGGAAGCCGCAAACGCTGCCCGCATTGCGGCTGAAAAAGAAGCTGAAAAGCTGGCGAGGACCGCGCAAGGATCGGCTGCTGTGTTTGGTGTACAAGAGTCTCCGGTGAAAAAGAAAAAGCGCAGCTACAATGAGGAACGCGAATACGCTGCCCTTCCCGAAAGAATCGAAAAGCTTGAAGCGGAAATTTCGGAATGTCAGACGGAACTTTCCAAACCCGAGGTGTTTACCAACGCCGCCCGCATCGTGGAACTTCAAAAAGAAATTGCGGATCGTGAAGCCGAACTTGAAAAGGCTTACGAACGCTACGAAGAACTTGACTCGTTAGGATAACGGGATTTTAAGATCATTTTCACCTTTCCAAGGACAGACTAGCGGCTCTGGTTTGTTTACGAAAGTTTACATACGTGGATAAAAAGGCCTTATTATTGCAATATTCCAAGTTGCATTATTGACATTCTTAAATTAGATTTAGAATGATGGAATAATTGGGAAATCATAAGAGGTCTATTATGGTGAAAAAGATGATTTCGTGGGCGGGCGCATTGTGCGCTCTGGTCAGTACAGCTTATGCGGCGAGCGCTACGGTGTGGACCGAAGGTGAGGGGGGTGGAACCAAGGCCCCTGCTTTGTGGTATTCGTATGAATACGGAACAGGTGCTTCCGCTGATACCTCTGCTTGGTCAGAAACGAGCAAGCTGACAAAATTTGTTGCTACGGCTAGCAAGACCAGCAACGGTGCGGGATTTGGTTTTGCCTGGGAGGTTAATTCTCAATATAAACCCGTGGCAATTTCGCTCACAGCATACAAGGGAGTCTGTTTGACTTATCGCGCTACAGCTCCTTTCCGCATCGATTTTAAGCAGTCTAATATTTCGGACGATAACTTTTATGGTGCGGAACTTAAGGCTGGCACCATGAAAACGTTTGTTGCTTTCTCTAACCTTTCCCAGGGATGGACTTCCAAGACTGCTGTTGCATGGGGTATTGGCAAGCAAGAGGGTGTGCAGTTCAGTTACAAGGACACTCATGTGACTAAAACGACCAATACCAATACGGTTGAAATCCTCAATTTCACTTTGGCCGACGAATGCGAAACGTTCGCTCCGACGGTGCAGCCGCCTTATACCTCAGGGGACGAGACTACGCTGAACGAAGGCGATACCTTGAAGCTCAACCTTGCCGAGGTGTTTACCGATCCTGATGGTGATATCGCCTCTTACACCGTCAAGATTGTGGGTGATGAAGTGGGCCTTGTTAAATTGGCTGATTCGCTTTACAATACGACCGGTGTGGTGAAGCTGATTACCAAAGAAAATCCGAAGGGTGATGCAGTAGTGACGATTACCGCCACTGATGCAACGAAGAAATCTGCAAGCTATGCTCTTTCGATTGCGACTGTAGATGGCGAAAACGCTCCGGTTGCAGTTGATGACGCTTACACGACAGAAGAAGAAAAACCCCTGAAGGTGACTCTCTTGAAAAATGGCGTAGTCGCTAATGACTATGACCCTGATGGCGATTCCTTTACTCCTGTGATTGTTTCTGAACCTGCTCATGGAACGTTGGTGTTCGATGATGAAGGTGGACTCTTTACTTATACTCCTGAAGCCAACTTCTTTGGAAAGGATGTCTTTACTTATCGCCTGGTTGAAGATCCGCGTGTGGGTGATGATACTTACGAAGTCCTGACTGGCAACGTGGCAACGGTGACTATTACGGTGACCAATGTGGACGATCCGATTATGGTGACAGTTACTGACTCGGCTTTCACTGTAGGCGAAGAGGAGTACAAACTGGGCGACACCTTGGTGCTTGACGAGGACTTTAACCCGATTATGGTCAAGATCCCGCAGGCAAGCGTGGTGTTCTCTGACCCCGATGTTGCCGCTACGAATCTTGAGGTTAATGCCAAGGCTAGCGGTATTCTGACGGTGGATTTGGGCGAACTGAAGAGCAACTATGCCCTGCAACTTTTGCCCATTGCCGATGCTAACGGCGTTGCTAAAGTTTCTCTGTTTGCTGTCGACGGCAAGGACACTGCTAGCGTCTGGTTCTTTGTGAAGGTGAATCCCGTGGCCGATCTCCCGGTTGCTGTGGATGACAAATACGAAGTCAAGGAAGATATCGAATTCTCTGTCAAGGCTGCCAAGGGTGTTCTTGCAAATGACTACAATCCTGATGACAGGAAGGTTACCTTGACTGCGGTCTTGGTTGCTGAACCAGAACATGGTGTACTTACCCTTGCCAAGGATGGTAGCTTTACCTATATGCCGGAACAGGATTACGTGGGTGATGATTCCTTTACCTACTATGTTGTAAACGCTACCGAAGAAAAGTCGGAAGTGGCTACAGTAACCTTGACGGTTATCGATATGCCGGAACCTCCGATTTTGGTGGTGGATCCAGCAACCCTCGATACGGTTATCCGTGAAGATAACGGCTCCGTGACTTATTCTGAAAAGGTTTACAGCACCTGGGCAAAAGCGTATGACGGCATGTCTAAGCTGTATTACACCTTTACCAGCGATGATGGAAAGGTTAAAACCCAGAACACTAAGGGTGCTTGCTGGGTGATGGCTGAAAAGAATGCCTTTGGCGACGCCTATGTGACGGTAAGTGTGACGGACAGCATTTCTGCTCCGTTGACCTTTAAGATTCATATCTATATCACTCCGATTAATGATTCTCCTGCGGTGGCAAAACGCGATACTCTTCGTGTCAAAAACTCTGGCTGGAAGGAATCTGTTAATCTGGATTCCCTGTTCTTTGACGCCGATGGAGATACCCTTACGTACAAGGTTACTGCTCCGAAAGTGTTTGCAACCGAGATTGCCGATGGTGCGTTAATCATTTCCCCTGCAACCGATTCGACTGTGCTGAATGATGGCGTCTATCGCGTGAAGGTTCAGGCAAAGGATGCTTCCGATTCTACCACGGCGACAATTGTGATTTTGGTTGGCGAAGCTGCTCAATCCATTAGTCCTGTGGTTGCCGCTCCGAAGATGAACTGGCAGAGCGCAATCCAAGCTAGCCGTGGCTCCGTGGCTATGTTCGATATGCAGGGCCGCGTGATGTGGAAGGCTAAGCTGCCGGTGTCTGAGGCTCAGGTCCGCGCCGCTGCCGCTCAGGTGCAGGGCAGAAAGATCCTGCAAGTGAACAAGCAGAGATGGACGATTAAGTAACACGCTTCGCGTGTCATCCAAAATAAAAGAGGCTCCGCAGTGCGGAGCCTTTCTTAAATGTAGAGATCCTTCGCAGCCTATCGGCTACACAGGATGACGCTGCACGTCACTTCACCAGTGCTTCGGTGTCGAGAGCGATGAGGAGTTCTTCGTTGGTGGCGACGACCATAGCGGTCGGCGTGCCGTCCTTCGAAATAATGTGACCGGAGTTCTTGCCGTTGTCTTCGTTACGGGCGTCGTCGATTTGGTAGCCGAGAATCTTCAGGTTTTCCATGACGGTCTTGCGGACCACGCGGCTGTTTTCGCCAATGCCGCCGGTGAACACGAGGGCGTCAATGCGGGGGAGAGCCATAGCGATGCCGCCGATTTCGCGAGTGAGCTTGTAGCAGAAGGTTTCGAGAGCAATCTGGGCGCCAACGTGGCCTTCGCTTGCGGCCTGCGTCAAGGTGCGCATGTCGTTAGAAAGACCGGAGAGACCGAGAAGGCCGGATTCCTTGTTTACAAGCTTGTCGAGGCGGTCGATATCGTAGCCGTACTTCTTGCTGATGAAGAAGAGGATTGCCGGGTCAAGGCTACCGGAACGAGTACCCATGATAAGGCCGTCCAGCGGGGTGAAGCCCATGGTGGTGTCGGCGCACTTGCCGTTCAAAATGGCGGAGCAGCTGGAACCATTACCGAGGTGAGCGGTAATGAAGCAGCAATCTTCCGGCTTCTTGCCCAAGATCTTGGCGGCTTCGGCGGTCACGAAGCGGTGGCTGGTGCCGTGGAAACCGTAACGGCGGATAGCGTCCTTTTCATAGAAGGAATACGGAATGCCGTAGAGGTATGCCTTACGGGGCATGGTCTGGTGGAAAGCTGTGTCGAACACGGCGACCTGCGGGAGCGTCGGGAAGAACTTGGTGGCGCATTCCATACCGGTTGCGTGT
The DNA here is from genome assembly GCA_045221475.1 of Fibrobacter sp. Taxonomy (GTDB): domain Bacteria; phylum Fibrobacterota; class Fibrobacteria; order Fibrobacterales; family Fibrobacteraceae; genus Fibrobacter. The sequence continues at coordinate 20,648 of JBGUWV010000016.1, forward strand.
GCCGGTTCGTGGAGCGGGGCAAACAGGGTAATGCTACGGATGTAGTCGATGACTTCCTGAGAGACGCGTTCGCTCTTGATATACTTACCGCCATGCACCACGCGGTGGCCGATAGCTTCGATGGTGTCGATGAGCTTCTGTTCGGCGAGGAACTTCTGGACTTCGGCGACGGCTTCGGCGTGAGTGGGGCAATCGAAGTTGAAATCGATGTTGCCGTTCGGGCCCTTAGCCTTCACGTGGCCATTGACGCCGATATTTTCGACGAGGCCGCTAGAGATGGATTCCTTGGTCTGGGTGTCGATGACAGCGAACTTCACCGAAGAGCTGCCGCAGTTAAGTACGAGTACGCGCATTGTAGTTTCCTTTTTAGTTTTAACGGCTAATAAAATAGGAATTTTGGCGTGGCGCCGCCGATTGAAAAATCTACATTTACCCCGATGTTCAAGAAAATTGCAGAGTTTGACAACCGGGTTTCGGTCTATTGGACGAATCGGCATTTTTCGCCGAAGGTGAATAAGTTCCTCAAGTTTTACGTGCGCCTGGGCGACGGCTACATTTGGGGGGCGTTTGCGATGGTGCTCTTTTTGCATTTGGGCTGGTCTGCCTTTTGGCCGATTTTGGCACAGGCTTTGGTGGCGATGGTGGTATCGCTCGCTTTGTACGAGGGTGTAAAGCTTTCTACCAAGCGCCCGAGGCCATTTGCGGCGAATTCGCAAATCAAGGCGGAAGTTCCGCCTCTCGACAAGTACAGTTTTCCGTCTGGCCATACCATGAACAATTTGGCGGTGGCTAGTGCTGTATTTTATGCGGTGCCGCAGTATGGCTGGATCATGATGCTCTTGCCGCTTACATGGGGACTTTTGCGTGTGTACTTTGGCGTGCACTGGCTGACCGATATTATTTGTGGATTCCTGCTGGGCATTTTGAGTTTTGTCATTGGACATGCAATATGGATTTTACTCCCGCTGTAGATTTCTTTGCTTCGCTCGCGGCTGATGAACGCGTGTTTTTGTTGGTGCGCCACGGTGAACGCAACCATATTACGCCTAATGACCCTGACTTCGGTGCGCATGTAGGCCTTACGGAGCGCGGGCGCGAGCAGGCTTTGTCGCTGGGTAAGTGCATTCCTGCTGCGGGCGATATGAGTTTCTTTTCGAGCCCGGTGGGCCGCTGTGTCGAAACGGCTTTGAATATTGGCACCGGTCGCGGTGTCGAAAATCCGCATATTGAAAAACTGGATTGCCTGGCTGAATACTTTGTTCAAGATTATGACGAATACACCAAAGTGCTGCGCGCCGGATTTTACGAAGGCATTTGCGAATGGTTAAAGAATGAGGCTGCAGGTAACCCGCGTGGTGAAAAAGAAGCGTTTGCGCCGCTGCCTGCCCGTTCCGAAGAGATGCTTGCGATGATGCTTGAAAAGGGTGACGCCCGCTTCAACATTTTTGCGACGCACGATGCCTGGGTGGTTCCGTGTCTGACTCACTTTTGCAAGATGCAGTTTTCGCCTCAGCGCTGGATGAATTACCTGACGGGAATGGCCGTGGTTACTGATGCGCAGAAGAATGTGAAGCGTATTGTGTCTGTAACTGGCCTTGACACCGGTTGGCTGGAATTTTAGGCTTATAGTCAAAACCTATAACAAACCAAAGAAAAATAGTATAACCAAATAGCCCGTTTTTGGTTGACAGCGTTATTGTTTTTGTCTATATTATCCCTACGAAAATGATAGGAAAACAAGAATGACTCAAAACTTGATGAACATATGTTGTTGCTGTTGGGGTCGATGTCGAACGGGCGACTAGTTTTTAGGCTTTTATCTAAAACAGATTCCCGCTCGGCTGTGTCTCCGGAGCGGGATTTTTTATTCGAGTTTAAACAATAAAAGGCGCATGGCGCTAAAGGACTTCAAAAAAATGTCAACTTCTAAATATATCGAAACGAAACTCATCCACGGCGGCATCGATGGCGACAAGGTCACGGGAGCTGTCAATGTTCCTATCTACCAGACTTCTACCTATAAGCAGGCGGGCCTCGGCGAAAACACCGGTTGGGAATATTCCCGCACGGGCAACCCCACGCGTGCAGCGCTCGAAGCATTGATTGCGGATCTTGAAGGCGGTGTAGCTGGCTTTGCTTTCGGCAGCGGCATGGCAGCAACCTCTACGGTGCTTTCGCTTTTCAAGCAGGGCGACCGCATTATTATCTCTAGCAATGTTTATGGTGGAACCTTCCGCGTTCTGGATAAAGTTTTCAAGAACCTCGGCATTACCTATTCTATTGAAGATACGACCGACTTGGCGACGCTCGATACCAAGGTGACGCCCGATGTGAAGGCCTTCTTTATTGAAAGCCCGGCGAACCCGCTCCTGACCGTGACGGATTTGGCTGGCGTCGCTGCGATTGCCAAGAAGCATGGAATTTTGACCATTGTCGATAATACCTTCATGACTCCCTATTTGCAGCGTCCGCTGGAACTTGGCGCCGACATTGTGGTGCATTCTGCAACCAAGTATTTGGGTGGCCATAGCGACGTGGTGGCTGGCCTTGCAGTGACCAACAACAAGGAAATTGCCGACCGCCTCGCATTCAACCAGAATGCCGTGGGTGCAGTGCTCGGCCCCTTCGATTCATTCCTCTTGATTCGCGGTATCAAGACTCTTGGCGTGCGTCTCGATCGCCATACCGAAAATGCAGAACGCATTGCCCGCTACTTGGAACAGCACGAAGCTGTAAAGCATGTTTATTATCCGGGCCTTCCGACCGCTCAGGGTTACGAAATCAACAAGAAACAGGCCAAGAACGGCGGTGCCATGATTTCGTTCGAACTGTACGAAGGTTACGACATCAAGAAGTTCTTCAAGGCTCTGCAACTGATTTCTCTCGCCGAAAGTTTGGGCGGCGTCGAAAGCCTTGTATGCCATCCGGCTACCATGACCCATGCCTCTATTCCGAAGGAAATTCGTGAAAAGGTGGGTATTACCGACGGACTGATTCGTTTGTCTGTAGGTATCGAAAAAGTCGATGACATTATCTTGGATTTGAACGCCGGCATTAACGCCGCGAAGGAAGCATAATATGCATTACTATGAATCAATGCAGTCTTTAATCGGGAAAACTCCGCTTGTAAAACTCTCGCACGTGGGACTCCCCGAAGGCGTAAACCTGTTTGCCAAACTGGAACTCTGGAACCCCTCGGGCAGCGTGAAGGACCGCACCGGCCTTTACATGGTGAACGATGCGATTGAAAAGGGTCTCTTGAAACCGGGCGGAACCATTGTCGAAGCGACCGCAGGCAACACCGGCCTCGGCATCGCCTTTGCGGCCCTCAACCGTGGCATTCGCGTGATATTCGTGGTGCCAACCAAGTTCTCGCAAGAAAAGCAGACGCTCATGCGCGCTCTCGGAGCGGAACTCATCAACACCCCGCGTGAAGAAGGCATGCTCGGTGCTGAAAAGAAGGCCGAAGAACTCTTGAAACAGATTCCCGGTTCCGTATCGCTCAGGCAGTTCCGCAACATGGCCAACCCGCTTGCCCATTACGAAACCACCGGCCCCGAAATCTACGAAGACCTCGACGGAAACGTGGACTACGTGGTGGCAGGTGCAGGCAGTGGCGGCACCTTCAGCGGCATTCTCAAGGCGCTCAAGGAACGCAACCCGAACATCAAGGGTGTGCTCGCTGACCCCGTGGGCTCTACCATGGGCGGCGGCGAACATGGCGACTACAACATCGAAGGAATCGGCAACGACTTTATCGCCGATACCATGGACATGTCGCTCGTAGATCAGGTCATCAAAATCAATGATGACGACGCCTTTGGCGGCGCTCGCGAGCTCGCCAAGAAAGAAGGACTCTTCGCAGGCTCCTCTTCGGGCGCAGCATTCACCGCAGCCAAGAAACTCATCGCCTCGGGCGCACGCGGAAACATCGTGTTCGTGGCTCCCGACCGCGGCGACCGTTACTTCAGCAAGGGCCTGTACGAGTAAACCTCGCTAACTGACATTTTTGCCATCTATCTTCAAAACTCCTCCAAACTGGGGGAGTTTTTTGCAGTCACCCTTTAATGCTCACGAACGATTACCCTAACAAATCTTTTGACCAATACATTTCTAGCTTATCACGAATCAAAATCATCACATCTTCAAAATTCAATGGATTTGTGTATTTAATTTTGTGCAAGAAGTTTTTCCAAAGTGCAAGTCTTGATTCGTCACGGGCGAATTTGGCAGAAAAGAGGTTTGCATTGGGAGAGTATTCCGTTTTTCTTGCGCGGAAAGTCGCTTTAATGGCAGATTCAAGAACATGGTTGTCGATCTTGTGATTTGTCAAAATCTGGTAGACGTCAAAGAAGTCCTTCATACGGCTATTACTTTCGTCGCGTGCAATCATGGCATGGAATTTTTCAGCAACAATTGATTCAATTGAATAGACGAAAATATTCGCTTTTGGCAAATTGTCAAGTAGTGTGGGGTATGACATTTCTTTTGCACCAACAACTGAATCCCCGAACCCAACGTCGATAGCGATCCACTGACGAATTGAATCCAGGTTTGCCTGTATTTTTACATGAAGTCCGAGGTATTCCTTGTCGTTCATGATATCTTCGACTTGAATGGAATCAATGTCAAAGGTAATGCCGTCTTCAGGACATGCCTGCAAACAAATATCTGCAAACATGGAGTGGAGCAGTTCTGGCTTTGATGGAAAATTGATGCCTAGCAAGTCCACATCCAAAGTCGGGCGTGCAATTACAGGATTCAACGCGAACAGTAATGAACCGCCTTTCAAATAGAATGAGGTCCTGTATTTGCTTTTCGCAAGACGATACATCAAACGCTCATGAAAGAAGCGTATGAGAACCTGCTGATAGTTCCCGTGTGTTTTTCTCGTCTGCTCCAGTAGGCGGTTTCTTACTGATTTTGCGACATCCTGAACCATCTTAAAGTCCGATCTCCAAATATGTTTTCAGAGTTGCAGCGACACGGAGCTTCTTTGCGTATTCTGTGAGTTTCGCGATGTTCCTGTCGGAGCGATGCAGGTATGCTTTAAGGATTTCGGCGCACACATCCAGGCCGATTTTGTTGCGGTATTTTACGGCATCGCAGACGGAGCGTTCTAAGTCAGTGACGCGCACTTTATGCCCATGTACCTCCGCTGTTGTTGTCCCAAATTCCAGCAGATGATCCGACCAGTAATAAAGCGTTATTGGAGGGAATTCAGGCAATACTAGCTTTCGTTTACGCGGAATAGCTATACAAAATGCAGTCGGAATTTGCGTCGTGAGTTCGTAATGTTCCCATGCCGAGTACATGCACAGTACGCCGCCGGGCACAAGAACGTCTATATCGAGCATCGTGTCTGCGAGTGCAATGGGTTCGGCGAATACTCCTGGGCGCAGGCGAAGTAGTTCGCCTGACTGGACCTTTTGTAGGGCCTGATGATATTGATAGGCGCTCATGTTGTCGCGAAGCATGAAACCTTCGGTATTGCGAATTTCTTTTCCATCGTATTTGGGCATATTCCTAATATAATAAAATTACGGCAATTTTGTAAATATGCCGTAGAAATTTTAATATTTTGCAGAATAGAGGATTTTATTGTGGAAAAAACGTGGATTCGGCCTCAAAATGCGGGGATTGATTTCTGTCATTCGCTTAGAATGTCTTTAACCATTGCGTTTGCGTTTTTGTAGGATTTTGTCTTGCGCTTGCCGCTGGTAATTTCGTTTGCTTCGGTCATGGCGGCGACGGTCTCCTCGTTGGGAGTATCGAGATCTATCAAAAAGTCTTCTTGCTTTAGTCCATATTCTGCGTATGGATTTTCTTCGGGGTAGCCCACGGGATTGCAGAGCAACAGGTGTTTTTTGCCGAGTTTATCGGTGTATTCGCGCTTGATGGCTGTGTGCGTGTGGCCTGCTTGCCAGATGCTTCCGTCATCCATCTTTTCGAGATATTTTGCTCCGTGGAAATAGAAAAAGTTTGAGTAGGGATCCTGCCGATAACGTTCAGGCATTTCGAATTCTAGCGGCAGAAAGTGCGACATCATGATTTTGGGACGTTGTGCGGTAAGTTTGCAGAAAACGCTATCATAGTGTCGCCAGAGCCTGTTGGTATTATTCTCCATGTATTTCCAATGGATTCCGTCAAACCATCGTGTCGCCCACAGAATTTTATTTGTTGTTTCGGTGGCGGCGGGAATATGTTTGTACTTGAAATCGCACATGCCCATGCAGCCGGCAACACCTTCTGTGATGCGATTTTCGAGCAGCTGGATGTTCGGGATTTTTCCCGCTTCGGCAAGAAAGTATTTTATCTTACTCTCGGAGGTGAGAAAATCCCTATCGGAGCCGAATTCTCCAATGCGTTCGGTGATGATGTCGTGATTTCCCAGGCATACATAAACGGTTTTGTATTTCTCGGCAATGAACTTCAGGAACTCCATGTAATTGAAGTAGTCGTTTGCGATATCGCCTGCGATGCAGCAGGCGTCTGCTGGCAAGAAGTTTCGTTTGAAGAAAACTTCGAAATTCATGCGTAGCATGTCGATTGTGCGAAACACCGGCGACACATAAAAATCGAGATGAAGATCGCTGATAAAATAGTAGGTCATATTACCCCGAATAAATTGTTTATTTGGATTAAAATACGTTATCCAATAGCCAAATCTTGCGGTCACCTTACGGTGATTGTCAAGAAAATGTTATGACATGATTAACGTCTTTTTTTTCAGACGGTGCTCTACGTTGAGCGCAGCGGGGCCGTTCCCCCGCAGATGTCCTGTCTCCGATTTGTGGCTCTGTCGCACCAGCAAAGGGGAGGCTACGTCAAGCAGATAGTTGAACTTCCCGTCCGGTTCGAAACGCTGTCAACGGGATTAATGCAAATCTGTAGAGGAATATAATAAATTTTTTGAGAAATGGGAAGAATCTGAAAATTCGTTATAGCCTTCCTCTATAACAACCGATAGTTAAATAGTATGCGTTTATGCCTTGACTAGGGATAAATCTTATTCTATCTTAAAGCCTACAAAAATGGTAGGAAAGAGAAAAGCTCCTATCATAAACTAAAAAACGGTGCTTTGCACCACAAGGAGAGTATAAACAATGGCAAGAGTACATTTAAAACAACCGAATGAATTGACTGGCGAAGCAAAGGCCGCTTACGAAAAGTTGGAAGCTGCCGGTAAGATTACCAACATGAAGCTGGTGATGCTTCAGGACTACGGCATCTATAAGGCTTTCATGGGCTGGTACGATGCTTGGGAAAGCCTCGAAAAGACGGTGGGTCTGCGTGCGGCAACGATTTTTGCCCACTCGGTTTCTACGACTAACGGCTGCCTTCTCTGCTCGCTGTTCTTCATTAGCGACCTGAAGGCTCTGGGCCTTGATCCGAACAACTTCGAAACTTCGGAAAACGAAAAGCTTTTGCAGCAGCTCGGCCAGCAGATCGTTAAGGATCCGACAAAGGTTCCGGACGAACTTTTCGAAGGTCTTCGCAAGTTCTATACCGACGAACAGATTATCATCATTGTGGGCTTTGGCGCTCAGATGCAGGCTACAAACAACTTCAACTCTGTCTTGGGTGTCGACGTTGACAAGCGTCTGTTGCCTTTGAAGGAATTGTTCAAGCCCGCTACATGGAGAGAAAATATCAAGTAGTTTGTACTCTCCGTACAACTCGGCGCTCCTGGAAATATTCGAAGTCCATTTTCAGGGGCGCCTTTTTTAAAAGAGGTATTCACAATGGTAAACAACTTCAAAATTTATCTGACTGCTTTGCTCGCTTTTGGTTTTGCGCTTGTAGTGGGCGCTTGTGGTGGCGAGAGTGCCGAAAAGAAGTCTGCCGAGCAGACTGAAAAGTCTCAGTTCAAGTTTGGTGTTTTGGAACTCCCTGTTTTGGATGGTGCCTTGTGTGGTGCGCCGTTCTACGTGGCGAAGGAAAAGGGATTTTTTGCTGAAGAAGGTATTGATGCCAGGTTGATTGCCGCTGATGGTGAAACTCGTAAGTTGGGACTCAGCAAGGGCACTTACGCGGTCACGAATTCTGACTTCCAGTTTTTCCAGGCGATTGAAAATGGCGTAGATATCAAGATTGTTGACGGTATTCATATCGGTTGCATTAAGGTGCTGGTGAAGAAGGGTTCACCTTACAAGACGGCGGCTGATTTGAAGGGCAAGAAGATTGCTGTCGATGAAATCGGTGGCACGCCGCATCAGGCTGCAAGTTTGTGGCTTTCGCTGGGCGGTGTTTCGACGAAGCCCGAAGATAATCAGGTGCAGTTCTTGCCTTATGCCGACGGTAACTTGGCGCTCGAGGCCTTGGAACAGGGCCAGATTGATGCCGCTGCCATTTGGGATCCGCTTGCTTCTGCTTACGAAAAGTCGGGCAAGGCGGACGTGATTATGGATGTGGCGAAGGACCCGGTGTTTGACGGTCGCTACTGCTGCTTCATTTACGTGTCTGCCAAGCTTTTGAAGGAAGAACCGGCAAAGATTGCTGCACTCCTGCGTGCGATTCACAAGGCTGAAGCCTGGATTGCCGAACATCCCGAAGAAACGGTGGACATTATTGCCGAAGGCAAGTATTCCGAAATTGAAGACAAGCCGCTGGCTGTTGAACTGATTAAGAGTTATGTGTACACTTCGCTGGAACAGCGTAAGACGCTTGGCCGCGATGTGAAGGGCGACTTGCGTTACTTTAGCGAACAGCTCAAGAAGATTGGCTACCTCACGCTGGATCCCGACAAGTTTGTCGCGAACCTGTACGAAGAAGTCGACTTGAGCAAGTAATCAAAATTCCTTGTTGATTGGCGCCCGCAAGGGCGCATTTTTAAAAATTTTACGGAGAGTTGAATGAACATTGTTTTGACGATTTCAGGTTTCCTGATCGCCTTCTTGGTGAACTTGCTTTTTCCGCAGGTGGCCGAAAATGTGCGAATCAAGGAATATGTTTTTGGCGGGTTTACGGTTGACGACAATTTGGCGTACCGTTTGGTTTTGCTTGCCATTATTGCCTACTATGCCATTTATACGGTAGTGCTGTTTGTCCGCAGGGCGAGTGCCGATAAGGTGGCGAAGTTTTTCGCGGGCGCGAAGTTCCGTTTTGCGGTGGGGCTTGCGCTTGCTGCGTGGGATATTCTCGGAACCAAGTTGCTGTTTTTGCCGCAGCCGTTCTTTCCGGGGCCTGCGATTATTATGGATGCCTTTATTGGCGATACCAAATTCATTTGGCAGAATACGCTTTATTCGCTGCGCCTTTTTGTGGCCGGATTTTCGGTGGGTGTGGTGACTGGCGTGGTGACGGGTGTGCTGATTGGTTGGTATCCGAAGGCCCGCTACTGGATTTTGCCGGTGCTCAACATTTGCGGTGTGATTCCTGCGGTGGCGTGGATGCCTTTTGCGCTGACGCTGTTCCCGACTTCGTTTGCGGCGGCGACTTTCTTGATAGCGATATGCTCTTGGTTCCCGGTGGCGACCATGACGGCCGATGGGGTGCAGGGTACGCCGAAGTCGTTGTTTGAACTTTCGCGTACGTTTGGCGCGGGGCAATTGTACCAGATTTTCCATATTGCGATTCCACATGCGATGCCGCAGATTTTTACGGGCATTATGACAGCGGCGGCATTTGGCTTTACGACGCTTGTGATGGCCGAAATGATGGGGCAGCCGGGTGGTCTTGGCTACTACATTAACACTTCGAAGGTGTGGAGTGCGTATTACAAGGTGTTTGCGGCGATTGTCGTGATGGCGGTGTTGTTCTCTGCAATTTTGAAGGTTGTTGGCGTGGTGCAGCGTTATGTGCTTCGCTGGCAGAAAGGCGTTGTGCGATAGGAGGCGATGATGACGGATATTTTAGATAAAGAAAAGATCTTGAAGATTCGCGACGTGAACCGCTCTTTTATCGATGAACGTACGGGCGAGCCGCGACAGATTTTGAAAGATATCAACCTTTCTGTTTTCCAGGGCGAATTCGTTTCGATCCTAGGTGCATCGGGTTGCGGAAAGACAACGCTTTTGCGCTTGATTGCTGGGCTTGATCCTGTTCAAGAAGGCAAGATTATTCTTGATGGCGAGCCGGTGCATGGCCCGGATTCCAAGCGCGGTTACGTGTTCCAGCAGGGGTGCCTTTTCCCGTGGCTTACGGTAGAAGACAACATTGCGATGGGCCTCAAGATTCGTGGCGTATATAAGCAGAATAAGGATAAGGTTCACGAATTTATCAAGAAAATTGGCCTTGGCGGATTCGAGAAGAACTTTCCGCACCAAATTAGTGGCGGTATGGCGCAGCGCGTGGCGATTGCGCGCGCGTTGATTAATGACCCTGAAATTTTGTTGCTCGATGAACCTATGGGCGCTCTTGATTCGTTTACTCGTGCCGAGATTCAGGATCTACTTTTGGAACTCCGCAAGGAGCGCAATACCACGATGATTCTGGTGACGCATGATATCGACGAAGCACTATACCTGTCTGACCGTATCGTGATTATGACGCCGCGTCCGGGACGCATTAGCGAAGTGCTTGAAATTCGAGATAGTTTCCCGCGCGAAAGAGGTTCTGCGCAGTTCCTGGAAAAACGCCGCAAGATTCTGGAACGCTTCGATCTTGCCCGCTCCAATACGGCGCCGGAATACATCATTTAAACTATATGGGTTTGTTATCAGAAAAATTGATAACGAGCCCTAAAAACAAAGTATTGGACAGCGACTAAAATCGCACCTATATTTGTTCACAAAATTAAGGAGAGTACCAAATGTCAAATAACATTGATTATGTAGAAAAAGAAAACGCGGCCTCTTACGAAAAGGCTCGCAAATACAACCTGTTCTCTTTCGCCAACGCCCCGCATAAGGACTATAAGCCGTTTTACATCGATCACGCCGATGGCGTTTATGTATACGATGGCAAGGGCCGCGAATATATCGATATAGCTTCGGAACTGGTGAATGTGAACATCGGCTTTAACAACCGTCACATTATCGAAGCGGTGCAAAAGCAGGTGGAACGCCTGGCCTACATTGCTCCGCGTCATGCCTTTGCCGAAGCGGGTGAACTCAGCGAACTCTTGATTGAAAAAATTGCGCCGAAGAACATGAAAAAGGTGCTGTTTACGCTGGGTGGCTCCGAGGCGAACGAATTTGCAATTCGCTTTGTGAAAGCATTTACGGGCCGCGACAAGATTTTCTCGAAGTATGAATCTTACCACGGAAGCACTTACGGTGCGTCGAGCTTGACGGGCGAAAGCGAACGTGCTTCGCTTTTCCCGACGATTCCTGGATTCATCAAGTATCCGGCTCCGCACCTTTACGGCTACGACATTAAATTTGCAAGCGAAGAAGAAGCGACCAAGCATTTCCTTTCTCGCCTGGAATACCAGATTCAGCAGGAATGCCCGGAATCGGTGGCGGCAATCTTCATTGAATCGGTCACGGGTTCTAACGGCGTTTACCTTTACCCGAAGGGATACCTGAAGGGCGTGCGTGAAATCTGCGGCAAGTACGGAATCCTCTTGGTTTGCGACGAAGTCATGAGTGGCTTCTTGCGTACCGGTGAATGGTTTGCTTGCCAGGCCGATGGCGTGGAACCTGACTTGATTACTTTTGCAAAGGGTGTGAATAGCTCGTATGCACCGCTCGGCGGCGTGCTCATTAGCGAAAAGATTGCGAATTATTATGAAGAAAATGCCTTTACTGCAGGGCTTACTTATAATGCGCATCCGCTCGGTGTTGCTGCGGCTATTGCCTGTATCGAAGAATACTTCCGCTTGGATGTCCAGGCGAACGTGAAAAAGTTGGAACCGGTGTTGAAAAAGAAACTCGCCGAACTCAAGGAAAAGCACCCCTCCGTAGGTGACGTGCGTTCTGTGGGCTTGTTCGGTGCGATTGAATTCAGCTACAGCAAGGATCATAAGGATGTTATCCGCAAGAATGCGGCAGGTGAACCCTTCCTCGGAAACTTTATCACGAAACTTCGCAACGATTACGGTATCCTTACGATGGGCGGCGGCTCCACAATTCTGGTGGCACCTCCGCTGATTATCAACGAGGCTCAAATCGACGAAATCTTTACCCGTCTCGACAAGGCTATTAGCGAATACGCCGACGGTTTAGTAAAATAATCTCCACTTCAATCATGGCGGACTCGGTTGAGTCCGCCATTTTAAATTTCTTTGTGTCATAAATTAAAGGTGACTGCTAAAATGCAGCCACCTTTTTGCTTTGCTACTATGGATTGAAAATAGGCGGAACGCCTTCGCGCTATTGGATCGCGGCGAAGGCTTGTTTCAGGTCGGCAATCAAATCGTTTACATCTTCAAGACCAATCGAAAGTCGGATGGTTTCGGTATGGATGTCGGCCAATTCCTGAGCATGTTCCGGGAGTTCGATGTGGGTCGTTGTCGACGGGTTGATAATGAGCGAGCGGGCGTCACCGATGTTTGCCTGGAAGCTGAATACCTTTACGGCTTCTAGGAACTTGATGATGCTGGCGCGGTCTTTCTTTTTAAGGCCAAAGCTGAGGATTGCGCCGGCGCCCTTGGGAAGGTACTTGGCGGCGAGAGCCCTGTACTTGCTGTTTTTGGCGTGGGCGTGGTTGACCCAAGCGACTTCGGGGCGGTTTTCCAGGAATTCCACGATCTTTTCAGCGGACTTCACCGATTTCGAAATTCGTTCCGAAAGAGTTTCGATGCCAAGCAGCACCAGGTAAGAATTAAACGGGGCAATTGCACCGCCCAAATAATTCAGGTGAATGGCGCGAACGCGGCCCGTAAAGGGGGTGTCCGGGAAAACATCGTAAAAGCTGCGGGGAACGCCCTGTTGCGACACCAAGAAATGCGGCTGACCGTCGAACTGCGGGAACTTTCCGTTTTTCCAGTTGAACTTGCCATTTTCTACAATGGCACCGGCAATCACGTTGCCGTGACCCGTAAGGCCCTTGGTGGCCGAATAAACGACTACGTCGGCGCCGAAATCAAACGGATTCAGCAAGTAGGGGGTTGCCACCGTGTTGTCGACAATCAGCGGAATTCCGTGTTTGTGGGCGATGTTTGCGATTGCTTCGATGTCGAGGATGGTCGCGTTCGGGTTGGTGATAGATTCGATGTAAATCACCTTGGTGTCTTCCTTGACTAAGGCCTCGAAATTGGCCGGATCGTCAGGGTTTTCTACAATGTCATACTTGACGCCCGTCTCTCCGAAGATTTGTTCGAAACTATCGAAAGATCCGCCGTAAGAACGAGCTGTTGCAAGGATTCTGCCCTTGCCTGCAGTGACATTCAGAAGCGCATACGTTACCGCGGCCATGCCCGAAGAAAGCGTGACCGCTCCGGTTGCTCCCGGATGGAGTGCCGTAAGGCGCGCGTCAAGTACATCCGTTGTCGGATTGGAAAGTCGAGTATAAAGCGCTTCGGCGCTGTCAAAATAGAACAGGTCGTCGCTGCGCTTTACGGTATCAAGGGTAAACGCGGTAGTCTGGTAGATGGGTACCGAAACAGCGTGGTTGTGCTCGGCAGGGTTATAGCCTGCGTGCAACTTAAGCGTATCAAAAGAATAATTGGACATGTAGCCTCCGTACTTTTTTTGATAGCAAAGATAGAAGCGGAATCAGCGAATGTCCAATACTTAATTCTTATGCTGAATTATCGATTTTTTCTATAAGTACGAGGTTGTCTGTTTTGTTTTGGTTATAATAAAAAGCTATAACAAATCATAGTGATATAGTATTGGACATTTTGGGTATACCTTTTTAATTTATGCACCGAAAAATTATCAAGGAGAGTACCATGAAACAGTACAAAGTATTTGTTGTTACTAATCTTATTTTCGGCGTATTGCTAATCGCTTTTGGCCAGGTGATTTTGCCTGTTTGCGGTAACGGAACGATGCGCTGCGGGGCTTCTGCTTCTGTCGAGACGGCTCTTGGTTTTGCCTTGTTGTTGATTGCCGTGGTGGGCGCCGGGATTATCAAGAGAAGTGTCTATTTGGCACTTTCTGCATTGGCTGTGATTTTGGGAGTATTTGTTTCGCTGGTGCCGACGGTGATTGTGGGCACATGTCCGCATGCCCACATGGCCTGTCATTCGGTGACGGGTCCGGTGTTTGCATTGACGGGTGTCGTGATTGCCGTGTTTGAGGTGGTGAATTTGATTCTTTTCAAATTGAGGAGGCGAAATGAACAAGACTGATTTTAATTTGATTATTGAAAATTACTTGCGAAACCCCTTCAGAAGTTTTGGGCTTTCGCTTTTGATTGCCTTGCTCGCCTCGGTGCTTTTGGTGGGTGGGCTTTTGTCGCTCTCTCTTTCTAAAGGATTGAATCGTCTTTCGTCTCGCCTGGGTGCCGATGTAATCGTGATTCCTCAGGGGAGCGAAATCAACGATCAGACGGTGCTTTTGCAGGGCGATTCCAAGTACACGTACTTGCCGCAGGGCTCGCTGGAATTTATTCGTGGCCTCGCCGATGTAGAAGTGGCGACGCCGCAATATTTTTTGACCACTTTGAGCTCTAGCTGCTGCGATCAGAAAGTCATGATTATCGGTTTTGACCCGGCATCTGATTTTGTGATTCAGCCTTGGATTCGCGAGGTCATTACGGATAAACTCCCCAAGGGTGCCATTGTGGTGGGCGCTGACATTAGCGTGGGTGAGAAAAAGAGCGTCAAGTTCTTTGATCGCGAATATCCTGTGGCGGCGAGTCTTGAACCTGTCGGCAACAAATTGGACCAGGCTGTTTTTGTCGACGTGACGACGCTTGCCGATATCCGCGAGGCTGCTAAGGCCAAGGGCGTGGTTTTCTTGCATCAGGATGTCAAGTCCGAAGGTCCGGATACGCCGATTTACTCCAGCGTTTTAATCAAGTTGCGCGCAGGGGCCGATGTTGAACGTCTCTCCCGGGAAATTCATACCCGCTTTGACGGCGTACAGATTCGTACCCGCAAGGATTTGTTCTCTGGTCTTGAAAAGTCGGCGAACTTCTTGCAGATTGTGGTGTGGTCGATTGTAGGCCTGTTCTTGGTGATTGCAGCGGCCGCGATTGTGATTTCGTTTTCGCTGTCGACTCGCGAACGCAGGCGTGAATATGCGCTTTTGCGAATTGTGGGCTATGCCCGCAAGCGCTTGAGGACTCTTGTGCTGGGTGAATCGCTGCTGGTGTCTGCAGTAGGGACTTACATTGGCTTGCTGTTTTCGAG
Organism: Fibrobacter sp.; assembly: GCA_045221475.1. GTDB lineage: Bacteria > Fibrobacterota > Fibrobacteria > Fibrobacterales > Fibrobacteraceae > Fibrobacter. The sequence continues at coordinate 35,835 of JBGUWV010000016.1, forward strand.
CGTGGCGTTTTTCACATTTAAAATCTGGATTGGCGAACATGTGAGTGTCCCCTTCATTGTTCCTGGGAATGCTGAAATTGTGGGTGTTTATGCCGTGGTGATTTTGCTCTTGCATTCTGTGGGCCCCGTGGCTGTTTATGGCGTGGCAAATAAGGTGAGCAAAATTGATGCATACGCCGCTTTGAGGGAGGTCGAACATTGATTTTAAACGTATCTAATTTGTACAAGACTTATACCCGTCGTGGCGAAGAATTTAATGCTGTAGAAGATGTGGAATTCTTTGCATGGTCCGGCGATTTCTCGGTGATTTATGGAGAATCGGGAAGCGGAAAGAGTACGCTGCTTTCTCTGCTTTCGGGAATCAATCGCCCTTCGAAGGGCTCCGTGATATTTAATGGTGCCGATTTTGCAAGCCTGACCGATGCAGAGATTTCTGCCATTAGAAACGAAAAGATTGGCTATGTGCCGCAGGAATCCGTTTTCTTGCCGCATTTCACGGTGTTAGAGAATATCTTGCTGCCCAAGGCACTTCGCGACGGCAAAAAGATTGAAGTCCGTTCCTTTGCAGATGTGACCGATGTAGATATTGCCTCAAAGCTGGAATCCTTGGGAATTGCCCACTTGGTGCATGAAATGCCTGCGGAACTTTCGGGTGGCGAACTCAAGAGAGCCGCTATTGCGCGCGCCCTGGTGAATAAGCCTGAAGTTGTAATCGCTGACGAGCCTACAAGCAATCTGGATGAGACCAACGCCAAGATTGTCTTTGACCTTTTGGCCGAACTGGCTCATTCTGGAACGTCGGTTCTTGTGGCTACCCATGACCCCCGTGGCTTTAGGTATGGCGACCGCATTTATACCATGCACAAGGGGCGTTTGCTGCCTAGCGCAGAATCCGATTTTGGCGGCTTGTAGTTAAGTTGTTCGTGTGATTTGTATCATGAAAACGGCGAATTTCGCCGTTTTTGGGGTAGTGTAGGGTTATTGTAAACTTTAGTTAAGAGTAATAGAATGAGGATGTATTAAACCAAATATCGCATTCGTGTTAAAAAAAGTTATCTTATATAGGAGTGTTTATGAATGGGGTTAGGGATGAACCGCCAACAACGTGAAGATCTCCTAGAAAGCATCAATCTCTTGGAAAAGAGCAGAGATGAATATATCCAGACCTATGCTGGCGTGAGTGTCCATGATCGGACAGTCAGATTGGTTCAGTTGCGCAAGGCTCTCGAAAATGTGAAGCGGCCTTATGCACAATTACGCGAAAAAGTGAAAACTGACGATTGGCGTTTTTTGCCATTCGATTTGCCGGAGCCCGCCCGCGTAAGGGATTCGGAACTGACCTATTTTGGCATGCCGCCCAAGACCATTTCTCAGTTGATTGTGCTGATCGCGGCGTCTATCAAAAAACAGAATGTTACGGTTCTCTCTATTTGTACGAGGAATCTCGTTGTATACGAGATGATGCTCGGTTTTTGGAATATTCCGCAGAGAGATAGCCTGGATGAACGTGTGGCTGCCATTACGGAAGCCGAAGAAAAGACGAGCGAATTGTTTGACAAGGCATCGGAAGAATTCGAAAGAATCTTGAAGATGACGGACTTGGTGAAGACCCAGATGGTGTCTGTGACGAATGCGGAACAGAATGCGAAGGCCATGTCTGCCGAAGCTTCGGAGAAGGTGGCCGAGATTCAGTCGCTGACGGAGCAGCTGAATGCCCAGAAGCAGAGTTTGGAAGAGCTTCGGGATTCCATGACGCTCAAGGTGAATGACGCCGAGAACAAGGACAAGCAACTGTCCGAGAAGATTGTGTCTGCTCAGGATTTGATTGAGCAGGCTTGTGCGAAGATTTCTGAAATCGACAGCATGACGGAGAATAGCTTGAAGGGCGTTGAAGCCTGCTTGACTGCGTCTAACGAGAAGGTGGAAGAAATCAAGAAGATGACGGACTTTGTGGGTGGCGGCTCTTTGGGCAGTAGCTTTAACAAGAGAAAACGGAGCCTGGGCAGAAAGGCCCGCATTTGGCTTATCTTGAGTTTGGTGCTGTTTGTCGGAGGCTCCTTGTGGATTTATGGCGTGTTTACCCGTTTCGGCGTGCATACAGGTTCTGTATGGGCCGATGTGGTGATGAATCTTGCCATGTCTTCGATGGCGGTATTTGCGTTCATCTACGCATTGCGGGAGTATGGTAAGGAACGCAAGCTGCAAGAAGAGTATGCCTTTAGGGAGGCCATTGTTTTGACCCTGACGGCATGCTTGGAACAACTGGATGCTTGCAATCGGGACGATGTGAAAAAGCTGCTTTCGGATACGGTGGAAAAACTGTATTCGAAATTGCCGGTGTAGTTACGCCCTGTTTTCCTCAAATTTTTTACAGAATTTGTGTTTGAGGAAAATACTATTCCAGATAGTGTAAAGGCTCTTTAGAGACCTAAAAAATAGTTCAGAATTCATAGTGGATTTTGAAAATTCTATTGTTATATTTCGGCGTGTATGATTACGCTGAATGACTATTTGTATTCTGGAAACACGGTGCTGAAAATTTTGCACCAATATTCTAACGACCTCAGAAATGGTGCGAAGGAAACGCGTAACAGCATTGACCTGGCACATTCTAATTTTCTGATTCAGATTATTGAATTGCTGGAGCACAATGACTTCTTGACATCACAGTCTCAGAGAATCAAGGAATTCTATAAGTTCATGACGCGAGAATATCCGTTCTTGGCCTTTACTTTCAAGGGTCGTATCAAGTCGCTGATTCGTGCCGAAGAAAAGTTCAACGGGTACATTCTTGAATACATTTATGGCTACTATAAGAAAAACGGGAAGTTTCCGACAGAAGCTGAAATCAAGAGCAAGCTGAACTTTCGCGACTTGATTGCTTACCGCATCGTGATTTCGATGCCGACTTGCCACATTAGAAAAGGCGAGGATCGTCGCGAGGTTGAAGAGAAGTATTTGTACGAAATCGCGAATGTGCTGCCGGAATTCTTGGAAGAACGCGGCTTTACGGCAGAGATTACAAAGTACACAGAAGATGGTCATTCGGAATTGCTGAATGAACAGGTGCGGCCTTATTATCATGATTCGGTGGCGTTCCCGAGAAGTTCGGGCTACCAGTCGCTGCATATTATTTTCTACGATAATCTGGCCCGCTGCTTTACCGAAGTGCAGTTGCGCACGAAGGATATGGACGACTTTGCCGAGATTGGCGAGGCGAACCATTTTGGCTACGAAAAAACGCAGGAGGCGCGTCGCAGCAAACACGACGAGATTCCCAGTGGCGAGTGCGTGTACTTTGACGAGGCGTACGAACGCTTGACAAAGTTGCAGGAAATTGAGCTTGCGAATGTTGACGTGAACATGTTCAAGGCGATTAACAACCAGCTGATTAACGATGGTTGCGGGCTGTTCAGAGGCAGGCAAATCTTGCCGTTCGAACATTTGTCGCGCTTCCAGAACGATTTAATCGACTGATTTTATACTTCCGTCGGAATTTCTTTGCCGGAGTATTTGGGCAAAGAAATGACGGAGCTTGGCGCTAAGCGCTACCTCACCGTTCATCACTCCAAATTCAGCCTGAGTAAACACACCTACTTTGAACCGCTCGAAAACGCAAAGCGGGCCGCCAAGGAATCTGGCAAACCCGTGCTGATGCCGGAAATCGGCGAAGTCATGTATTTGGATTAAATTACTTTACAGCCGCAATCAAGCGCACAGAATCGAAAGCTTTCAGATTTCCCATCAGAAAATACCGCTGCTGTAGCGCATTTTCACCAAGGAATTCGTCAACCTTGAATCCGTAACGTTCAAGCACCTCGAAAACTTCGCGGTCCAAGTAACCTTCGGCCATGGTTTCGCCGCAGTCGGCAACAATTTTTCGCAGTTCCTGAACCGAATTTGAATACGCATTTTTTTGCAGATAATCGAATACAATTGAAATGCCTGACGAAGCGATTTCTGAAAACTGGCGCACCGTTTCTGCAAAAACAGGAAGCGGAAGGTAATATGAAACTCCCAGAATGCTAATGACTGTCGGCTTATTGCGATCGAAGCCGTTGGCGACGAGTCTTTCGACAATACTGTCCTTGCTGAAGTCGACCGCGACAAAGTGGACATTCTTCGAAACGTCCCATTTGAGTTCGCGAATGCGGTTTTTCTTGTAGCTTTGCGTCGGCAGTAAATCCAGTTCAAAAACTTCGATATTCGGATCTTTGTTGCGGAACGAAAACGTGTCTACACCCGCACCGCAAATCACATATTGAATCTTACCCGAATGCGCAAGAAGCTTTACGCGGTCTTCGGCAAAGCGGCTCCTAGAAAGTACAATCGGAAGGAAGTATTTTTTGTTGAAGTATTCGACCGAATTTTCCGATTCCTGCGGGAACCGCTTTAAAATCAATCGTGAAACGTTTTCATATTCTTCGCGACCCATCAAATCGAGTGCAAGAAAATCGTTGAAAACAGTATGATCCGATTGCAAAGAATGCCAAGCACGTGCAAAGGCGCACAATTTTGCTGTTAAGCTTTCCATTATTTTATTCCCTAAAGATTTTGAAGTTGTGGGCTGACAAAGCCCATAAAAAAGCCCGTGCAGGACATCCTTACACGGGCGAGAAAATTATTCAATACCGCAATAAGCGCCCGTCAACATCGGCCGCTCAAACAACAAAACTTTGCGAATTGGATCATCATTTTGTTATTCCTATAATTTTGGTAGGGATAATATAAAATCATATTCTTCTTTTGTCAAGTCTTTTGGAAAAACTATTTTATACATTCCCATTTTGCAGACCCTTGATCTTGGCAAGGCGCTCTGCAATCTTCTTTCGATACACATTGATTTTTGCAATCGCTTCTGTAATGGGGAGTGCAATATCAAAAGCACGTACGTTGAAGCGTGTTAACGCCTGCACCGCCTGCGGGCCAAGTTGCGAGCAGAGAACATAATCCAAATCGGCTAGATTCTTTGCTGCCGAGAACATCGACGAACGTTCTACATCTCGCTGACCGCAAGCTCCGTCTCCGCACGAACCGTCGCAATGTTCTGGTTTTACGCGGACTTCGACCTTTTCAAACTTTCCGCTTTCGTCATCGACTTCGTAAACATCAAACGCCGCGGCATGCCCAAAGTGAACATTGACATTTTCGCCATCATTTGTGGCGACTGCAACTCTATATTTAGCCATGAGAGAAAGTCTCCTTTACACGGATTCGGTCCATGTAGATTTGTGCACCGACATCATAAACGCCCGGGACGCCAACGGCGTCGGCACGGCAATGCGCACAATGTTTGAACACGTTGATGAATACGCCTGCTTGCTCCTGCGCAATTGCAAGCGTCTTTGGTGTCGGAGCCGGAATATCCTTAAAGCCGTTTTGCGGAATCAACGGGATGATATTATACATGATGGCACCCGCTTCGCGCACGGTGGCCGCCACATCTTCAATGTGTTTGTCGTTAATGCCCGGGCAAAGAACCGTATTCACTTTAATAAGTGTTCCGCTTTTCGCCACCTTGCGAATGCCTTCGAGCTGGTTATGAATCAGAATTTCTGCCGCTTCTACACCCGTATAGGTTTTTCCGTGGTAGAAAATTCTCGCGTTAATCATCGCCTCGATTTCAGGGTCAACGGCATTCACCGTAACCGTGAGCGAATCGATGCCCACATCAATGACCTCATCTGCCTTGTCATTCAGCAAAAGCCCATTGGTGCTCATACAGCGAATGAGTTGCGGGAATTCCTTTTTTACCAAACGGAATGTATCTAGCGCAAAAGGAGTCGCTAACGTGTCGCCAGGTCCTGCGATTCCCACTGTAGTAAGCTCTGGCACATATTCCAAAGCCTTGCGAATGTATCCGCACGCCTCTTCGGGCTTAATCACCTTGCTTGTGTTGCCTGGAACTTGAGCGTCTTCGTTGATGCGCCTATCGCAAAAACGGCACTCAATATTGCACCCAGGGGCAACAGGCAAATGAATGCGTCCCTTTCTGTTTTTGCAAGCACCAAAGCATGGGTGTTCTCTAAAAACTGTTTCTTGATCGGTCGCCATAAAACCTCGCAAGGCGTACAAAGCCCTGCACAAAAATGATCGACAAAAGGTCGATTTAGTTTGTATTAAATATTGTGAACGTTTTGCCTAGCGTTCTGTAGCGTGATTAATGCTTCAACTTCTTAGCCAAAGAAGTATGGGTGTAAAGTTAAAAATCAGAACAATGGATTTCAATACGAATCCAAGAGCGAAAATAAAAAAAGTTCATTTTTTCGAGTGCGTAATAGCTTTACGCTAACATGCGTTATAGGCGTTTATTATTGCAAATCACTTTTTCGCGTGTGCGATAGATTCACGCTAATAAGGGCTATAAACAGATTTTATAACAAGTTAAAAAAACAGATTTTTTTTGACTAAATGGGCTCAAAAAGTATTGGAAAGAGTGGACGCAAATTCTAACTTGCATTTGCCTAGTAATTTTGTAGGAAAACCACAAGGAGACACGATAACATGTCTAAGAAATTACGTCAAATCGCTATTTATGGAAAAGGTGGCATTGGTAAGTCCACCACGACTCAAAACTTGACCGCAGGCCTTGTAGAACAGGGAAAACACGTTCTTGTGGTCGGTTGCGACCCCAAAGCAGACTCTACCCGCCTTTTGCTCGGCGGTCTTCATCAGAAAACAGTGCTCGATACTATTCGCGATAACAAAACGGAACTTCAGCTTTCCGACCTCGAAAAAGTGGGCTTCAAGGGTGTGCGTTGCGTAGAATCTGGTGGCCCGGAACCGGGCGTGGGTTGCGCAGGCCGTGGCATTATTACTTCTATCAGCATGCTTGAACAGCTCGGCGCCTACACCGAAGATCTTGATTACGTTTTCTACGATGTGTTGGGCGACGTGGTGTGTGGCGGTTTCGCTATGCCGATTCGTGAAGGCAAGGCAAAAGAAATTTATATCGTGGCTTCTGGCGAAATGATGGCTCTTTATGCTGCTAATAACATTTGTAAGGGTATCGCCAAGTACGCCCAGCACGGTGAAGTGCGCCTGGGCGGTATCATTTGTAACAGCCGTAACGTGGATAACGAACTGGACTTGCTCCGAGCCTTCACCAAGGAACTCAACACGCAGTTGATTCAGTATGTGCCGCGCAACAACATTGTGCAGCAGGCCGAAATCCGCAAGAAGACCGTGATTGAATTCGAGCCCAAGTCTAGCCAAGCAAACGTCTACCGTGAACTCGCCAAGAATATCGACGAAAACGAACTCTTTACCATTCCGACCCCGATGACGCAGGACCGTTTGGAACAGATTCTCATCGATTACGGCATGATGGAAAAAGACTACCAGATTTAATGTGAGGGTTCATGGCCAAGACTAATATTAATTTGAACATGACCTCGGTCGAAAACCGCGAGTATCGACTGGGTACGATTATCGGCTGGGACGGCAAGGCTAGCGACCTGATTAAGGAATCTGCCTATGACGAACGCAGCGCGAAAAAGCATGGCGGCTGCGCAGGCAAGGGCTCGGGCTGCAAACTTTGCGAATTGAGTTCTCCGCTGAACCAAGAGACCATGTGCTCTAACGCAATTGTGCAGTGCCAGGTGGGTAACCTTACGGACTGCGCCCTGATTGACCATTCTCCTATCGGTTGCAGCGGCGAAAACTCCAAGTTTAACCTCTCGATGCATAACGGCCTTCGCCGCCGTGGAAAGCCCCTGCAGAATACGCTGAACATCAGCACGAACCTGAAAGAAAAGGACATGGTTTTCGGCGCTTCTGAAAAGCTTCGCCAGACCATCCTCGACGCAAAGGAACGCTTTAACCCCAAGGCGATTTTCATCGGTATGGCTTGCGCTACCGCCATCATTGGCGAAGACATCGATTCTATTGCCGAAGAAATGGAACCGGAAGTTGGCGTGCCTATCATTCCGCTGCATTGCGAAGGTTTCCGTTCCAAGCACTGGTCTACGGGTTTTGACGTCGCTTTCCATGGTGTGCTTCGCCAGATTGTGGAACGCCACCCGACCAAGAAACAGAATGACTTGATTAACATCGTTGCCCTCTGGGGTTCGGACTATTTCTCCGAAATGCTTGCTCCGCTTGGGCTGCGCGTGAACTACCTTCTGGATACCGCCTCTTTCGAAGAAATTCGCCAGGCCTCCGAAGCAGTCGCTACCGCTACCTTCTGCGATACGTTGGGCGGCTACATGGCGACGGCTCTCGAAGAATCTTTCGGTGTTCCGCAAATTGACGCTCCGCAGCCTTACGGCATCAAGGGTACCGATGCATGGCTTCGCGCTATCGCAAAGGTGGTCGGCAAAGAAAAAGAAGCCGAAGAATACATCGAAAGCGAACACAAGCGCATTGCCCCGAAGCTTGCCGAACTCCGCGAATTTTTCAAGGGCAAGAATGGCATCGTGATGACGGGTTCTGCATACGCACATGGCCTCATCAGCGTGCTTTCGGAACTGGGAATCGGCCACGACGCTGCACTCGTGTTCCACCACGACCCCGTTTACGACGGCGGTGGCGAACATCAGGATACCCTGAAGGAACTGGTGGAAACCTATGGCGACATTCCGCATTACACCGTGAGTAAGACTCGCGCCTTCCAGCTTCCGCAGCTGTTGAAACGCGCTAAGACGGACTTCTTGCTCATTCGCCACCCGGGCCTTGCCTCTGTCGCAGGCCATCTCGGATTCCCGACCCTTACCATGGGCGACGAACATATTCCGGTGGGCTACGAAGGCATTCTCCGTATCGGTGAAATGCTCAAGGGCGTGATTGCACGAACCAAGTTTAACCAGGTGCTCAAACGCAACGTGAAACTTCCGTATTCCGACTGGTGGCTTGCTCAGGACGATCCGTTCTACCTGACGCACCATCCGGAAGCACTTGAAGATTTGCCGGAACCGAGAAATCTCAAACTGAAAATTGGTACAGAATCCAATTCGACTAGCGCATAACAAGGGGATTTTTAACAATGGCTACAATTCAAAAGAAAAAAAGTAATTCTATTTCGGACCCCCGATACGCTTGCGCAGTTGGTGCATCTCACACTGTTGTCGCTATTAAGGGTGCAGTTCCTATTGCCAACTGCTCTCCGGGTTGCCAGCTTAAGCAAACCGCATTCCTCACGTTCGAAAACGGTTTCCAGGGCAGCATTTATGCCGGTGCCGGCAACATGCCGAGCGCAAACTCTACCGAAAACGACATCGTTTTTGGCGGCATCAAGACTTTGGATCAGTTGATTAAATCGACGCTCAAGGTTTTCAACGGTGACCTCTACGTTGTGCTTACCGGTTGTGTGGGCGGCCTTATCGGTGACGACGTTTCAAGCCTGGTTCGTGGCTACCGCGATTTGGGCTACCCGATTGTGTCTGTCGATACCGCTGGTTTCAAGGGCAACAACCTTTTCGGTCACGAAGAAGTCGTAAACGCTATCGTCGACCAGTTCGTGGGCGATTACAGCGGTGAACGCAAAAAGGGCCTGGTAAACCTTTGGTTCGAAACGCCCTACTACAACCAGAACTGGCGCGGAGACTATCAGGAAATCGCCCGCATTCTTCGCGGCGCAGGTTTAGAAGTCAACGTGCTGTTCGGACCTGAAAACAACGGTGTTTCGGACTGGCTACGGATTCCTGAAGCTCAGTTCAACTTGGTGATTTCGCCCTGGGTTGGTGTTCGTAATGCCGAACACCTTCAGGAAAAATACGGTCAGCCGTTCCTGCACATTCCTGAAATTCCTCTCGGTGCCGAAGCGACAAGCGAATTTATCCGTAAAGTTGTCGAATTTGCCGGAATCGACAAGGAACAGAGCGAAAAGTTCATCAAGGAAGAAAACAGAATCTATTACTACTATCTGGAACACTTCTCTGAATTTTTCGCCGAATACTGGTTCGGTATGCCCAGCGAATTTGCCATTACCGCAGATTCCGCCTACACGCTTGCCTACACCAAGTTCCTCGTGGACCAAATCGGCCTTATTCCGCGCAAGGCAATCATCAGTGACGATCCACCAGAAAAATTCCGCAAAGGTATCGAAGATGCTTTCCACAACATTAGCGAAGGTGTCGATGTCGATGTGGAATTTGAAGAAGATGGCTACCTGATTGAAAAGTCTATTAAGGAAGTGAATTTCTCTTCGGGTAAGCCTTTGATTCTCGCCTCTTCGTGGGAAATCAATATCGCCAACGAAAAGAATGCGCTGCTTTTCGAAATTACTCCGCCGTCCAGCGAAACGTTGATTATCAATCGCAGCTTCGTTGGTTACAAGGGTGCGCTTAATTTGCTCGAAAAGATTTATAGCACTTCTGTCGGTGGCAAATAATTTCAAGACAAATTAAACAATTCTTTTTACTCTCCTAACAAATGTCGCTTGATTATTCAAGCGGCATTTTCTTAAAAAGCTCGAAGTCACTTTTTGTCACCGCCTCTGTTCAAGTCTAACCCTATATTAAGCTATAAAGAAAAAGTATTTTACAAGCTCATTTTTATTTCTACTTTTGTCGTACAAAAATTCGAGAACATTATGTTCCGAAGAGCAAACAAATCAGAACGAGGATACCTATATGTGTAGACTTTATAATTTTGCTCAAGGCATTCGCCAGTAAGCACTCACCCCCACCAAACAAAATTTAATCGCATCGTGCAAAAAAGTTTTTTGCATGGTTGCTCAACTCACAAAAAATTTCAATCAGGAGATTTATAAATGAATATCAATTCGAAAAATATTGCTGCCAAGATTATTCTTTTATCTGCAATCACCTCTTTCGCCGCCGAACCGATTTCGGTCACCACAAAAACCGGCGTAACCGCAACACTCTACGGCTTTGCGTCTCTCAACGCCGCCTACGAAGATTCCAAGAGCAATAACGGCAACTTCGCAAACTTCGTTGCAGCCTCGGACCTTACCAACGAAAACGATGGTGGCTGGCATCTCACCCCGAATCTGACTCGAATCGGTTTCAACCTTTCAAGTGGCGCCGATTCGGCATACTTCAAGGCAAACGGTAAGGTCGAAATCGACTTCTACGGTGGTGGCTCCGCTAATAATCCCAATCCGAGACTCCGTCACGGTTACGGTGAAATTTCGTTTGGCGAGACCGGCTTTTCCATTTTGGGTGGTCAGACTTGGGACGTGATTTCTCCGTTGGTTACCCCGACGCTTAACGCGGGCGTTCTCAACAACTCCGGTGACGCAGGTCTTCGTAGAGCTCAGCTCAGACTTACCGAGAAAATCCCCGTTGGGGAAGGCTCTGTAGACATTGCTGCTGCAGTTGTGCGTACCATTGGTGAAAACCAGCCGTACACATCCGCTTCCGCCTCGGAAACTGGAACCGATGCCGATATTCCCACGTTCCAGGGCCGCGTCGGCATTGCCATTCCTCTGTGGGTAAAAGACAAGAAGGTTGGTTTCGGTGTTTCTGGTCACTATGGCCAGGAAGAAATCGACTTGGATGATACCGGTAAGACCAAGGATATTCCGACATGGTCTGCCAACGTAGACTTGACTCTCCCCATTACGGGAGCCATCACCCTTCTTGGTGAAGGTTTTGTCGGCGAAAACTTGGATACATACGCCGCTGGCATCGGCCGCGGATTTGTCGCCAATTCCGAAGATCCCGAAAGCGTCAAAAGCATCAAGGCTTATGGCGGATGGTTTGCCCTGCAAGGCAAGTTTATCCAAAAGTTGGCGGTTAACGCAGGTGCCGGTATCGATAAGCTAGATCGTGACGACATCGAAACCGTTGGTGGTCGCGAGCAGAATATTTCCATTTTTGCTAACGCTACCTACAACTTGACCGATGCCTTCTCGCTGGGCTTTGAATATCTCCATGTCCAAACAGATTACCTCACTGCCGGTACTGTGAAAGAAGCTGACTTGAACCGCTATCAGCTTTCTGCAACCTATGGTTTCTAATAAGGAGAATTGACAATGAATCAGAATCAAATTATTCGTAAAATCCATTCCCGGATTGCATTGGCATTCCTCTTTACTCTCGCCTGCGTGACATCAGCAGTGGCCGCAGACAAGATTTCCATCGGTTACCTTTCTTCTACGGGTCAGGGAAAATTCTTCATCGCTAAAGATGCCGGAATTTTCGAGAAAAATGGACTCGACGTGACCTTGGTGGAATTCTCGAATTCCGGAGACGGTATTGCCGCTGTTCGTGCGGGTAAACTCGATGCAGGCGCGTTCGGTTCTCTTGCTCCGCTTATCCATATTGCTCAGGGCGCAGACATTCGCGTTATTGGTGGCATCATGGGTGGCGACCAGGCCGTCATTACTCGCAAGGAAAACGCTGGCTCCGTCAAGAAGTTGAGCGACCTCAAGGGAAAGAAAATCGCTACCATCCGATTGGGAACCGCAGATGCTATCGTCCGCGGGGGCCTTAAGAAAGAGGGTATCGACTGGCGCAAGGATGTTTCCATCGTTGAGCTCAAGAATCCGCCTGCCGTTATCGAAGCCGTGAAGAACGGAAGCGTTTACGCTGGTGTCACCTGGGGTCCCCACGACCTCCGCGCCGAAGAAGCTGGACTTTCCGTGGTTCTCCGCAGTAAAGACATCAACCCTGGCCATATCTGCTGCAGACTTATCGCCTCCCTTCGCAAACTTGAAGGTCGCGACGATGTTTACAAACGACTGGTCAAGTCGCTGATCGAAGCTGAAGAACTTGTGCAGAATGACCACAAGAAGAGTGTGGAAATTATCGCCAAGTGGATCAAGCTCGACACGGCCCTTGTAAACAAGGCGTTCTACAGCGGATTCGTCACGCAGGATACCGATCCCAACGTGAAAGGCGTCGAATTCTTCTGGGATTTCTTGAAGGATGCTGAATTTATCAAGTCCGACAAGAAGGTCTCCGAATATGTTCTGACGAAATACTATCGAGACGCCATTGCCGAGCTCCGCAAGCAAAAGCCTCAGTCTGAATTCTACGCCAAGGCTGAAACAGTATTCAAGTCTAGAAATTAAGGGATGTGTAAAATGGATAAAAAGCAAAGTGGTTTTGAAACGACGAATCTCGGTTTTTCTTACGATGGCAGAGCCATCTTGAAAGATATCAACTTGAAAATCAATCAAGGTGAGTTCGTGTGTCTGCTGGGCGAAAGCGGCAGCGGTAAGACCACTTTGCTGAACCTTTTCGCAGGGCTCACCAAGCCGAACGAGGGCCATATCTATTGGAACGGAAAGGAAATCGAAAAACCTTCCGCCGAAAGAAGCGTTGTCTTTCAGGATTACACTCTTTTCCCTTGGCTTACTCTTCTTCAGAACGTTACGCTCGCTGTCAAAAAGACTAAAAAAGTCAAGAGCAGCGACGCGAAACATTTGGCCGAAGAGTATCTAAGCTTGGTAGGGCTTTCGAGAAGCCTAAATAAATATCCCTTTGAACTGTCGGGCGGAATGCGCCAACGTGGGGCTATCGCTAGAGCCTTGAGCGTTGGTGCCGACGCCCTTCTTTTAGATGAACCTTTCGGTGCTCTTGATCCCGTAAACAGGGCGAGCCTTCAGGATTTAGTCCTCGAGCTTTGCCGCGGAGCCAAGGACCGACCCATTACAACCTTATTTGTCACGCACGACATTCGCGAAGCCGTTTACCTGGGAAGCAGAATCATCGTATTGGGCTCGACGCCCGGCCGTATTATCGCCGACATTCCCCTAGATTTTCCGGCAAAGAAAAATCGCAGCGACTGGTTCCGTAACGAACAAGTCCAAAAAACTATCGTAACCATTGAAGACGCCTACCACAAGGATGTTCTTGAAAAGCTCGGACATATTGTGCAGGGAGGTGCAAGTATATGAGAATTTTCGTGAAATATCTGTCCAAGTTTTCGGGAATTCTATTCCTTCTGTTTTTATTGGGAATCTGGGCGCTCATCAGTTGCGGCCCGGAATGGAGCAGCCAATATCTGTTTCCGTCTCCCAAGGCGATAGGGAATGCTCTCTTCGATTCGCGCGAAGAACTTTTACGTAGCGCGGGGGCATCCCTTTTGAAACTGGTGCCCGCTTATTTGGTGGCCGCCGTTGTCGGGATTTCCATCGGCATCATTTCCGGTTCCGTTCCGTGGGTTAGCAACATGCTCAAGCCCATCTCCCGATTTGCAGCCCCGATTCCGCCTAATGTTTATATTCCCTACGCCATCGCCATTTTACCGACGTTCTACTTGTCTTCTACATTTATCATTTTCATCGCCGCTTTTTGGCCTATCTATTTGAATACGGCTGCCGGTGCAGCGGAAATTCCCGAGAAATACAAAAGAAATGCCGCAATCATCGGTATCGGTCGCTTTGAATACTTGTGGAGAATTGCCCTTGTCGCAAGTCTCCCATCCATATTCTCGGGACTTTCCGTAGGCATGGGGCTTTCGTTCATCATGCTCACCGTCGCTGAACTTTTCGGCGAAAATACGGGCCTTGGACACTTCGTGCAATTCTATGCGGACTACTCCGATTACCCTAACATGGTTGCTGGAATCCTTTGGACAGGCATTGTCGTGTTGGCGATTATGGAGCTCTTTGAATTCGTCAAACGAAAACTCCTGTTCTGGACGAAGGCGAATTAGTCCTCATTTTATTCGTCACGGAAATCGATCTTCACGTAAAAGCCCCCGGCAAACGCCGAGGGCTTTTTTAGGTGTGTTTAGGAGTTTCTTACTGGATTGTCGCGGTCACGCGGGCTGCAAGGGCCACGTCCGAGACCTTATTTTCGCTGTAGGCACTTACCTGCAGCTTGGTGCGCTTGCCAAATTTTTTGATGGCGCTTACTGTCCACGCAACTTCATCAGCGTCGGCATTCAGCTCATCGCGATCGTTGACGTATTCGATTTCAGCGTAAAGATTATTGAGAATGCCTGCAGTCGGAATTTCGACACCGATAAAGGCTGGTACATATTCAGACCCCTGCGCATATTCGGGCTTAATGGCGTTTGCAACAGTCAAGTTTTCATCGTCACCTGTAGTCACATAAGCGACTTCGCCGTAGACACCCAAGTTCTTGAAGAAATAATAGCTAGCACGGCCTGCAACACGATGCGTTACCTGAGCGGTATGCTGAATCGGGTCAAGAGCGTTCACGCGGTACGCGGCACCAATCTTTGCGTCGCCAAACTTGAGATTTTCTTCGAAACGGAGATATCCTGTATCGAACTTGTTATCGTAAGTTCCTAGCAACGCTGTAAAAGTAGAAGGACCCGTTTCAACTCCAATACTCACGGCGTCATGCTGGTAATCGCGAGCAAGGAATCCGCGCTTCGAAAGATTGACATCGACATAGGTACCAAAATTTCCTGCTACAGTCCAGTCGGTACGGAATCGACCGAACTGCACATTGATTTTACCAAATGCCGGATTCCACTTGTAATTGGCGTAGTAGGTATCAGCACTAATTTTGTCGTAGCTGGTGGTCTTACCGTCGCCATCTTTAATCTTGTTGCCGAACGCCGGTGAAAAAATGCGCAAGTTGATAACTGCGTCAAAATCTCCTGAGCTATACTTACCGCCAATGTTTGCACGTAAGAAAGAATTATCAAGCGTGTTGTCGGCATCGTTGTCGTAAAGTGCCTTAATCGCCTGTGCCTGGACATTTCCGGTAAGTTTGAAACCTTCTTCCTTTGTTTCATCAGCGGCAAAAGTGGAAGTGGCAAAAAGAGAAGTCGTAACAACCGCAGTGGCGGCAAACTTTGCAAAATTCTGATTCATTGTGGCTCCTTGGTTATTGTGAATTTGTTTTATTGTGCGCCGAAATATAGAACCAGAAAGAACGCGTGTCCAATACTTTAATTTTATGCAGAATTATCAAATTCCGCTATAGCAAATTTGTACAAAATAATTTATATGAACAAAAAATCCCCGCAATGCGGGGATAACTTCTTGGCTAATGAATTACAACTTTGCGGTACGTATCAAAAACGGTCCATTTACGGAAGAATCTTTCTCGTTCAATGTTATCTTGATCCAATCTGTCAATTGCCGCATATTCACGAAGCAGCCATTTTACATCGCTGTCGGAATGAACCTTGATTTCAAAGCCACGCCCGTTAATAACAGGAACGTTGTCGTAGGCATATTTGTCCGTTGCAAGAATCTCGGCAATGCGCTTGTCGCGTACCTTGACAGCGACGCTATCACGTAAAATGATGATATCGAAGTTATCAGGATAATGGTAGCTCTCGCCCACAGTCGGGATTTCGTCGCCAATCGTATAACTCTTTTGTACCGGTTGCGATTTTACCACAGAAAGAGTTGCCGTATCGTAGAAAAATTCTTCAAAAATTTCTCCGCGACCATGGCGTTCTCCCTGAACAAAAGCCGCCTTTTCTCCGGAAAGAATCTGCTTTTCGTAGAGTTCTTCAACAACGCCGCAAGCAGATGTGGCATGCGTTACACGGTCAATTAGAATCAGTTCGCCAAGAGTTTTATGCTTTTCAAAAACATCAATGACGACTGCTTCGGCAAAAACGAGTTCACAGACGGCAATCCCATTTTTGGAGATACCTTCTACCTTCAAGTGTTCTCCCGAATTCACATCGATAGCGTAGTCAATTTTCGTAAGTGTTCCGGGAATAATCTTCGTCCCAATTTTGACGAGATAATCTTTACCGAGAGAAAGTGGCTCGTCATCCATCCACAAAAGAGATGCTTTGATTTTCTTGTAGCTACCGAGACTTGCATCTCTAGCGAGAACGCAACCTCTCGATACGTCAACTTCGCGATCGAGCGTAATCGTGACAGGTTCGCCTGCATGGGCTTCCTCGACATTCTTGTTTGTGTAGAGAATGCTTTTGACGGATGCTTTTTCGTAACTCGGGAGGGATTTAATGACATCGCCGACGCGAACCGTTCCCGACTCAATCTGCCCCTGAAATCCACGGAATGTGCGGTCAGGGCGACTCACGCGCTGTACGGGCATGTAAAAACCTTTCTCCTTTGCGGAGCTTGAGGTGTCTACATTTTCAAGGTATTCAAGCAATGCGGGGCCCTGATACCATTGAATGTTTTTCGATTTGACGGTGACGTTGTCGCCTTCCGTTGCCGAAAGCGGAATAATTTGGATGTTGCTCAGGGAGTGTGTTTGCGCAAGATCTGCAATTTGCACCTTGATTCGGTGGAACACTTCTTCGCTGTAACCGACAAGATCCATCTTGTTGACAGCGAAAACAAAGTGACGAATGCCCATGAGTTTGCAAATGCGCGCATGTCTACGGGTCTGCACAAGCACACCCTGCGACGCGTCTACGAGAATCACGGCGAGGTCTGCGAAAGAGGCTCCCACAGCCATGTTGCGCGTGTATTCTTCATGCCCCGGCGTATCCGCCACAATAAAGCTGCGATTGTCCGTGGTAAAATAGCGGTACGCAACATCAATCGTAATCCCTTGTTCGCGTTCAGCCATCAAGCCATCAAGCAAAAGCGAATAGTCAATTTTTCCGCTGCGGCTACCGACTTTACTGTCTAATTCCAGAGCTTTTTCCTGATCGGCATAAAGCAATTTTGCATCATAAAGAATGTGCCCGATAAGCGTTGATTTTCCATCATCGACACTACCACATGTAATAAACTTCAACAAACCTTTCATTAGAAATACCCCTCTCTCTTACGGCGTTCCATGCTGCCTGCGGCTTCGTTATCAATGACTCGCGAAGTTCTTTCCGAAGAGACCGCACTTAATGTTTCTTCAATAATTTCGTCAAGCGTCGTGGCTCTAGATTCTACGCCACCTGTTAGCGGATAACAGCCGAGTGTGCGGAATCGTACTGACTTGATTTCTGGTTTTTCGCCTTCGCGTAGCGGGAAACGATCGTCGTCCACCATAATGAGGTTTCCGTCGCGATTCACTACAGGGCGTTCCGCCGCAAAATACAGCGGGACAATGTCTATTTTTTCGCGCTGGATATATTGCCAAATATCCTTTTCAGTCCAGTTTGAAATCGGGAATACGCGAATGCTTTCGCCCTTGTTGATTTTGGTGTTGTAAAGTTTCCACATTTCAGGGCGCTGGTTTTTCGGGTCCCAGGCATGCGCTGAATTGCGGAACGAGAAAATACGTTCCTTGGCGCGAGACTTTTCTTCATCGCGGCGGCCACCGCCAAAGGCCGCAGTAAAGCCGTACTTATTGAGCGCTTGCTTGAGCGCCTGCGTTTTCATGATGTCGGTATAGGCGGCACCATGTTCAAACGGATTGATTCCTTGGCGCACACCATCCTGGTTAATGTATTCCAGCATTTCGATTCCATACTTGGCAGCAACCTTGTCACGGAATTCAATCATTTCGCGGAATTTCCAGGTGGTATTAACATGCAAAAACGGGAATGGCGGCTTTTCAGGGTAAAACGCCTTGATGGCCAAATGCAACATAACCGAGCTGTCTTTGCCGATAGAATAAAGCATCACGGGCTTTTCACATTCGGCAGCGACTTCGCGAATAATGTATATCGCCTCGGCTTCAAGCTCGTCTAAATGGTTAAATTCACTCAAAATGGGTCTCCTAGTATTTGTTGGATTCCTTGGGGTCGATATCAATGGTTTTTACACTTCCATCGCTCAGTTCGACCACCCAACGGACAAGGCCGTTTACCTTTTCAGTATGCACCTTACCGCCTTTACCACCGATATCTTCGCCAAGAAAGAATTGTATTGCATGTACAGGGCATTCCTTGATGCACGAGGTACAGCCCCAACAATCCTTGGGGTACTTGATATAGGCCTTTCTTTGCGAGTTCAGTTTAACGAGCGTGCCAGGGCACACATCATGACATCTCCCGCAGCCGATGCATTTTTTTTCGTCAATGGCTATGCTCATAGTTTTTCTGTCCTTCTGCGGTAAGTTCTCGTAGAATGATTTCGATTTCGCCATCGACCAATTTTGAATTTACGTACTTGCGAAAATTCAAATCATCTTTTTGCGGATGATCCAGATTTTCGGCGAAGCTATGCCAGCGGGTTTCGCGACGCGCCTTAAGGTGAGCAATCACGCTCTTGCAGACCGTCAAACGTTCCTTAAGTTCGTAAATGTACATGACCTCTTGCAAATCCGACGCGCCCAAACTATCCGTCAGCGATTCAATGATTTCGATTTCTTTTTTCGCAAGGTTTAGCTGATTTTCGCGATAGCCGTAGCCACTCTTGATGCCGCCCGCATAAGAATCCATAACCACCTGCATCGCTTCTTCAAGGGCTTCTACCGTATTGAACGCATTCTTTTGCTTCAAGAATTTTTCAATCTCAGCCACATGTTTGTCAATCTCTTTTTCCGAAATACGTTCGTGAGCGAAATCTTTTCCCGTATTGATATATTCCACAGCCGATATCGCCGCGATTTCACCTTCGGCAAGTGCGCCTGTCACATACTTTTGCGGACAACCGCCCGCGACATCGCCCGCTGCGTAAAGTCCCTTGATTGTGGTCGCGCGTTTGGTGTCCACCCAATAACCACTCGCCGTATGGCCACCTACAATATAAGGTTCCGTTCCTTCGATTTCGACATTCGCCTTAGAGGGCGTTTCATTTTCAAGCCAGCGAATCGTCTGCGACGGAGCCATATTCAGGTAAGCCTTCAAGAGCGATTCTTCTTGTTCTGCAGAAATTCCGACCGTTCGCAAGAAACACGGCCCTCGACCAGCCTGGTTTTCAACAACCGTTCCATAAACACGTTCCGAAGTTGATATTCCATATTTGGTTTCGTATACTTCTCCGAGCGAATTTATCTGCTTGGCCCCCACACCTTGCGCAAGCGTGCCGGTAGGCGCAATTGTATCTTTGCAACGAAGAGCAATAAAACGCATTTCGAAAGTCGTCATCTCGGCACCGTGACGAATTCCCATAGCATAGCCCGCTCCCGTATTAAAGGGCGGATACCACATCTTGTGCCGTGAAAATCCCGGATTATTCGGGCGATAAAGTCCCGCAGCACCACCCGTCGCGACAATTACAGTTTTCGCTTCAATGGAATAGAATGTGTCGTTTTCAATCCCGATTCCAAAAGCACCATCAATTGTATTGTCATGCACCGAAAAATCAACGATATTCACATGATTTAGCACCTGTACGTGCGGCGCTTTCGCGACAGCTTCAGCAAGAATCGGCTTGATATTTTCACCGTTAATTTTGATATTACGATTTCCACGCGTTACATATTTGCCGTCCTTGTCTTTCAAAATGACAAGCCCAAGCTTTTCAAGACGCGCAGTCACCTCGTTAAATCTTTCTGAAATAGAATACAGCAAATCTTCGCGAACAATGCCATCTGCATCTTTTTTGGCATATTCCACGTAATCTTTTGGCGTTCGCCCTTCGGTTATGTAGGCGTTCAGAGCATTTACGCCTGCCGCAAGGCATCCACTACGTTTGATGTTTGCCTTTTCGCAAATTAAAACATTCAAATCAGAATTTTCTGTAGCCGTTAAAGCGGCGTAACAACCTGCTGTTCCGCCGCCAACAATCAGTAAATCCGTTTTTATTTTTTCAATTTTCATTTATCCGTTATACGCTTCTATAATTTTATTTGCGAATACATCATGGCCGACGCGATCAATCGTATATTTAAAGCGTTCGCCATTCTTGGCGTTGTCAGCAAAGAACTGGATTGCTGCATCACAAACATTTAACAGTTTTTGTTTGTCTTCGATAAACGGGATAATGGTTTCACCCTTGTTAATGCTGTTACCAAAAAGCCCGCCAAACGAAACGATGTATCCATGGACATCTTCCCAGGCATCGGTGGGGCAAGACTTAAAACAGCGTCCACAGTAGTTACACTTTTCCTTATCGAAAATCACTTTCTTGTTTTCGAATTTGATTGCACCTTGGCGGCATACCTTTGCACAGAGGCCACAACCAATACACTTATCTTCGAGCCAATCAACCTTAATGGCCCCCTTGATGCCCACATCATTTTCTTCGGCTTTAAGGCAGTTGTTCTGGCAACCGGTCACCCCGAATTTAAATTTATGCGGAAGTTCACGGGCGAAGTAACGGTCATCAAGTTCCTTTGCGATTGCATAAGTGTCAATACAGCCACTAGGGCAAACGGCTTCGCCTTGGCATGCCGTAATAGTGCGTACGCGCGGCCCACAAACGCCCGGTTCTACGCCACCTTCGGCCAAGGCATCCTTTACTTCATCTACATTTTCCAATTTGATAAACGGAATTTCGACGCTTTGACGCGAAGTCAAATGTACGTAACCGTTTGCATACTTTTCAGAAACTTCTGCAATCTTTGCAAGCTGTGTTGCAGTCAGGTTTCCGCCCACAACGCGCACACGAAGCGAAAAGTTATTCTTCTGCTTTTGGCGCATCCATCCGCCCTTTTTAAGGGTAGCATAATCTGTAGCCATAATTGTGTCTCCATTTTATATGCAAATATAGAACGCGCTTTTTGTTGCGTCCAATACTTAATTTTTATGCGAAAATATCGCTTTTTCTTATAGCGATATGATGCACCGAGCCGTGCTTGCGCAACGTCTCTTAAATCACTACGACCGGTTCGCGGAGCGACTTATTTTCAAGCAAGTGAGCCTTTTCGCCAACGGTCACGAAGATGCGATAAATGAATACATCGACCTTCTCGCCTACAGAAACACTCGGCTCATCAAATCCGCGCCGCGCCGTAAGCGTTTCACCGTTTACAAGCACCGAAATTTCAATGCCGCTACCACGGAATGCAACATCGGTCACCACGCCTTCTTCGGCAGAATTCCTGTATTTCTGCACTTCAGTCTTCTTGGTCACCTTTACAAATTCCGGGCGCACAATTGCTTGTTCAACCCCTTCGATAGCATCAAAACGGCGGAATTTGCTGTAATCCTTGAAAATACTGGGTTGTCCGAAGAATGACGCCACGAATGCGGTTTTGGGCGCACTGTAAACGTCAAGAGGTTTGCCGATCTGATCGATGCGGCCCTTATTCATAATGATGATTTCATCGGCGACTTCGATAGCTTCGTCTTGGTCATGAGTCACAAAAATGCTTGTGACGCCAAGTTTTGCAATCATTTCCTTCAGCCAGTGGCGCAATTCTTGGCGCACCTTTGCGTCAATTGCCGCAAAAGGTTCATCAAGCAAAAGCAATTGCGGATTTGGGGCGAGAGCGCGAGCAAATGCGACACGCTGGCGTTGCCCACCCGAAAGTTGGCTCGGGTAGCGGTTTTCAAGCCCTTCAAGGCCAATCAGCTTCACGAGTTCTGCCACGCGTTCCTTGATTTCGCTATCCGATTTCTTGAGCACTCGAAGGCCGAAGGCGATATTTTCGAAAACAGTCATGTACCTAAACAGAGCGTAGCTCTGGAACACGAACCCAATGCCACGCTTACTGGCCGGGACATTGTTGATGACCTTGCCATCAATAATGATATCGCCATTATCCGGCGTTTCAAGGCCCGCAATCATGCGGAGAATCGTCGTTTTGCCTGAACCACTCGGGCCTAACAGTCCGATAAGTTTTCCTTTCTCGATACCGAAGGATACATCGTCGGAGGCTTTGAAATTGCCAAAATGCTTATTGATATTTTTTAGTTCTACGTACATGCACTCTCCTACGGTTCGATCTTATTTTTCTTCTTTCCGTTATATTCAATTAAACTGCGCGCAATCAAGATGAGAATCGCAAGCAACACCAGGATCGATGCCGCCGCAAAAGCAGGCACATACTGGAATTCATTGAACAAAATTTCTACATGCAACGGGAGCGTATTCGTCTTTCCGCGCAAATGTCCCGAAATCACAGAGACCGCCCCAAATTCACCCATTGCACGCGCCGCACAAAGTACCACGCCATACAAGAAAGCCCACTTGATATGTGGAAAAGTGATTTTCCTAAAAATCGTCCAACCTTTCGCGCCCATCAGTGCCGCGGCCTCTTCCTCATCGTTGCCTCGCGCTTCCAAAACTGGGATCAATTCGCGCGAAATAAACGGGAATGTCACGAAAATCGTCGCAAGAACAATACCCGGCACCGCAAACACAATTTTTATATCCCAGTCTTGCAACAATGGGAAAATCGGGCTTTGGCGACCGAATGTAAGCAAGAAAATCAAGCCCGCAATAATAGGCGAAACAGTCACCGGCAAGTCAATTAACGTCGTGAGAATTTTCTTTCCCTTGAACTGGAATTTGGTGATAGACCATGCGGCACTCAGCCCGAAAACCGTATTGATGAGTACGGCAAGGCCCGTTGCCTCTAGCGTGAGCCAAATCGCCTTTACGGTGTAATTATCGGCTACAGCCTTTGCATACACAGCGGTTCCCTGCTTAAACGCTTCAGTAATTACAGTAATGAGTGGCAAAAGCAGCATAAGTACAACAAAAATAACGCTGATACCTATCAAGAACCACTTGACAATCTTTTGAGATTTAGTCTCCTTGTACATCAAGCACCTCCCTTCAAGATTCTCGTATTTCTTGTTTGTATCAAGTTCACCAGGAACAACGTCACAAACGATGCTACAAGCATCACAAGCGCAATGGTGGTCGCGCTCGCATAGTCGTATTCCTGCAGTTCAGACATAATAATGAGCGGCACGATTTCAGTTTCAAACGGTTTGTTGCCCGCAATAAACACCACGCTTCCGTATTCGCCAAGGCAGCGGCCAAACGCAAGTCCAAAACCCGTTAGCGCGGCAGGAATGATTTCTGGGATAACAATCTTCCAAAAAATGCGACTTCTTGAGGCCCCTAAAACGCCCGCCGCTTCTTCGTAGGCAGGGTCCAATTTTTCAAGCACAGGCTGCACCGCACGCACCACGAACGGGATGCCGATAAACACGAGCGCCACCGTAATTCCAAGCTGCGTAAACGCAATCTTCACGCCAAACTTTGCAAAGAATCCGCCTACAAGCCCCGTGTCTGCCGTAAGCGTCGTAAGGGCAATGCCCGCCACCGCTGTTGGCAACGCAAACGGAAGTTCAATCATTCCATCGACCAGCCGCTTGAGCGGAAACGTATATTTCACAAGCACCCACGCAAGTACAACACCCATCACTGCGTTAATGAGTGAAGCCACAAACGCGGTTACAAAACTCACCCGAAAACTCGAAAGCACACGATCGCGCGTAATGGTTGCAATAATTTCATCGAGGCTCATCTGCGCCGAAAATACCACCAGCGACGCTAGCGGTATCAGCACCACAACGCTCAAGATGGCGAGCGTAATGCCCGTTGTAAGGCCGAAGCCAGGAATGACACTTCTATTCGTTCGTTTCATATTTGGGGCAAATATAGAACGCGTTTTTACACCCGTCCAATACATAATTTTTAGCGGTTAATATCAAATTTTTCTATAGGAATAATTCTTGGTCTTATAAAAAAATCCCTACGCCTTTAAGCGTAGGGATCGGTTTTTGGCGTTTATGGCTTCTTTTGTTCGGCTTTTGAGGTTTATTTCTTTTCGTAAATCTGATCGAAGACGCCGCCGTTGGAGAAGTGCGTATTCTGAGCCTTGTCCCAGCCACCGAAATAGCTGATGTCAATCAGGTTCACATTTTGGTCAAATTCCTTGTACTGATCAAGAATTGCCTTGTTCGAAGGACGGTAATGGTTCTTTGCGGCAATATGCTGGCCTTCGTCGGAGTAAAGGTAGTTCAGGTATTCGGTAGCGAGTTCGCGGGTACCGCGCTTGTCAACAACCTTGTCTACAATCGCGACAGAAGGTTCAGCCAAGATGCTCACGCTCGGAATGACGATTTCATAATCGTTCGGATAATCCTTGAGTGAAAGGAAAGCTTCGTTTTCCCAAGAGAGCAGGACATCGCCTTGACCATTTTCAATGAAGGTCGTGGTAGAGCCGCGCGCACCCGAAGCAAGCACAAGCACATTTTGGTAAAGTTTCTTCACGAATTCCTTGGTTTTGGCTTCGTCACCATTGTAATGCTTTTCAGCCCAAGCCCAGGCGGCAAGGTAATTCCAGCGAGCGCCACCAGAAGTTTTCGGATTCGGAGTGATGATGCCAACACCATCCTTCACGAGGTCACCCCAGTCCTTCAGATTCTTCGGGTTGCCCTTACGAACCAAGAATACGATGGTCGAAGTATAGGGAGCACTATTCAGCGGAAATTCCTTGACCCAACCATCTTCAATCAATCCTGCATCGCGCACGGCATTCACGTCGTATTCCAAAGCAAGCGTCACGACGTCCGCTTCGAGGCCGTTTGCCACTTCGAGCGCCTGCTTACCAGAACCGCCATGAGACTGTGTAATTTCAACATCCTTGCCGGTCTTTTCCTTCCAATGCTTAGCAAAGACCTCATTGTAGTTGGCGTAGAGTTCGCGTGTCGGGTCATAGGACACATTGGTGAGCGTCTGTTTTTCTACTGCTGTTTCGCCCTTTTTCTCGTCAGAAGAGCAACCGTTAAAACCGATAGATCCTGCAATCAGGAGAGTAGCCGCAATGGCGGACTTGACAAAATTCTGATTCATTCTTATACCTCTCTTGTTTATTGTTATTCTGTTTTGTTTTTTGCTTTTTGTGCGTCGAAATATAGAACCCGACTTTACGCCTGTCCAATACTTAATTCTTATGCAGAATTATTAAAATTTCTTATAGCGAAAACTGTGCGCTATCAACTCGGGCTAGTTATAGATTTTTTGTATTAGGAAATTGATTACAGATAAATTATATTATGATATTCAACATTCAAGGAAACAACATGTCTGAAGTCAAGAATTTTCCTGCAAAAGATTTTCATAAAATTGATTTGAATAACGCGACCTTGCTTGATGTTCGCGAAACAAGCGAAGCACTTGTACGGCCCGTAAATGGAGTGCTCCAAATTCCGTTTTTTGATTTTTCCAAAAAAATTGATTCCATTCCGAAAGATAAACCTGTTTATGTATTTTGCTCCACAGGAGACCGCTCCGAACAAGTCGCAGAAATTCTCGCCGATAGAGATTACGATGTGTACAACATCGAAGGCGGACTTGACGCCGTTCCGAAAGTCCATTTTGTAGACGCCAAAGGGCTAAAATGCCCGGGGCCGATTGTACAAGTTGACGAAGCCGTAAAAAGCGCCTTGGTGGGTGACGAAATTCAGGTCGAAGCAACGGAAAAAGCGTTCCTCTCGGATATTGAAGTCTGGTGCCAACGTACCGGAAATGAATTAAAGTCGCTCGCCGAAAAAGACGGCGTTATTTACGCGACTGTTATAAAGCGCGATGCTCCTCCGGCCACCGGAAAAGAGGATTTTGAACACGCCAAGACTTTCGTCGTATTCAGCGGCGATTTGGACAAGGCCATTGCCTCGTTCATTATGGCAAACGGTGCCGCAGCAATGGGTCGCCAAGTTACAATGTTCTTTACCTTCTGGGGCGTGAGCATTTTGCGCAGGCCCGAAAAAGTCCGCGTCAAGAAATCGCTCATTGGAAAAATGTTCGGTTTTATGATGCCGCGCGGTTCCAAGAAGCTCGGGCTTTCTCGCATGAATTTCGGCGGTATCGGGGCCAAGATGATTCGCGCCGTCATGAAGCAGAATGGAGTCTCGTCGCTGGAAGAACTGATTGAAAGCGCAAGGCAAAAAGGCGTAAAATTTGTCGCCTGCCAGATGTCGATGGAGCTCATGGGAATTACCGCCGAAGAGTTGATTGACGGCGTGGAACTTGGCGGAGTCGCCACCATGCTCGGCTCTACCGAAAAATCGGACCTCACGTATTTTATCTAGGCGAGCCCCTCATTATGTATGATTTCGACACCGTCATCAACCGACGAAATGACGATTCGATAAAATGGAAGGTTGCTGAAAACGAGCTGCCCATGTGGGTGGCAGATATGGATTTTCAAACGGCTCCCGAAATTTTGGAAGCGCTCAGAAGCCGCTTGAATCAAGGCGTCTTCGGATATACGGATGTTCCGGATTCTTGGTATGACGCATATATCGGCTGGTGGGAACGACGCCATGGTCTAAAAATGGAAAGAGCGAATTTATTGTTCTCAACAGGTGTCGTCTATTCCATTTCGGCTATAATCACGCATTTGACAAATGCAAACGAAAATGTCGTCGTTCAATCGCCTGTTTACAACAGCTTCTACAATTGTATCGAGAATGCAGGGCGGTATGTGTTAGAAAATCGCCTTTTGTATAAAGACGGCATCTACACGATTGATTTTGCAGACTTGGAAGAAACATTAGCCAACCCGCAAACAAGCCTGATGATTCTTTGCAATCCCCATAATCCAATCAGTAAAATCTGGAGCGTAGAAGACCTTGCAAAGATTGGCGAACTCGCCAAAAAATATAATGTGACCGTCATCGCGGACGAAATCCATTGCGACATCACGAGATCTGGAACGCACTACACGCCTTTTGCCGCCGTGTCTGAGGCTTGCCGCGAAGTGAGCATCACCTGCATCGCGCCGACGAAAGCCTTCAACTTGGCAGGACTGCATACATCGGCGGTATATGTGCCGAACCCTATTTTGCAAAACTCTGTGCGCCGAGCATTACATGCAAACAAGTTGACCGCGCCTAATTCCTTTGCAACGGTGGCAGCAATCGCCGCTTTTGAACAAGGCGAAAAATGGCTTGAAAACTTGCGGGAATATCTCTTTGAAAACCGGAGATTAGTTGAAGATTTCTTGGCCAACGAACTCCCGGAAATTTCAGCCGTGAAAGGCGACGCTACCTATCTCGTGTGGCTGAATATTTCATCGTTGCAAGAAACGGGAAGAAATTTCGCCGCTTATTTAAGGCGCAAAACGGGACTGTTCCTTATCGGTGGCGATGCCTATGGAACTGGCGGAGAACATTTTTTACGAATGAACATCGCCTGCCCCAGAAGCGTCTGCCTAGACGGTCTGAACAGGCTAAAACAAGGCGTAAAGGATTTTCTCTAGCTGCTGAACAGCCCTTTTCATTCGCGATTCTGGCACCGAGGAATAGTTGATGATGAATTGATGCTGCGAGGGTTCCGCCTCGGCATAGTAATCAGAAAGCGCTCTGATATGCACACCATTTTTAAGAGCCCGTTCGCAAAATTCCTCATCTGAAAGTTGAGTATTGACTTTCAAAATGAAATGCAAACCGGCATCCTCTTCGGCAATTTCGACGCGGTCACGGAGCTTGCTTTGGCGAATCGTTTCGAGCAACGTGTCGCGACGGTGACGGTAAAAATTTCGCATACGGTTGATATGTTTTTCGTAATGGGCTTCGCCAATGAATTTCGCAAGAACATACTGTTCAAGACTCGATACAGTGCAAGTGTAGAATGAAAATTCTTCGTGGAACTTTTTAGCAAGCGGTTTCGGAAGAACCATGTAGCCCACGCGCACCGTAGAAGCAAGCGTTTTGGAGAAAGAATTGATATAAATCGTCTTGTCTTGCACATCGATATTTTGGAGCGCGGGAATCGGGCGCCCGACCATACGGAACTCGCTATCGTATTCGTCTTCGACAATGTAGCGGTTACTTGATTTTGCAGCCCAACTCAGCAATTCGTAGCGACGGCTCACGGGCATCACCTTGCCCGTCGGGAAATGATGCGACGGCGAAAGATGTATGACATCGGTGCAAGTTTCTTCAAGTTGGTCGATGCGGATTCCGTTTTCGTCTAGCGGAATGTAATTGCAGACTACATTGAGCTTGCGGTAAACCTTCGAAATCTTGCTATAGCCAGGATCTTCGACGCCGAACTTTTTGTCAAATCCGAGCAGTTGAACAAGCCAAGTATAAAGGCAATCCGTTCCGGCCCCCACCACAATTTGCTCAGGGTCCACTCGCATTCCGCGGAATTCCAGAAGCATTTTGGAGATAGCCTTACGCAATCCTAAAACGCCTGAGTTCGGCGAGCGGGTCAACAATTCACGCTGTTGCTCGCAAAGCACCTTGCGCGTAAGTTTCGCCCAAGTTGTAAACGGGAATGTCGAATCATCTACTTGGTTGTTGACAAAATCGGCAATGTAATGCTGTGCTTTGGCCTGCTCTGTTTGCAACGATTCGCGAGATTGCTTTACAGGTTGTTGTTTCTGCGGAACATTAGAGTTCTTTTGCGGAATCGCCGCTACAAAGAAGCCCTTTCGCGAAAGAGAATAAATAAAACCTTCGGCAATAAGCTGGTTGTACGCATTTTCAACCGTAATGACGCTAACGCCAAGCGAATTCGCAAACGGACGCTTCGACGGAAGCTTTGCATCCGGCTCAAGCCTACCCGACAAAATATCGTCCTTAATGGAGCGATAGAGAAAATGATAAAGAGTGTCGTCACCAGCCTTTGAAATATCGTATGCAAGCATTATGGAAAAACCTCTAACGTTTAACAAGACGAAGTATTGTAAAAACGTGCGAGAAACAATCCGTATCGAGCGAAGCGAGCACGGCCTTGTTTCGAGTGTTTTTACGATGCGTAGTCATTAGTTAAACTGGCAATAATCTGACCTTAAACTGAATATATAAAAATAGTAAAAATTTGATTATTGAACAAGGTCAACAAAAAGTCTAATTTACGCATCGAAAATAAATCACAATCCACAAGGAGAATCAAATGTCTACAGAAAATCGCTATGAACTCAACAAGAATCTCGCCCAAATGCTCAAGGGCGGCGTCATTATGGACGTAACCACCCCAGAGCAGGCCAAAATCGCCGAAGCCGCCGGTGCAGCCGCAGTCATGGCACTCGAACGCATTCCTGCCGATATCCGTGCCGCTGGCGGAGTGTCGCGTATGAGCGACCCGAAAATGATTAAGGGAATCCAGGACGCCGTTTCAATCCCCGTGATGGCCAAGTGCCGTATCGGCCACTTTGTCGAAGCCCAGCTTTTGGAAGCCATCGAAATTGACTATATCGACGAAAGCGAAGTGTTGTCCCCTGCCGATGATGTTTTCCACATCAACAAGCACGAATTCAAGGTGCCGTTCGTGTGCGGAGCCCGCGACCTCGGAGAAGCGCTCCGCCGTATTGAAGAAGGCGCTTCGATGATTCGCACCAAAGGTGAGCCGGGAACAGGAGACGTTGTGCAGGCTGTCCGCCATATTCGCCTGATGAATCAAGAGATTGCTCGCATTTCTTCAATGCGAGAAGATGAACTTTTCAACCGCGCCAAGGAATTGCAAGTTTCTTACGACCTCGTGAAATATGTTCACGAACACAGGCGCCTGCCTGTCGTCAATTTTGCCGCGGGCGGTGTCGCGACCCCTGCTGATGCAGCGCTCATGATGCAGCTCGGTGCCGAAGGCGTATTCGTGGGTTCGGGCATTTTCAAGTCTGGCAACCCCGCCAAGCGTGCCGCGGCCATCGTGCAGGCCGTCACGAACTACACGGACGCCAAGCTCATCGCAAAGCTCTCTGAAGATTTGGGCGAAGCCATGGTGGGCATCAACGAACAGGAAATTGAACTTTTGATGGCTGAACGAGGAAAATAAATGAGTGAAAAATTGAAAAACAAGTCCCCGAAAATCGGTGTGCTCGCCGTACAGGGGGCTTTTGCCGAACACAGGCAAATTCTTGAAAAGCTCGGTGCGGAGACTTTTGAAATCCGGCAGTTGCGAGACTTGGAGCAAGATTTTGACGGTCTCGTTCTCCCCGGTGGCGAAAGCACCGTACAAGGGAAATTATTGCACGACCTCGGACTTTTCGAGCCGCTCAAAAAACTCATCGCCAACGGCTTTCCGACTTTTGGAACTTGCGCAGGCCTAATTTTGCTGGCAGACAAGTTGAGCAACGATTCACGCACCTATTTCGGGACGCTACCCGCTAGAGTCGAGCGCAACGCTTACGGCCGTCAACTCGGGAGTTTTTACACCGAAGAAAACTTTGAAGGAATCGGCAAAATTCCGATGACATTTATCCGCGCACCGCTTATTCAAAAAGTTGGCGAAGGCGTCCAGATTCTAGCAACGGTCAACGACCAAATTGTCGCCGTACGCTATAAAAATCAACTCGCAATTTCGTTCCATCCGGAACTCAACGAGGACCTGCGCGTACACCAATATTTTTTGAAAACGCTTTCCGATTTTTACTAACTTTGGCCGCGCTATGTTGATATATGCCGACAAAGTTTTTGAAAATTCTGTTGAAACCATCGAAGCATTCCTCCCGAATCAGGTCAAGCCCGCTCTAGATAAAATAGAGTCCCTAAAAAACAAGGGACTCTATCTTGTTGGCTACATGAGGTATAATCTTAAAAGTGCCGAAGACAACCTGCCATTGGTCTACTTCGAGGCATTTAGGCGAAATTACCGAAGGAACCTTCACCAACATAGGCGTTGAGCAGAACGGAATCATTTATACGCCGCCAATCGAGTGCGGACTTTTAAACGGAATTACCCGACAAAAGTTGCTACGCGAAGGAAAAATCCAAGAAAAGATTTTGTACCCCCGCGATCTTGAAACTGCCGAGAAAATCTACTGCTTCAATTCAGTGCGTGGCGTAGTCGAAGTGGAAATAGCGTAACATACCTTATTTTTTTTCCCGCTACAATCCGACAGATTTTAAAGCCTGGTCAAGATCACCAATGATGTCTTCAGGTTCTTCTAGTCCAACGCTAAAGCGAATAAATCCTTTGCGGAACTGTTCGGGGTATAGGAGTATTCGCTCGTCATAACTGGGCTGAGGGAATATCAGACTTTCGTCGTGGCCAAGCGATACGGCGAAAGTGATAACTTTCAATGCGGCACAGAATCTTTCCACGGTTTTGTCGTCGGCATTTACACCAAATGAAATTACTCCGCCAAATCCATTCTTCATCTGCCGAACGGCGGTGTCGTGCCCTGGATGTCCCGAAAGCCCTGGATAAGAGACGAAGGTCACGTTCGTTCTCTTTTCGAGCCATTCGGCAACCAGCTGAGTAGATTCATTGATTCGCTTCATTCGTAGCGGGAATGTCACGGATCCGCGGAAAATTTGCCATGCGTTAAAGGGGCTGATAACAGACCCTACATTGACTTGAGCCTCATAACGGATGCGGTCCATCGTTTCTAAATCGTTAGAGATAATTGCGCCGCCCTGTGCATCGCCATGTCCGTTGATAAATTTTGTAAGTGCTTCTACTACGAAATCGGCCCCTAATTCCAAGGGCTGCTGGTTGAAAGGCGATGCAAATGTATTGTCTACCGATAGAATGGCTCCGTTCTGGTGGGCGATTTCCGCAACCGCAGCGATATTGGTGATGCCTACGGTCGGATTGTCGGGAGTCTCGATATGCACAAGTTTCGTTCCTGGCGTAATCGCCTTGCGCACGGCGTCTAAATCAGTCATATCAACCATTACGGTCTCTACACCAAATTTTCGGTTGAACAGTTCGTGAAACATGCGATAGACCGCCATGTAACTCACTTTCGGGTAAATAACGCGATCTCCCGATTTTAGTAAAGTCCAGAACAATGCATGCAGCGCCGCAACACCACTAGCAAGCACAATGGCGTCATCTGCATGGTGCATCGCGGCAATTTTTTCTTCAAGCCAATGCTGGTTCGGATTACCGTTTCTCGCATACATCAACAAATCTGTCGACGAGTAGTTTACTTGTGAAAGATCATCCGGCAGCTTGTAGCTGTTCGCCATATGCAACGGACGCCTGACGGCCCCAGTACCTTCGTCATAATCAGTTCCCGTATGAACGGCCTGTGTCGCAATACCATATTGGCTAAAATCGTTTATCTTCTTACCCATAAATTACCTTCTTTTATATTTCACCACACAATTCCTATTGCGCAATAAAGCAGCGAGAGTCCCATAAGCGTATAGAAGATTCGGTGGTGTTTTCGGAATATTCCTTGAAGCAAAACACCCGCGAAAAGCCACGCCAAATTGCAAATAGGCCCTGTGAACGGCAAGACTAGGCCAAATATAAGGATGTGCGGAAAATCTTGGTGATAAGGAAGTATGTAGGTCGTAATCGCCGTCAAGCAAAATACCATTATTTTTACATTCGTAAGTTGTACGAAAAGACCTGTGCGAAAATTGCCTGTTGCTTGGCTGCTGTGAATTTCATCGTATGGTTTAATCGCCTGAAGTAAAAGGCTTACGGCCAAGTATGCAATATAAATTGCTCCAACGAACGAGAATACTTGAATAAAATTTTCAAATGTACTGCTGATGAAGTAAACGATAAAGACGGATGCGAAAGCAATAATTGTGTATCCGGTAAAAAGCCCGTACCACTGCTTTATCGCCACATTCCGTCCGCTTTTCATAGCCACTGACAGCGAACAGAGATTCGCTGGTCCCGGAGTAATGCCCGAAACAAATGCGTAAAGAAGGAATGAAAGTACGACTTCTAGCGACACTAGGCACCTTGTGCTGCATTTACTTATCAGCGCTTTCTACAAACCAGGTGAAACCGGCGTTTTCGATGGTCTTGAAAGTTTCGTTGAGTCCTTGGCCGCCTTCGGTGAGGTAGCCCGAAGCAAAGATGGAATCGACGACCTTGAAAAGCTCCTTTTCGTGACCCTTGAAATAAACTTCGCGGCCGGCGGCACAGCGAATGTCCGATTTCGGAAGCAGTAGGCGTGCAAGGCAGAGAATCTTGATGCAATATTCAAATGTTAAGCCCGAAATGTCACGCTCGGCAAGGCGGGTGCCCTTGACAGGCAGCAAAAAGTTTATAGGCACCGATTCCGGGTTGATGGCGACAAGGTCCAAAAGCATGTCAACGACATCTTCCTTGGTTTCGCCCATTCCGATAATTCCGCCGCAGCAGATTTCAAAACCGACGCGTTGCAACATCTGAATATTCTGGATTCGGCGTTCGTACGTATGCGTGCTGCAAATTTCAGGATAAAAACGGCGACTCGTATTCAAGTTGTGATTGATGCGGTCAAGCCCCGCAGCCCTTAAAATGCGCGCCTGGTGTTCTGTCAAGAATCCGATGGAACAGCAAATGTGCGTTCCCGACTTTTTCATGTGCGCAATTCGTTCTGCAAGGTCTTCGATTTCCTTGTCGGTGAACCCCATACCCGAAAGGCCAATGCAGTGCCTGGATAAATGGAATTCACTTACCAGATCGTTGTCGCCATAAAGTTTTTCGTCGGAGACACTTCTGTATTTTTCAATAGGAGCTTCGGAATCGCGAGACTGCGCGCAATAGGCACAATTCTGCGTGCAGTTGCCGCTTCGCACATTCGTCAAGAGCTGAATACTGACGCGGTTCCCTTTGTATTTGGTACGGAGCGAATAAGCGGACTCAATCAATTCAGCGAGCGATTCGTCCGGCGTATTTAAAATCTGCAAACATTCTGTTTTCGTCATTTCGGCAACAAATATAAAAGCCAAGCGTTCACTTGGCTAATACAAAAAAACTATATAAAAACCTGTTAGTGATGATGATGGTGGCCTTCGTGCATCATTTCCATGTGATGAGCTGGCGCCTGAATCTCCGTTGTAGCCTTGCTCGGGGCATATCCGGCGATTCCCGGATCGACCATGCCGAAAATCATGGCAATGTGCGAAAGCACAAGGAATGCCGCAAGCAAAAGAATGGCGTATGTCGTGCGTTTTTGCTCACCCACCTTACGGAATAAAAGTTTTAGGTTCAGAAGAGCGAGCAATATCATCGGAATTCCGGCGAGGATGTAGGAGAAAATCGCGGTTGCGTCAATCCATGTTCTAAATTCACCTGCCGAAGCAAGCGGAATGATTACGTTCGGGATGAAATAGATAATGATGGCCACGAAAGCAATTCCTGCAAGGATTCCAGCAATTCGGTTCACCTTGGCAAGCGTCGGGTGCGCATCGGGCGATTTGAGCAAAAACAATTCCGTAATGGCGATTGTTTCTGCAAGAATAACGGGGATTGCCATAAAGACAATCAGATTCCAAGGAGAATTCTGCATGAGCAGATCCATATAATGGGTGGAGTACATAAGACACCTTTTGGTTGTAGGTTTAAAGGAATTCCCCCTTCTTGTAAGAAAATACAAAAAGCAATTCACGAAATGGTTATTGAAAATTCCGATAGCAAACGAGCGGAAAAATGTATAAGCGCGGCAACTTTATAACCGGTATGAAAAAATTATATTTATGGTCATGTCATTATCAGCAAATATCACTCGCGAAGGAGCCTGGGAGCTCCTCAAGAAATACAATTCAGACCCGTTCCACCTGGAGCATGGCGAAATCGTCGAAAACACCTTGCGCTATTTTGCACGCGAATTAGGCTACGGTGAAGACGAGGAATTCTGGGGAATTGTGGGTCTTTTGCATGACCTAGATTTTGAACAGTGGCCAGAACAGCATTGCATCAAGGAACGCGAATTGATGCAAGAAGCCGGCCTTTCGGAAGAATTGATTCACGCTACGACAAGCCACGGCTGGGCAATCACGGTTGATGTCAAGCCTGAACACGAAATGGAAAAGGTCTTGTACGCTGTCGATGAATTGACCGGCTTGATTGGGGCCGTGGTCCTGATGAGACCATCCAAAAGTGTGCAAGATTTGGAACTGAAATCCGTCTTGAAAAAGTATAAGTCTCCAAAATTTGCCGCTGGCTGTTCTCGCGAAGTCATCGAACGCGGCGCAGGCCTCTTAGGCTGGGAACTGAACAACCTTATTTCGCGCACGATTGCCGCGCTGAAAACCTTCAGACCGTAAAGGCATAATAGGAGATGCCTAACTAAATCGGGCATAACAAATTGCTAAAGCCCCCGACAAAGTCGGGGGCAATTTTAACATTCTCGCGAAGTAGTCAAGTCGCAGTTATTCTACGATTTGCAGGCCTTCGTTCGTGGCGTCATCGCCTTCGATATGGAAGGAATTCAACACCGGATTTTCGCGGTCTTGCAAAGAAAGAATCAAGTAGCTCGCCGACGAATCGTAAGCAAGGCGCTTGTCTTCTTGCGAGGGGCGCGAAGGAGATTCCGGATGCGAATGCCAGTTGCCGAGAGGCTTCAGGCCTTTCGCACGCATGTCCTTGATGGCGGCAAGTTGCTCTTTTGGATCCAGCGAAAAATGCTCATTCGAATGATCGATATTCGTGAGCAAGTACACTTCGCGAATCGCCTTGCCATCAGCAGTCACTTCACCCGCAATCAGCCCGCAGGCTTCTTCGGGCAAGTTCTTGCGAGCATGCTCCAGAATTTTTTGATATTCCGTTTTTGGTAATGTAATCATTAGTGTTTCATCTCGCAAACGGCTTGTTCGTAGTCAATGAGCTTGGTGATGGTCGGGTGCGTTCCGCAAACGGCGCAATCTTCGGTATGGCTCGGGAGTTTCACCTTGCGGAATTCCATCGTGAGCGCATTATAGGTAAGCAGATAACCCGTCAGCAAGTTACCTACGCCAAGAATATACTTGACGGCTTCCATTGCCTGCAAACTGCCGATCACGCCTCCCATTGCTCCAATCACACCAGCCTGTTTGCAGGTCGGCACGGCATCTTTCGGAGGTGGTTCCTTAAAGACGCAGCGGTAGCAAGGGCCCTGGCCCGGAACGTACGTCATGAGCTGTCCCTGGAAGCGGATAATGCCCGCATGGGAGAAAGGCTTCTTCGCCATCACACATGCATCGTTAATCAGGAACTTTGCCGGGAAATTGTCGGTTCCGTCTATGATGAAATCGTAATCTTTGATGAGGTCCAGAATGTTTTCGCTCGTGACGAAAGTATGGTAAGTAATCACCTTGACATCAGGGTTCATTGCTTCCATGGTTTCTTTCGCGGACTGCACCTTAGGCTTACCCACATCCTGCGTGGCGTGGATAATCTGGCGCTGCAAATTGGAAAGGTCAACCACATCGGCATCGGCAATGCCGATCGTGCCCACGCCAGCAGCGGCAAGGTACATGGCCACAGGAGCGCCAAGGCCGCCCGCACCGATTACGAGCACCTTCGCGTTCAAAAGCTTCTTCTGGCCTTTTGCGCCAACTTCCTTAAGAATAATATGGCGCGAATAGCGTTCCAATTGTTCGTTGGTAAAAGCCATTAGCAACCACCTCCCATGAAGTAGAGAAATTCGACATTGTCGCCATCCTTAAGGACAGTCTTGTCGAAGGTGCCGCTGGCAAGGAATTCTTCGTTCAAAGAAACCGTGACGTACAGCGGATTTTCAACCTTTTCTGCTTCAATCAATTCTGCGACGGTGATGCCGTCCTTAAATTCTTTCTTATTGCCTGCAACTGTAATAAACATGTTTCTACTCCTTAAAAAGTTATTCGCCAACCTTTTTCACAATCAGCGTAAAAGTTCCATCCTGATTGTCATCCAGTTTCAAAATCTCGTGGCCTTCTTCTTTAAGGCTGCGCGGCACATTCTGCACCGGTTCACCGTCATTCAGGCGCACGGCCAAAATCTGACCTTCGTCAAGTTCTTCAAGGGCTACCTTCGCCTTCACGAAAGTGGTCGGGCACTTGACATCGGTAATGTCGATGGTGTCATCTATTTTGAATTCTTCTGCCATTGTTGTTTCTCCGTACTTTTATTGTTTTAGTCCAAATTTTTCAAAGACTGTTCAAAATCCGCTTTAAGGTCGGCAAAGTCCTCGATACCAAGGCTCACGCGGACAGTTCCAGCAGTTACCCCCGCTTTTATGCGAGCGGATTCATCGTTGTGCGCGTAAATGGTGCTTGCCGGGTGAATCACGAGTGTACGTACATCGCCGATGTTTGTGGCAATACGCGCAAACTTGAGCGAATTGATCAGTTTGAAGGCGCGTTCTTTGCTGCCGGCATCAATCGTAAGGATTGCACCACCCTTACCGCCGAATTGCTTTTGCACCAAATCGTAATAAGGGTTACTCTTAAGACCTGGATAATTGACGCTGATTCCAGGAACCGCTTCCAAAAATTCAGCGAGCTTGAGGGCGTTTTCACAAAGGCGTTCCATGCGAAGGCCAAGAGTTTCAAGGCCAACACTATTCAAGAAAGCATTCACCGGTGCAAGGCAACAACCCACATTGCGCCAAAGCCCGCTACGGAGTTTCGCATAGTAAGCGAATTTTCCAAATTTACGGTATTCATCAAGGCTCTTGAATCGTTCATTCCAGGTAAAACTGCCACCATCAACAATGACACCGCTAATAGCGCTGCCGTTCCCGTTGATGTACTTGGACGTGGAATGTACCACGATGTTTGCGCCATGCTTCAAAGGGCGAATCAGATAAGGCGTTGCCGTTGTAGCATCGACAATCAACGGAATCTTATGGGCCTTGGTCACTGCCGAAACAGCTTCCAAATCAACCACGTTCAATTTCGGGTTGCCCACGAGTTCCACGAAAACGGCCTTCGTTTTTTCATTGATATTCTGCTCGATGTTTTCAGCAGTCACATCGTCCACAAATCGCGTGACGATTCCGAAAGCCTCAAAATCCTTAAAAAGGTCGATGGATCCGCCGAAAAGAGCTGCACTTGCAACGAGTTCATCGCCGGCACGCAAAAAATTCAACAGCGAAACCGTAACTGCAGCCATGCCAGAAGAGCAGGCGACCGCACCAATTCCGCCTTCAAGCGCAGCAATGCGCTTTTCAAAAGAATCGTTCGTCGGGTTTCCTGCGCGAGAATATGCAAATCCAGGAGCGCGATTATTAAATACTGCTTCTAATTTTTCCGCAGACTCATGCGCAAAAGCACTCACTTGATAAATCGGCGGGAGCGTCGCGCCTGTTGCAGCGTCGCCACCAAAATTCTGATATAATAAAGCAGTATTAAAATCCATTCACGAAGTCCTTTCTTTTACGCGCAAAAATATAGAACGCAGTTTAGTAATTGTCCAATACTATCTTTTTATGCTGTTTTATAGCTTTTTCTTATAACAAAAGGCTAAATGATATAGTACCAGACGTCACTTTGCTTGAGTTCTTCCTTTTTGTGTTGGTTGTCAGTAGAGACGTAATCCATTTCAAGGTTCTTCATGCTCACACGAGTATTTGGAGCGACAGAACTTGTGATAAAGGCGCTGCCACCAATAACTGCATTTTCACCGACAACGGTATCGCCACCAAGAATCGAGGCATTCGCGTAAATGGTCACGTTATCCTGAATGGTCGGGTGACGTTTCTTGCCCGAAAGACGCTGGCCGCCGCGTGTCGAAAGCGCGCCAAGGGTCACGCCTTGATAAATTTTCACGTTCTTGCCAATCACGGCCGTTTCGCCAATCACAATGCCCGTGCCATGATCAATAAAGAAATACTTGCCGATAGATGCACCCGGATGAATATCGATACCCGTCTTAGAATGAGCATATTCCGTCATGAGTCGCGGCAAAACCGGGACATGCAACAGGTAAAGTTCATGGGCGATACGGTAAATGGTTGTCGCCATCAGGCCAGGGTAAGCGAGAATAATCTCGTCAAGGCAGCCGGCGGCAGGGTCGCCGTCAAAAGCGGCATGCAAATCCGTTTCGAGGCATTCACGAATCAGCGGAATTCTAGCGAAAAACTCTTTGCAGATACGATAACTTTCAATTTTGCGCTCGTCCGAGGTCATGGTGCCGCGGAGCTTGCAGTAATCCAACGCAATCGCCACCTGTTTGTGGAGATGGTAGAAAGTGTCTTCAATAATGACCGCAAAACTGTTCTTGGGGTTGTAAATCTTGTGCGAACGATCCCTGAAGTGCCCAGGATAGACAACGCGAATCAAGTTTTGCAAAATCGATTGAATCTCGGCCTGGTCCGGTCGATTGTAGATGTCAATATTATCGATATGCTTGCCGCGATTGTAATCGGCAAAAATCGTTTGTACTGCTTTTTCAACTTCAGATTCTTGGATAAGTTCGTGCATAAGGCTTTTTATTAAAGAAATAAGTGGCTGGCGGCGAGCACACAATGCCGCCAACCACTTTGTATTTTACGCGAATGTCTTCAACGCCCTCACGAGTGCGTCGATGTCATCCGGCGAGTTGTACAATGCGAGAGTGGGTCGCACGGTACTTTCGTAGCCGAAATGGCGGAGAACCGGCTGAGCGCAGTGATGCCCGGTGCGCACGGCAACGCCGTATGCGTCGAGTCTCTTGCCCACTTCTTCGTCGGAATAACCGTCGAGTTTGAAGGCGAGCGCAGAAGCCTTGTTGAGCGCTGTTCCCACAAGGTGGAGACCCTTGACAGTCTTCAGTTCCTTGAGGCCGTACTGCAACAGTTCATGTTCCCAGCGGAATACGCAGGGCATCCCGATTTCGGAGAGGTATTGGAGAGCAGCACCTAAGCCAACAGCGTCGGCAATGCTTCCGGTTCCTGCTTCGAACTTGTTCGGAATTCCGTTGTAAATCGTGCGTTCGAAAGTGACGTCTGCAATCATGTTGCCACCGCCATGGTAAGGTCTTGCCGCTTCGAGCAATTCCTTCTTGCCGTAAACGACACCGATACCGGTCGGAGCGAACACCTTGTGTCCCGAGAACACGAAGAAGTCTGCGTCGAGGGCAGCAACGTTCACCGGAATGTGAGCGATGGACTGAGCGCCGTCAATGAGGATTCTCACGCCGTGCCTGTGGGCAATCGCGATGAGTTCTTCAATCGGGGTCACCGTACCGAGCACGTTCGAAACATGCGTCACAGAGACAAACTTGGTTCGCTTCGTGAATAACGCTTCGTAATCGTGCAGCTTGAGCTGGCCGGTAGAATCACACGGAATCACCTTGATAATCGCGCCCGTTTCTTCGGCAATGAGCTGCCAAGGAACAATGTTGGCGTGATGTTCCAAGATGGAGACGATGATTTCGTCGCCCGGCTGGAGCGTCGGCTTCACGTAAGCGTTTGCAACCAGGTTGATAGCTTCGGTCGTACCGCGAACGAATACAACTTCCTGCGAAGACGGAGCACCGATAAAGTCACGAACAATGTTGCGTGCATTTTCGTATGCGTCTGTCGATGCGGCCGCGAGCGTGTGTGCGCCACGGTGCACGTTGGAGTTTTCGTTTTCGTAGTAGTACTTGAGGCGATCAATCACCACCTGCGGACGTTGCGTCGTTGCACCGTTATCGAGCCAGACGAGCGGATGACCATTAATCTGCTTCGAAAGAATCGGGAAGTCAGCACGAATCTGCGCAAGCGTCTTGGAACCGATGCGAATCGATTCGTTGCGGGAATTGGAGCCACTGTTTGCAGAACCCGTTTTCACGGAGTCGCCACCGAGAGATGTCGGAGCATCAATCTGGCGCGAATTTTCTGCAGCCTGCGTCTTGGACAAGACCTTCGGAGAATAGCCTTGTGCAGGAGCGGGCGCAGCCGGGACATCGCTCAGTTGCGATGCGAACTGCGATTCGGGAACCGCTGGGGCTTCGACCGAGTTAAGCCAGGTGTCTGTAGAACTTCCGCCGTAGGCAAACGGAGCCGAAGATGTCGGCTGGTCGCCATAGGTCGCAAAAGGATGTTCCCAGTCGAAGGCTGGAGTCTGGCTAATGGCAGCGGCACCCTGAGCGGCACTTATACCCTGGGCAGCAGAAGCATTCTGCACTTCGGGAGCGGCGGGGGTTGCTGCATAAGCGCTATCCGTCAAATCCGGAAAGTACTCGTTTGCCAATTGCTCCAGTTCAGCCGCATTGGGAACTCCGGCGAGTTCTTCCAGCGATCTGGTATCTGGATTATTCGTAATCATAGTATTC
>JBGUWV010000017.1:0-57616 GCA_045221475.1 Fibrobacter sp.
AGTTCAGCCGCATTGGGAACTCCGGCGAGTTCTTCCAGCGATCTGGTATCTGGATTATTCGTAATCATAGTATTCGCCAACCTCTACATCTTCAAGGACTGCAATAGCGTCGTCGGCAAGGATAGCCGCAGAGCAGTACAGGGAAAGCAGGTAAGAAGCAACACCCTTGTTGTCGATACCGCGGAAACGTACGGAAAGACCACGAGAATGTTCGTTCTTGAGACCGGCCTGGAACAGGCCAATCACGCCGCGCTTGGCTTCGCCAGTACGCACGAGCAGGATGTTAGTCTTGCCACCCTGGGACTTCGGATTCTTGAGGCCGTCGACCAAGAGTTTGTCGGTCGGGACCAGCGGAATGCCACGCCAGGTGAGGAACTTGCCACCGGCAATGTCAACGACAACAGGCGGCACGCCACGGCGAGTACATTCACGTTCAAAAGCGGCGATGGCACGCGGGTGAGCGAGGAAGAAGGACGGTTCCTTCCAAACCTTAGAAATGAGTTCGTCGAGATCGTCCGGAGTCGGGCGGCCATCGGCACGACGCGGCTGAATGCGCTGGCTGTCGGCAATGTTCTTCAACAGACCGTAATCGTCATTGTTGATGAGCTGGCTTTCCTGACGTTCGCGGAGAGATTCGATAGCGAGACCGAGCTGTTCCTGAACCTGATCATACGGAGAGCTGTAAACATCTTCGATAGCGGTGTTGACGTTGATGATCGTGGAAATGGAATTGAGCTTGTATTCGCGCGGTTCGGTTTCGTATTCAACGTAGCCTTCCGGGATAATATCGGATTTCTTGGTCTGGCTGCAAAGAACGTCAAGCGGAGTTTCGCCTTCGACAACCTTGTTCACGCGGAACAGGCCCGTTTCGAGACCCTTGAATTCAAGGAACTTGGTGAGCCACTTGGGTGTGAGTGCACCAAATTGCGGCTTGGTCTTGGTGACGTTCGCCAGGTTATAGGCGGCCTTTGCGCCAAGCGCATTGATGCCTGCTTTCTTATCTGTAGCTTCATTTGCCATAGTGGTTTACCTCTTTTGTTGAGTGATTTTGTAGTTATAATTTTGAGTTCTGTTATGAAAATTTTCTAAACATTTTAGTGCTCATGCCTACTATTATAAGCGGCTTTTATAACCAGGCTCCTTCATGCGAGAACATGATGTCTTTCATGGCGTCAACGCCACCTTTCAAGTTATACATCGGACCCTTGTAACCCGCCTCCCTAAGCGTGTTAATCGCAAGAATGCTGCGTTTGCCTTCTTTGCACACAAAGATGGTATCGTGTTCAGGGTCAAGTTCCTTTTGACGACGCGCAAGCTGACCGATAGGAATCGCCACCGCGTTCGGGAATCGCAAAATTGCACGTTCATGCGGTTCGCGCACATCGACAATGGTCATTTGGTCATTATTCTCTATGCGCTTCGCAAGTTCTTCGGGCGAGAAGCCTTCCACAGGAATTTCTTCGTTTGACTGGTTGAGTCCGCAGAATTCCTCGTAGTCAAAGTTTTCGACATCAACGATAGTCGGGTGCTTTCCGCAAATCGGGCATTCATCGCCTTTTCGCACATCAAGAATTTTCGTCTTCAAGTACAAACTATCAATTACTAAAAGTTTGCCGCTCAAGACTTCGCCAATGCCCACAATCAGCTTCAAAGTTTCATTCGCCTGAATGCTTCCAACAATTCCAGGCAAGGGGCTAATGGTTCCGCCCGAAGCACATGTCGGAATCAGCCCAGCCGGAGGCGGAGCCTTGTAAAGGCAACGCAGGCACGGACCGCCGTCCAAATTGAACACACTTACACGACCTTCGAACTGGTAAACCGCACCATACACCACCGGGATTCCACTCAATGCAGCGGCATCATTGATCAGGTAACGCGACTTGTAATTATCGGAGCAATCGACAATGACATCGTATCCCTTGATTTCTTCCAAAATGTTGTCGGCATCCAGCTGGATGTTTTCGGCTTCGACAACGATATTCCTATTGATGTTCTTAACCTTGTCCTTGGCGGAAGCGACTCGCGGACGTTTGACATCGCGCAGACCGTGCAGTACCTGGTTTTGCAGGGAATCGAGCGTCACGTCGTTCGGGTCAATAATTTTAAGTGTGCCTACGCCTGCCGCGGCAAGATACTGGATTGCAGCAGAACCGAGAGCTCCTGCGCCAACGACTACAACCTTTGCAGCCTTGATACGTTTTTGGCCTTTCACGCCGATTTCGCGGAGCATCAGGTGCTTGCCGAATTGTTCTACTTCACGATCGTCAAAAGACACTTCCTTGCGTCGCTCATCCGAAATCAAACTCTCAAAAGAAGCATCTTCACTCGGAGCGCCGCCTG
Source organism: Fibrobacter sp. (assembly GCA_045221475.1). Taxonomy (GTDB): domain Bacteria; phylum Fibrobacterota; class Fibrobacteria; order Fibrobacterales; family Fibrobacteraceae; genus Fibrobacter. The sequence continues at coordinate 2,341 of JBGUWV010000017.1, forward strand.
CAATAGCGGGCAACAGAAGGATTTCTGCATTTTCGGGAAGAGACGATTCCCAGGAAGATTGATTCGTGCGATTTTCGTCGCCTACAAAAAGCTGAATGAAGTCTCTTAAGTTTCCGTTTTCGTCATAAATAATCTTAGAAGAATCCGGAAAGGCCTGCGTGAGTTTAGTAAGCGCCTGCTTGATCGTTGTAGCATCTACTTCGTAGCGAGCGTTTTTCTCAAAAAAATTTCTAAGGGTTGCCGATATATAAATTTTTGTCATTTTGAAGTCCTTTTTTTATTCGTCAATCGTGTTTTATCACGTCAATCTCTTGCACAGGAGCATCGGGAGCAGGCCTTAGATAACCCTTGATTTCCTTCAACTTGCCCGCTTCAACAGAAGCCACAATGTAGGCAAGTCCTGGAACCATGAAAGACTTATCTTCGGCAGAGAGAATGGCGCGTGCGTTTGGGTGCGAATGGTAAAAGCCTACAATTTCAAGTCCCGATTTTTCGGCTTCGCGTTCCACGCCATAAAGCGCTAAAGGCGAAATCTCGAAAAAGTTATGTTTGCGAGCATTTTCGGTCGAATTTTCAAGCTTTTTTACTCCGTACACTTCAAAATTCGAAAGTTTTCCGAGCAAAACACCGCAACTTTCATTCGGGTAATCTCGAATTGCATCTTCTACAACCTTCGAGCCCGTCTCTCCATACAGATTAATTTGCGTTTCTACCTCTCTTTCCTATCGTTTTGGTAGAAATATAGAAAAACAGCCCTAAGTGGCTAATACTTTGTGATTATGCTGTTTTATAGGATTTTTTTATAACAAAATGGTTTTGTCGACGGTTTTGTTATATGCCTGAAGACGATTACGCCCTCAATCACACGTACTTCGAGAGCGTTACGACGTCTTCGCCGCTCCACGTGTAAAGCGCAAGCAGGGGCTCGTTGCTCGTTCGCATCGAATGTATATGATTCGACGGATGCAGAATGAATTCACCTGGATTGCGGACTTTTGAAACGCCGTCTAAAGTCCACTCGGCATGTCCCGAAAGCACCACGTAAAGTTCCGTGGCAGGGTGATAATGCGCCGGATAAAACGTGTTCTTGCCCAAGAGTGTAAAGCCGTAGCAAAAATGATCGTCATGAAAAGGCGCTTCGGGCCCGAGAATTTCACCCCAGCCCATTTGATTGCCTAAATCAGGCATGTCGGGGCGCGGTTCGTAATTATACTTCCACGGCAAAAAGGGGAGCGCAGGTTTTAACGCATTCAGCACGCGCTCCGTTTCGGGGCTACCAAATTGAATCGCCTCTTCAATCCAGCGAATCAGCGGAGAATCGCTTTTTTCGAAAGTCCCGCTTGGGGCAGGAATTTCGCGCGCCACAAACTTGGCAGCCTCTTGGCCGATGGCGTCATTTATTTGGGCACGTTCATTTAGAAAGCGTTTCGATTCGTCAATTAAATGGGCGATAAAACTTTGCATCAAAAATTCACTCGTTTTATTTTACGCTTGATTTCAGCACGGCAACCGTATGGCCAATGACTTCGCCCTTTCGGAATGCTTCGTAAGCTTCTGCAGCCGTAAGCTTCGACGATTCCAGCGACTTTTCGATTTCGAAAGCGTTCTTGCCGGATTCCTTCACCGAAATGCTGGCGAATGCTTTTTGCAGATCGCTTGCGCGGTAGAATCGGAATGGTCCGAGGCCAGCCTTTTCTTGCGCCGCATAGCCCGAAATCACGTCTTCAGGTTCCGCCTGCACCTTCCAAGAATAGGTGAAAATTTCAGAAGAAAGTCCCGCCAATTCACCGAGCTTGATAAACGCACTGAGCGGCACGCGGCCTCCGAGTGTCGAATAGACCGCACCCTTGTCGGCCAGGTAATCGCGGGCTTGCTTAAGCGCCAGATAATGCAAATCCAGCATCTGTTCGTGCACGAATTCCGGAATCACTTCGACGCGCTTTTCCAGGTAATGGCCGCTGTTTCGTTTGTCTTCAATCTTGGTGTTATCTGTCAGCGGAACGTTGGGCAAGTTCTCGTAAATCACGTCGTAACGGCGTTCGCCATTTTCAAGAGGTTGCAGAAGGTCGCCCGCACCAAATTCAAGCTTCACCGAATCAGCATCCTTCAAATTCTTCTTGATGTTTTCGGCGGCGGCATCTACCACGCTTTTCTGCAAGTCGGTAAAGCCTACGCGCTTTGCGCCCAAGAGTTCTATACCCGTCAGGACATCGATACCGGAACCTGTACCAATCGAAGCGAATGCATCCACATCGTGGCCCAGGTTTTCACGAATCAGTTTAAATGCAGGAGCCGCAATGTAAGCGACCCAATCGCTAGTAATATCTTCGGTTTTTGGCAAATACGCATGATCCGTTACCGCCACGGACAGATAATCTTGAACATGCTTCGGCGCACTATTTAAAGACAGATACTTTTTAACATCGACTAAAATACTCATTATAGTTTACCTCACTTTTTTTGAGTGCAAATATAGATGCAAGCTATAACCGCGTCCAATACAAAATTCCTAGTACTTGCTATCAATTTTTTGTATAAGTAAAAGGCCTTTTTTCGCTTGACAAAGTTTATGCATTTATGTAGATTTATGCATAAGAAATTCAAACCACGTTTTTTCAGCGCTTGGGAATGCTCAAAAATGCGACGTTCTTTTCGGTGCTGTTAACAAAAGGAGCCTAACACAATGGCACATTATCTCTTTACTTCTGAATCCGTGTCCAAGGGACACCCCGACAAAGTTTGCGACCAGATCTCGGATGCAATTCTCGACGCCTGCCTCGCCCAAGACCCGAACAGCCGCGTGGCCTGCGAAACGCTCGCCAATACCGGTCTCGTCGTGATTTCCGGCGAAATTACCACCAAGGCAGTGATTGACTACCAGCAAATTGCACGCAAGACCATCAAGAGTATTGGCTATGTGAACCCGGAACTCGCTTTTGATTATAAGGGTTGCTCCGTGCTCGTTGCAGTTGATAAGCAGTCTCCCGATATTGCGCAGGGCGTTGATGCCAAGGCCGCCGAAGGTAAGGAAGATGACAAGCAGGGTGCAGGCGATCAGGGCATGATGTTTGGTTATGCCGTGAACGAAACCAAGGAACTGATGCCGCTTCCGATTAGCCTTGCTCACAAGCTCATGGAAGAAATCCAGAACCTCCGCGAATCCGGTAAAATCAAGTGGCTCCGCCCCGATGCAAAATCTCAGGTGACCGTCGAATACGATGAAAACGACAAGCCCGTGCGTGTCGATACCGTAGTGGTCAGCACGCAGCACGATGAATTCGTGAACGGCAAGGAACTCAAGCATTCTACCATCGAAAAGGAAATCATCGAAAAGCTCATCAAAAAGGTGATTCCTGCAAAGCTTTTGGACAAGAAGACTCGTTTCCTCATCAATCCGACTGGCAAGTTTGTGATTGGTGGCCCGCACGGTGACTGCGGCCTGACGGGTCGTAAGATTATCGTGGACACCTACGGTGGCATGGGTCGTCACGGTGGTGGCGCATTCAGCGGTAAGGACCCCTCCAAGGTGGACCGCAGCGCCGCTTACGCCGCACGCTATGTGGCGAAGAACATTGTGGCCGCAGGCCTTGCAGACCGTTGCGAAGTGCAGCTCGCCTATGCCATCGGTTATTCCAAGCCGGTGTCCGTTCTCGTGAATACCTTCAAGACCGGCAAGATTGATGACCGCAAGATTGAAGAAATCGTGAAGAAGGTCTTTGACCTTTCTCCGGCCGGCATCGTGAAGATGCTCGACTTGAAGAAGCCCGGCTACCAAGCAACTGCCGCGCTCGGCCACTTCGGCCGCACCGGCGCCCGCTTCACTTGGGAAAAGACCGACAAGGCTGCCACTTTGAAGAAGCTCGCCAAGGTCTAATCAAGCTCTCTCTAGTAAAAGGATTAAGGCTCGTCAAATACGACGAGCCTTTTTCATATCCACGAAATAAAAATGCCCTAGATTCTTCGACTTCGGCGTTTCACGCCTTCGCTCAGAATGACACTTTCGCTTCGAATGATGTCCACCCCATAAAAAACACCCTCGGCAACTGATGCTGCCGAGGGGTTCCTGCGCGGAGAGTAGTGCACAGGAAATATTGGAGTACAAATTCCTACTTATTCCAATCGACTTCGCGGTAAATCTTTTCGGTGAATTCGTCGGCGTTCAGCTGCAGGTATCCAACTTTGTGCAACAGGTCTGCGAAGTAGTGTAAGTCGCCCTTCAGATTGCGACCGCTCTTGATTTTCTGTTCAGGAGACTGGTATTCGTACGACTTGATGAGTGCCGTTGCGAATTCCTTGTCTTCGATAGCAGAGTGCTTGCCTGCCTGCATGAGTTCCACGGTTTCTTCTGGATGTTCGCTAATCCAAGTGTGAGCCTGTTCAAGAGCGCGGAGGAGAGCCTTGATTTTTTCAGGTTCCTTTTCCAGAAGGACGCCCGAAACATAATAGAAGCAGCAGTAGCGACCTGCAAAAACAGGGTCGGTTGCCAAATCCATCAGCACATCAGCACGGCCGTCAGTAGCGGCAAGGCTGCCCAGCGGATCCCAAAGCGAAACAGCTTCGACCTGCCCGCGTTCCAAAGCTTCGAGCGCCAAGTTGCCATCGGCATAGGGCAAGAACTGCACATCGTTTATAGCAGAAACGCCGTTTGCTTCAAGCCAAAGTGTCGCGGCCTGGTGCGGAGTAGCGCCAATAGCGTTCACGGCAATCTTCTTGCCTTTCAAACCTTGAGCGTTACGAATCGGAGAACCCTTCTTGACGAGCAAGTGAATACAACCGATATGGAATCCTTCGACCACCTTAATGTTCACGCCGTTTTCGACGGACTGGAAAAAGGCGAAGTCGGAGTTCGTAATCGGATAGGTTCCGTTGTTGAGCCCGATTTTACGGGTTTCTGCATTTGCCGACACGAATTTCACATCGACACCTTCTTTAGCAAAGAAACCCTTTTCTTTGGCGACAAAGAACGGCGCAATGCAAAGGGTACCATCGGAAACGGGGATTTCAACCGTACCGAATTTAAAGGCGGATTCTTCGGCCTTTTCGTTTTTTTCAGTTTTTTCTTCTTCGCAGGCAGTGAGTGCAAAACCCAAAGTGAAAATAGCTGCGAACGATAGTAACGCTTGAATTAATTTCATTTTTTAACTCTCCTTTTATGGTTAATTTTTTTTCTCAAATTTAGAAGGCGTTTTTTACTTTGTCCAATACTATAATTTTATGAGTACTTATAGCTTTTAACACTTATAGAACATTTTTTAGCACGTATGTTTTTTCTTGCGTCATTTCAGCAAGAGTTCCCGAAATCCCTTCACGGCCAAAGCCGCTCATTTTGTAGCCACCAAAAGGTTGTTCTATGTGTCGGTAGTTTCCCGTTCCGTTAATAACAACTGCGCCGCATTGAAGGCTTGCTGCAATGCGCATTGCGCGCTCTACAGATTTAGACATAATGCCCGCTTGAAGGCCATACCTTGACGCATTGGCGATTGTCGCAGCCTCTTCATCCGTTTTGAACGTGATAATCGGAAATACCGGCCCGAAGACTTCCATATCTTTCGCGATGTCCATATCAAGCGTTACATTATCTAAAATGGTGGGCTCGAAATAGGTAGTATTATACGCGTGGCCACCACAAATTAATTTGGCGCCCTGTTCAATGGTCTTTTGAATTTGCGATTCAACCTTTTGCGCAGCATTTCCATTTATCAAGCAGCCATATTCCGTTTCATCATCCTGTGGACTTCCGTGTTTGATTTTGGACAGAGCCTCCAACAATTTTTGAATAAAAACGTCATGGACAGATTCATGAATAAGAAAGCGCTTTGAAGAACAACAAGTTTGGCCGGCATTTTCAAGACGCCCTTCAACAGCGGCGGTAATCGCTTTCGGAATGTCTGCGTCATCAAGCACGATGAAAGGATCGTTTCCGCCTAATTCCAGAAAAACTCGCTTGAGCGTTTTTGCTCCAGTTTCGGCCAATGAAATTCCGACTTCTGTGCTACCAGTAAGAGAAATAGCGTTTACCTTGGGGCTTTCCGCAAGAATCTTTCCTACAACTTCGCCACTGCCTGTTATGATTTGCAGTACATTTCCTGGAATTCCCTGCTCTAGACAAAGGGCAACTATTTTTATTAATGTAAGAGGATTATCGCTTGCAGGTTTTATAATCACCGCATTCCCTGTAGCAAGGGCAGCCGCCATTTTATGAGCGACAAGTAAAACTGGGTAATTGAAGGGCGTGATACAAGCGACAACTCCGAGAGGCTCATGACGGGTAAAGAGGATATCTTTTTCGATTCCCTTTTGGGAATCTGTCAGGGTCTTCCCGTAATGATGAGCCGCAGCTTCGGCATACCCTCGAATTGTTTGCGCACTGACGCGAATTTCACCACGAGCTTCCTGAATGATTTTTCCCATTTCTCGTGAAAGACTTTGCGAAAGATCTTCAAGATGTTCTTCAATGGCGTCTGCACAACGGCTCAATATACGGACTCGTTCATGAGTAGGCGTATTTGCCCAAATGCGCTTTCCCTCTTGCGCTGCATCGATAGCTTGATTGACATCGTCTGCAGTTGCTTTGGGTACGGTATCAATGAATTCCTGTGTTGCGGGATTCAAAACGCGAATAACGTCACGAGTAGAAGCGTCCACACGTTTTCCATCAATGATCATTTGCATGATGCTTATACCCGCCTTAAATTATGCGCTCTTTTTACTACTCGCCTTAATTGCCTGTTCAAAATCAGCGATAATGTCACGCGGATCTTCAATACCGACTGACACGCGAATCATATCGTCAGGGATTCCTGCGGCAAGCCTATCCTTCGGCGAAAGCTGAGAATGCGTACTTGTTGCCGGGTGTAGCACGCTTGTGCGGGCATCGCCCACATGCACCACCAAAGCCGCGACCTTCAGCGCCTTCACAAACGAACGGATAGCGGCCTTGCCTCCCTTGAGGCCAAAGGTCAGCACGCCGCTTCCGCCCTGGTAATCAAAATACTTGCGAATGCGCTTGCTATTCGGGCTAGATTTGAGTGCCGGATAGTTGACCCAATTTACTGCCGGGTGCTTAGAAAGATATTCCGCCAACGCCAAAGCGTTAGAACTGTGTTGCGGCATACGCAAATGGAGCGTTTCAAGGCCCAAATTCAAAAGGAATGCGTTGAACGGGCTCTGAGCGGCACCGAAATCGCGCAAGAACTGGGCGCGAGCCTTGACAATGTAGGCGGCGCGACCAAATTTTTCGGTATAAGAGGTGTTGGCGTACTGCGCATCAGGATTCACAAGATCCGGGAACTTTCCATTATTCCAGTTGTAGTTACCGCCATCGATCACGACGCCGCCCAAAGCGATGGCGTGACCGTCAATGTACTTGGTTGCCGAATGAATGACGACATTTGCACCGTGCTTCAAAGGCTTCACCAAGAACGGCGTTGCAAGCGTGTTGTCTACAAGGAAGGGTACGTCAAATTCCTTGGCAAGCTTCGAGAACTTTTCAAAATCCAAAACGCCGAGCGCCGGGTTTCCAATCGTTTCGCCAAAGATCAATTTGGTATTGGGGCGGAACGCCTTGCGGAGTTCTGCAATAGGGGCTTCCGGGTCAATGAAGGTCGTTTCGACGCCAAGCTTAGAAAGTCGAACATCGAGCAGCGTGTAAGTTCCGCCGTACACCGCCTTAGAGGCCACAATGTGATCGCCCGCCTTCACCAAATTTGAAATGGCGAGAAGCACAGCCGACTGCCCTGAAGCCGTTGCGACTGCGCCCACACCGCCTTCCAACTCGGTAATCTTGCTTTCGAATGCAGCAACCGTGGGGTTACCCGTACGCGTATACTTATTGCCCGATTGCTTCAAAGAGAAAAGGCGTTCCACTTCGTCGACATCTTCGTACTTGTAAGTGGTCGATTGGAAAATCGGCAATACGCGGGGCTCGCCGACTTTCGGCTTCCAACCCGCCTGCAGGCACTTGGTGCCAAAATTCCAATTTGCCGGGTTCGTAACATCCACTGAAACTTTACTTGATTTCTTAGATACTTTATTTGACATGTGAATCACTCTCCTTATATTATTTCAGTGCGAAAAATAGAAAGGAGTCTATATTTATTCTAATACTTTGTTTTTATACAGAATTATCAAAAATTTTTATATCAAGATGGCGAAAATGAGTGGTTATAATTTTTAGCAATACCTAGGTATTGGAAAACTTTATTGGACATTTATTTTTGAGACTTCTACATTTATTATAATGGCAAAAAGAGTAGCAGTCGGTTTATCGGGCGGTGTGGATTCCGCCCTTTCGGCGTACCTGTTGCAAAAGCAGGGGTACGATGTTGTTGGGCTCACCATGGCAACGTGGGATGGCTCGGTGAATATGCCCGCCGTAGAAGGTCGCGAAGGTTGCTACGGCCCTAGCGAAGACAAGAATATTGAAGAAGCGAAGCTGGTGGCGAACCGCCTTGGAATCCCGCATTACGTGGTTCCTGTCGCTGGTGAATACAAAACTAAGGTGCTGGATTATTTCCGCGCCGAATACCGTGCTGGCCGTACGCCGAATCCTTGCGTGCGTTGCAATCAGTCTATCAAGTTTGGCGCATTGCATTTGGCTGCCCGCAAAATGGGAATTGAGTTTGATCATTTTGCCACCGGGCATTACGCGCGCCTCGATTTCAAAAACGAGAACGAACCTTTTCTGTATCGCGCTTTAGATACGGGCAAGGATCAGACTTATTTTCTGTCTAGGCTTTCGGCGGAACAACTTTCGACGGTACTTTTCCCGCTGGGGAACATGCATAAGCAAGATGTCAAGGCGCTTGCTGCTGAAATCGGTTGGGATGATTTTGCCACCAAGCGCGAAAGTCAGGATTTTATTGAATGCGGTGATTACTCGGTGCTTTTTGAAGAATCGGATCAAGTGCCGGGTGATTTTGTAGATGTAAGCGGCAAGGTATTAGGTAAACACAAGGGAATCGTGAATTATACCGTGGGCCAGCGCAAGGGCTTGAATATCGGTGGGCAAAAGGAGCCGCTTTTTGTAGTGGCTATTGATGCTGCTAAAAACCAAGTGGTTCTTGGCCCTCGCAGCGCTCTTTCTTGCATTCAGGTTTCTGCCATTGATTTGAACTTGATGGTGTCTGAAAATTCGCCGCTACTCAAGGGACCGCTGGATGCCCATATTCGCTTGGGTCACAAGGGCTCTCCCGCAAAGATTCTGGATCTAGAACCGGGCCGCATTCGCGTGGAATTCGAAACTCCGCAATTCGCAGCCGCTCCCGGCCAAGTCCTGGTGCTTTACGCCGGCGATGGTGTAGTCGCCTCGGCGATTATTGATAAATAATTTATTTGCAGTGTCGCAGGAGTGCTGCAATATATGCTTTGGCGTAGCGCGATGGCGTTACGCCTTTTCGCATTACATAACCGATGGTCATTTTGTCGTGAACATCGAGTTGCCTTGCGATAATGTTGCGGCCGTTGAGCTTGTGGCTGATAACGCCGGAGCAAATGGTGTAGCCGTCAAGACCGATAAGCAAGTTGAAAAGGGTGGCGCGATCGCGAACCTTGATATTGCGCGGACAATCGAAATCGATGGCGGTTAGCGGTTCTTCGGCAAAGTAGAAGGAATTGAAATCGCCCTGTTCGTAGGTCAGGTACGGATACGGTTTTAAGTCTTCCAACGTGATTTTTTCTTTCTTGGCGAGTGGGTTTTTAGACGACATAAACACGTGTAAGGGGGTCGCAAAGAGCTCTTCAAAGATCAAATTGTTCTTTTGTATGAGTTTTTTTATGACTTTTTCGTTCTTGTCGCTCAAATAAAGTACGCCAATTTCGCTTTTTAGCTTCGCAATATCGTCAATAATTTCATTAGTTTGGGTCTCTCGGAGCGTAAAATCGTAGCTCGAACCACCGAATTTTCGGATGACATCGACGAATGCGTTGACGGCAAAAGAATAATGCTGGCAGCTTACGGAGAAGATGGTGTTGCCACTTTTTCCACCCTTGTAGCGGTCTTCCATCAGGGTCGCTTGTTCCAAAACTTGCCTTGCGTAAGAGAGGAATTCGTCACCCTCGTTAGTGATCGTGACGCCTTTATTGGAGCGGTTAAAGATGGTAACGCCCATTTCTTCTTCGAGGTCATGAATGGCCGCCGTAAGGCTCGGCTGCGAGATGAATACGCGCTTGGATGCTTCGGTAATATTGCGCGTGTCGGCGATGGCAATTGCGTACTTAAGTTGTTGTAAAGTCATAGGGCTTTCTTATAGCTAGTTATTCAAATGCTTTTGTTTTTACCATAGGAAAAATCTATGGTGAATGCGAAAAAAATAGTATTTTACCGATGATGAAAAAGGAGATATATTTGGCGGCGTAATCGAAAAACAAACAAAAAAGGTAGGTTAAACACTATGAGCAATAAAAAAACATCTGTAATTGGTTTCCCGCGTATCGGTAAGGCCCGTGAACTCAAGTTTGCAAGCGAAAAGTTCTTCAAGGGTGAAATCTCCGAAGCTGAACTCCAGAACGTCGCCGCCGAAATCCGTCAGTACGGTTGGCAGAAGCAGAAGGCCGCAGGTATCGACTTTATTCCTTCGAACGATTTCTCGTTTTACGACAACATTCTCGATACCGCGTTCTTGTTCGGCGTTGTTCCGGAACGCTACAAGAACCTGAACTTGAGCACGCTCGAAAAGTATTTCGCAGCCGCTCACGGCTATCAGGGTGAAAAGGGCGATGTGAAGGCCCTCCCCATGAAGAAGTGGTTCAACACAAACTACCACTACATTGTTCCGGAAATCGATGACGCTTCTGAATTTCAGGTGAATGATTCCAAGCCGGTGCAGGAATACAACGAAGCAAAAGCTGCTGGAATCCAGACTGTGCCGACTTTGATTGGCTCCTACACGTTCCTCCGCTTGGCCCGCTACAACGGCCAAAAGAAGGCCAAGGATTTTGCAACCTCTGCTGTCGCTGCTTATGCGAAGGTTGCCGAACTGCTCGCCGCTGCCGGTGCCGAATGGATCAGCTTCGCCGAACCCGCTTTGGTGTTCGACGTGACCGCCGAAGAGCGCGAACTTTTCAAGTCTATTTATGTGGAACTTATCAAGAAGGTGCGTGCCGCAGGCCTCAAGGTTGCCTTGCAGACTTATTTTGGCGATATCCGCGATGTGTATCAGGATGTGATTGCCCTCGGTTTCGATGCCATCGGTCTCGATTTTGTGGAAGGCCTCAAGTCGCTGGAACTGATCAAGTCTGGTTTCCCAAAGAACACACTCTTGCTCGCCGGTGTCGTGAATGGCAAGAACATCTGGCGTGCTGATTACGCCCAGAAGAATGCCTTGCTCGCTGAAATTGAAGAGGCCGTTGGTGTAGAAAACGTGGTGGTCGGAACTTCTTGCTCGCTGTTGCACGTGCCGTATACGGTTGCTGCCGAACAGAAACTCCCCGCCGAAACGCTCCGTCACTTTGCCTTCGCCGAGGAAAAGCTTGTGGAACTTGCCGAAATCGCAAGCGGTGCTGCTGCTGCCCTCGCAAAGAACAAGGCTCTGTTCGCCACCCCGCGCGTGCAGGCAAACGCCAAGGTACAGGCCGAACTTGCCGCCCTCAGCGCCGCTGATTTTGAACGCACGCCCAGCCGCTTTGAACGCCGTGTGATTCAAAATGATGTGTTCAAGCTGCCCGCATTCCCCACGACCACGATCGGTTCTTTCCCGCAGACTGCCGAAGTCCGCGCCAACCGCGCCGCATTCCGCAAGGGTGAAATCTCCAAGGAACAGTATGTGGAATTCAACAAGAAGAAGATTGCCGAATGCATCAAGCTGCAAGAAGAAATCGGCCTTGACGTGATTGTGCACGGTGAATTTGAACGCAATGACATGGTGGAATATTTCGGCACGAAGATTGATGGCTTTATCTTTACGCAGAACGCTTGGGTGCAAAGCTATGGTACCCGTTGCGTGAAGCCGCCTGTCGTATGGGGCGACGTGAGCCGCAGTGCTCCGATTACCGTCGAATGGTCTGTATACGCTCAGAGCTGCACCAAGAAGCCGGTGAAGGGTATGCTCACGGGCCCGGTGACGATTCTCAACTGGTCGTTCCCGCGCGAAGATGTTTCGCTGAAGGTGCAGGCTCAGGAAATCGGCTTTGCCATCCGCGACGAAGTCCTTGATCTCGAAAAGAACGGCATTCGCATTATCCAGATTGATGAAGCCGCTCTCCGTGAAAAGCTGCCGCTCCGTAAGAGTGATTGGCACAAGGAATACCTCGACTGGGCCATTCCGGCATTCCGCCTGGTGCATGCCAAGGTCAAGCCTGAAACGCAGATTCACACGCACATGTGCTACAGTGAATTCAACGACATCGTGCGCGACATCGACAACATGGACGCTGATGTGATCACCTTCGAAGCAAGCCGTTCTGACCTCAAGTTGCTTGACGCTCTGAACGAAGCCAAGTTCGAAACGCAGGTGGGCCCGGGTGTGTATGACATTCACTCTCCGCGCGTTCCTTCGGAACAGGAAATTGTGGATGCCCTCCACAAGATTATTGCGAAGGTTCCGCAGCAGAATGTGTGGGTGAACCCGGATTGCGGTCTCAAAACCCGTGGCGAAACCGAAACGACGGCAAGCCTCAAGAACCTTGTGACTGCAGCCAAGGCCCTGCGTGCCGCATAAAGCGTAAAATAAGCGATAAATGCAAGAATTCCCCGCCTGTATACAGGGCGGGGTTTCCTTTTGTAAACAGAACTCCGTTGTTTTTGTGTACAACGGCAATTGTTTTCAACCTAGTGCATTTCATTTCTAGCGCAACTATATTATAGGCGGGTATTAAAATCAGGGAGTATTATATGAAAAGCTATTCCAAGCTTGCTATGGCTTCTGTAGCCTTGTTATTGGGTACTTCGGCTGCTTTTGCTGCTGACAAAACCTACGCCGGAACATTCTTTGATGAAAACGGAGCCTACTACGGTCCGGATTGTGAAAAGGATGGATCCCAGCTGAACGGTGCATATTACACCGGTGATTACACCAGCCCGTTCAAGACCTACTTGGGCAAGACCGACGCAGAAATCCAGGAAAAAATGGATGCGATGTGGGAGCACTACTTCAAGGGCGATAACAATTCCAAGGTTTTCTTCGACAATGGTAACGAAGGTTACATCAAGGATATCAACAATAACGACATTCGCTCCGAAGGTATGTCTTACGGCATGATGATTGCCGTGCAGACCGGCCACAAAGAAGAATTTGACAAGCTCTGGAATTGGGCAAAGAACCACATGTGGCACAAGGGCGGTGACTGGGACGGTTACTTCGCCTGGCAGCGCAGAGATGACGGCACGGGTGGTGACGACAACTGCGCACCGGACGGCGAAATGTACTTTATGATGTCCCTCCTGTTTGCAGCGAACCGCTGGAACGACAGCCAGTACATGAAAGACGCCCAGTACATCATGGACAAGATGTGGAACAACCCGGGCCACAAGCTCTTTAACCAGGGCAACTACATTATCGTTTTCCAGCCGCTTGGCAACGGAAACGATTTCTCCGACCCGTCTTATGACTTACCTGCCTATTTGGAACTCATCTCCCGCTGGGCAGAAAAGGATACCGACAAGTGGAAAAAGGCTGTGTCCGCTGCACGCGAACACCTTTACAAGTCTTCTAACACGAGCTCCGGTTTGTTCACAGACTACAGCGCCTTCAATGGTCAGCCGCAGCAATACAACGGCAATAATAATTCAACCAAGTACATGTACGACGCCATGCGTAGCGCTATGAACTTCGGTATGGACTATTACCTGTTCGGTGCCGACTCTACCAGAGAAATTGAAATGGCTACAAGAATTATCAACTTCTTTGAAAAGGACGGCTACCAGCACGCACGTTTCAACTGGGATGGCTCCAATCCTTCTGAACAGTACACGCAGGGCGAAGCCGGTGCAAATGCTGTTGCCGCCATCGCTTTGAGAAGCACCTCGGGCTCCGAAGACAAAATCAAGAAGAACTTGCAGAACGCTTGGGACACCAAGTTCATGACCGGTCAGTACCGCTACTATGATGGCCTGGTGCATTACCTCGCCATGCTCCACTTGAGCGGCAACTTCAAGATTTGGAAGCCGAAGCCGACTGTCGAATCTGAAGAAAAGACCATCGAACCGGGTGAATACAATGGCGTCTCCTACAAGGATGGCGACAAGGTCGACTACTTTGAAGGCTGCAAGCTTTACAAGGCAACCGTCAGCGGCAAGGCAAGCCCCGAAGCAATCGCATCGACACTCGCCATGAACAGCGGCGTAAAGGTTTATTCGACCAACAACGCAATCGTCATTGACAACGCTCCGGCAAATGCAAAATATACTGTTACTGACATCAACGGCCGTGTGCTGAGTGCGGCAAGAATTAGTTCTTCCACCCAGGAAATCCGCTTGGCCAATCAGGGCGTGATGTTTGTAATCGTAGGCAACAAAACCTATAAGATTAGAAAGTAATCTTTTTTGATGATATATTATGTAGCGGGGTGACCTTTCGGTCACCCTAATTTTTTGCCGGTCGTTGAGATATTTCGCTGAAATTATTATACATTAAGGGTATGGATATCGCATCGAGTACATACCGCCGGATTTTTGTATTGGGTTCTGGATTCAGTAAATCGTTTTGCCCGCAGATGCCTACGCTGCGCGACTTGAACGAACTGATTCCCTTTGGAATTTCGGACGAGTTCCCGCACCTGCGTGATTACTGTAGGCGATTTCTGGAACTGTGCAATAACCAGGCCGAATACCTGAACATCGAAACCCTTTCGACTTCAATTCTGTCGGCGCAGATTTTCCCGGGGGTGCGCGAAAGCCTTTACCATTCCAGCTTGCGTTTTGAACTGTTGCGCTTTATTGCGGGGGCGATTCGCCACGACCATGCGGTAGATTCCCAGTCGGCGACTATTCTCCGCAAGTTCTTGGCGGGCTGTGTCAATTGCCCGAGCGAGGGTGTGCGCGATACGCTCTTGCTCAGTTTCAATTACGATACGCTGATTGAAAATATCATTACCGACGACCCTAAAATGGGCCCGAACGTGGCGGTGGATTACGGTGTGCGTATTGATCCTGCCGACCGCAGTGCGGTTCGTGCGCCGCGTACCCATTCGGTGGATTTAATCAAGCTGCATGGCTCACTGAACTGGTATCCGGTCAAGGGCGCCTCTGACCCGCTCGATTTGAAAAACGTGTGCCAGGTGGAACCTTGCGACCGAAGTTTTCCCATTTACCGCGAAGACACCCCGATTTATATTCCGATGGCGCATGCCAAGGAATCGTTCTTGCGGGGGAGCCTGTTTAATTTATTGTGGAGCAAGGCTGATTATTACCTCAAGAATGCCGAAGAGATTTTCTTCTTGGGCTATGGATTCCCGAAATCCGACATGAACAATCTGGAATTCCTGCTTAGGCATCGTGACCGCTTTAAGAAGGTGGTGGTATTCGAACGTGAAGGTCACCCCGATCTGGAACGCCTGCGGGCGCTGTTGGGCGATACCTTGGTGCAATCCATGGATGCCAAGGAATTTTTGACAAAGTTCTAGAGTGGTGTGGCCGGCGAAATCGGCTCTTGCTATATTTTGCACAGAGGGTGCAAAAATGAAATTCCTTGGATTGGCCATATTTATGCTTGCGGGCATTACATGTGCCCAGTTAGTGCAAAAGAAGGCGCCTACGGTTGCCGATTCCCTTGATTTGGGCCATAAAAAAGGACCCATGGTCTATTCAGACCCCAAAGAAAACAATAAAACCGCTATAAAAGATGCGACTGTCGAAATGGACAGTCGCAAGATTTCAAACGATTCTACTGTCGGGACTTTGATTGGTGTCGGGGCTGAATTTGTGGGCGATATCATGAAAGGCATGCTTTCGCCAAACTCGGCTGAAACCGACGCCGTCGAACTCGAACGGACTCGCCGTTAACCCAGGTACTTTTCGCCGGATTCCACGCTCTGGTAAATGAGCGTGTTGATGGTCATGGGGCCTACGCCGCCCGGAACCGGAGTGTAGGCGGATGCCACGTCGTCGAGACCCTTTTCGATATCGCCGACGCCACCCGGATGATAACCGGCATCGACCACGACGGCGCCCTGCTTGATCCATTCTTTCTTGATGAATTCCGGCTTGCCCACGGCACCGACCAAGATGTCGGCCTGCTTCACGAATTCGGGCAGGTTTTCGGTCTTGCTGTGGCAAATGGTCACGGTGCAGTCTGCGTTCAAGAGCATGAGTGCCATGGGCTTGCCAAGGATGGCGCTGCGGCCAACAACCACGGCGTGCTTACCCTTGAGAGGAATGTTGTAAGCCTTCAAGAGGCGCATAATGCCAGCCGGCGTTGCGCAACCGTAAGCAGGTTCGCCCATTGCCATGCGGCCAAAGCCGAGGCAAGTCACGCCGTCCACGTCCTTGCGGGCGTCAATGGCTTCGAAAGCGGCGCGTTCGTCAATGTGGCGCGGAACTGGGTGCTGCAAAAGAATGCCGTGCACGTCGTTGTTTTCGTTCAGTTCCTGGATCTTGTCGAGGAGTTCCTGGGTCGTTGTGTTCTTCGGGAGCACTACGCGGATGCTTTCCATGCCCACGCGGGCACAGGCGTTGCCCTTCATCTTCACGTACGTGGCGCTGGCCGGATCGTCGCCCACCAAGATGGTGGCCAGGATCGGGGTCTTGCCCGTCTTTTCCTTGAGCTTGGCCACGCGGGCGCTGAGTTCTTCTTCAGTGGTCTTGGCAAGTGCCTTGCCGTCGAGGATGAGTGCTGCCATAAGTGTCTCCGGTGCGCAAAATGCGCGAGTTTTTGCCAAAAATAAAAAAAACACCCTGCATTTTGCAGGGTGTCTAAAGTGTTCTGTTGGAAATTCTTAGAACAGTTCCTTGAGAGACGGAACCAAGGAACAAATCAAAACCCACGGATAGGAAAGAGAACCCCTGAGCCAGCCGGTGGTCGAGGCATTGGGGGTGGCCCGGGTGCTTGTGGAGGCCATCATGGCATCCAAAGAACTGCGCACGCCTTCGATGGAACTGTCGAAGGAGGCCTTGTTCTCGTTGGCCGAGCTAATGAAATTTTTGAATCTGTAATTCATACAATTTCCTTATTTTTCTCACTCTTATGTGTAAATTTAGTAACAAAAAGCTTATAATGCAACCCCTTTGTAAACCCCCGTTTACGGCACTTGTGTAAGGCGAGTTGTTGCCTATTTGGATAAAAGTCTTTAAATTTTTATAAAAACGGCAATTTTTGTTTAAAATTTTTTCTGAGGGAATCGTTTTTTGTATTTTTTAGGGTGAAAAATGCGCTCTAAAAAGTGTTCTCACTCCGTTCCTTTGAGTGTTTTCTATTTTTGGATGTGTCGTAAATCACTGATTTTCAAAGGTTTAAAATGAAATTCAAGCCGATTTTTAGTGTCGTTTTGCCCATTTGTGGTGTTCTCGTTGCCTGTGGTGGTGGCGAAAAACCCGCTGTGGAACCCGCTCCTGTGACAGCTCCGGTTGTTGCAGATTCATCGAAGCCGGATCTTAGCAATGCCGTGGATCGCTACAGTTATGCCCTGGGTATGGATTTGGGCAAGGCCGTGGCCAATGTGAATGTTCCCTTGAACATCCCGGTACTCATGGGTGCCATCAAGGACCAGGTGGATTCTAACCGCTCGGTGCTCATGTCTGATTCCGCATCGGAATCGGCCTTGCAGGACTTGCTTTTGCAGATGCAAAAGAAGAAGGAAGCCGATGACAAGGCCCAGGCCCAGAAGGCTTTGGATGAACAGACCAAGTTCTTTGCCGAAAATGCAAAGGATACTACTGTCAAGAAGACTCCCAAGGGCGTGCAGTATAAGATGCTCAAGGCCGGTGCTGGCATTAGCCCCAAGACGGGCGACAAGGTGCAGGTCCACTATGTGGGTTCCCTCCTGGACGGTACGGAATTCGACAATAGCGTGAAGCGCGGCGAACCGCTGGAATTCCCGGTGGATGCCGTGATTGAAGGCTGGCAGGACTTGCTGCAGGTCATGAAGGAAGGCGACAAGGTGAAGGCCTGGAT
Source organism: Fibrobacter sp. (assembly GCA_045221475.1). GTDB lineage: Bacteria > Fibrobacterota > Fibrobacteria > Fibrobacterales > Fibrobacteraceae > Fibrobacter. The sequence goes on from JBGUWV010000017.1 coordinate 20,385, forward strand.
TCCGAGCGCCTTGGCCTATGGCGAAGCTGGCGTGCCCCCGATGATTCCGGCCAATGCGATGCTGGTGTTCGAGGTGGAACTCTTGAAGGTTTTTGCCGAAGTGCCTGCCATCGACAGCGCTGCCGTGGCTCCTGTTGCTCCGGCTGCCGAACCTGCCACGAAATAGTACCTTATTATATTTCCTATGGATATTGCCCCCGACTAGGTCGGGGGTTTCTTTTTGTTAAATTTGCGGTGACACTTTCAACTTCCTCTAGTGTTACAATGGTATGAACAGGAAAAATCTCCTTGACCGCATGGCTTTTTCGAAACTGTACGAGGCTTACGCCCCGATGGTTTTCAGGCGCTGTGTGTTTTTGCTTAAGGATGATGCCGAAGCGAAAGATATGGTGCAAAACGTGTTTTTGCGCGTGTACGAACGTGTAGATTCCCTGGATTTGTCGCAACCGTCAAGCTTGCTGTGGAATACGGCGACCAGACTTTGCCTGAACCGCATTCGCGACAAGAAACGTCGCGGGCTAGATGTGGATTCAAGCGAAATGCTGCTCACGATTGCCTGTGCCGAAGAAGATGACGGCGTTGAGGCCAGGGGACTTTTGGCCAAGATTTTTTCGAAGGAGCAGGAATCGACCCGTACGATTGCAACGTTGCATTATGTAGACGGCATGACTCTGGAAGAAACTGCTGAAACCGTTGGACTTTCGGTGAGTGGCGTGCGTAAGCGTTTGCGCACCCTGCAAGCCAGAATCAAGAATCTGGAGGTTGAAAGATGACGACTGTCAACAAAATTTCCGATTTAAAGCTGGAGCGCTATTTGCTCGGGGAACTTCCCGAAAAAGAAATGCGCGATTTCCAGGAACGTGAACTGAGCGACGAAATTTTTGCCGCCCGTGTGCGCGAAATGCGTGAACAGGGCAAGCGCTTTGTGGCGGAAAATCCGTTTGAGGCTTTGGAAGCAAAAATGGACGCTGCGGATGAGGCTGCCGATGGCAACGTGATTTCTGGGCTGTGGCTCAAGGTGGCCGCGGCTCTGGTTATTGCGCTGGGCGTTTTCTCCATGGTGGTCTTGAACCGTAATGTGGAAACCTATTCAGGCGAAAGCGCTACGATGGAAGTGGCCATGGCCAATGTGGACGACGGTACCCGTATCAAGGGAATGTCCGCTTCGCTGGAAGTCTGGAAAAAGACGGGGGACAGCGCCGTACAAATGGTGAATTTGGGTGATGCTTCTGAAGGTGACGAAATCCAGTTGCGTTACCGCGTTCCGCAGAAATGCTTCGGCATGCTCTTTAGCATGGATGGCAACGGTACCGTGACCATGCATATGGGCGACGGCAATAACGCCATTGAACTGGAACCGGGTAAGATGACCACGCTCCCGTTTGCCTATAAGCTGGACAATGCGCCGAAGTTCGAAAAGTTCTTTTTGCTGACCTCGCAGAAATCTTTTGCAATCGATGTAGATAATTTCGATAAGAGTTTGAAGCAGGCCGGAGTGGAGTCGGTTTCGTTTACGCTCCGCAAGGTGGAAAAGTAAGGGGGTGACAATGAAAAAGTTTTTGGGTAACGTTTTGTTCTGCGACTTTTTGTCGGGATCTGCAGTTCTTTGCCTGATGTGTATCGTTGCTCTTTTTGCGGTGGCAGGTAAAGCACATGCTGCTGCGAATTCTGGTGAGATTGCGATTAACCGATACGTGTTTGCGGTGAGTGCAAACAACGGCGGTAAGGGCCGCCCGGTGCTGCGCTATGCTGAAAGCGATGCCCGCGCCTTTTCCAATGTGCTTTCGCAAATGGGTGGCGTGCCCAAGCAGAATGTCTATCGGGTGACAGAACCTAGCGTGGCCTCTTTGCAGAGTCAGCTGGAAGCCCTCGATAAAAAGTTGCAGTCTGCAAGATCTGCCAAAGGCGCAGATGCCAATTCCCGCGAAGAAGTGCTGGTGTATTACAGTGGCCATGCCGATGAAAAGGGCTTGCGTCTGGGCGAAGAAATTTACAGCTGGAAGGAATTCCGCAAGCGTGTGGATGCCTTGCATGCCGATGTGAAAATCGCCGTGATTGACGCTTGCGGCTCGGGTGCTATTACCCGCGCGAAGGGCGGTGTCGCTGTCCCTGCGTTTATGGTCGACAAAAGCAGCGACATGAAAGGCTACGCCTTTATCACCAGCAGCACTCAAGATGAGTCGAGCCAGGAAAGTGACAAGCTTAAGGGTTCCTTTTTCACGCACTCGCTGGTGAGCGGTCTTCGCGGGGCAGGCGATGTGAGCGGTGACGGCAAGGTGACGCTTTCTGAAGCTTATCAGTTTGCCTTCAACGAAACGCTCCAGAAAACGGAAGCTACGATGGGTGGCGCACAGCACCCCAGCCGCGACATGAACCTGGCCGGTACTGGTGATGTGGTCATGACCGATTTGCGCAGCACAAGCGCCGGCCTCGACCTCGATGAAGATGTGGATGGTCACTTGTTCATTCGCGACGAAAAGGGTGAACTTGTCGCCGAACTTTACAAAAAATCTGGCCGCTCGATGAGCCTCGGATTCCCTGCCGGTAAGTATACTGTTCGCCTGGAACGCCCTGCCGAATACAAGGAAGCATCGATTACACTTTATGACAACAACCGTGCGCGCCTCAATAATAAGCAGTTCAATACGGTTGCTGTCGAAAAGACCGCTCTTCGCGGCGAAATCAAGAGTGAACGTACTTGTGCGAATGGCGATACTGCAAAATGTTCGCTAGATTCCCTTGACCGCAACGGCGTTTCTCACACGACATTCGACTTTTACGATCGCGACGAAAAGCCGCGCAAGGGTGTGCAGCTGGGCCTATTCGCCACCAAGACGAAAGACTACATGGTCGGTTCGCAGGTGAGCTTGTTTGTGAACAGCGCCAATAAGGATATGCGCGGCATTCAGATTACGGGTCTCTTGAATATCGCAAACGAAAATATTGACGGTGCGCAGATTTCTGGTGTCGTGAACTATGCCGAAAGTGTCGATGGCTTGCAGCTGTCCTATATCAACTGGGCATCTGAAAAATCCGAAGGTGCGCAGATTGGTTTTGTGAATGCTGCTCTCGATACCATGCGGTACTTACAGTTGGGCTTTGTGAACGCTTCGGAATATAGCGCAACTGGCGTTGGCTTTGTGAACACGAATATGGGCTCCAAAGTGCAGGTGGGCTTTGTCGATGTCGCTAAGAATGCCGATGTTCAAGTGGGCTTTGTCAATGTGGCAAAAGACAACGATGTTCAAGTCGGTTTTACCAACGTGGCAGTCAATTCCCGTGTAGGCGTGGGCTTTGTGAATGCCACGGCATGGGAAGGCGGCACGCAGGTGGGTTACGTGAATGTGGCGCCTAAGTCCAAGGGCCGCCAGGTGGGTTTTGTGAACGTTTGCGGGCAATGCGAAAAGACTCCGGTGGGCTTTATTAGCGTGGTCGGTAACGGTGTATGGTCTGCTACCACCTCCTTGAACGAAATGGGAGCTCTGGATCTTTCACTCCACTTGGGTACGGCTTATTTCTACACGGCTTTCCAAGTGGCCCGCCCCTTCGAAAAGGGTAACGGATTCAAGCACTTTGAAGACCGCTACGAAAGCGGCTACGGTATCGGTACGCAGTTCGGCAAGTACGGTAACCACTTTGAATTGGAATACATGCTCCTGAACGCCCACGAAGCTGTCTCGTTCAGCGACGATACGAATGAAAATTACCACCACCGCCTGCGTTTAGGCTTTGTGCACAAGCTGTTCCCGGGTGTCGGCCTTGCGGTAGGCGGTACGCTGAATGTGGTGACGCTTGGCTATGCGGACAAGCTCTGGCCGAAGCCTTGGAACAACTACCACGACGACTTTGGTAGCGAAAAGCATAAAGGTCGCTGGTGGCCTGGATTCTACTCCGGAATTACCGTCGGAAGATTCTAAATAAAAAAGTGACACTTTTTACTCCTTTAGGTGTTACAATAGCAAATAGGGAAACCTATTTGCTATTTTTTATATACGAGAAGAGAGTTTTTGTTGAAAAAGTTGATTGGAATCTTTGTTTTACTGGTGGCTTTGGCCGCTATGGCACAGGAGCCTGTGCCAGATTCCCTGGCACCTGCAGGGATTATATTTAATGGCGTGGTGCAGGATTCTTCCTTTGCCCCTGGCGAAAAGCTGAATGTGGAGATTCTGGAGTCTGGCGAAGCGTTGCAGACAACCGTGGGCACGCCATTTAGCGTTATTCTTCCGGAAGATACCCTCTGGAATGTTTGCGTTACCAACTCCGATACCTCTGGCGCCGAAAAAGAAAAATGCTACGAGCTGGTGTATTCGGGTACGGAACGCAGCTTCTCGCAGACTCTGGGCGAAGCGTTTGTGCAAGATGAGAATGCACTTGCAGGAGATTCTGCCGGTATTGCTGAAGGCGGCTCTGCGGACGTCATTGCGAGCGAAGCGAAGCAATCCACTGCTAATGATTCAGCCGAAGGATTTGACAGCGCAAAACAGGATGTCGATGTGGATGCGCTCCTTGCTGGTGGCGACAACGCCAAGGTGACCGAACTCAAGAAAGTCGTGGTGCAGTTGCGCCGTCGCCCCAAGCGTAAACCCGGCGAATCCGTGGTGTCTGCCAAGTCTATCAAGCGTATGCCGAGCCTCGCCGAAGCCGACGTTATCAAGAGCATCCAGGCGCTCCCGGGCGTGGTGGCTAGCTCCGATTTTAGTTCCAAGATTTATGTGCGCGGTGGCGCCGCAGACCAGAACCTTTTCTTGTTCGACAATGCAGTCGTTTATTCGCCGGTGCATTTCTTCGGGCTTTTCAGTACATTCCTGGTGGAAGGCATTGACGATGTGCAGTTCTATAAGAGCGGTTTCCCGGCACAGTATGGCAACCGTCTAAGTTCCGTGCTCAAGATGGATGGTCGTGCCGGTGGCCAGGATACGGTCAACGAATGGTTCAGCAAGTCCAGCATCAAGATCAGTACCTTTGCTGCGCAGATCCATACCGAAGGTCACCAAGGCCCTGCCCGTTGGGTGGTGGCTGGCCGTACGACTTATATCGGCTACATGCTGGATTTGATGAATGCCCTCGATATTATCGACCTTAACCTGGACTACGAATTTACGGATGTGCAGGGCACTTTCATGTACAATTTTACCGATGATACCCGCATGAAATTGAGCTTCTATGTGGGTAAGGACCGCCTGAGTTTTGATCCGCTTTATATGGACTGGGGTAACGTGGCAATTCCGCTCGGTTTTACTCACCGCATTAATGGTGACTGGGATTATAACGCGACTCTTGCCTTCAGCGAATTCTACCAGACCATGAGTATCAGCGATCTCATGTCCATTGAAATGTACCTTTATACCTTTGCGGGCAAGCAGTGGGTGAATTACCGCGGTATTCCGAACCATACCCTCACCGTGGGCTACGAATTGGAATACGATTACGAACGTTATCAGGAACAGATGTCTACCATCAGCATAGCGGATATTCAGAAGCCCTTCCATCATGTGGGTTACTTGCAGGATGCCTGGAAGTTGACGCCTGATTACTTGTTGCAATATGGTCTCCGCTTTAATTACCAGACTGCGGCGGAACACTTTGGCGTAGAACCCCGTGCGTCCCTCACCATCAATATCGATGATGACAAGACGGTGGAATTCTATGGTGGTTATTATTTGCAGTACCTGAACTCGCTTGTCTATACCGACCAGGAAACGCTGAACGAATTCTATTATCCGGCGACAACGAGTTCTACAGGCAAGCATATTGATCCGGCTTCTTCGTGGCTGTTTGCTGCAGAATATAGCCAGCGTGGCATTATGGAAGATTACGATGCTACTGTAGGCGTCTACTACAAAACCCAAAGCAACCTGAATACGTTTGTGTCCGTGCTGGACAGTAATGACGAAACGGCCTCCGATGATTTTGTGCTGGCAGATGGATTCGGAACGGCAGAAGGGTATTCCATGGGTTATGAACTTTCTTTGCGCAAAGATAAAGGTTGGTGGTTTGGCGGCATTAACTGGAGCCAGAGCATTAGTGTCATGAAAACGAATGACGGTACCAAGCCCTATTTCCCGAGTTGGCATCAGCCTTATGCATTGAAGATGGATTTGGGAATCAACTGGCGCGGCCCAGAAGATGCGTTGACGGTACACCCGACTCAAAAAGACATGTACGTTCGTACATCGGTCATGATGAAGTATTCGGCGGGTATGCCTATCAGCGAATATAAGGGCTATTACATATCGCAGGATATGGGACACCAGCAGTATAGCGATGAAACGATTGTATTGCCGGGTAGCCGCAATGCCGCTCGCCAGACGGATTACTTCCGCGTTGATGTCAAGGTTATCGATATCGGTCGCGAGAACAAGTGGAATTTTAGCTGGACGTTTATCAACGTGACTGACCACGAAAACATGTTCTATACCTTCTACGATACTCGCAAGAACCCGCCAGAGAAAACAGAAATTACTCAGTTCCCCTTTTTACCGGTTATGTTGAGCTATGAATACTATTTCTAAAATCTTGTGCGTTCTTGTTGTTGCTTTCCTTGTGGCGTGCGATTTTCATGGCCCTTGGGAATACTACCCCGAAAAGCGTGACGTGTACACGGGTATTTACACCTATGGCTACGTTATCAGTGGTGAATCTCCTGAAATCTGTTTTTCGAAGGTTTACGAACTGGACGAAACGGCGGCAGAAAGTTTCGCCTTTTACGATAGTGCCTATGTGACGGTGAAGGGCCGTTTTGTGTCGCTTTATCAGAATGAAAATGAAGTCGATACGACGCTTGTCTTAAGCCCTGAACAGGGCAAGCCGAATTGCTTTACTCGCTATGCTTTCGGCGGAGTGATTGGTGAATCCTACACCATGGAAGCATATTTTGAATGGGATAGCTTGGGCCACAAGGCGGAATCCCGTTACAAGGCCGTGGCGACCATTCCGCCCGCTGTTAAGATTAAGGGCTTGAATGTTCCTCTGCAGAATGGGGATTATAAGTGGCTGGCTTTCAATGAGAAAAAGCCCCGGTTCGAGATTGACTTCTTGGAATTCCCCATGGATATGGAATTCGTGAAGTGTGCCCTGGATTATGACCATTCTGTGAGAGGTGTCATTGCGGTGATGAATTACGACATGAGTAATGCTGAATCGCAGAATACGACCATTAACGATATGTTCAAGGGCTTTACCAGCGAAGACGATGAAGGTTATCGCGGTATTGCGATTCATGATCCCTTGGAACAGACCCAGAATTTGGGCTTTACCTCGAACCGCAAGGTTGCTGATTTCCATGCGCTGGATACTGCCTACCTGATGAACATGATGCTCCCCTTGGGCGATGTTTCTGTGGACTTGTATTCGACGGATGAATCTTATATCGATTATATAGACAAGGTGAAGGAATCGGTGAACGATTCGAGAATCATTCCTGAATCGAATATCGAAAACGGTATGGGCGTATTTACCGGAATGTCTAAAGCGACGGTACTGTTGCATGTCAACGGCGAGGGTGTAAGCGTGAAGCACATTGCACACCACAATTGCTACAATGCCGAAGGCGATCTTTCGGACAGCTGGGATTCTAAAGGTTGCAGGCTTTATCAGGATGTTTACTGTGCCGCGATAGATGTTACTACCAGTAGCGAAGACTTGGCAACGCTGAATAGTACCGCCTACGAAAGTTATCGCGATTCTGTATACAGCATGGACGCTAAAGAATGCTACGCCTCTAACGTGAAGGCTGCCATGATGCTCGATACCACCAAGTGGTCTTTATTCTTGCCCGACACTATCAATGCTCAAGACAAGTCCGATGCCTATGCCGATGGACTCAAACGTTATTGCGTGGCGAACAATTTTGAAAATAACAAGATTGCCGATTGCTATGAATTGTATAAACTGTGCGAGGAAAGTCCGGAAAACAATTATTGCAAGGAATATCTATGGACTTGGTGTGCCGACCGTGACTGGCCTGATGTTGAACAGTGCCGGAGCGCATTGGTGAGCCGCTACTATCTTAAAGAACAAAAGTCCAGCATTATCCAGCGGGAAGTTCAGAAGATTTGCGATCGTTACCGCCCGGCTATTTGCGATAACTGGTGCGCAGAACAGAAAGACGGCCACATGGAATGTCAGTAATAGGCTTGCTTTAATTATTACAAAGATTTCTTCTTTAACGCAAGAACTCGCTTGACGCTTTCGTCGATGCGGGTTTCTTTTATGTCACCCTTTTCGACGGCCTTGACGACTGCATCGAACACTTGCGTGAATTCGCGGGAGCAAAGCACTACATCAACGCCTGCCTGAATCGACTTGATGGCGGCTTCGGTGTTGCCGAATTGCGTGGTGATGGCTCCCATGTCCATGGCGTCGGTCACGATGACTCCGTTGAAGCCGAGTTCGCCACGGAGCTTGTCTTGCAGAATGACCGGCGAAAGCGTTGCTGGCAGTTCGTCACCGGTGACTTTCGGGGTCGCGATGTGTGCGGTCATGATCATCTGGGCGCCTGCCTTGATGCCGGCCTTGAACGGGATCATTTCGCACTTGAGCATTTCTTTCCAGGTCTTGTTGGTTTCGGCGTAGCCGGAATGCGTATCTGTCTTTACGTCGCCGTGGCCGGGGAAATGCTTGAGCGTGCCGATAATGCCTGCGGAATCGAGGCCGTTCAGGTAGCTTACTACGAAATCGGCTGCGGTCTCGGGATTATCCGAGAAGGCGCGCGCTCCGATGACGATGTTTTCGGGATTCGTATTCACGTCGGCGACCGGGGCGTAGTCGATGTCGAAGCCGTATTCCTTGATGTAGCTCCCGATGGTGAATGCGGCTTTGTAGGCTTCGTTCGGGTCGCCGCTTTCGGCGATGGCGGCCATGCTTTCGTACTTGGGAACGTCGAAGTTCTCGTTGTTCGCGATGCGGGCAACACGGCCGCCTTCTTCGTCGATGGCTAGGAGCGGACTGCCGTTCAGTTTCCTGATTTCGGCAATGAATTCGCCGAGCTGGTCTTCATCTACGATGTTGTGGGCGTAAAGAATCATGCCGCCAATGGGGTAGTCCTTGTTGATGGCGAGCATGGTCTTGTTCACGTGCTGCAGTTTGTAATCCGGAAGCTCGGCGTATTCGTTCCAGTGAATGCTCGTGTCGAGCGCCTCGGGGCGAATGAAGAACATCTGGCCCACTTTTTCGCGGAGCGTCATCTTGCTTATATCAATTGTGGCACCCTCTTTATCCGAATCTTCAGGAGCTGACGAAGAATCGTCACCGCAGGCGGTGAGCGTCAGGGTTAATGATAATGCGAAAATGGTTTGCTTCGCTACGCTCGCAATGACGTTTTTCTTGAAATCCATAAACACCTCGTCAATTATTCAATATTGAAAATCTTGCCCGAAAGCATCAGGCGAATAGCCTTTGAAAGGGATGTCTTATCTGTGAGTTTGTCTGTATCGACATCTTTGTTTTTGCCACCGATATCAAACGCGAGCGTGGCACCTTTGTCGTTTACGTCCATCTTGACCTTTGCACCCATCACGATCGGCACGTTCATGTCGTCGTGACCTGCGGGGAATCCGCACATGACGGGAATGTCGTATTTCTTGAGGTAGCTCGAAAGCATGGCTTCGGTGCTTTCGTAATCAAGGTCGGTGCCGGAATCCACGAATTCGCCGAGAATCACGCCGCGTACATTTTCCATGACTCCGTGCAGTTCAAGCGTGTTGAACATGCGGTCAATATTGTGCAGGGATTCGCCGATTTCTTCCAGGAAGAGAATGATGCCGTCATTCGAGAACACGTCGATGTCACTTGCGCCGACGAGCGGTACGAATGTCGCCATGTTGCCGCCCACAAGAATGCCTTCGGCTTTGCCCTTCTGGTTGTACTGGTGCTTGGGCACCTTGTAAGTCGGTACTTCGCCCTTGAGCAGATCGCGCAGCAACGTGCTGTTGTTGTCTTTGCCAGCGTTCTTTGCGATGAAGGAACTCATGGTGCCGTGGATACTCATGACTCCCGCCTTGGTCTGCATGGCGTGCAGCGTGGTGATGTCGCTGAAGCCGATGAGCCACTTGGGGTTCTTTTTGACGAGTTCCAGATCGATGAGGTCAACCAGTTGAATGGTGCCGTAGCCGCCTCGGTTGCAGAGAATGGCCTTGATGCTTGTGTCCTTGAGGGCGGCGATAAAGTCCTTGGCGCGTTCTTCGGCGGTGCCGGCGTATTTGCCCGCGTCAAGTTTGCCTACGTTTTTGCCGATTTCGGGCTTGAATCCCCATTCCTTAATGACGTCGGCAGTCTTTTGGATGTTGGAATCGGGTGTGGAATAGGACGGCGAAAGAAGCGCTACTTTGTCCCCTTTTTTCAGGAATGCCGGTGCGGTACATTCGGCAATCGGTTCGATATTTGGTTGATCTGCGGCGCTGCTGCTAGAACTGTCGTCGCCACAGGCGGCAAGGGTGCATAGGGCAATGATAGCACTGAATGTGCCAATTTTTTTAATATCCATAATTTTCTCCAATTCTTGTGGGGGAAAATAAAAAAATTTCCTTTTTCGGTGACACTTTTGTTTTGTCCAGGTGTTTTATTTATGTAAATTTTGATGTCTCACCTATTGCGGAAAGTTATGAAACGACTGAAATTATTACCGTTGACGCTTGTCGTGATGCTCCTTTCGGGGGTGGCTTTTGCCGATCGCGACGCCGAAATTCGCGATTTAAAGCTCGAAAAAGACAAGCTGAATTCCGAAATCCAGAAATTGAACCGCCAGATTGCCTCGACCGATTCGATGCTCAAGGCGGACGATTCCCGCTACAAGACGTTGCAGGCTCGCTACAAGGCCGACACGGAACGCCGTCGTAGCGAAATCGATACCTTGAATGCCAAAATCAAGAACGTGGCTGCCGAACTCCAGACGGAACGCAACAAGCAGGCCCGTGCCAAGAACAAGAGCGACAATGTGGCATCCAAGCGCAAGGCCTTGCGTGAAGAACTCGCCGGTATCAGCAAACGTTTAGAAGCGCAAGTCGCACAGACGCTCCCGTGGGAACGCGAAAGCAGACTTGACCGCGTCAAATCGCTCACCCGCGATATCGAAAGCGGTAACGCCAGCGAAGAAGAAGCTTTTTCTCGCTTAAAGTCGCTTGTAGCTGAAGAAACCAAGTTCGGTGACGAAGTGGCAATCATTAACAGCCCGCTGACCCGTAAAGACGGCGAACTCATTAACGCGGCGATTCTACGCATCGGTAACCAGTGGATGGTTTACAGCGACGACAACGGCACCGTTTTCGGAACGCTCGTGCGCAAGATGGTGGATGGCAAGATTACCTACGAATGGAACGAAGATTTGAATTTGGAAGAACGCGCTGCGGTAAAACTCGCACTTGACGTGAAACAGGCGAAAAAGCCGCCTCAGGTTGTAAAGCTGCCCGTAAGCCTTTCTGTGGTTGGGGGTGAAAGATGATTTTGAATAAGAATGTTGCGCTGTGTGCTCTGATGATTTCGGCGACATCCGCTTTTGCGTGGCCGTGGTCTGGTTCGGGCGAAAGTAAGCCCTCTGCCGAAGACCAGGCACGAATCAAGGATTCCCTGCAGACTGAAGAAGTTCGCAACTTGCAGCGCGAAGTAGAGGCTTTGACCCGCATTCGCCTGCAGAAGGCTGATTCACTTGAAAAGCTTGAAGCTGAACACTGGCGCAAGCGTTATGCTGAATCCCAGCTGACCGAAGAACACCAGGCTGCTTCGCGCGAACTCGATGCCCGCTATTCCAAGCTTTCTACCGATCTTGGCCGCGTGAGCGAAGAAGTGGCGGCAAGCAAGAGCTTGACTGAAGAAGCCGAAGAAAAGGCTCAGTCCGAAGAATCGGCCTACGATGCATTGAATACGCAGGTGAAACTTTCGATTGACAAAATGCTTGGCGATGCCATGGGTGATTACCCGGTGGGCATGAACGGCCGCTTGATTCGCTTGAAGCAAGCCTCTAACGAAGCTGAAAAAGCGACGCCGAATACGATTGGTGCGGTGCAGAGCTACATGGACGATTTGCTGATTCGCCATGAGCTGACTTACACGCAGTTTTACGGCCGCGAAACTTCGCAGGTGGGTAGTCGTCCCGATGTGAATGTGAACCGTTTGCGCCTGGGTACCGTATTCCTCGGCGAAGTCGCGCAAGATAACGGTGATGTGCAGGCATTGCTCCGCTCTGGCGCCTTGCAGGGTAAAGTGTTTGAATGGAATGCTGCGCTCCCGCCTGAAATGGCCGGTAACGTGAAGCTGGCCGTGGTGCAGGCCGGTTCTGCTGGCGAAAGTGCTACGCCGATGGTCGTGATTCCGCTGGATGTGCTCCAGAATAAGGCAATCAAGAATGCGATTACCGACACCAAGGAACTCACGATGACTGAAAAGTTCAAGGAGTTCTTCAAGAAGGGCGGTATCGTGATGTACCCGCTCATGCTGGTGGCAATCTTTGCGTTGCTCCTTTGCTTGGAACGCTTCCTGGTGCTGACTTTCCGCGGACATTTGGGCCGTCGCTTCCTCAAAAAGTTGAATGCGCTTGTCAAGGAATCCCGCTATGAAGATGCTGCAAACCTTTGCCTGAAAAAGGAAACGAGCCTTTCGCTGGTGCTGTTTGCAGTGCTGAACCGCGCCCGCGACAAGCGTGAAGATGCAGAACGTTCGCTGCAAGAAGCAATGCTCCGTGAACAGCCGAAATTGGAACGCCGTATGGGCTTGTTGGCTGCCATGGGTACGATTGCTCCGTTGCTTGGCTTGCTCGGTACGGTGACCGGTATCATTACGCTCTTTACCGTGATTACCGAAGTCGGCACGAACGATGCACGCGTATTGGCTGGCGGTATTTCCGAAGCCTTGGTGACGACAGAAACGGGCCTTGTGATTGCCATTCCGGTGATGATTTTGCACGGCCTTTTGAGCGAAAAGATTGAAAAGGTCACGAGCGAAATGTATGTGCAGAGTACCTCGCTGTTGAACAGAATTTTCGGGAAGGAAGCGTAAGCGGGCATGTCTAACACCCATTACATATTCCTGGAGTCTCTGCAGAACACTTACCAGGCGGGCGGCGTGGTCATGCTCCCGATCCTCTTGGCAGGCGTTATCGGATTCTACTTCCTGTTTTCGAGCTGGTTCCGTATCGGAAGTGACTTCTTCCGCGCCGACATTCACAGAGTCATCAAGCGCATGCGTCTTGACTTGAACGGCGGTAACGAAGAATACGAAAAGAATGCGGAACCCCCTAGCGTCGAAAAGGCGTTGCGAAGGCTCCGCAAGCGTGGCGGACTTTTGGGTCGTGAGCTGAGCGAAGCGATCAATGTGGCTCAGAATAATCCTGAAGGATTCCGCGACTACATGCAGGTGCGTCTCGCCATGACGGTGCGCTACATGGAACAAGGAAACCACATCGTGTCTGTGATGGCTTCGGCCGCACCGCTCCTGGGCTTGCTTGGAACCGTGACGGGCATGGTCTCGACCTTTGAAGTGATTACGCTTTACGGAAACCAGAACCCGGTGCTCATGGCCGATGGCATTTCCGAAGCGTTGATCTCGACGCAGAGTGGCTTGCTCGTGGCATTCCCGCTTACGCTTTTGAAACAGCGCCTGGATGAACGTGTTGAAATTTTGCGCCAGAAGATGGAACTCGGCGCGACTGTGATTGAAAACTATTTTGTGGAAAAGGCTGAAGGCTAGTTATGGAATTCAATTTGCCGAGAAGAAAGCAGAAAGATATGGGCATCGAAATGGGCCCGCTGATGGATATCGTGTTCATCTTGCTCATTTTCTTTGTGGTGACGTCTTCGTTTACGCGTGAAACGGGTGTGGATGTGACTAAGCCGCAGGCACAGTCTGCAAGTCAGCTCGAAAAGGAAAACTTGCTGATAGCCATTACGCGCGAAGGCACGATTCACATGAACGAACGTCAGGTGGACTTGGCGAGCCTGCAGGATATCTTGAAGCAGTCGCTTGCGAAGGCTCCGGATCGCGAAGCGGTGGTGATTGCCGACAAGGGTGCTGAAACGGGCGTGTTGGTGCAGGTGATTGACATGTGCAACTTGGCCGGAGTGAAAAAGGTTTCGATTGCTGCTCAGGCGGACTGATGTTAAGATTGTTGAAGAAATTTGTGAAGCGTTTTAGCATTTTGCTTGCGGCGATTCTCGCGAGTATGCTTCTCGTGTTCTCGGTGACGATGGCGAACTTGTTTCTGACAGGCAAGGTGTTTCACGAAAAGAAATACAACAAGACCGAAATCGCGATCAAGAAGGTTGACGAAGTCGAGAAAAAGGTGGAAAAGAAAAAGCCTGCTCGCAAGCCGAATCGCATGAAGTCGAATTCCCGCTCGCCTAAGGCTGGCCCGCGTTTTGCGATGAACTTGGGTGCTGCTTCGGGTAACGGTGGCGCTGCCGTAAGCCGCGACTTGGTGGCTGATTTCCGCGGCGGTGCGCTCTCGACTGAGAAGGGCGATGTGGACAAGAAGCCTGAAAGCCGCAGCATGGCGAATTTCCAGGTGCCGCCCAAGATTCGTGACAACGAAATCGATGCAACGCTCCGCTTGAGCTTTTGCGTGGATGTAAGCGGCAAGGCTTACGATATCAAGGTGCTTGAAGAATCTCCTGCAGGTTCAGGCCTTGCACAGGCCGGTCGCGAGGCTCTTGGCCGCATGACGTTTACTCCTGCCGAAAAGGCTGGCAAGGCAGTGCCTTTCTGTGGTATGGAACAACCGTTCGAAGTGAAGTTTAGGGATTAGGGTATGATTAATCGTTTATTGCTCATTGCTGTCGCTGTTTTCGCTTCGCTCTCTTTCGCTGCGCAGTCCGCTTACGATTTGATGGAACGCGCGAATGCCCTTTACCGCGACGGAAAATTCAAGCAGGCCATTACGCTTTACCGCAAGGCAGAATCTCGCGGCGCCGACCCCGTCGCCACCAGTTTCAACATCGCGAATAGCTATTACCAGCTGGAGAACTTGCCCGAAGCCGCCGCCACTTATCGCAAGGCAATCGACTTTTCGAATGGTGCGTTTTCACCCGCGCTCTTTAACATGGCGAGCGTGTACTTTAGACTCAAGCAGTATCCGGAATGCGTGGCGGCGTATCACCGCGCGTTGAAACTGGAACCGGAAAATGTTTCCGGTTGGCTTTACTTAGGCGAAGCCTACAGTAAAACCGGCGACGCGGTCGGCGCCTTGCGTGCCATTGAAAAAGCATACCAACTCGACAAAGAAGACATCAGCATCGTGTATCAGCTTTCCGAAGCGAATATCTCGCTTGACGATTTTGAACGTGCCGTTGCCGTCATTCGCGAAGGCTATGCCGCCCATCCCGAAGAAATCGACTTCCTGGTTTATCTGGGTGATGTTTACCGCCTGAACAAACAGTACGAAGAAAGTGCTGCCGCCTACCGCGAAGCATTGGGGGTACGCCCTGATGATCCTGCGGTTATGTACAAACTTGCTGACGTTCTCGCCGAGGACAACAAGCCCTTTGTCGCGATGGACGTGCTCAACAACCTCACGCAAATCAAACCCGACTTTAGTGACGCTGCCATCTTCCTCGGAAACCTGGCTTACGACGCCAAGTTCCTCGACCGCGCCGAATCCGCCTACGAACTTGCCGCCAAACAAGGTAACGCCGAAGCCGTATTCGGCTACAAGAACATGGCCTACGACGCCCACGCTCAAAAGCGTGACGACGAAGCCCTGCGCCTCCTGCGCACCGCCCAGAGCTACTTCCCGGACGATGTCACCCTCCAGGCCGACATTCTGGAGTTCGAAAAGAAATAAATAATTGAAGACCGAAAATTCTTTTTTATATTCACTCTAAACAGGAGTCCTTATGAAAAAGCGTTTTCTCCCTCTTATTGCCATTGTGGCATCTTTCGCCGTATTCGGCTGCAGCGACACCAAGACCCCCGCTACTGAAAAAACGGCGGAGCCTGCCAAACCCGCTGCGGAACCGGCAGAAAATGCAGCTGCTGCAGAAGCCGCGAATGTCGTTCAGGTTGCCAAAACGATCAAACTCGCGAATGGCGCAAGCGTGACCTGGATTCAGGACAATCAGGACGAAAAGCTGAACCCCCGCAGCCTTTTTAGCGACGCAAGCGATTCCCTGTTTGCAAGTTTGAATTTGCCCGACGGCATTCCCGCTTCGGTGAGCACGTTCCTGTTGCAGATCGACGGCAAGAACATCTTGTTTGATGCGGGCCTCGGCGCATTCGGCGGCCAGACTTTGAATCGCCTCGCCGCTTTCGATATCACTCCCGACAAAATCGATTTGATTTACTTGACGCATTTCCACGTGGATCACATCGCAGGCATGATTGCAAAAGATTCTGCCGGCAAAGACGTGAAGGTTTTCAACAACGCAACCGTTTACGCAGGCAAGGTGGAATATGACGCCTGGATGAATGACATTCCGAAAAACGACTTGCAGAAAGCCGTTATGAGAATGTACAAGGACAAACTCCATTTGTTCGCTTTCGGCGACAGCTTGCCACACGGCGTGCTAGCCCTTGACGCAGTGGGCCATACTCCCGGCCACACCGCCTTCCAGATTTCGAACCTGCTCGTGATTGGCGACTTGATGCACGGTTACGCCTTGCAGAAGGACCACCCCGAAATCAATTCCAATTACGACATGGACAAGGAAAAGTCCATTGAAAGCCGTAAGCGTATTATGCAGTACGCTCGCGACAACAAGCTTACCATGGCCGGCATGCACTTGCCGCCCCCGGGATTTGCGGAATAGTTTTGCGGAAATAAGGGTTTTCTATGCAATGGAATGCTGAAACAAAAGAACGAATTGAATCTCGCCTGAACGAAAAGGAAAACTCGCTTGCATCTTACGCTTGCAAGTCTGCCCAAGCGATTCGTTTTCACGAGGCTCCTGCAGATCTTCGCCCGAACTTTTTCCATGATTCGGACAAGATTATCCATTCCTATTGCTACAGCCGCTACATCGACAAGACGCAAGTTTTTTACCTAGTCGAAAATGACCACATTACGCACCGTGTGCTTCACGTGCAGCTGGTGGCGAAAATCGCAAGAACCATCGGGCGATTCTTGAATTTGAATGAAGACCTAATCGAAGCGATTTCGTTAGGCCACGATGTGGGCCACACGCCTTTTGGCCATGACGGCGAAAAAATCATTTCGGCATTTTTGCAGGAACAGGGCGCTGGCATTTTTGAACACAACGTTCAAAGTTTCCGCTTGTTCCATGACCTCGAAGCTTATGGAAAGGGACTAAACCTTACTGCGCAAGTTCTCGACGGAATCATCTGCCACAACGGCGAAATCCTGCAGAACAGTTATGGTTGCGACCGCAGCAAGACTCCCGAAAAGTTGCTGACAGAATACCGCGAAAGCCTCAAGGGTGATTTCAAGTCGAAAGACATGGTCCCCATGACGCTCGAAGGCTGCGTCATGCGCATTTCGGATGTGATTGCGTACGTAGGCCGTGACATCGAAGACGCCATCATCTTGAAGCTGGTGGAACGCGAAAGCCTGCCCCGCGAAGTCACGGAAGTGCTGGGCAACAAAAACAGCGCCATCGTGGATTCGCTGATTAAGGATCTGGTTAACAACAGCATCGACAAGGAAACGCTCAGTTTCTCGCCGGCTGTTTATGATGCGTTGAATTGCCTGAAAGATTGGAACTACAAGAACATCTACCAGAACCCGAAAAAGTCGACGCAAGACGAAAAAATCAAGACGATGTTTCGGGCTGTTCTGTCAGGATGCCTCGAAGAACTCGGCTCCGACAAAAAAGTCACCGGCATCAATCATTGGTTCAATTCCATGAGCGCCGAATATAAAGAGACGACTCCCAAGCCGCGCGTTGTCGCCGACTATGTCTCCGGCATGACCGATGACTACCTGATGAACGCCTACAAAGAAATCGTAATCCCCAAGTCATTCGGGATTAGCTTTTTGTAAAATTTCCTTAGGCCCCTTGCCAACTTTGGCTTATATGCTACATTTCAGCTGCGGTTCCTAATAGTGTAGGCTCCGAAAGGCATTTGATGATTATCAAATGTTTTTCTTTTTTCAAGGAGCTCCTATGTCGGAAAGTCAAAACATCGAATACAAATCGTCGTGGCGAGATGAATATCTCAAATGGATTTGCGGCTTTGCCAATGCGCAGGGCGGCAAGCTGTATATTGGCATCGATGATAATGGGGTGGTTTGCGGTGTGCAGAATGCCCAAAAACTTATGGAAGATATCCCGAATAAAATCCAGACTTGTCTTGGCATTGTTGCCGGAATAAATAAAAGAGAAAAGGATGGCTTAGAATACATTGAAATTGTCGTTGATCCGAGTTCCTACCCTGTAAGTTATCATGGGGAGTTTCATTATAGGAGCGGGGCGACTAAACAGCAATTGACAGGAATCGCCCTCTCGGAATTTGTTATGAAGAAAATGGGTGTCCGTTGGGAAGATGCTGTTGTTGAGGGAATCGGCGTCGATGATTTGGATGCGGAAAGTTTCAAGATTTTTAGGCGCGAGGCTCTTAAGAGCAACCGTATGAGTCCCGAAGACTTGGACATTTCCAATGAGGAACTGTTGGAAAAATTCCATCTTATGTCTGACGGAAAACTTAAACGTTCGGCGGTGATGCTTTTCTATAGCGATCCTAGCGTAATCCAAAATGGTAGTTATGTGAAGATTGGTCGGTTTACCAATGCCGTTGACTTGCAGTACCAAGATACGATTGAAGACTCACTTATAAAAATTGCCGATAAGGTCATTGATCTCATCTATTTGAAATACCTCAAGGCAAAAATCACGTATGAACACGATCGTCGCGTGGAAACCTATCCCTATGCTCGTATCGCCATCCGCGAGGCGGTCTATAATGCGATAATCCATAACTGCTACATGTTTGGAACGCCTATTCAAATCCGTGTGGAAAACGAAGCGATTATCATAAGCAATCAATGTTTTTTGCCGGAGGGGTGGACTGCTGAAACGCTTATGAAACCGCATGAATCCATGCCTTACAACCCCAATATCGCGAATGTCTTTTATCGTGCTGGATATATTGAAAACTGGGGGCGTGGTGTTGAAAAAATTTGCGCCGCATGCAAGGAACTCGGGGCAGAATTGCCCAGATATGAGATTCTTGGAAACGGAGTACGAATTTTCTTTAAAGCCCTGAAAAGTGCCCTAATTGATGAAAAATCGGCAAGTGTCCAAGAAAATGTCGGAGAAAATGTCGGAGAAAATGTCGGAGAAAATGAACGGAGAATTATTGAAATAATTGCATCGTCGCCGAGTATTTCTGCGAAGAATATAGCGCAAGAAATAGGAATGACCTCAAGACAAGTGGAACGACTTTTGTCTCAACTAAAAGCAAAAAGGTTGATTGAACGAGTCGGCCCTGACAAGGGCGGGTGTTGGAAGGTGAATAGGTAACGGTTGCTAAAATTTCCTGAAAATGCAAAATTTTTGGCTGTTTTGCCCCAAAAACATGCAACGAAAATGGCGAATTAAAGAAAAAGTGCAAAATATGCAAAAATAATTCCTAACACCGTCTTAACCATGAACGGAGGCTTAAGTGCTAGGCCAAAGTCTTAAACTTGGATTAGGAAATCCATAAAGATGAGAAATCATCCCGAGTGATGATACTGTAAATGATCCTGAAAATGATACTGTAAAAGGTTTGGCCTTTTTATCTCAAAAATATGTACCCCAAAACTTCAAAAACGCACAACGAAAATGGCGAATTAAAGGCGAAAAAAGCGTTTTTTGAAGGAATTTTAGGGGCTTTAAAGGGGAACGCCTTCCCCTCGCTCACACCGCGTTGCTCACTTCCCCTTCTAGCGGGGCCTCAGGCGCCGGCCCCGCAAAGCCCAGGGCTTTTAAGTCGAATACTTTTTCTTTCGATCGGCAGCTATTGGTAATACTTGTTTAGGGATTGATTTTTCAATTTTAAGGATGTTATCATTCATATTCTGCTGTTCGAGCCAAGAAATCAATTTCTTTGCAATGAGCTTTTTCTGTGCTGAAATAAAGCTCTCCATGAAACCATAGTCGATATCGCCATTTTTAGTGACTGGTAACTTAACATTCATTTTTGAGGCAATTACTCTTGTGAACTTATTTCCATAATTAAAAAGTCCTGAAGCACTTTTCCTAAAACAAGAAATGAAATACAATAAACTATTTTCATTCCACTTATTGCAATATGGATATAGCCCCTGAACATGGGGATAACCCACGAAATCATTGGGTTGATAGAATATGGAATCAGATGTTGTAGTATCACTAAAAACAACTTTATTGCCATTCTCTGTGGCTTCAAGATTCGTCCATCCACCAATACCATTATCTACAGAAGAATTGGCAACAACAGGAATATTCCCTTTTTCTTTAAATAGTTCCTTATTCGTTGCTTTGTATGCCTTAGTTGGATGAATATCAAATAAAGAACCAATAGTGACTGATTTGAATGCTACATTCTTCATTTGAATACAATCGCATTCTTTTTGGGAAAGGGTACAATTATCAAGTCTATTTGTTTCAAGATAATCTTTTATTCGAGTATATTGTTGCTTTTGTATATCATTGACATAATCTTCCATGTATGTTGAATCAATATTGCCATGTTGATTCGTCGGTAAGAATATCCTTTTTTCCTTAATTCTGGTCCATGTTCCCATATTGTTGTAGGAAAAGACGTTTTTTAAATATCCCATTTGTGATGTTATGTATAATCCTATTTTTTCATTCATTTCTATGAATTTGGAAGATAAGGAAAAAACGTGGTTATGTGTCGCCAGTTTGTATTCAAATGGTCTATAATAAGAATTTCCCCAAAAATCAATTGTGATTGTATTTGATGCAAATATTTTCGCTTGACGATCTGTTTTTCCCTTTATACCACAGTTTTCTAATCCTGAATTTATAAAGAAAGCGCCATTCCCATTTACATCACTTTGCTGTAAATCAACATCACCTGTCTGTGAATCGAATAAATCGCCTATCCTAAATTCCTTAAACCCACCCTCGTTCCCGGATACTTTAGAACGAGGGTGAGCTATTTTCCCAAGCGTTCATCTCCATTCTTGATTAAATCGCTGATTTGCCAAGCCATATATTCCTTGACAACCTTCTTAAAATCATCTTCAGTGGGTTTAATGTCTATTTTCTTGTGCTGGCTATAGGTCCAATCATTCCCTTCGAGTGTTATGTAGTCTTCTACAAAACAGTCTTTGTAGTAGTTTAGATTCTTGTTATCCTTCCCTTTACCGCGAACTACAAGATTTACGAGTTCCGCATAGCGTTCTTTGGCGTTGTCAACATCTTTAAGGTTTACACTTTGACTGGATTTTCGACGATTTTGCCTAGCGTACCCATCATTTGAAAAATCAATGAACTTTACAAGCTTTTCAGTGTCGTGCGGAGTGCCTACATCAAAAACATAAATTGCCGTTTGCACGCTTGATTTGCCAATAAACAAATCGGTGCTCATATGTATGGATGCAATCAAGGTATTTTTGTTCAAAATCTTTTTTGTGTATTCATCACCTTGTGTACTTCCTGCATTCTCTTGAATCAGAACCGCTGCTTTACCGCCCTTCATCTTTGAAAGAGCTTTCTCTACAAAATTCAATCCTTTGCCGGGAGCAGAATAGGGAGGATTCAACAAGAATACATTTGCAGGAAATTCTTTGTCTTTCATTTCGCCTTGTTTATATTTTCCGTCATATTGCGTTGAATCCCCATTGATGATGTTTGACGAACCATCACCCATCAAAATCATATTCAAAACAGCAAGGATGTAAATTTCAGGAAGTTTCTCAATGCCTAAAAGCTTTTCTGCTTTAATCTTTGCGATTTCTTTTCGTAATTCTTCAGGGCTTTTTATTTTGTTTTTTGCATCTGCGATCATCAAATGCATCGCTGAAATTAAGAAACCCGCAGAACCGGTGGCATAATCCCAAACATAACTGTTCATGTTGACTTCTGTAAGTTTTGCCATCAATTCCGTTACGTACCGAGGGGTCAAAACAACATCATTTTCCGCACCATCGGGAACATCGACCCAGTCATTGAGAACATTGAAAAGTCTTCCCGTAAAATCAATATTATGCAAATCAGAAGTGAGATAAGGCAAAATATCTTTATGGAGAATGGCGTAGACTTTCCTGAGCTTGCTTTCGCCATTCTTCGGCGTATAAAGATCCTGATTTTTAAACACATTCGAAAGTTCATGCATTATTGCTTCGCGCTTCTCTTCAGGGAGATTTTTAACGCGTAAGAAATCCTCTACCTTATCAATGATTTTTTGTGCATCATTAGATTTTTTTCCTAATTCTCCCTTTAATTCTTCAACTTCGAGACCTCCAGAAACACCTTCAACGCCAAGTCCCGCCATGATTAACCCGACAATAAGCATCACTCTTGACTTGACTGTAATGTTTAAATCGTCATGCATTGTTTGGTTGAGACGTTTTAACTTGCTTTCAATTTCATCTTCAAGAGCAAGTTTTCTGCCTTCTATTTCTTCTGGCGTCAATTTAAGTTCATCAATTTTTTTAAAGAATTCCTTCAAGTTTTTCTTTTTTAAAAAACTTAAGTCTGAAAAATCTCCGATTTTCTTGGGTATAGCGAGGTTGTCTTTTGATAAATAGTAAACGCCAATTTCTAGCTGTAATTCGTTGTCTTGCCTATACCCATTCACACCAATGGCAATTGCTTCTTTATATGTTTCAGTGAAATCAAGAATTGATTTCGCATAGTGAACGGCACCATTAACGGCATATTTTGTAACGGCTGTATAATCGGGTTCTCCTTTTTTATTCGTATTAGAAATCAAACCCTTTTCGTCTGTTTTTGCAAAATCACCTTTAGTTCCTTTGCATTCAATCATTACAGGGATGTTTCTGAAACCGACAGATACAAAGCATTTGATATCCGGAAGGTTTTGACCCGCCCCGCCTTTTTTGCTAGGAGCTGTTTTAAGAGCTTCATCGATTTCTGAGTTGATACTTTCTGTTTTGGTAAAGTACTTTTCTAGCTGGTTTTTGCACCAATCTTCAACTTGTTCTTCTATGCTCTTTGCCATGACGGTTTCCTTTATTACGAGATCCGTCTTTATTAAAAGCAAGATTCAAGTCTTTTTCTAAAATAAAAAAGGCGTGGAGTCGCAGTGCTTATCGAACCTGCGGGCTACCACACCCTTCAACACAATAAACACAAACGACCCACGCCCCGATTGGGACGTGAGCGTTCGTCTTACTCTCGTGTTGATTGAAAGTGGTAGTTTCAGGTTCGAGAATAAGAGACGAATCTCAAAAATTCCGGTCGCTCCGAACCATTCGGTACGGGGCTATGTCAATTGCAATATAGATTATTTAGGGGAAAAATTTTTAGAAACCTCTTGATTCTGTCAAACCTTCCCGTACTTTTCAGTCGCCGCTCGGGCTTTTACAAACAAAATTCTATATTAGAGGGCATATTTTAGGAGCTTTCTATGCTTGATAAATTCAGTTTTTGCATATTGGCCTTTTTTATGGCTTTCCCGTTCTTTTATTCCGCTTGTGGAGATAGTAGTTCCAACAGCGATTCTGAAGAGTTGGTAAAAATAGAGGGCCAAAAGGAAACTGTTGAAGAGGATGATGAACCCCAAGAAGAGGGAAACCGTCTAGAATCTTCAGAGTCCTCTGAAGACATTTCGTCCTCATCGGAAGCAGAAGAAGTTGCTGAACCCGAGTCTTCCAGTTCTGTATTTGTTCCCGTAGACAGCAGCTATTATGACGCTGCAAACAATACCTTGACCGATTTCCGCAATGGCAAGGTTTATAGGACCGTCACTATTACCGTAACAAAGGAAAAGGAGAGCGACGAAGGGGAAAGTGACGAAGAGGATAGCGACGAAGAGGGTGGTGAAAAAGAGATGGTCGATACGACCTTGGTTTGGATGGCTGAGAACCTGAACATTGCCTATAATATTGAAACGGCGAAGTCCTATTGCAACAAAGAGGACCCTGAAGACTGTTCTACGTATGGGCGCCGCTACACTTGGAGCGCTGCTATGGATAGTGCCGGAAAATACTCCGATGCCACTGCAGGGTGCGGTTATGAAATATTGTGTAAAGCAAAAATACCGGTGCGCGGCGTCTGTCCCAAGGGATGGCATTTGCCCGGTAGGGATTTTGATGATTTAGTTGAAATGGCCGGCGGCAAGAATGGGGCTGCAAAAAAATTAATGGCCACCTCAGGATGGAAAAATGATGGTACCGACGACTATGGATTTGCCGCCCTCCCCGCTGGATTTTGGACTAAATATGGGGAAGCTGACCTTGTAGGCTCCAGTGCTTATTTCTGGTCTATGGTTCAGTATGTACCATCAACGTCTACTACAACATCTTATCAAGCCGGTATAATGAACATTAACGGAAGTTACGTGTATATCGAAGGTTACGATAAAAGGTATGCCTTCTCCGTCCGCTGCGTACTTGATTCTGAAAGTGACCTTTGATCGTATTGATTATTTTGGGGGCTAAGTGTAGGGATTATTTGACTATATTATCGCTATGCTGCACCTGAAATTTGCATTGAATCTGGAAAACCTTGCCGACGAGATGATCGACGCTCTCGGCAAGCATTGGACGGATCCTTTTGATTCGCCTATTGTTGTTTTTCCGGACCCCAAAATTGAGCAATGGTTCAGGTTGCGTTATATTGCCAAGTGTGGCGTTCTTGCCAATTTAGAGATTGTCACTCTCGATAAATTCTTGTTCAAGTATTTGACGCAAGGGGATACTTCTAAGCAGAAGTTGACTGCAGATATTCTGTGCAATGTGCTGATTGCCTATTTGAACGAGGCGTATTCTGGCAAGGCGGCGTCTATCCCGAAAGAAATCCGGAATTATCTTTATAAAAAATCCGGCGAAATCGATGAATCGAAACTGTTTGATTTCGCGCGCACCTTGGCGGGTCTGTTCTTGGAGTATGAAACG
Organism: Fibrobacter sp.; assembly: GCA_045221475.1. Taxonomy (GTDB): domain Bacteria; phylum Fibrobacterota; class Fibrobacteria; order Fibrobacterales; family Fibrobacteraceae; genus Fibrobacter. Next base: position 45,337 of record JBGUWV010000017.1, read on the forward strand.
AGCCGTCCGGGCGGATTCATTTCGCCTTTGCAGAACAAGCATCATGAGGGCTTGCTTGCTTATTGGAAACAGGGAGCCTTGCGTGACTTTTTCTCGGAAGAAAATCGACCCTTGCCTAAAGAAAAATGGCAGCGTGAAATATATGCCCGCCTGTTCCATAACACGGAGGGCAAATCCCTGCTGACGCAGGTTTTCGAGGCGACATGCAAGCGTACCGGTAGCAATACGGCTTTCTTGACGATTCCTTATTTGTTCTCGCAGCGGGTCGATACCTCGCAGTGGACAAAGCCCGTGTTTATTTTCGGCCTTTCGGGTATGGGCCAGTTTTACCGCGTTATTTTGCAGCAGTTCGCTGCGGAGCACGATATTTTCGCCTTTATTCAGAACCCGTGTATGGAATTCTGGGAAGATGTCGGGAGCAAACCGGTTACCCGTTGGAGCAAGAAGAACGAACCATCGAGAATTGCGCTCCCGGCGCCCAAGGATTCCTTGACGGAAGAAGGCATTGCCGAAAACGAAAACATGCTCCTCAAGAATTGGGGGCGTACCGGTCGAGAAAATATTCGCCTGTGGTGCCTAGCGTCGGATTACACGTTTGATTTTGTTGGCTACGAATACACGCCGGATTCGTTGTTGCATCAGGTGCAGTATCTTGTTTCGCGCCGTTTGAACCGTTTTGACGAATCCGAGGCGGGCGCGCTTGAAAAGTCCGAAGCGGATGCCTCGCTGACGCTTGCGGCGGCTCCATCTTCTTTGCGCGAAGTTGAAAACTTGCATACGCAGGTATGCCTGCTTTTGAAACGGGGCGTGCGCCTCGACGAGATGGTAGTCATCGCCCCGGATCTTGATTCTTACAGGACTCCGATTGAACAGGTGTTCAATGCGGCCCCGCGCGATAGTGAGTTCTACATTCCGTATGCGATTACGGATTACCCTGAAAAAGATTCCCTGGTCGGCAAGGCGATTGCGAACCTTTTGGATATTCACCAACAGCGCTCTATTTCTAGGCCGGCGTTCTTTGACCTTGTCAAGAATCCGATAGTGCAATCTACATTGCAAATTACCGACAGCGATGTCGCCGCCTGGGAAAAGTGGGTGGTGAACATGAACGTTTACCGCCATGCCGGTGAAGATGATTGGAGCCGTTGCATTAACCAGATGCTCTTTTCGCAGGTGACGGATGCTCCGTTTGCCTCGGCCCATGAGCGTTTCTTGCCCTACGAAGATATTGAATCGTCTGATGGCAATCTCACGCTGAAGTTTATCAACTGCATCGATGAACTCAATCGCTGGATTCGTTTCGCGGCAGAAGGCATTGAGAAAACTCAGGCCAATTCGCTTGCCTTGCTGAAAACGCATTTGGCGCATTGGGTGGGCCTGAATGCCAAAGAAGACCGTTTTGCAGTCGAAAAGAAAATTTGGCAGAAGGTTCAAAATGCGATTGACCTGATGGAATTCCAGTTCGATGCGGGCGCTTCGCTCATTTCGTGGAAAATTGTCGGCCAGATGCTTTCGAGTGCCTGCGAAGATTCTCGCACGGGCAATACGCGGCTTTTCAGCAGTGGCCTTACATTTATGCGATTCGCGGTCAACAGGGTTGTTCCTGCAAGGCATATCTTCTTTATCGGGGCGAATGCGGGCGTGTTCCCCGGACAAAAGAAAGCGAATACGATGGATTTGCGCACGCAAACGACTCGCTGGCCGGGTGACGATACTCCGGTCGACAAGAATTGCTATACCTTCTTGTGCCAGCTGATGAGCGCTGCCGAAGGCTTCCACATCAGCTATGTCAACAGGAATCTGAAAAAAGATGAAGAGCTTTTCCCGTCTTCGGTGATTAGGGACTTGCAATTCTTTATTGGCGAAAGCGCCTGCCCGAACAGTGCTGCTTTTAAGGAACGCAAGATTCCGCTGGACGAAACCCGCACCGATGAAGAACTTTTCACGCTCCGTTCGATTCGTAATAAGCTGAACCGAGTCTTTGTAAGCCCGACAGAAAATCAGGTTACTCAACCGCAAGAGTTGCAGATTGCTCTGCCTGATACGGTGAATGTGCGAGATTTCAAGCGTTTCTTTGATGATCCGTTCCAGTTCCAGCTTTCTCGAAAGGTGACATTACCCTCGGTCGAAAACGACCCCGAAAAGGAACTCTACGAACCGGTATCGCTCAATAATCTCGACAAGTCTATCTTGCTCAAGGATTTTGTGCAATCCATTTTAGACAGCGAAAAAATCAAGGATTCTACGACAGAGCAGGAATGGATTCTAAAAAAGAAAATTCCGCGTGGAGTGTTCGGCGAGGTGGCCCTCAACGATATCAATGCTGAATCGTCGGTTATTTTCAACTTGATTTCGGATAGTTTCAAGGGCAAATCTGTTACGTACCAAGAAAAGGTGGAAGTTTCGCTGTCGGAAGGTTCTCATAGTTGGACGCTGCGCTCTAAACTGGACTGGCATCAAGTGATGGCCGATGGAACGCACCGGTTGTTCAGTGTGAAGTCCGGCAGTGTTTCCAACACCGATTTTACCAAGCTTTTCTTGGATGCTTTGTTGATTGCTGCCGCCAAACAAGACCCTGAAAGCGAAACTCGCTTTGAGCTGAGATTTTTTTCCAGCAAGAAAGAGGTGGTCAAAAAAGAGTTTGTCATTAGCTGGGCAGACGCCGTACTCCGCCTGAAACAGATATACCACCGTTGCTTTGTCGAAAATTACCGCAAGTGCGTTCCGGCAAAAATGTACGACGAACGCGACGTTCAGACTTTTGTCAGCTATCGCACAAAACTGGCGGGCAAGTTTGGCGCCTGGTCTTATTTTGACGGCAAGAATCTTTTTGACCCCGAAAAATTTTCCGGTTTCTCCCGCGACAATTTCTTGAACAATTGGAATGATGCCGTGTCGGAACAAATCCGTTTGCTGGATCCTATCTGGAGCGAAGAAGATGAGTAATGAAGTTTTCGACATAGAAAAGTTTGACGGAAGCGAAAATCTCTTTATCGCGGCTTCGGCAGGTACGGGCAAGACCTATACGATTCAGCAGGTCGTGGGTAAGCTTGTGGCTCAGGGAATGAACCTGAACCAGATTCTGATTGTGACCTACACCGAAAAGGCCGCAGGTGAACTCAAAGATCGCATCCGCAAAAAGATTGAAGAAGAATTCAAGAAGGACAGCGGAAATATTTACTTGCAGCAGGCCTTGCATGATGTGCAGGGGGCGCCTATCGGCACGATTCATTCGTTCTGCCAAAAGGTCACGCAGGAATTCGCTTACGAAACCGATGTTCCGCTCAAGCAGGAATTGATTGACGACAGCGCTGTCGAAGAACGGATTCAAAAAATGATTCGCGATGTCTGGGCTCATGAGGATCTTTTTCGGACATTTGTGAAGTACAACGGCGATATCGATACCTTTACGGAACTTTTGAAAGCGGCCATTGCAGGCTATATTCCTGAAACAATATCTCTCTCGGGCGATGCGGGATTCCATCTTGGTGCAGAAGGCTTTGACCTCGACGAAGCGGGTGCTTTGGCCGAAGCGGTCACATTTAAAGACCTTCGGAAAATTTCATGCGTTGATGCCGCTTGCGATATTCTCAAAATCCATCAGGATGAACCTATTTCTAAATCCAAGACGGCGGGCGATTTGCTTAAGGCGCTGTCATCATGGGAAAAAGGCTCCGCCTTATATAACGGAGTCTCGTTCCGATTCAAGGTGTCGGGAAACGGCGAAGAATTGGATTCTGCACTTGGAGTTATCAAAGATCTGAAGGCTTTGCTGGACGAAAAGTCAGGCGAAGTTGAACAGCTGTTATTGCATCGCTGTCTTTACGAATACATTCCAAAACTTTTTGATGCTTGGCAACTCCATAAGAATGTGAGTAAGATTCAGTCCTTTAATGACATGATTCGAAATGTCTATAAGGCTGTTATCGCAGACGATTCGCAGCTGGTGCAGTCCTTGCGCCAAAAGTACCTTTTCGCAATCATTGATGAGTTCCAAGATACGAACTTGTTGCAGTGGGAAATTTTCAAGCGCGTGTTCTTTGATGCGGATGACGGAATGCACCATATTTTGGTGGTGGGCGACCCGAAGCAATCGATTTACAGTTTCCAGGGTGCAAACGTCAAGGTCTACGAAAATGCTGTTTCGCAAATTGCAAATGGAAAGGTTCTTTCGACAAACTGGCGCTCTTCTAAGGCGATGATTGAAGCGTGCAATGCGCTTTTTCCGCCGTTCGGTTTTGATTTTGAACCTTCCCTGAGTCCTGAAAAAGAAAAGAAAGATGTGACTTACAAGGACAAAGTAGTCAAACCGTTCTGGATTAGCGAACCCGATACGGAACCGAAGGACTACGCCGAAATAGTAGTCAACAATGTTGTTGATCTGTGTACGTTTAAAGGCGATAAGACTAATCTTCGGATTCCTGATAAGAATACGGGGGCTTTGCGCAATGTCAAGTTCTCAGATTTTGCAGTTTTGGCGAGGACCCGTGCAGAATTGGAGAATATCGAATACGAAATGAAAAAGGCCGGTATTCCGTTCCTGCGCTACATGGACAACAATTTGTTCCGGAGTCGCGAATGCGCCGAATGGACCGCTCTTTTTAGGGCGATTGATGCTGACGATTATTCCGACCGAAATAGAAGCTTGCTTTATGCGGCGCTCATGACCGATTTCTTTGGCAAAGATATGGATTATATCAATGCCTTCAAACCGGATGAAGACGGGGCGCAGTTTATTTCCATCTTTACGCAGTGGCATGCCTTGGCTGAACAGCGTCGCTGGGCGGAAATGCAGGAATCGATTTATCGAGATGCCTACAATATCGTAAGCCTCAATGACCCGGAGCAGCTTCAGACCTTGAACAAGATTCGCCAAGTGGGCGACTACTCCATTGAATACTTGTATACCGCAAACGCTTCGCTCGAAGAATTGATTCGTCATTTGGATGGTCTTGCTGTCGGTAGCGAAGACGCTCTTGAAAATTCGAATATTGTTGCGAAGGGTACGGACCTGGATGTGGTGCAGACTATGACGATTCATGCGTCCAAGGGTCTTGAATTCCCGGTGGTGATTTCGGTGGCCAGTGAACGCGGACATGTGGGGTCGTCGGGTCCGTACGTTTATAACAGTCAGTCGGGTGACCTTTCCCGCGAAATGACTTTTGAACAAGACGGAAAAGATATTTGCCAACATGAGACCGAAGAAGAATGGCGCAGGCTTTTCTATGTCGCGTTCACCAGAGCGTCGTACCTCATGATCTTGCCGTGGTTCCCGAAACAAAAGATGGACAAGAACGGGAAAATGCGTGCCCGTTGCAAGGCCATGGATTGGTATGTCGATATTCTTGCGGGCTTTTGCGCTAAAAAAGAGAATAAGGCGTTCTTCGATTATCTTCAGGACAAGCATTTTGCTGACCGCAAAAAGACCATGCAATCGATTCTCGAAACGATGCAAGAAAATGGCAATGCAGTCTCGGCGGTGAGCGTAGAATCTACGGCGCAGATTCTCAAGTCTTTCGAAGTCTGGCGCAAGTTCCCGCATTCCACTTCGTATTCGCAGATTGCCCACGGAACGCAGGAACAAGAAACGGACGAAGGCCGTCTGCAAAAAGATGAAGTAGACAATACGCCCGCAAAACAAGAGAGCACTCCGCAACCGGTGGCAGACAATTACCCCCGCGGCGCAGAACTCGGTAACGCCATCCACAAGATTTTTGAATTGGTAGACTTTGAAGAAGTGGGCAAGTTGACGCTTGCCGAAGCGCAGGAATATCTTCCGCTTTTGACACTGGTGCAGAATTCCTTTACCGAAGAAAACCTAGATATCGAACATCATTCGGGGTGGGTGACGCGCACCATCGAAATGGTGTGGCATACGCTGAATGGCAATTTGGAAGTTGTGGAAGGCCCGCAAAAGAAAAGCGAGGTGTTCAATCTTAAAGAAGTCTCCTTCGCAAATCGCCGGAGTGAACTCCCGTTCCATATGGCGCTAGATGGCGTGAAGGGTACGGAACTTCTGGATCGCTATTGCAAAGGCTTTATCGACCTTCTGTTCGTGCGGAACGGTCGCTACTGCATTCTCGACTGGAAATCAGACGTACTTGCCGATTACGGGAATGAATCGATGAAGAGTCACATGGTGCTTAGGCATTATGATGTCCAGCAGATTCTCTATTCTTACGTGTTGATTCGCTGGCTCAAGGGCTTTTATGCGAACCTGACGGAACAGCAGATTTTCGAAAAGTATTTCGGCGGTATCTATTACGTGTTCTTTAGAGGTTGTGCCGAAGGACAATCGTCGGGCATCATGTCGAGTACGTTTGAATCTTACGATGAGTTGAGCAATCTTTACAACGGGATTATCTAGCCATGGACAAGAATAACGAAAATTTGATGAATGCGTTAGTCGAATGTGGCGCGGTATCTCTTTTGCAAAAGAGATTGCTCGATGCGATTCCCGAATTTTGCCCCGACGCCGATTCGCATTTGATAGACTTGCTCGCGTTACTCCTTTGCAGGCAAGGCCGCGGCGATACGCGAATCCCGCTTGAATTGAATCGGTTGGAATCGCGACTTTTAAGCACACTCGAAAGTTTTGCGATCCCTTGCAATCCCGCTTATATGGAATCGCTTCGGAATGCGGTCGCGAAAATGAATGACGGCGGCTACGAAGGCGTCGTGGGTGGTGGCAATTCTGAAGAGTCTTTCTTTAAAAAGCCGTTTACGCTGAAGGATAATTATCTTTATCCGTCAAAATATTTCTATTCCAAGCTTGTCGTCGAAAAGAGAGTTCGTGAATTGTTCGTAGCTCATTCATTCGACAAGAGCGATGTCACCAAGTGTATTGAACGCGTTGCCACATTCACTAAGGATGGCGCTGGAAATCCGGTGCGTCTCGAAGAGGCTCAGGCCGAAGCGATTCTCCGCGGTGTCTATGAAAACCTGATCATTACGGGTGGCCCGGGTACCGGCAAGACGACGGTCATCTTCTTCTTGCTGCGAGAACTTTACTGCACGCACCCGGAACTTTTGGAACATCCGCTTTATCTGGCGGCTCCGAGTGGCAAAGCTGCAGACCGCATGAAAGAAAGCATCGTGAATTCCATGAACTTGGTCAGTTCCGAGGAACTTGAAAATAATTTTGCGGTATACGATAAGATTGCGAAGGCCGAAACATATACGATTCACCGCCTGCTGGGATACTTGCCGAACGAAAATAAGTTTTTCCATGACGAAGACAACCCGTTCCCCGAAAACGCCGTCTTTGTGATTGACGAATCGAGCATGGTCGATATCACGCTTTTCGGTGCGTTCTTGAAAGCAGTTCCGCAAAATGCCAAGATCTTCTTGCTGGGCGATGCCGACCAGTTGCCGCCTGTCGATGCTGGCGCTGTACTCGGTGACTTGCTGGGCGTAAAGCTCAATTCGACCGTAAAGTTGACGGTTTCCAGAAGGTTTAACAAGAATTCTGAAATTGGTCAATTGGCCTCGCTTGAAAATGTGGAAAGCCGTTTTGTCTTCAAGTCAGTTTCTTCGTGGAATCCTGGCGATGCGCAAAATGCCGTGCAGTTGCTGGCAACCTCGCCCGAAATCAACCGCGCTGAAATTGAAGGTTTTCTCAAGCATTGGTTCGAACAATACATGCTTGACTTTGCAACCTTGGCAAGTCAAATTGACCCGAAAAAGGAATGCTCCTCGCAAGATGAGGAATCTCAGTTGCGTCAAAAAGTCTGGGATGTCTGCACGCATTCGAAAATCCTTTCGGCAGAAAGGCAGGGCGTTATCGGGACCGATTCGATAAACCAGTATATAGAGCAGCTCGTAGAAAAGCAGACTTTTGAAAAGTACCGCGGAAAAAAGATTTGCAAAATGCTCATGCTGGTCAAGAACCAGAAAACGTTCCGACTTTATAACGGCGATATGTGCGTTCTCTGTTACGACAGGTTCGGCGAAAGCTATCTGATGTTCAAGAAGGGCAACGATTTTGTTTTTTATCCGACATACCTGTTCCCGAAAGATGTCTTTGAGCTGGCGTACGCCTCGACAGTGCATAAAGCCCAAGGTTCCGAATACGATCATGTGCTGATGTTCTTGCCGACTCGTATGGGACACCCACTTCTGAACCGTCAAATCCTGTATACAGGCATTACCCGCGCAAAACAGTCCGTCACTATCATAGCCACCCCCGAAACCTTCAAATCGGCCTGCGAGACGGTCATTGAGCGCGACACGGGAATACAACTTTAGTTTGCAAAAGTTTAAAAAAGGTTAGTTGATAAATGAAGATTATCCGCGTTACGAAGGAAAGCGAACGGGCGGGAGCCTACTACGTGCGCATGGCTGCGATGATGCGCAAGTACCAGATTCCGCTCGATGCCGAAATCGATGCGCACGACGGTGAGAACTGCCATTACATTTTGGCGCTGGATGATATTTACCCGGTGGCCACTTGCCGCTGGTTCGAGGTTCGTGAAGGCGTTGCCGAAATCGGGCGCGTCGTGGTGTTGCCGGAATACCGGGGCAAGCATTTAGGCCAGGCCGTTGTCGCTGAAGCCGAAAAGTGGATGTACGAAGTTGGCATCAAAAAGGTTGAAATTTCGAGCCGCGTGAATGTTGCGGACTTCTATGAAAAAATGGGCTACCACTTCAACAAAAGCGGTAAAGCCCATCATGATACGTTCGAGTGCGTGTTTATGGAAAAGGTTCTCTGAACCTAGTGGATGTCCATCTTAGAAAATAGATTCAGTACCGCAACGCCGGAAATGATTAAGACGAGCCCGATGATGGCTCCGAGATCGGGCATCTGCTTGAAAAAGAAGATGCCGCTGATGGTGATGAGGGCGATACCCAGTGCCGACCAGGTGGCATACGCGATGCCGATGGGGATGGTGCGCAGGCAAAGGCTCAACAGATAGAGCGATGCCACGTAGCAGACCAGCGAGGCGATGGAAGGAACGAGTTTGGTGAACTGCTCCGACATCTTGAGGAGCGTGGTGCCAGCCGCTTCTGCGATAATGGCGAGAATAAGGAATAAATAATTGAGCATAGCGAGAATATACAAATTAATTTTTTATATTACAATGTAAAAAACGTCATTGCGAGGCCCTGTAAGGGGCCGAAGCAATCCATTAAGAAATATTATGCCGAGTTCTGAAAAGTTTCGTGACCATGTTTTGCAGCAGTTCAAGGGAGAACTGCGCGTGACGACCCGCAAAATGATGGGCGAGTACATTTTGTATGCCGACGGAAAAATCTTCGGCGGAATTTACGATGACCGCCTGCTGGTAAAGCCCGTGGCCGCGGCTGTGGCGATGCTCCCCGGCGCAAAGAAGCAGTTGCCTTACGATGGTGCAAAGCCTATGCTCCGCGTGACCAACGAACAAATTGAAAACAACGGCCTCTTGGTGCGCCTGCTCGATGCGATGCTGCCGGAGTTGCCTGCTCCCGCGAAGAAAAAAAAGTAAATGGCGTTTTGCACTGTGTCATCCTGAGCGGAGAGCCATATGGCACGAAGTCGAAGGATCTCTTTTTCAGCACTGTCGTTCCCGTCTCTTCACTTGTCATGCCCCGCTTGACGGGGCACCTCCTTCTTTTCAGATTGGGCAAACGGTGTTTGCCCGATTTGGCAATCGTCGCTTGCCAAATTTATGGGTGTTTTAGTATTTTGCGGGTTACAAAGGACTTGCCTTTGAGGTTTTATTTGTATATATTATGGAGAGGAGTGTTTTATGCCTGAACCGATGACATTAGATACGTATAAGTTGACGAGCACCGAAGAACCTTCGGACGAACTCCTTGCGCAGTTGATGAAGGAGGCTTTTGATGATGCCCGTAAGGCTGATGCAGAGGCAACAGCCCGTTATTTTGATGAACTTAAACGGGCTATAGCAACTATTCGATAATTATGTCACCGACAGAACATCGACCTGTACTAATTGTTATTGCTGGACCGAATGGTTCGGGTAAGACAACCATTACTTCAAAAATTCTTCGTCATGAATGGATGGAAGATGCGGTCTATATTAATCCTGATGTTGTAGCACAGGAACGGTTTGGTGATTGGAATTCCCCGGATGCAGTCCTTAAAGCTGTAAAGTATTGTGAAGCGCTTCGTGAGGACTGCCTTAAACAGCAAAAGAGTCTTGTTTTTGAAAGTGTCCTTTCGTCGGATGGAAAAGTTGAATTTATCAAACGCGCTAAAGATTTGGGTTACTTTATTCGTGTTTTCTTTGTTGCAACGCACCATCCTTCTATTAACGCGGCAAGAATAGCCAAACGTGTGATGCAGGGCGGGCACGACGTCCCTATTACAAAAATTATTTCTCGATATCAGAAATCAATCTTCAACTGTAAGTGCATTTCGGAACTTGTCGATAGACTTTATGTCTATGATAACTCCGTTGATGGAGTTGATGCTAGGTTGCTATTCCGTAAAGCGGATGGCAAACTCATAAAGCAATATTCAGATGATATTCCTGAATGGGCGAAATTAGTGCTTTGACAGAGTGGACCATTTTCCCGGCGCCGGGAAAATGGTCTATTTTATTTGATGAAGCCTGAGAAAGGGCTGATAGAGTGATTCCGTGCGGCAATTTTCTTCTTATTGCTCAAAACTTGGGACTGATTTGCCTTTTTTCGTGGAATTTTGTATCTTAATTCGCGAAAACAGAAGAGGTTAACTAAATGGATATTCAGGAACTTTCGGAAAAGGTTAGACAGCAGAGTGCTTTTTGCATGAATTTGCTGCGTGAAGTGGAAGGTACGGTGATTGGCCAGAAGGCTCTGGTGGAAAGTATTCTGACGGGTATTCTGGCAGATGGTCACGTGCTGCTGGAAGGTCTGCCGGGCCTTGCCAAGACGACTGCGGTGAAGGCTTTTGCCGATGCCGTTTCGCTGGACTTCAAGCGTATCCAGTTCACTCCCGACCTGTTGCCGGCCGACTTGCTGGGTACCACGATTTACAACGCGAAGGAAGCGAAGTTCGAGACACGCAAGGGCCCGCTCTTTACGAACCTGGTGCTCGCCGACGAAATTAACCGTGCTCCGTCGAAGGTGCAGAGCGCCTTGCTCGAAGCCATGCAGGAACGCCACATCACCATCGGTGACGAGACGTTCAAGCTGGACGAGCCGTTCCTGGTGCTCGCCACGCAGAACCCCATCGAGCAGGAAGGTACGTATCCGCTGCCCGAAGCTCAGGTGGACCGTTTCTTGCTGAAGGTGAAAGTCTCTTACCCGAACAAGGCCGACGAAATGAAGATTCTCGACGCCGTTGCCGGTGCGGGACTCCGTCAGCCGCAGGCTGTCGCCACGAAGGAAGATATCTTGGCCGCTCGCCAGCTGGTGAAGCAGGTGTATGTGGACGAACGCGTGCGCGAATACATCGTGAACCTGGTGCTTGCAACCCGCGATCCGGGCAGCATCAAGCGCAGTGACCTGGTGGGTTTTGTGGAAGTGGGCGCCTCTCCGCGTGCTTCTATCGGTCTTGCCCAGGCTGCGAAGGCCCATGCGTTCATTCAGGGCCGCGCCTACGTGACGCCGGAAGACGTGAAGGCTGTTGCCATGGAAGTGCTCCGCCACCGCATTATCTTAAGCTACGAGGCTGAAGCGGAAGAAGTCTCCGCCGAAACCGTGGTGCAGAAGATTCTCGACAGTGTCGAGGTCCCGTAAACCGTATTGTCATCCCCGCGAAGGCGGGGATCCCCTCAAAAAAAGAACGCCCCGAAAAGGCGTTCTTTTGCTATTTTAGAAATCGTGAAGACCTGGCTGACTCTATTGATCCTGAATTGTGCCGTGCTAGTCATGGTGTTTTTGTGCTCGTGCGGCTATTCGCATTCTGACCCGTGTCAGAGTTCCATATATGAGGAATGTATGCGGAGGACGGAGAATTCATTGCTTGCCGATGTCGTCTGCTCCGAAAAAGCGGTATCCGAATGCGAGGATTAGGGTGGACGGCCTCTTGGCAAAAAATGGCTGAAAAATAACGTTAATTTGTCTGTATTTTGCCGAAAGGGGCGTATAAACGGTGCTGTTTTGCGAAATTTATGCCTCGGCTCCCTTTTTTCGGCTTGTTGGGGCGGTCTTCCTTTGATTTCGCTGTTCGCGGCTTGCCGCTCTTTACTATCTTTATGGCGAAAAAGGGCTCAGGGAAATCCCCTGGGTAGCTTATTTTCGTGTTTAACTAGTTTAAAAAAACGAAGGATATATGGCAAATCGTGTTGTAATCGGTTCCCAATGGGGTGACGAAGGCAAGGCCAAGGTTGTTGATTTTCTGACTCTGGAC
>JBGUWV010000018.1:0-3734 GCA_045221475.1 Fibrobacter sp.
TTCGCCGGCGAGTGCCATTTCGCGGAAGCAAATACGGCAAAGGCCAAAGCGGCGCATAAAGGCGTGCGGCCTACCGCAACGCTTGCAGCGGTTGTACCCACGAACGGTATACTTCGGGGTGCGCTTGCATTTTTCAATCATTCTTGTGCTTGCCATGGTATTACCTTACTTCCTGAAGGGGAGTCCAAGTTCTTCGAGCAGGGCGCGGCCTTCGTCGTCCGTCTTAGCGGTGGTCACGAAGGAAATGTCCATACCGAAGGTACGAGAAATCTTGTCAATGTCGATTTCAACAAAGATGGTCTGTTCCTTGATGCCGAGGGTGAAGTTACCCATGCCATCAAAGCCACGACGTGCGAGACCACGGAAGTCACGGACACGCGGGAGGTCGATGTTGATGAGACGGAAGAGGAAGTCCCACATGTTGTCGCCGTGCAGGGTGACCTTAGCACCGATGCCGATGCCTTCGCGCAGATGGAACTGAGCGATAGCCTTCTTGGCGTTGGTGACGACGGCCTTCTGACCGGTAATAGCGGTCAGGGTGTCAACGGCTTCATCCAGGATCTTGCGGTTGGAGGCGGCAGCGCCGACACCCATGTTGAGCACGATCTTCTGGAGACGGGGAATTTCCATCACGTTCTTGTAAGCAAACTTCTGCTGCAAGGCCGGAACTACTTTTTCGAGATAAAATTGCTTCATCTGGTTCATGTGTTACCTCTAGATAGCCTTGCCGGACTTGACGCTCACGCGGGAAGCCTTCTTGCCGGCTTCGCGCACGATACGGGTACGGACAGGAGTGTTGCCTTCGAGGAGCATCACGTTGGAAATGTCGATCGGCAGTTCCTTTTCAATGATGCCACCAGTCTGATTGGTCTGAGACGGCTTTTCATGACGCTTGCGGACGTTCACGCCCGAAACGGTCACCTTACCGTCCTTGACACTAATCACGGTGCCGGTCTTGCCCTTGTTGGCACCGGAAATCACCTTGACGTTATCATTCTTCTTGATGTTTGCCATTAGAGAACCTCAGGTGCGAGGGAGATGATCTTCATGTATTTCTTGTCGCGGAGCTCACGAGCCACCGGTCCAAAAATACGGGTTCCACGAGGTTCGCCATCCTTGTTGATGAGAACCACGGCGTTGTCCGAGAAACGGATGAACGTGCCATCCGGACGGGCAATTTCTTTGCGAGTGCGCACGACGACGGCGTCAGCTACGGAACCCTTCTTCACCTTGCTCTGGGGGATTGCGTCCTTGACGGCAACCTTGATGACATCACCGATGCTGGCATAGCGACGGTTGGTGCCACCCAAAACGCGGATGCAGGCGACTTCCTTGGCTCCACTGTTATCGGCCACGACGAGTCTGGTTTCTTCTTGAATCATATTCGCCTTACTCCAAAACGATTATTTCTTCTTAGCTACAACGCGAACGAGGCGCCAGCGCTTCGTCGCAGAGAGCGGACGAGTTTCCATGATTTCAACCAAGTCACCTTCACCGGCTTCGTTGTTTTCATCGTGAGCCTTGAGCTTCTTGGTGGTGGTCATGATCTTGTTGTACACCGGGTGACGCTTACGGTTTTCAACTACGACGGTGATGGTTTTGTCCATCTTGTCAGAGCTGACGACACCCTGTCTTACCTTACGAAGGTTTCTATCCATTTCCTGCTCCTGCCCGGCTTATGCCTTGGCCTTTTCGGTGAGGATGGTCTTGACCCTAGCGATATCCTTACGGGTATTGCGGATCGAAGAGGGTTTTTCCAAGTTACCGAGCTTAGCAGCCATACGGTAATTGAACAAATCGAGATTCAACTGAGCCAGTTTTTCCTTGAGCTGGTCAACGCCCAGTTCCTTTAATTCACGTGCCTTCATTAGATCTCCGATTCTTCGATGATTTTGCACTTGAGGGGGAGCTTCTGTGCTGCGACATGGAGAGCTTCCATGGCCAGTTCACGTTCGACACCACCCATTTCGAAAATGATGCGACCCGGGAGGATGACGGCTGCCCAGAATTCGACAGCGCCCTTACCCTTACCCATACGAGCTTCTGCAGGGTGACGGGTGATCGGCTTGTCGGGGAAGACGCGGATCCACACGCGGCCACCACGCTTGATCTTACGGGTCATGGCGATACGAGCTGCTTCGATCTGGCGAGCGGTGAGCCAGCACTTTTCGAGAGCCTGAATGCCGAATTCGCCGAAGGCGATGGAGTTGCCGCGGGAGGCAATGCCCTTCATGCGGCCTTTCATCTGCTTACGATGTAATGTTCTTTTAGGACTCAGCATAATTACTTCTCTCTCTTGTTATCGTTCATGACGTCCTTGCCAATCTTTTCACCGTGCATGATCCACACCTTGATACCGATGGAACCATAAACGGTCTTAGCAATGGCAGTCGCGTAATCGATGTCGGCGCGGAGAGTGTGCAGAGGCACGCGGCCTTCAGCATACTTTTCGACGCGGGCAATTTCAGCACCACCGAGGCGGCCGCCGCACTGCACCTTGATACCTTCCACACCCATACGCATGGCGGACTGGATGGCGCGCTTCATAGCGCGACGGAAGGAAATACGCTTTTCGAGCTGACGAGCGATGTTTTCGGCAACCAGCTTGGCATCCGTTTCCGGGCGCTTGATTTCCTGGACGTTAATATAGATTTCTTTACCGGTGAGGAACTGGAGTTCGCCCTTGAGCTTTTCCAATTCTTCGCCCTTACGGCCGATCACGATACCCGGACGGGCAGTGAAGAGGTTCACGTTCACCTTCTTGACGGTGCGTTCGATGCCGACCTTGGAAAGGGAGGCATGTTCAAAACGCTTCATCAAGTAACGGCGGAGCACGATGTCTTCATAGAGAAGATCGGCAAACTTGTCTTCGGCATACCACTTGGATTCCCAGCCGCGGATAACGCCAAGACGAAGACCATTCGGATGAGTTTTCTGACCCATTGTAATTACTCCTTGTTGGCCACAACGACTGTGATGTGAGAGAGCGGCTTTTCGATACGGAAAGCACGGCCCTGGGAACGGGGGTGGATACGCTTCATGATGGTACCACCGTCGGCAGTGATGGTCTTGACGACCAGTTCTTCGGCGGCAACGGCACCAGCGGCCTTCTGCTTGAAGTTAGCAACAGCGGACTTCAGAGCATTTTCGACCAGCGGAGCACCCTTGGTCTGCGTGTGGAGAATAGAAAGCATTGCGAATGCTTCTGCAACGGACTTGCCGCGAACCAGGTCGACAACGCGACGGAGCTTGCGGACGCCGTAACGGACGTTTTTCACTTTAGCAACAGCTTGCATTATTTCTTTCCTCCAGCAGCGGTTTCAGTCTTACGGTGACCGCGGAAAGTACGGGTCATGGAGAATTCACCCAGCTTGTGGCCGACCATGTTTTCGGTCACGTACACGGGGATGAACTGCTTGCCGTTATAGACGGAGAACGTAAGTCCGACCATATCAGGAATGATGGTGGAACGACGGGACCAGGTCTTGATAGCCTGTTTCTTGTCGGAACCGGCCATAGCCTGGGCTTTGGTCATAACGTGGGAATCCACGAAAGCACCTTTCTTAAGGGATCTAGACATGAATTAGGCCCTCTTCTGACGACGACGTACGATGAATCTATCGGTACGCTTATTGTTACGAGTTTTGGCACCCTTAGAGTTCTTACCCCAAGGAGAGCACGGATGACGACCACCAGAGGTACGACCTTCACCACCACCAAGGGGGTGATCGACC
>JBGUWV010000019.1:0-10304 GCA_045221475.1 Fibrobacter sp.
GTTGTGCCAGCTGAAGGTCTTCATGGCGTCAAGCCCGATAAAGCGGCTCTTGAGTTCCGGTTCGGTCTTGCGCTTTTCTTCCATGAACTTCTTGGTCAAAAGTGCGATACCGATAGCGCCCATTTCGCCCGGACGTTCCGGACGGATAGGCTTGAGGCCGGTGTACTGTTCGAAGGCGCGGAGAACGGCGTTGTTCTTGAACGTACCGCCCTGCACCACGACCTTCTTGCCGAGGGTGTTGAGGTTGCGGATACGAATCACCTTCGTGAAAACGTTGTTGATGATGGAGCGGCAGATACCTGCGATAATGTCTTCGGGCTGCTTGCCGTCGCGCTGTTCGGTGATGATGGAGCTGTTCATGAACACCGTGCAACGGGAACCCAGCTGAGAGGGGCTCTTGGCGTTGAACGCGAGTTCTGCAATCTTTTCCATCGGAATGCCGAGGCTGCGGGCATACGTTTCGATAAACGAACCACAACCGGAAGAGCAGGCCTCGTTCAAGATGATACCCGTGA
This sequence comes from Fibrobacter sp., assembly GCA_045221475.1. Taxonomy (GTDB): domain Bacteria; phylum Fibrobacterota; class Fibrobacteria; order Fibrobacterales; family Fibrobacteraceae; genus Fibrobacter. Next base: position 516 of record JBGUWV010000019.1, read on the forward strand.
CCACGCCGTCTTGCACGGAGATGGCCTTCATGTCCTGGCCACCGATGTCGAGGATGAAGCTTACGTCAGGGCAAATCTTCTGGGCTGCGTTGGCGTGAGCGACTGTTTCCACCGTGTGGAAGTCGGCATGCACGGCCTTCGCAAAGAGCTGTTCACCGTAACCGGTAGTACCGACACCGAGAATGTTGAGCTTGCAGCCGTATTCTTCGTAGCGGTCCGAAAGTTCGTTGAGGGCGTTCTTGAGCACCTGCAGCGGTTCGCCGTTGTTGCTGGCATAGAAACCGTCCACGATATTTTCCTGCTCGTCCATGAGCACGAACTTCGTGGTGGTAGAGCCCGCGTCGATACCCAGATACACGTTGAGCGTGGTGCCCGATACAGGCTGCGGGTAGTGGTTGCCGGCCATCTTGTGTTCTTCGAGGAACATCTTGTATTCGGCTTCGTTCTTGAAGAACAGGTCGGCTGCAGCCTTGGCCTTGTTTTCGGCCTGGCGGGTTTCGTTAAAGTGGATGAGGGCGTCGAGAGAGCCTTCCTTGCGGTAGAAGCATTCCTGGTCGGCAAACATGGAACCCAAGGAGAGGGCTGCACCCATGGCCACGAGCACTTCGGAATGTTCCGGCACAATAGCCTGTTCGTCACTAATACCCAGGCGTTCCTTGAACGCACGCACGAGCGTCGGGTTAAAGGTCAGCGGGCCACCTTCAAAAATCACGGGCGGCTTGATTTCCATACCTTGGGCAAGGCCACCGATGGTCTGCTTGGCAATGGCATGGAAGCTGGAAAGGGCGATGTCTTCCTTGGCGATACCGTTGTTCAGCATCGGCTGGATGTCGGTCTTGGCGAACACGCCGCAACGGCCCGAAATTTCGTAGACCTTCTGACCACGCTTGGCAAAGCCTTCAAAAGCTTCGGTCTTGATGCGCAAAAGTTCGGCCACCTGGTCGATGAATGCACCGGTACCGCCGGCGCACACACCGTTCATACGCATGTCAGAGGCAATGAGCTTGCCGGTGGTCTTGTCTTTTTCGAAGAATACCACCTTTGCATCTTGTCCACCGAGTTCAACGGCGACTCTAGATTCCGGGTAAGTTGCACGTACTGCAAGGGCGTTTGCCACCACTTCTTGCACAAAGAAGGCATGGGTAGCCTCGGCAAACGGCTGACCGCCGCTACCGCAGAAAGCGACCCTGAAATTCTTATCGGGGAAAAGTCCATGGGCCTCGCGCAGCACTTCGAAAACCTTCTGTGCCTGCATGGCGTTGTGGCGCTGGTAAGTATAATGCAAAAGCTTGTTGGTCTCTGGATCGACGACCGCAATCTTTACGGTGGTGGAACCAACGTCCACGCCGACCCATAAATCGTTCTTCAAATTGCTCATAGTGGGCGTAAATTTAGAAATTTGGGCTGTTTTTGTAAGTAAAAATTAGGGAGATTTCGACGAAAATTGTAAAAAAGAGGATAAATGTTTTTCTTGGCCAAAAAATGGCGGGAAATGTTATATTTCGGCCATGCGATTGTGGCTTACAACATCTCCTGACGATTTTTCTTCGGAATTTGACGATATTGAGCAAATGTTTTCCCGCGGGCTTTCGCGCCTGATTCTTTCGAAGCGTGGGCGAGGGGGTTCTCCTTATGCTACTGAGAGCGATTACGAACGTTGGCTTTTGTCGCTCCCGATGGATTGCCGTGACCGCATTTGGGTGCGAGGCACGCCGGATTTGGCTGAGCGCCTGGATGTTCGCGGGTGCGTTGCCGAGGCGGGTTCGTTACTGGGTGATGTTCCCGAAAGCTGGAAACGTGTGAATACGGTCGCTTTTTGTCGTAGCCTGGATCAACTGGAACAGTTGCCGCAGTGGGTGGCCGGGGCCCTCGTGGGGCCGGTATTCCAGCCGCAGTCGGTGTATGAGCCAGTCAAATTTCACGGAATCGAACCTATTCAAAATAAATTAAGTTCCTTGATTGGTGCATCTAATATTCCGCAAGTGATTGCCTTTGGCGGCGTTGACCACGAAACGCTGGATGAAATCAAAAAACTCCCCGTGCAGGGAGTCTCTGTTCTTGGGGGCATCTGGAATTATGCCGACCCGGTGAATGCCTTTATTAAGTTATCGCGCGCGATTCAATTCTAACGCAAATTTATTTTTTAAGGTTAGACCATTTTACGCCATTGGCATAGACATCCTTACGGAGGTATTTGCCGTGGGTTTGCGGAACTCCTTTTAAGCGGTTACCGAGAAAATCATAATATTCGGTTCGAATCGGGCGGCCGGTAAAATTCAAACGGTTTTGAGCAACGATCGTTGTCGTGGTGTCCGGTTCCTTGTAGGGCTTGTCCGGGTCATCGACGATCATTCTGATTTTGGTGATGCTCTTGCAGCCGGTTTCGTTGGTGTAGGTCACGGTGTAGTAACCGCTAAAGTCTCCGTCCACATTCTTGAGGGCGTTTTCGCGGGTGGTGGATTTGAATCCGTTCGGACCTTCCCAGCTCCAAATTTTTCCGTCCCACGGGTGCGGACCGAACTGTACCGTCGCGCCCTTCGCAACTTTCAAGTCGATGGTCTCGTTCCAGCCTTCTTCACCGACCTTCACGTAGGGGATAATCTTCGTGCCGCTACAGGGAGCCACAACCTTCTTGCCATCGCAAACGCCGATTGAATCGGGAATGTCGATGACTCGCGGTTCGAAATCCGAGGTGGGGAAAGCCTTCATGAGGGCCGCCGTTTCCTGTGCGGTAATCGGGAGAATGGTTCCGTGGCGGGGCGTGAATGCGCCACTCGTCTTGGTATCCTGAATGAACTTGAAGTTTTCGAGGTCAGAGCTGCTCGTAAATTGATAATGTCCGTTCATGTAGCAATCGTACATGAGCACCCAACTATTCTGGTTGATGAGCTTGAATACGCCTGCACCTTCTACGGCCTCGGTCGTCTGTTGCAATGCCTTGCTCGGCTTGCTCCACTGCGAGCCCGAGGCTTTCCCGCTTTGGGGCATGAGCGAAGTGGCGGTCACCTTGCAGATTCCGCCGTCGCCTTCGTTCTTGTAGAAGGCATGATACTTCTTGTCGACCGGGTTATAGACGATATCCATATCGATAGTTGATTTGCCGCGGTCAAAGAAATGCTGCGGGTCGCCTTCTAGGTCGGTAAAGTCCTTGTTCGAGTAGGCATAGAAAACCTTGTCGTAGGAGATTGTGCCGTCGTCGGTCAACAGCGAAAAATACACGAGCGGGCGACCCTTGGTTCCGTCGCCGTTGTCGTAGGTGTCGTCCCAGAATGTCTCGGGGGCCCATACGCGGGTCACGTTCGCAAAATTCTTGCCCTTGTATTTGTCCGGGAAATGCACCGTACTGTGCTTCCAGTTAATCAAATCGCGGGATTTCATGAGCACCATGCCGCGGTTGCTTGCCCAGCCTTCGGCACTTTTCATGTCGGTATTTACCATGTAGAACCAGCCATCGGGCGCACGCAGCACATGCGGGTCTCGGAGCCCCTTCTTGATACTCACGGTGTCGGCGGCCACCACGCGTTTTCCGTTGTTCATGGCGGTAAAGCTGTAGCCGTCATTGCTCAGTGCGTAATAGATGTTTTCGTTGTCGTTGGCCGGAAAATACGCGAAAAGGTAGTTGGAGTAGGGTTCGTACCCGTGGATGGAGACCTTGAGCGGTACGTCCTGCGTCTTTGTGCTTAGGCCGTCGTGGATGGTTGCCGTGAGCGTTACTTCCTTGTTTTCGCCGACAAGTCTTCCGTTAATGAGACCGTTGTGGGTGAGAAACAGAGTGTCGCTGCTTTTCCACGTGATGGGGAAGGTCTCTCCGAGGATTTTTATAGTATCGAGGAGGGTGAGGTCGGTATACAGGTCGTTGACTGAGTTGCCAAAACTCTTGCTTACGCTGTCAACAGCGCGCCAGAAGGGGGCTACATCGACTTGTGCAAAAGTAGCCCCAACCAAAGCAATAGCTAACGATAATACCTGCTTCATGCTAAACACTCCTAATCTCTAGCCGTCAAAAACCTGTTTTTGATAAATATAATTCATAATTTTAAGGGATTTTTTATAAAAAAATGAAGATTATTGATATTTTTTCCATAATTAAGATATAGTTTATATCACACGTTGACAAGGAAAAACATATAATAAAGTTGCAAAAGGGCTTTTTATATAAAAATAAGGCATATTATTCCAAGTTGGAATAAGACAAGTTGTTCTATTCCAGTTTGGAAACATTAGATTAAGGGTATATGGATCGGAAGCGAGCAAAAATTCTAGTGATTGATGACACCAAGACGAATATCGAAGTGCTTGAAGGTATTTTGTCCGGTGAATATGATGTCTTTGTGGCCTTGGATGGCAAAAAGGGGCTAGCCTTGACAGAAAAGGTGAAGCCGGACCTTATTTTGCTTGATGTAATGATGCCTGAAATGGACGGTTACGAAACGCTCCGCCAGATGAACGAAAAGAAACTGGTGGAAAATACGCCGGTGTTGTTCCTGACGGCAAAAGCGGATTCCAAGAGTGAACAGATGGGTCTTGACCTTGGGGCGGTGGATTACATTACCAAGCCGTTCCACCCGAATTTGGTGCAGTTGCGCATAAAAAATCAGCTGGAATTCAAGCACCAGCGAGACCATTTGCAGGAACTGGTTGAAGAAAAGACCCTAGATTTGCGTAAAACCTTGAAGGTGATGCTTACCAGCCTCGGTGCCCTGGCTGAATATCGCGATCCTGAAACAGGAGCCCACATCAAGCGTACCCAGGTGCTGGTGCAGATGCTTGCCGAAACTCTGCGTGAACACCCCCGATTTAAGGCTGCTATACCCAACAACGAATATATCGACTATTATGCGACCGCCGCTCCCTTGCATGATATTGGCAAGGTGGGCATTCCCGATGAAATTTTGCGTAAGCCCGCCCGCCTGAATGAAGAAGAATGGGCGGTAATGAGTACCCATGCGCAGAAAGGTTACGATGTGTTGGTGAATGCAACCCATGAACTGAAGGATCATCCGCTGGTACGAATTTCTGCAGACATCATTTTGAATCACCATGAACGTTTTGATGGTGACGGCTACCCGAATGGTCTCAAGGGTGATGAAATCCCTGTGGGGGCTCGCCTGATGTCGGTGGCCGATGTGTATGATGCCTTGGTCTCAAAGCGCCCCTATAAAGAGGCTTTTCCCCATGAAGTGGCTGTCCAGGAAATCCTGAGCGGCAGGGGTACCCAGTTTGACCCCGATGTGGTGGATGCCTTCATGTCCTTTGAATCCAAGTTGCCCGAAATATACGAGCACTATAAGGAAAGCACGTAAGGAGCTGTTTTGACCCATAACCCGCTGAATGCACAACGTCGTCGTTTAAGAAACCGCATCTCGATGGTGTATGTGTTGCCGACTTTTTTGGCAGCGGTTGCTTTGGTCTTTATTTTTTCTTCGGCGGTACGTTCCATGTTGGTGGATTCTGCCGTCGCCAATACAGAAACGGCTCTGCGCGAACGGGTGCAGACCGAAATTGAAGCCTTCCTGAAAGTCCGTGAAGAAAGCTTCTTGGTGACTGCGAAGCGCGTGCAGCAGGTGACCAAGGACAATGCCATTAGGCCTTTGCTTTATAAGCAGACGCAGACAGCCGAAGGCATTGTGGATGTTTATTTTGGAACTACCGAAGGCGACTATATTTCGGGTAGGGGCTTGAAACTGGAAAGCGGAAAGACGGAATTCCGCACGACGGGCTGGTATCTGGAAGCTTCTCGAAAAAGGGGCCTTGCCTATACGGGGCCTACGATTCGTAAAAGCATTAACCGCCAGGTCATTTCCCTTTCGTACCCGATTTGGGATAAGAATCATAAGTTTAGGGGAGCCTTGGGCGAAGACATCAATCTTCACAAGGTGAGACTTACCATGGGTGCCCTCGCTAAGGAAGAGGGCGGCATTACCATGCTGGTGGCTAGCGAAAGCGATAACTTGCTGACCTATTTCCCCTATGAAACCAACCGCGGAAAGGTTCTGCAGGACAGCGTCGAAAACCTGTTGTTGCTGATTTCCGACAAGTTTAGCTCGGACACCTTGATGGACGGGCGCATTTTGCGTTTTGAAAAGACCAATGAGCATCACCAGCAGCTGATTTTCATGGTGACGCCGCTAAAGCAGTTGCCCTTTTATATTGTCCACGTGAGTCAGCATAACAAGATTGCGGCCAGCATCGATAACCATACCAATACTATGCTGGGCGTGGTGGGCTTCTTCGTATTTGTGCTTATGGGGCTTGCGGCCCTGATTTCCCATATCCTTTTCCGTCGCTATATCCAGCGGGATTTGAACGATAGCGTGAATTCCAGTACGCTTTTTGATACGCTGTTGTGGAAAGGCGACAACTTCACGATTATTCTTACCAACGAAAACTTCGATATTTTGCATGCCAGCGCCTACGTGGTGGATTTCTTGAACGGTGGCGAAGACATGAAAGAAGAAAGCTTGTTCAAGTTCTTTACGTCGGATGCCTTTAAGAAATTTGCCCACCGAGTGGCCATGGGCGGGCAGATGCTTGCCAGTGAACGCAAGACCATTGTGCGGGTTCAGAATGCCGATGGGGAAGTGGCATGGTGGGGCATGTCTTTCCAGGCCCTGGTCGAAGACAACGGCGCGACCCGATTCCTGATCATGATCAACGATGAAACCAGCGGAATCCAGAAGGATACGATTCTGGATACGATCATGCTTTCGGGTGATCATTCCATTCTGGTCATTTTTGACAAGAATCTCCATATTAAATATATGTCGCGCCAGCTTGCCGAATTCTTGGGTAAGGAATGGCGGTCTTTTGTGGGACTTTCCATCAACGAACTCGTGGAGATGGGGCTCCCCGAATCCATGATCAAGTCGATGATCGAGTCGTACAAAAAAGACGAAGTCTGGAAAGATTCCTTGATGTTGAAACCCGAAAACGGGGGTGTGGAAACTTGGTTCCGCGGCGAAGGCTGTACCTTGAAGGTGCAGGAGACGGTCGTTGGTTACATGCTTTCGATGATCGATATTTCGGAAGTGGTGGCTGCCCGTGAAATTGCGGAACAGGCGACCCAGGCCAAGAGCGAGTTCCTGGCCAATATGAGTCATGAAATCCGTACGCCTATGAATGCCATTATCGGTATGGCACACTTGATTTCGGAAACCAATTTGGATAACCACCAGCGTGGATTTGTAGACCGCATCAGCCATGCGGCAAAGTCGTTGCTGGGGATTATCAACAATATTCTGGATTTCTCGAAAATTGAAGCGAAAAAGCAGGATTTGGAAATTACCCAGCTTGTTTTGCAAGACGTGATTGGCGATGTGGCTGCGCTAGCCGAGGTGCGTATTGCCGGCCGCCCCATAGAACTTATTGTTGATGTGGATCCGGATATTCCTGAAGTTTTGATGGGTGACCCCCTCAGGCTTTCACAGATTTTCACGAACCTGATCAATAATGCGACCAAGTTTACCGAAAAGGGCGATATTACCCTGAGCGTCAAGCTGTTGCAGCAGGCGAACAACATGGCCAAACTGTATTTCTGTGTCAAGGATACAGGCATTGGCATGACTCCGGAACAGCTTTCCCGCTTGTTTAATGCCTTTACGCAGGCCGATGGCTCGACGACCCGCAAGTATGGCGGTACTGGTCTGGGACTTGTGATTTCCAAGTCCCTTGTGGAGCTCATGGGCGGCCAGTTGCAGGTTACGAGTGAATCGGGTGTGGGCTCGCAGTTCTTCTTTACCATTTCCCTTCCGGTGGCGGCCCAGGTGGGCGAGCCCAAGTGGAAAAACGAAGAGCGCTTTGCGAACAAGAATGTGCTCTTGGTAGATGACTGCGCCAATTTGCGGACTATTTTGAGGCATTACCTGAACAAGTTGCACTGTGTGGTTGAAGAAGCCTGTTCTGTAGACGAGGCTCTGGAATTGATACAGGCACACGAAGAAGCGGGCGAAGATCCCTACGACCTGTTCCTGGTGGATTACGGCATGCCCATTTTGAATGGCTTTGACTTTGTGCATGGCCTAAATGAAAATATGCGGTCGATTCCCAAGGTGCTTATGCATCCTATTCATTTCGATGAAAAAGAAACGAATATGGCTAAGACTTTGGGCTTCAACAGCAGCGTGTCTAAACCGCTTCAGATTAGCACGCTCTTGAGCGCCTTGCAGGAAGCTTATGGCTACCCGCTGACCTACAAGAAGGTCGAAAAGAAGGAAAAGGGCAAGATTTACTTTAAGGAAGCGAAAATCTTGCTGGTGGAAGACAACCAGATGAACCAGGAATTGGCGGTGTCGCTCCTGAACAGTGTTGGTCTTACCGCGATGATTGCGAATAACGGTAAAGAAGCCCTGGATATGCTTAAGAAGGATGCCTTTGACATGGTGCTTATGGATATCCAGATGCCCATTATGGACGGCCTTACCGCTACCAAGGAAATCCGCGCCCGTGAAGATGAATACTTCAAGAAGGTGCCGATTTTGGCCATGAGTGCCCGTGCCTTCCAGAAAGATACGGAAGAATGCCTCGAAGCGGGTATGAATGCGCATATTGTAAAGCCCATTGATCCGACGGTTTTGTACGAGGAAATGGCGAAGTTCTTGCCGGTGGCGGCTGAAACGCCCAATGTGGGTAAGTCTGATGCTCCGGACCTTTCACAAGACGACAAGGATTTCTTGGGCTACTTCCAGAAGGTCAAGGATTTCGATGCGGAATCGGGACTTTACCACGTGAACAACAACCGCAATATGTTCCTCAAGATATTGCAGGGCTTTGTTCGCGACTATGGTGGAAATTCCTTTAATTTGCGGGCTCTTATTGAACAGTTCCATTACGAAGAGGCTACCCGTATTGTACATACTATTAAGGGGCTATGTGGAACAATCGGCTCTAACAATGTGCAGAAATTGGCGGCTAATCTTGAAGCGGAACTTGAACAGAAACAGTGCGATTTCTCTGTGTACAATAAGTTCGAGGAACGTCTGCGGGCTCTCATTGGCGATTTGCAGATAGTGCTTTCGGACATTGTTTCGGAGCAGAATACGCCTGTACAAAAGACTCAGGATCCTGAAGCTGGCAAAAAGTTGGCTGATGCAATCAAGGAGTTGAAAGAGGCGGTGGATACCTGCTCTTCGACCCGTTGCAAACGCATTCTGGATAGCATCGAGAATATTGCGTTTGAGCCGAACCAAGAAGTTCTGCTTCATAAGTTGAAGGAACTTTTGGAAGACTACGACTTTAGCGAGGCTTCCGAAATCCTGGAATCTCTCGAAAAGACTCTTTCCTAAAACGTCATTGCGAGACTCGCAGAGTCGAAGCAATCTTTAGTTGCAAAGTTTAGAAAAGCATTGCCGCGATAAACGCGAGCGCCACAATCACCGCAGCCGCTATGGCGAGCGGGTTCGCCTTTTTCTTCTTTTCGCCGAATTCATTCTCGACAATTTCGTCGTAGTCGGGCGTTTCGAGGTCGGTGAATTCCGCGCCCTCGGACCAGCCGGTATCCTTGTCGCTTCCGCAATGCGGGCAGAACGTGGCGTTGTCTTTAATTTCTGAATGACAATGAGGACAGAGCATGCCTGTAATATAACAAAAAACCGCGCGGTTTTACCCGCACGGTCTTTAAGCTTTTTGCTTCGTAGCGATTACAGCTTGTCGTTGGAACCAAGAACGTCGACGATCTTGTGTTCGTACATCTTCTGCATGTTTTCGCGAGCCGGCTTGAGGTACTGGCGCGGGTCGAAGTGTTCCGGATGTTCGTCGAAATACTTACGGATAGCGGCAGTCATAGCGAGACGG
>JBGUWV010000020.1:0-1639 GCA_045221475.1 Fibrobacter sp.
GCTCATGCCTTCGCAGAGTTTGGCAATCGCTTTCAGGTTGCCGTTGCATCCGCCCGTAAAGCGGATGTTTCTGATTTTGTCTCCGTCACGCGTGAACTGGATTGTCGTCGCGCAAACGCCTTTGGTCTTGAAAGTCTCTTCCATATGTGTCTCGGGGTTGAATATCCGCTTTAAATATACATGATTCCCGATAAAGGCGCCGATTGTTCCGATAGAATAGAACCGGTATTCACCTGCGTTTTTTAAATTATGTTATCAAAAAAAGGAGGATGAATATGAAACGTGTAAGAGATTTCTTCGGTTACTTGCTGGGCGGCGTTCTTTTTGTCGCCTTGATTCCGACAATCATGTGGCTTGCATCTGGGATGCCCGCGCTTTGGCCGATTGATATGGGACGCTGCATTGTGGCACCTGTCGTGATGCTTGCGGGCCTTGTACTGAGCGTCTGGACAATCGTCTATATGCGCAATCGCGGCAAAGGAAACCCGATGGATGCTTTCGGTCATGAAGTGGCCCCGCGTACGCAGCACCTGATGGTTGAAGGTCCGTATAAGATTAATCGCAATCCGATGCTGACCGGAACTCTTGTTTATCTCGTGGGTGCCGCCGTGTGGCTTTGGACTTGGCAGTCGTGCGTCGTGTTCGTCGCCTTCTTTGCCATCATGATGGTGCAGGTGCTGAGCGAAGAAAAGCGCCTCCGCCGCGACTTCGGCGAAGAATACGAGGAATATTGCAAACACTCGCGTAGGTTCTAGTTACCCTGCTTGTTGTATGGCCAATGGAAAAGGAGGTCTTTCGGATCTCGTGTTTTTCTCCATCGATTGAACGATCTTGCACATAGTAAAAGGAAAAAACCGATTAGCCAAGAACAAGCCATATTTAAACTAAAAATCTTTTCGCCGAGATTTGTTTTTGCAAAGTGAATAATGCTGCAAATTAAAAGCGAACAAAGATATATTGCGCAAAAAGACGCAAAAGTCTTTTCCGTAAAAGTCTTTTCGTTGATTGAATCTTTTCCCGTTAAGTTGGTATGTGTTCCATTGTAGTCGATAGAGACAATAAATAGTTTGAAAATATTGCCTGAGTCTGAATTATCGTGGGCTCTTTTTTTTATGCCCCTGTAAACAACGTCAACGAGCCAAGCCATGACAAAGGTGCCTATGATTTTGAATATAATCACCCTTTTGTCACCCATGTAGATAAGATCGAAGATAAACATCTCTATCATGACAAGAAAAGAAATGAAAGTAAAAAAGATGTTTTTATTTGTATTTTTCATTGTCTTGTAAAGAACCTATGTAAAATCTACGTTCTGAATATAAATTTATTTAGATCTTTCCTAAAGACGGTTTTGGGGAAATATGCATGTTAAGAGGAATCATGTCAAGTAACCGACTACTATAGCGTCGGCCAAGGATGGGGAGGGTGCAGGGAGGGGCCCGTGCGGCCTTCGCAACTCCGAGCTGGGGCCCCTCCCGCATATTATTTGCGTTTAAAAGTAATGTGTGCCAAGTCGCTAAAGACTCAATTTTTCTAAATTATCTTTTGATCAAAAGATAAGGACTCGCTTATGAATATTCTCGTCGTTGGTAGCGGTGGTCGCGAACATGCCATCGCTCTTGCAGTCAAGAAGTCGCCG
>JBGUWV010000021.1:0-5666 GCA_045221475.1 Fibrobacter sp.
ATAAGGGTCGTCACCAACTTCAGGATGTCTTTTTCACTGTGGATATAGTGGAAGGGATTGTATTTCATGCTCTTTTTGAAATTTATGGTATTGAAGACGGCGAGTCTGTAATGGTGCCTGAGAAAGCCGGATCCTACGTCATTAATGGTCGTACCTTTCGGGTCGGTCAGGACATAAGAACTGTGGAACTGGAGAAGGTTCGGGAGGATCCAGAAACGGGTCTTTCCGGAGCCGGATCCGCCGACGATCAGCACGTTCTTGTTGCGGGCATTCGCCGGGTTCTTCGGGCGGTTTCCCATCATCAGGCGTTCTGTCTTTGTCAGGATCACGTTATTCTCGAACTTCGGATCCATGAAGGGTTCGATGTCTTTCTGCGTCCCCCATGAAGCGTTTTGTCAAGTGTTATTTGGAGTTATTGACGCACAATCAAGGCGAAAGCGCGAAAGTGCAAAGCGCAAAGGGTCTGCACTTTGCGTTTTCAGCTTGCGGGTTCGGGCGGCTGCTTCTTCTTGATGAAGTTGTACCATTGACCGCCGACGCGCCTTGCGCCCAAAACACCGCCCATGTTGCGCTTGGCGTTCTGTACCGTCCTCTCGGATATTCCGGCTTCGGCTGCGGCCTTTACAAGGTCCTCGCTGGCAAGCTCTTTCCCGTCTGCAAGCAGGTCAAGTATCAGCCGTTCCGCCTGTTCGGTCTTGGTGGCGGTGTTGCCGCCCGCGCCGGACAGCAGCTCGTCGGCGGTAATGTCATACTCGCCTATCCACGAAAAGCCCGTTTCCGGGTCAAGGCAAAAGGCTATGGGCTTACCCTCCGCCGCAAGAGAAGATTTGTCATGGACGATAACGCGCACATTCGGTTCCCGTTTCACGCGCCCGATCAGCAGGACGCTCCTTGCTGCGGCGCGGAAGTCGATGGAGCCTAAACCCCGGTAGGCGCTCTGTCCTCCGGCGGCTTTGTTGAGGTGTCCGATTAGGATAACGGCGCACCCGGTACGCTCGGCAATCTCGGCAAGGCGGCGGAACATGGGGCGTATCTCGTTGGCCTTGTTCATGTCGGTTTTCTCGCCCACATACGCCTGTATGGGGTCAAGGATAATCAGCCGCGCCCCGGTCTGTCGGATAGCTCTCTCTATGCGCTCATCGGACAGGGAAAGCCCCTGCTTGCTCTCGTCAATGACAAGAATGCGGTCAAGGTCTGCTTCGGCTTCCATAAGGCGGGGCTTGATGGTGTCGCCCAAACCGTCCTCGGCAGTCTGGTAAATCACATTGAACGGCTCATGCACTGCCATGTGGGGGAACGGCTTGCGGTTGGTACAAGCGGCGGCAAGGCGTAGGGCAAAGGTGGTCTTGCCCTCGCCGGGGTTGCCCTGCACAATGGTTACTTTCCCAAAGGGGATATACGGCTCCCATAACCATTCGACGGTCTGCGTGTCCACCTCGCTCATGCGGATAATCTCAACGGTTTCTTCCTGCGGCGGCCCTTTCAAGCCGTAGACCGCTTCTCGCAAATACTTCCCGTCTGTGATTTCTGCCCGGTGCTGCAATACCTCGTTCCAATCCTTGAAAAGAGGGATAAGCCGGTGGACGGTGTAGCCCTCCGGCATGAGCTTCACAAGGCGGCTGCAAGCGTCGTTTCCGGCTTCGTCGCTGTCAAGGCAGAGATAAACGGTCTTGATGTTCGGACGGTCAGAGAGAAAGCGGAGCAGGGCTTTTTCTCCCACGCCGCCCAATGACAGGTAGCTTTGCTTCTGCCAATCCTTTTTGAACAGGCAGAGGAAAGAAAGCAGGTCAACGGGGGCTTCAAAGACAAACACTCTTTCGCCCTCGCCCCGGTAGCAGAAGTTAAAGGCTTTGTCGCTGCCTTTCACATCAAGGCGGAAGTTTCCCGCCGTTCCCTTGCTGTGGGCGTAGCGCGGTATTCCGTCCTCGTCCCGCCCCACAAATACGGCGTTGTGGTGGGCTGCGTCCTCGTAAATATCGCCGCTGGCAAAGAAAAAGCCCGTCACATCTTCATCAATGCGGCGGGCGGCTGTGAGGTAGTTCCTCGCTGTTCGGTTGTCGGGGCTGCGGGGCGGTAGCCGGAAGTCGGAGAGGGGCGCGGAGCTTGGTCTATCCGGCGGCGGTGCGGCTCCCTTTTCTCCTGTGAGAAGTTCAACGGCTTCGGTAAAACTCTTGCCAAAAAACTCCATGACAAAATCAATGGGGCCGCCGCCCTTGCTCTGGCTGTGGCGATACCACTTGTTGCCCCGGACGGTCAAGCTGTCGTGCCGTTTCCATCGGTATTCCTGTCCGGCGCGTTCCAGCGGTTCCCCCTGCGATTGCAGGAACAAAACAAGGTCGGCTTGGTTCGCCCGGTCTATCTGTTCTTGGGTGTAGTACAAAAAACTCACTCCTTTCATCGGTCTATGTCGTGCCGCTTTGTGCGGGTCTGTGTCTGCTCCGGCTGGTCGGCGCGGAGTGCAATATCCACGCATTTGCGGATTTTTTGAAGTTCGGAAACATCGGCGCGGGTATCTTTCAGTTTGGCATAATCGCTGTCCCTCTGTGTTTTGAGGTCGGCATATTCCTGTTCCCATTCCGCAATAGGCAAGGTCTTTGTTCCTTTCGGCAGATTTGCATGGAGATAGCGGCTTGCTGCGTTCCATAGGGTCAACTCGGCGCGGTGGGCTTCCTCGTACTTGTCGCGCTTGTTTGTCCAGCCGTTTTGCAGCTTTTTCAGCTCATCGTGAACGGGCTTGTACTCGGTGTAGTTCTTCCCGTATTCAATCAGCTTTTGCAGCTTCTTCATGCGTTCCTCGGCGGTTTTCATTCCTGCCCGGATAGTGTCGGCCTGTTCGCTGACAGAGGAAAGGGCTGCGTCCAGCTCATCAAGGGTAGAGATACCATGCTCGGTCAGATAGTTGACCGCTGCCGCTATGGTTTTCAGTTCATCGGCTGTGTGCTGTTGTTGCCAACGCTGCGAATACTTCCGGCTCTTTTCTCTCTGAACGCTCAAATACTTCATCAGCAGATTTGCAAGGCCGGGGGATTGTTGCGGCTGTTCCGGGGCGGTTTCCCACGCTTTGAACAGGTCGGCAATCCATTCTTTGAGCTTTCCAATCTGCGCTCGGATTTCCCGTATAAGGCGGTTTGCCTTTTGGATATTCCGGTTCAGTTCGCCTTTCTCGGTGGCAATACCTTTCTTCTCCATCTGGCAAGCCGCCACGCCCATGTGGACGGTGGGTATCTCGCCAATGCCGCGCTCGGCGTTGCTGCGGTGGTCGATACGCTCCGGGCTTCCGGCTCGTTCAAGGTAGGCGTTTGAAATATCCGCCCATGCCTTACGCCACAAGAGGGCGTTGCCCTTGTCGTTCCAGCCGGTCAGGTCAACTTTGTGCGTCTTGTATCTGCCGCTTGGCAAGCGGATACGCTCGCCGTTTTCATCAAGGTCATATTCCTTTTGGGACTTTGCCGCCCATGCGCCGCGCTCGTCAAGGGGGCGCATGGTAAGCATGATGTGACAATGGGGATTGCCCTTGCCGGTGTCGTGAATGGCATAATCAACGCACATTCCTCTGGAAACAAATTGAGAGGAACAGTATTCCCGGACAAGCCGGATTTGTTCCTCTCTGGATAACTCTATGGGGAGCGCCGCGTCAATCTCTCTGGCAAGCTGGGCGTTCCCGGCTTTCTCGTAAAGCTCCACGCTGTTCCACAAGGTTGAACGGTCAGAGAAAGAGGGCGGGGCGTGGGGTGGCAGCATAATTTCCGTATGGACAACACCGCCTTTGCGGGTGTAGTCGTGTGTCATTCCGTCCCACTCATTTGTCAGCTTTTCGCCGCTTCGGTAGGCGGCTGCGGCAACGGCTGATTTGCCCTTGCCCCGGCTGACAATGCTGATATTACAATGATAGATGGCTATGGGTATCACCTCCCGGATAAAATGAAAACCCGCAAAAATGGTACAGACGCCAAAGGCTGGTATACTGTTTTTGTGGGTGTGCAGGGATAGCCGCGTAAGCGGCGCAAGGGGTGCAGCCCCTTGTTGCGGCAAAGCCGCCAATGTCGGTCAGAGAGGGAAGCAAGCGGCTTTCTCTCTGTGCCGACAAGCCCTCGGCAGAGCGCACGCACCCGTAAGGGTGTATAAGTGCGCCCTTTGTACCAAAGGGATTATTCGCTTTTCCCGCCCTCGGTGCGTTTTTTCAGATAGCCCCGCGCTTCCTCGCTCGTCAGGGCAAGCCGGAGAAAGGCGGCGGCTTCTTCGTCGGTCATGGTCTTTGCTTCTGGCACAATGCTCTCAAAGACCGCACCCCGGACGATCAGCCGATGGCTGCGCGTCCTGCGTTCCTCTTGGGATAACTTTTGCCGCAACACCTTTTCCCGATTTTCAAGCTGCCGGATTTTCTTCTTCCCGTCCTCAATCTCGGCTTGCAATTCCTCGCGTTTTTTTTCTCTCGGTTTCGTCATGGGTGGTCACTCCTTTCTACCTGTCGGCATAGAAAAAGGACAGTCGATTTCCTCGGCTGTCCTTTTGATTAGGGTGTTTGGTTTACTCCGTTCTGCTCAATAAATGGGAATATTAAATATCAATACGCCCTTTAATACATTCCTATTAAAACATCAGCTTCGATTGTCAAATGTGTGAGAGTACGCCAATCAACGCAATCTTTTTCAACGCAAAAGAGAAGCGGCGTCATTTCAATAAACGACATTCTTTGTTCTGATGACAACTGTACGGTGGCTGAAACCGTTTCTCTTGAAATGGTTTTAAGATATTTCTCAAAATATTCAACGACAGACTCATTTGAATAATCTGGATTTTTCAAGTGTGCTTGCACTTTAGTCCTGATTTCCCTCAAATGATTTTTCGTAGGAATTACTTTCACAACATATCCGTTAGGAGATAGCAATCGCTGAAATTCTTTGTAGTGTGCAGGCGAAAATATGTCTAAAATACAATCCATACTTCCGTCTTTCAAAGGGATTTTTGATAAGTCAGTAACAAACCACTTCACTGCTTTGCGCTTGTCTTTTTTTGATGCAATCTGTATTGCCTCCCTTGACAAGTCAAAGGCAAAGATGTTTCGTTCTGTTCTTTGCTGTATCTGCCTTGCATAGAAACCCTCGCCGCAACCAACATCTAAAATGTTTCTTATAGATGGCGTATCAGAAATAAACTGTATGATTTTCTCCAACACAACATCATACATGCCATACTCCAAAATTTGGTGCCGGTTGTCAAAAGACCGCTTGCTGTAGTTGGTTTTGGGCGATGATTTTAACAACAAATTTACATACCCATATCTTGAAATATCAAAGCAATGTCCATGTCTACAAATTAGGCTATTGCCTTGTATATCCATTGATTTTGTGCAAATTGGGCATTGAAAATAAACCTTGCTGTCTGCAAAGCGTGATAAATTATTATTCATTTGTTTTTCCTCCGTAATTACATCTCTGCTTCAATAAGCGAGTTATGCAATACGGATAACCGCAACATAACTCGCGGTTTTATCTTAATCTCATAAATGTAACCATTGTGTTGTCCTCCAATCAATTCCGCAGTATTACTCTGCTTTTAGAAAAAGTATAGCACAAAACAAGGTGCAGTTGATTATTGCGTATTGTCAATCTCTCTCAAACCGGGTAGTAAAAATACGGCAAGCGCAACGATGATAATGCCAATTC
>JBGUWV010000022.1:0-51544 GCA_045221475.1 Fibrobacter sp.
GTTCAAGAACTGCGGCATCGATTCCGAGAAGTACACAGGCTTTGCATTCGGCTTCGGTCTTGACCGTATCGCCATGCTGCGCCACGCCATCCCGGAAATCGGCCTCTTGACTGCGAACGACCAGAGATTCCTGAGCCAGTTCTAATCGGTGCGAAAGATATGAAAGAGCGGACCATTACGGCCCGCTTTTTTCTGTATATAGACTATTCCAACTTGGAATAGTGATGGGATTTTTTTCTTTTGATTCTGGAAACGAAAAATATACATTGAAAAACAAAGTGTTTCCCCAAAGAAGGAGAAAAATCATGAACTACCCCCAGATTTTCAAATTCTCTGTGGCCGCATCCACCTTGTGTGCGGCCATTGGTTTTACTGCTTGCGCCAATTCGGAAGAGCCTAGCGGCACCTCTGCTAAGGAAACGGCGCTTTCGGTCGAAGTCCTGGGAAAGACTGTCGGCGACACGCTGGTGTTCGACATGATGGACAGCACCTACGATTTCAAGATCGAAGCCGACGGAAAATGGCGCATCGAAGACAGGACCAGGTTTGTCCAGTCCATCAGTCAGGATTCGGGCGAAGGCAATGCCACTATACAGATGCGTTTAGCGAGAAACTACTTGGATCGCAGACATGTCGGCAGATTGCGCATCGTGTTTCCCGAAGACACCAGCCAGAACAAGACGATGACCATTGTGCAGAAGTATAAGGGCGACTACGATGACAACGCCGATGTTGATGTGGCGAACGATATTTATGTGGTCGGTTTCGGTTACAATGCCATTACCGGAGGTTATGCAAATATAGAGTCAATAGAAGCTGAAATCTTTGATACTGAGGAATTGATTAAGAAAAAATCTATTACGTATGGATCGAATAAATTCAGCTACAATACAACGAGTATCACTGGCTCTACGATTTCAGATATCAGTTTTAATTTGGCGACTACCGCAAATGTTGAAGGTAGCGTTGCTGGTTTCTCTGCGGAAATGAAGAGTTCCTTTGATATGAGTAAAGCGAAAAAGAATAACTATGAATATGCTTTGACTTATATCAATTATGAAACTCAAACTGTAAAAACAACAAAAGCTCTGAAGGAATTGAGAAAAAAGAAAAATATGAATGTTTTTGCGTATTACGCAATCAATGGATTGGTGGATGAAGACTCGGAGGAACCGGACTATCCGTCTACTAATGAGGGCTTTAGAGAATTGATTAGTGATTTTGGTTCTCATGTTGTAATGGAGGCCAGGCTTGGAGGGCGCATTCGCCAGGCGATGACGGCGGATGTGTCTAAGATTACCTCCTCTTATGATATGAACGCGTTTGCAAAAGCTGCTTATAAGGGTTTTGTTGATGCCGATGCTTCGGTAGATACAAAAATGAAGCAGAGCTTTGAAGAAAATCGTTCAAGTTTGGATATTCGTGTAGATATTCTTGGTGGCGATAAAAAGCTGGCTTCCAAATTAACTTCGAAGGATGTTGATCCTGAGTCTGTAGAAAAATGGAAAAAGTCTGTTACGGATGGTACAGATGCCGCCTTAATCGGTTTTTCTAATAAAGGTCTTAAGCCGCTATATGAATTGATTGATGAAAGTCTCGGTGCTGAAGCTAAAGAAAGAAAGCAAAAACTTAAAGCCTATATGGAAAGTAAGCAATTTGCTTCTGATTTTGAACTCGGCTATGATTGTGGCACCGTGACTGAAATTGATGTCCCGAAGATTGAAGATAACGATACGAACACCTTAATTAAGGATATTTTCTTGAATGGACAGCTGGTGGCGAAGGCTACCTTGGAATTCGTGCCGCTTCTGAATATCAAGGAAAAGGTAAGGGTCGTTTATCCTGTAATCAACAACAAGGTGCGCTTTAATTTGGGCTTCTACATTGGCGACAAGGACCATAAGCCGGCTCGCGTCAGTTGGGATGGCACCGATGTTTCCATTATTGAATACGAAAATATGGACTTCGGTGCAGCGAAGAAACTCTATATCCGTGGTGCATCTGTGACGAGTGTGCCGCCTGAAGGTACTGAACCTCATGCGGGAACGGTTGAAGATTCTTATTTGAAGTCAACGATTTTTGTTAAGGCTAAAGAGTCTCAAAACGGCTTTAGACCCGGAACAGATGGAAAAGATGTAAATCACAATTATCCGTTGGTTAAAATTTTTAACCATATTTGGCTGCGTGAAAATTATGCGAGTACGCTTGGTCGTTCTGGAGAATCATATGCAGAAATTCCTGATTATTTGGATTTTCGTTGGGGGACGGCGGAGAGTTCAGATGTTGGTGCTGCCATTGATGTTATTTATAGTGGTAAAAAACTCGATCCTTTTGTTCCCAGCGGATGGCAGCTCCCTTCTAAAGAAGATTTCCTGGAGATAGAAAAAGCCTTGACTACGAATGGCGTTACTAATGTGGGGACTGCTATGGTGAGCAAGGGACTCTGTGATTCCAACGAAGATGGCTGCGGCTTGGTTGGATTTGCACTTCGTGCTGAAGTAGATCATTTCCTTGTAACAAATTCAAAGTCGTATGTAAGAATGCGCAAAAGTGGAACTTCCTTTGAATATGAACGTGCTTCTGATGCTGATGATGTTATCGGACAAATCCGTTTCTACCAGAAATAAGATAACCTAGTGATAACTTTACCCGTATAACAAAAAGTTCCCCCACTTGGGGGAATTATTCTTATTTTGTATTAGTGATGATTAGATTTGTTTTTGGATTGTTTTTACTATTTGCCTTGCTCGCTTGTTTCGATAGCGAGTCTGTAGGTGCTTCTGAAAATAATTCAGGAATTGCAAACATCACTTTGATTGCAAGTATCAACGGCATTGGCGACAACAGCTATAATGACCAGATATTGGCAGGACTATTCCGGTTTAATGAAGATAGTGGAGTGCCCTTCCGTTTGCTGCAGCCGGAATCTATGGACGAGGCGGATTCCCTTGTAAAGGCGTGGCTCAAGGAAAATGTCGACACCGATTCATCGATGCTGATTTTGGCTTCTTCCGAATATGTGGGACTGGCAAAAAAACTTGATGTTCGCTTTACGGGGGTAGGCAACAAGGTTCTGTTGTTCGAGACAGATTCGGTGGGACTTCCACAAGGTGTAAATGCTTTCTCGATAGAGCGTTACGGAGCGAGTTACTTGTCGGGGGCGATTCTGGGCATAAACCCCTGCATGATTTTGGCGGCGGCACCTGGCTTTGCGAGCCTTGAAACATCGATTGATGGCTTTAGGAAGGGCTACGATGCGCATAAGACGATAGCAGATACTCTGGGAGTGGATTATCTTACCTATAATGAAAATGATGAAACTGCTTTTAACAACATTGAATTTGCCTACGTGGCCACTTTTTCGATAACGAATTATATTCTAGATGCGGATAGACCTTCGGCTATTTTTCCTTTGTTGGGGGGAGCTATCAAGGGCGTGCGTCGGGCCTTGATCGATTATCCGAATACGGGACACTTTATGATTGGGATGGATGTTGACCAGAGCGGCGTGTTGCCAAAGGTGCCGTTTACTCTGGTCATTGACATTAAGGGGGTTGTTATTCGCTACCTGGAAGAATGGGCTTTGGGTAAGGATTGGCCTCGGTTCCGCTCTTTTGGCTTGGGTGACGGTGCCGCATCGATTGTCTTTAATAAGAATTTTGACGATACGAAAGAGTTCGAAGCCCGCTATGAAAAGTATTATGACGAAGCGGTTCGCGAGGAGGCACGCCATGCGAAGAAATAGGCTCGGTTTGCTTCTGTTCTGGATGCTTGCGCTGGCACTTTGCCTATGCGCGTGTTCTGATAATTCTTCTTCGGCCAAAGCCGATGCCAAGACGCTTAAAATCAAGGTCGCCGTCATGGCGAAGTCCTCTGAAATGGCCCGCTGGAAACGTAGCGCCGAATGGGCTTTAGAAAATATGGAAAAAGCCCAAGGCGGGCTCGACCAGAAGGTGGAACTGCAACTGGAATTTAAAAACCAGGATGACGCCGATTTCGATGAGTATATGGAAATGGTTGTGGGGGATTCGGACTATGTGGCGATTGTTGGCCCCACGCAATCGGACAAGGCGTACCGCATGGCGGAGCTTTTGCGGGAAAGTACGAAGCCGATTCTTTCGCCCAAGGCGTCGAATGTGGAATACCAGCGTTTTTTTGCCAACATGCCGAACTTGTGGAACTTGGTTGAAAACGACTTTATGCTGATAGAATCAGCTTTCTCGCATTTGGCTAGTTCTTTTGCGGCTATTTTTAAGAATGAACTGGAACTTACTCTTTTGGCTCCGTCGAGTGAATTGAATGGCGGACTCGTAAGTTCTTATGTCGACTGGATAGGCTTTATGGCCGAAGAATTCGGACTTAAAATTGACAGAATCTTTTTGTACAATGACGAAGCCGAACTGCGGATGCTTACGCAGACTTATTTGGAACGTAAGAAACCGTATAGCGTTTTGTTGTTTGAACCCTATGATGACAAAATGGCCTTAGCCTTTGATGATGAATTGTATCAACAGGATGTCGCTTCTCAAGGTGGCATCCGAGTGGTGTGTTCGAATAATTTCGCTTCGGATTCTATCGTAAAAAATCTTCATTACGATTTTTACCGTGGCTTTGATTTGTATGCAAGGCCCGAGTCCGGGTTTGCGCAAGCTTATCATGAGCATTTTGGCGAAGACATTCTCAATGGCGAAGCGCATTTCTTTGATGCTCTGTATATTTTGGCGTATGCCGCGACCTACTCCGTTTCGTCAGGCTTGGGATTGAACGAATCGATTAGAGCTGTGCTCGGAGGAAGGGACGGTACCGGCGGCGATTGGATGGTTGCCGGTATGCAGGAAAACTTCAAGGCGTTGCAAAACGGGCGTTTGCCTGATCTGACGGGTGTGTCAAGTTCTTGGACTTTCCAGGATAGGGACAACAGTGTGAGCGGCTCGGTGTATCGCGGATGGAATATTGCTGACCATAAATATGTGACGAATGATTATACTAGCAACGACAATTCGAAACATTCGGTGAATCCGCAGGATAATTGGTTGGATTTTTTTAAGGCCGTTGTGGATACGAGTTTTTTTGATAGCGCGGATACGAATATTTCTTATGCGGATGTTTCGAAACGCTGGGCTCTTTTGGTGGCTGCTTCTTCGGGGTGGGCGAATTACCGCTTCCAGGCGGACATCTTTGCCTTTTATCAGAAACTCAAGAAGATGGGTTACGACGATGACCATATCATCGTGATTGCCGAAGATGACCTTGCAAATCATAGTCGTAACTTGTATCCGGGAGAACTCTTTATCCGTTTGGATGGAGACAACGTCTATGAAAAGGGTGTGGTTGATTACAAATTAAGTTACGTAACGGCGTCTGACCTAGGAAATATATTAAGGGGGAATTCAAGTGATAAGTTGTCAAAGGTCCTCCGTGCAAAGTCGACCGACAACATCTTTGTCTTTTGGAGTGGTCATGGGATGCCGGGATACCTGAATTTTGGAAATGACAAAATCAGTTACGAACAGATTATTTCGCTGGTGAAACAGATCCCGCACCGCAAGGTGCTGGTGGCCGTAGAAGCCTGCTATAGCGGAGGTCTTGGGGAAACGGCGGAAAAAGAGGATGTTTCCGGGATTGTCTTCTTGACGGCGGCCTCGCCTTACGAAACGAGCAAGGCGGATGAACGAAACGAAGAAATGGGCGTATACTTGACGAATCGTTTTACTCGAGGTTTTATGGAACTATTGGATGAAACTCCCGGCGCCACGCTGAGGGACATGTACATCGAAATCGCGAGTAAAATTTCGGGCTCACACGTACAGTTGTACAATGTGAACCACTACGGGAATATCTACAAAGAAACGATGGGCGAGTTCTTTGTGGTAAAGTGATTATCTGTACTTTTCTTCGGGGTGTGCGGCGTAGTAAGCGTTCTTGTCGGCGTACATGCGTTCGTCGGCAATATGCATGGATCTACGGACATCGGTACCGCCGAGGCAAGATCCGATAGAGAAATGAATGTTGTTTGCCTTGGCGACTTCGTGAATCTGTTCGATTCGCTTTTGCAGTTCGGCTTCGGTAATTTTCGGAACCATCGCCATAAATTCGTCGCCGCCTGCGCGGAACACTTCGCCGTCGTGGAGGACTTCTTGCAAAATCTTTGCTGCTGTGCGGAGCATCTTATCGCCTGCGTTGTGCCCCTGGTCGTCGTTCACGCGCTTGAGCCCGTTCAAGTCGATAAAGAGTACGGCGTTTGGGGTGGGTTCTTTACCGCTTACAATCTGGTCTACGCGGTTGTTCATCATGTTTCTGTTCTTGATACCCGTGAGCGAGTCGATGGAACTCATGATTTCAAGTTTCTTCAGAAGCAGGTGGTTTGCAATTTCGGAGGCGAGGAAGTAGGTCGTCAGTTCAAGCGTCTTTTTAATCTTGATGGTGTTTTCGGCGTTGAAGTTGATGGCCCACATGTAACCGAGCACCTTGTTGTCGAATCGAAGCGGGAACAGCACAATGGTCTTGACCATGGCGCCTTCGAGCGAGTCTGCCCATACCGGGTTTTTCTGATGCAGGTGTTCCATGTCGTGGCGGTCTTTGATGATAATGCAGGTGCTTCCGCCAAGGGTTGCGGCCCAAGTCTCTGTAATTTCGTAGAACCCTTCTAGGTAGGTGGACATGGGGAGCAGATTTGTGTCTTTGCTGAGGGCATCGCCAAGAATATCACAGGTATGGGAATCTGGATCGGTCAGCAAAATGCAGCAGTGTTCGGAATCGCAAAGACTGCGGATATCTTCGATGACTTCTTGGAAGGTCTTTTTGATGTCGTTTGAGCTGCGGAGCTTGACACAGGCCTTTAACACCTCGGAGGCAACGTCGCCGGAAAGATCCACCATGGCTTCGGAGTCCACCTTGGGCGACACGTCGTAAACGTAAATGCAGTAACCGGTATTCGGCTTGTCCGATTCAACTGGAATTAGGAACATGTTCAGCCAGAGCCCCATGGTATAAAGTTCCACATAGGCATGGAGTGGCCTTTTGGTGCGTGTGCAGCGAAAACAGTAATCTTCGAAATTCCGATTTTGAGGGAAACAAGTCTCGTACGGCGCCCCAGGAATAAAGGGACGGCCCTGTACCATTTTTATTTCGTCACAGTGAGCCTTGTTGCCTGCAAGAATGCGAATATTTCCGTACGTTTCGTCTTCGTAAAAATCGACGGAGACAACACAAGCTTTTGCTTCGTATTTTGACAGCAAAGATTCGAAGTCCATAAATATTTTCCCTTCTTGTGGTAAAAATATATACCAATCTGATGGGGAAAAACGGCCTATAATAAAAAAACACCCCCTATGGGGGTGCTTTTTATAGTCCAAGTTGGAATAATTTACTTGATTCTAAGGCGAGCGTATTCGTACAGGCCGAGCGAAAGGGCGACCGAGGCGTTGTAGGAATGCGCTTCGGGCATCATCGGAATGCGGAGTACGGCGTCGCACTGCTTGCGAATGAACGGCGGGAGGCCCACGTCTTCGCCACCGACGGCGATTACGGCCTGGTCGCTGAATTCAAAGCCAGCGAGGTTCGTTTCGGTGTCGGCGTCGAGACCGAGAATCTGGTAGCCCGCGAGCTTGAGTTCGCCGACGGCTGCTTCCAGGTTGTTTGGGCGGCAAATCTTCATCTTGTCGAGTGCGCCTGCGGCAGAGCGGGCGACAGCCGGCGTAATGCCGCACATGCCCTTGGCCGGGAGCATCAAGAGGTCTACGCCGAGGGCGAGCGCACTACGGATGCAGGCGCCTAGGTTGCGCGGGTCTTCGATGTTGGTGCCCACGGCGATCAGCTTGCGTTCGCCTTTTTCCTTTGCCTTGAAATACTCTTCGCGAATGTCTTCCCAAACGAGAAGTTCCTTTTCGTTAAGCAGGGCGACCACGCCGTGGTGCTGCGTCGTATAAGTGTTCAGGACTTTGGAATCCACCTGCTGCACGTGCACATGGGCACGCTTCGCGAGCTTCTGCAGTTCGTAGAGCTTGGGGTTGCCCGACTGGTGCATAAAGAGCACGCGGTGGACTTGCATGGGGCTGCGTTCCAGAAGGTCGGTCACTTCGCGGATGCCGCCGATTGCGGTTTGCGGGGCGCCATCGGGATCGCCGAAGCTCACGCGGCGGTCGCCATCGGTTTTACGGCGGGCGAAGCCGTCGCGCTTTTCGCCGAAGCTATCGCGCGGCTTGAATTCCTTGCGCGGTTCGCGGAAGCCTTCGCGGCGTTCAAAACTTTCGCGTCTTTCGCCGTAGTTGTCGCGGTCCTTGAAGTTGTGGCGGATGATGCCGAATTCAGTTTCCTTGTCAGAATTCTTGTTGAATGCCATAATGCAGTCCTTTATCTAAAATCCTTAGGGCTTTTCCCTACAAATAATAATCTGGTCCATCTTGATGTCGGTCAGCTTTTGCGCAAGCGGCTCGACGCTAATCTGCTTGGGCGTCGCGATGCCTGCCTTGTGGACGTTCGGGTGCTTTGCCAGGAACCTGTCGTAGTAGCCCTTGCCGTGGCCACAGCGTTCGCCGGTCAAGTTGAACTTGGTGCCGGGAACCAAAAATACCGTAAAGTCACCCTCGTAGGCGGGCAGGTCGCCGCGCGGTTCCATAATGCCGAACTTGCCTTTGACCAGGTCTTTCTTGAGGCTTTGCACGTGGCAGAATTCCATGGTTGTGGGGCCCGTGCAGCGGGGAAGCAGAAGGCGGTCTTCGTCAGCGAGCTGTTCGATAATCGGCATGATGTTCGGTTCGCCCTTGAGGGGATAGAAGGCGGCCACCTTGCGCGATTCCTTGTAGCCCTTGATGGCGTGGATTTCTTCCCACGGGTTTCCGATGAGCTCTTCGCCGTCGCGCTTCTTGCGCAACATCTCGAAAAGCGGCCTGGAGCCGAAAATCAAAAGGAGTAAGGCAGAAACGAGAAGTACAGATTCCATAGTATGCCTGCGGGGATTTGTCCAGTAGCGGGCGGTTAAGGTGAGTTATAAAAAATTAGTCGGGGTCGCCTACGCGTTTTGCGTTGGGCAGGTTCTGTTGCAAAATTTCAGTCCACAGGGCGCGCTGCCAGTTCATGAGGTGAGCCTCTTCGTAGCGGGCCTCCCAGGGCATGTCACCCGGAGCGGCAAGCCAAATGAGCTGCGCCTTGTTGGCCAAGAGCGACGGATCCAGTTCCAGTTCTTCGGCTTTAAGGTCGCGCCAGGTCTTGAGCACCGAAAGCAAGTCGGAGTTCGGCACCACCGGCGGGGGCGGGGCCTTGGGCAGGCGCTCGGGCCAGTCCGATTGCGGAACGGCCACTGCGGTCTGCAGCATGTTCACAAACGAATCCAAACGCTCGTCGCGGAAATTGCGGGGGAGCTTCGGGAGCTTATCCAGATTGATGGCCGGGTAGTTGGCCTCGACGCGGCGAGCAATGGCAAGCATCAGTTCGACCGGCATCACCTTGTAAGGCGGGCGGTCGAGTTCTTGGGCCTGGTTTTCGCGCCATTCCCAGAGGAATTTGAGCACGTTCAAGGCGCACGGTGAAAGCGGTGCGGAACCCGTGACTCGCCAGGGGTCCTTTCTCTGCGGTGCAGGGTGTTTGGCGTGTTCGATCAAGGCGTCGCACTGTTCGGTAAGCCAGCTCATGCGGCCTGCTTCCTGCAACTTTTCTACGAGAATCGCGCAAAGTTCATGCAGGTAGAACGTGTCGTGAATGGCGTATTCGCACATTTCGAGCGGTAGCGGTCGCGTGGTCCAGTCGGCACGCTGGTTTTCTTTCTTGAGTTCGTCACCGAAGTATTCGCGAACTAAGTCCGCAAGGCCCAGGTGATCTTCGCCCAGAATCTTTGCCGCGAGCATGGTGTCGAAAATTTGCTTCGGCGAAAAGCCGTAGGTCTGCCAGAGCAGTCGCAAATCGTAGTCGGCGCCGTGGAAAATGAGCGTCTGCATGGCGCGGGCCTTGAACAAAGGGGCCAGGTCAAGCCCACACAGCGGATCCACAATGTAGTGGTGTTCGCCGATGGTAATCTGGATTAGGCAAAGGCGAGTGGTATAATGGTACATGGAATCCGCTTCGGTATCGACGGCGGCCATTTCGTATAGCTCCAAATCCGCGAGCAAATTCGCGAGCGATTCTTCGCTATCTACCAGTATGTATTTCTCGTCTTGCATCGTTGGGGTGAAATGTAATAAAATTTTTAAGAGGGGGTAGGGGACTCCACTACGAAAAAAGTTATACTTGGTTTGAATTTTTGAGGTTATTGGAGATCTTCTGTGAAATTATTTGCAGTATTGTTGCTTTCTGCATTTTTGTTTGTTGCCTGTGGCGATGAATCCTCGGTGTCTTCTAATCCGGTTACAGATTCGAGTTCCGATACCGAAATGTCCAGTAGCGATGAGGATTCTCCCTCCAGTTCGAGTAGCAGCAAAAAAGCGTCTTCTTCTAGTTCGCATAAAGACGTGAAAATGTCATCAAGCGAAGTGGGAACGGTTTCGAGTTCCAGTGGCTATGTGTTGCGAGACTCGCTTTGTACGAGTGAATATGAGGGCTGGACTCAGTATATTCCTCAGCTACAGCAGGAATTTCTCTGTGAAAATGGACGATGGGTTCTCCTGTCTTCAAGAACATATAAAACTTGTACGAGTGAAAAAGAGGGTGTTGAAGCCTATATTTCGCAGGAACAAAGCTGGTGTATTTGTACCGATGGCTTCTGGATTCCGGTGTCATCTAGTTCCACAGAACCGTCTTCTAGCAGCAAGTATTACGACATGAGCCGTCTTTTTGTTAACGAGGATGGCTACAGTTATGGTGAATTTACGGATCCCCGTGACGGCCAGGTGTACAAGACCATTAGCTATAAACTTGGTTATGAAGTCTTAGATTCTATAACCTATTTTGCGCAGAACCTGAATTACGGTAAGATGATTCTTGGGGGCACCCAGATAGCTGATTCTACCAAGTTCTGCTACGATGATGACCCCTGGTATTGCGATAACGGCTTCGGTGGCCTTTATACTTGGGCCACGGTGATGGATTTCCCTGTAGCCTGTGACAGCTTTGCAATAGGTTCCGCGAAATGTCCGGTAGAGTATGACCTGATGCGAAGTAAAACCCCTTATTTTCGAAATAAGTTTGGCTATGTAATGCATCAGGGAATTTGTCCGGAAGGCTGGCATGTGATGAATCGGGAGGAATGGGTAATGGTGATGGATGGTAGTGGCTCAAGAAATGGTGCTAATTACTTGGGGGCTGTTTTGTGGGGCTCCAATCAGCGTGGATTTTCCCTTTTGCCTGCCGGCGTGCTACAAACTCAATGGGTTGATTCTCCAGAGAAATATATTAGATATGCGAATATTGATGTGTTTGCGAATCATTGGATTCCTGGTGATTATAATGGTAGTCTAGTGAGAGATTCGATGGCATCATATGGTAATGCGGTTCTGATTACTCAAGATCGAATTGATCGAACTGCGGGTGCAAAAAAGGTGAATGGCCTCTCCATCCGTTGCACAAAGGATTATTAATCCTTAATTAATCATTCAAAAAGTTTAACAAAAAAAACAGGAATGCTTCTTTTCTGTCAACTTAAAGTTGCTTTTTGTAAAAAAGAAATAAAATTTTCGAGAAAAATGCGTTGAGTGCCTGAAAAAAACGTGTATAGTAATAGAGGGCTTTATAAATGTCTTCTACCCACTTGACGTATACATGCTAAATAGGTATATTGGATGATACAAAGTTTTGCTGACAGAGAAACAGAACTCGTCTATAACCAGAAGCTTTCAAGACGGTTGCCTAATACAATCCAAAGGGTAGCCTTGAGAAAACTCATGATGATAGACAATGCCAAAAGTTTAAACGATTTGAGGATTCCTCCGAACAATCGTTTGGAGGCTTTGCATGGAGATCGAGAAGGACAATATTCTATTCGCATTAACGATCAATGGCGTATCTGTTTTTCAATGAACGATGGACATTTTTATAACGTTGAAATTGTTGACTACCACTAGGAGCAAACCATGAGCAAGCATATTGAAACGCCTACTATCGGAGAAATTCTGAACGAAGAGTTTTTCACGCCTATGGGTTTGTCTGCCTATAAAGTTGCCCTGGCGATCAATGTTCCTGTTTCAAGAATCCAGGACATTCTTCATGACCGCAGACGAATTACGGTTGATACCTCTTTGAGGCTCGCCAAGTTCTTTGGTGTTTCCGACGATTACTTCATCTCCTTGCAAGATGACATCGATATTCGTAACTTGAAAATCGAAATTGCTGAGGAGCTTAAGAATATCAAGACCTTTGTGCCGGTGTAAATTGAATTGTAGCGTTTGAAGGGACTGCGGCGCGCCAGTCTCCGAGCTTTGCTTGAGAGCGGTCAAAGGGATTGTTAGCCCGCAAAACTCCTTGCTTGCGCAAGGTTGCGGTCTAACCCTACGGGCTCGATGCAAGCTGCGCTTGCCTCAAGCTCATAATTTGCCTCTTCGCACTTCGTGCATGAGACAAATTATGTGATTCGTCGCTAGTCTCCGGGTCCCGTTCACGCGAAAAAAAGAAAGCCACCTGGTAGGTGGCTTTTCTTTTTTTAGAGCGGGAAAAGGGACTCGGACCCTCGACCCCGACCTTGGCAAGGTCGTGCTCTACCAACTGAGCTATTCCCGCGGGGTTGCCCAATTATAGAATAATTGGACGGAGGTGTCAAGGGGATTGGCGCAAAAAATGATTTTTTTTGCAGAAAGCGGCTTTTGGGGCCGTTACCCCTTGCGGTAACCGTTAGGGTTGTTCTTTTGCCAGTTCCAGGCGTCGCGGCACATTTCCTCGATGCCGAACTGGGCCTTCCAGCCAAGTTCCTTGTATGCCTTTTCGGGGTTGCAGTAGCAGGTGGCGATGTCGCCTGCACGGCGGGGCTTGATGCTGTAGGGTACCTTGACTCCGTTCACCTTTTCGAAGGCGTGTACCACGTCGAGCACGGAGTAGCCGTGGCCTGTACCCAGGTTATAAATGGCAAGTCCGCACTTGTTTTCGATGGCCCTGAGGGCGCTCACGTGGCCCGAGGCGAGGTCGCATACGTGAATGTAGTCGCGCACGCCGGTTCCGTCGGGGGTGTCGTAGTCGTTGCCGAACACGCCGAGTTCCTTGCGGATACCTACGGCGGTCTGCGTGATGTAAGGCATTAGGTTGTTCGGAATGCCGTTCGGGTCTTCGCCGATTTTGCCGCTCGGGTGGGCGCCAATCGGGTTAAAGTAGCGCAGCAACACCACGTTCCATTCGGGATCAGCCTTCTGCACGTCGATCAGCACCTGTTCCAGCATCGACTTTGTCTGGCCGTAAGGGTTGGTGATGCTGCCCTTCGGACATTTTTCGGTGATGGGAATTTCGGCGGGATTACCGTACACGGTGGCCGAAGACGAGAAAATGAAATTCTTGCAGCCGTTGTTGCGCATGGCGTTCAGCAGCACGAACGTGGCGTTCATGTTGTTCTCGTAGTATTCCAGTGGCTTGGCAACCGATTCGCCTACGGCCTTGAGTCCGGCAAAGTGGATGCAGGCGTCAAAGTGATTTTCCTTGAAGATTTTGTCCATGGCGGCGGCATTGCGGGCATCGGCCTTGATGAAGGGGATGGGCTGCCCGACAATTTCGGCGACTCTGCGGAGTGATTCGTCGCAGGAGTTCACAAGGTTGTCGACGGCGACAACGGAATGGCCGGCCTTATATAATTCAATAATCGTGTGGCTGCCAATATAACCGGCGCCACCAATAACTGCAATTTTCATTACAAATCCTCAATTTTTAGGCTAAAAATACAAAAATGGGGGAGCTAGGGCGAGTTTTTCGAGAAAAAGGGGGCGATTTTCGGGTCTTGACCTTGACATGACGCCTGTAAAAATGTATATATGAAAATATGAATAACTGTTCATGTATTAAAAATGCGAAAAACGAAGTCTCGATGGATGTTCTTTTCGAACTGTCAGAGTTCTTCAAGTTCTTTGGCGATACCACGCGTATCCGCATAATTCACTTGCTGCTTTCGGGCGAAGTCTCGGTGAACGATATTGCCGAAAAGTTGAATTTGGAACAATCGGTGGTGAGCCATCAGCTGCGCATTCTGCGTACGGCGAACTTGGTGAAGCCGCGTCGCGATGGTCGCAAGATGTTCTATTCGCTCGACGATGAACATATCGGTTTGATATTCAATACGGGTCTCACGCATATTCTGCACAAGAAGGGTAAGTAAATGCCTGCTGTTTTAGAAATTCTGGAAAAGTTTGTTTGGCAATTCATTACGCTGTTTTCGGAGATGGCGCCGTTCCTGCTGCTCGGCTTTTTGCTCGCCGGCATTTTGCATGTGTGGGTACCGAACCATCTGTATGTGCCGAAGATTTCTAAGCCGACTTTTAAGTCGGTGCTTTGGTCGGCGCTGTTTGGCGTGCCGCTTCCGATTTGCAGCTGCGGCGTAATTCCGACTTCGATTGCGCTCCGTAAAGAAGGCGCTAGCAAGGGCGCGAGCGTGAGCTTCTTGATTTCGACGCCTGCGACGGGTGTGGATTCCATTTTGGCAACGTATTCGCTGCTCGGCGGACCGTTTGCAATTTTGCGTCCGGTGGCCGCTTTTGTGACGGCGATGCTTGGCGGCGTGTTTACGAACCTGGTCACGAAAAACGAACCGGAAACGGGCGTTGCTGTCAATGGTGACTCGCATGAACATCACCACGAGCATCATCATGAACACCATGAAGGGTGTGGTTGCGAAGGCGATCATTGCTCTTGCGGCTGTGATGACCACGATGAACACGAGAAAAAATCTATTGCTCAAAAGGTGAAAGAAACTTTTGAATACGGCTTTGTGAATATGATTGGTGATGTGAGCAAGTGGCTGATTATTGGCCTTTTGCTGGGCGCCTTGATTGCGGCCTTCGTTCCGGATGATTTCTTCTTGTTCCTACATGAATACCCGCTGCTTTGTATGTTGGTGGTGCTGGTGCTTGCTATGCCCATGTACACTTGTGCGACGGGCTCTATTCCTCTGGCTTTGGCTCTTGTTGAAAAAGGTGTTACGCCGGGTGCTGCCCTGGTGCTGTTGATGGCTGGTCCTGCAACGAGTATTGCAAGCATGTTGGTGGTGGGCAAGGCCTTTGGCAAGCGTACTCTCGCGGCCTACCTTGTTTCGATTGCACTGGGTGCGATGTTCTTTGGCTTTATTGTCGACACGTTCCTGATGGATACGTTCCTTGGGTCGATGCTTCCGCACGCTTCTGCAGAATGCCATGGTCACGGTGCGCTCGGTGTGTTCGAATACATTTGCGCGATTGTGTTTGCCGTGCTGATTATTTATGCGAAGTTTGCACACAAGGGCTGTGGCTGCGGTCATTGTGGTTGCGGCGACCATGATTGTTGCTGTGAAGGTGAAGATCATTGCGAATGCGAAGAACATCACCATGAGCATCATCATGAACATGGTGAAGGCGAATGCCATTGCCATGAACATTCTCATGAACATCACCATCATGACGAACATGTCGTGGAAACTTATCGCGTGAACGGCATGAACTGTAGCCACTGCAAGGCTTGCGTGGAGAAGGCGGTAAGGACTTTAGATGGCGTGATTTCGGCAGAAGCCGATGTCGCGAAAAAGGAACTTCGTGTGGAGTGGCATGATGAAGACGATGTAAACGAAACCGCCCTCAAGAAGGCGGTTGATGAAGCCGGATTTGAATTCGGCGGGGAAGTGTAAAGAATCCCGCGAAGCGGGGTGGCGGTCTATTTCGCGCGGCTGGCGAAAATCTCGAAGTCTTCGGGCGTGGTCAACTTGTCGTTCAGGGAATTTCCCTTTACGATATAGACGGTTTCGCCGAAATGCTCCAAGATGCTCGCTTCGTCGGTCGGAACAAAGTTTAACGGATTCGCCGCAATTTTGGCGTAGAAATTTTTCAGCAACTTCACCGACGCGGCTTGCGGGGTCTGTGCCATCCAGACGGTGTTGCGGTCGATGGTGTTTTCCACCTTGCCGTCTTTTGCAATCTTGATGGTGTCTACCGCGGGTTTCGCGACAAGGCAGCTGCCTTTTTCTATGAGCGTCTTGCACACGTCGCGGATGATTTCTTCACTGATGAAAGGGCGTGCTACATCGTGAACCAGTGCGTATTCCGCGCCGCTGGTCAGCGCATTCACGCCGTTTTCGACAGACTGCCAACGCTCGGCTCCGCCTACCACGATTTTCATCTTGGCGCGGATAAGTTCGCGCAGTTCTTCGTTTCCGTTGCCGTCGAAAATTTCTTTTTCGAAATGGTCTTTCCAGTCGGCGGGTACGGCCATCACGACTTCGGCGATTTCGTCCATCTTCAGGAATGTCTCGAGGCAGTAACGGTAAACCGGCTTGCCGCCCAAAACCATGAGCTGCTTGGGAATGTTGCCGCCCATGCGCTTGCCGAGCCCCCCGGCGGGGAGCACTGCCGCGAATTTTCCTTTCAACTTCGTATCAGCCATAATCGTACCCTTTATAGTCATTCCCGATTTAGTCGGGAATCTCCTTTTTAGTCACCTATGTGGCCGTTGTGGAGGCGTTCCAAGTAGTCCTTTGTTTCTTTAGAGACGATTCCGCTCAAGAGGATTAGGGCAATCAAGTTCGGGAAAGCCATAAGGCCGTTAAAGATGTCGGCGCTAGTCCAAACGGCGGTTACCGTGAGGTAGGGGCCGATAAAGATAGCGGCGATGTAAACCCAGCGGTAAATCAGGGTTGCCTTGGCGTTCTTGCCGCCCATCAGGTACTGCAGGCATTTTTCAGAGTAGTAGGCCCAGCCAAGAATCGTGGTGAATGCGAAGAACACCAGCGCGATGGCGAGGAAGAACTGGGCGATAATGGAACCGCCCGGAACGATGGCGAGGCCGCGGGAGAAGGCTTCCATGGTAATGCTCACGCCTTCGAGGCCAAGCTTCGGATCCCATGCACCCGAAACCACGATGGCAAGGCCGGTCATGGTACAAATGATGATGGTGTCGAAGAAGGTGCCGGTCATGCAAACGAGACCCTGACGGACAGGTTCCTTGGTTTTGGCGGCTGCGGCTGCAATCGGGGCAGAACCGAGGCCTGCTTCGTTACTGAAAATACCGCGGGCGATGCCCTTCTGCATGGCGATAAAGAAGGTGCCCACGGCACCGCCGGTAATGGCGCTCGGGTTAAAGGCGGCCTGCACGATCGTCTGGATTGCAAGCGGAATCTGGGCGAAGTTCAAAAGCAGCAACAGCGCGCAAGCGAGAATGTAGACAATCGCCATAATCGGGACGATGTAGGTCGAAACCTTGGCGATGCGCTTGAGACCGCCGATGATAACGGTGGCGGCGAAGAGGGTCACCAAGAGGCCTGCGATGGCGGTGGTCCAAGAAACGGAATTGCCGCCGAGGTTAATGAATTCAGGGGCGTTCGGGGTGAGGCGTGCCATGGCGCTGGTAATGCCGTTTACTTGGGTGATGGTGCCGATGCCCAAAAGGCCGGCGAGCACTCCGAAAATGGCGAACATCACGGCGAGCCATTTCATGTTCCAGCCGAAACGTTCCTTGATGCCGGTTTCAATGTAGTAGAACGGGCCTCCCAAAACCTTGCCGTCTTTACCGACGGTGCGGTACTTGACAGCGAGCAGACCTTCGGAATACTTGGTAGCCATGCCGAGGAATGCGGCCACTTCCATCCAGAAGAGGGCTCCCGGGCCACCCGTACCGATAGCGGTTGCGACACCCACGATGTTTCCCGTACCGATGGTGGCTGCAAGGGCCGTGCAGAGTGCACCGAAGCTCGAAACTTCGCCTTCGCCACCCTTTTCGTTGTGGAGCATGTAGCGCAGTGCGTTCGGCAAGTTCAGGACTTGCAGACAGCCGAGGCGGATAGTGAGCAGGAATCCTACGAAGAGGATAATGACAATCAGGGGGACTCCCCAAACGTAGCCGTCAATAGAGTCCAGGATGGAATTAAGGGTTTCCATAAAAAATCCCGTGAATGAGGGTGATAATTTTTTTAACGGGCTAAAAATAAAAAAATAAGATATTGTTGTTTGCCAATAACGCTGAAGTGCTTGTCTAGATTTAAAAGTTCCTTTTTCAATTTGCTATTTTTTGACACGGAATGTAAAACTGGGCCTAGCAGTTGATTTCTGTTTGGGCTGATTGTATTTATAAAGAGGAATCTATGTGCGAAAACTGCAACTCCGGTAAGTCTCCTGTTCGCGTGCGCTTTGCTCCGAGCCCCACTGGCTATCTGCATGTGGGTGGTGCCCGTACGGCCATCTACAACTACTTCTTTGCAAAACACATGGGTGGTACGTTCTACCTGCGCATCGAAGATACCGACCGCAAGCGTTACAACGAAACCGCCTTGCACGACCTGATGCGCGACCTCAAGTGGCTTGGACTCCAGTGGGACGAAGGTCCGGGTTGCGAAGGCGACTGCGGCCCGTACTTCCAGAGTGAACGTCTGGACATCTACCACCGCGAAATCAAGAAGCTTTTGGACGCAGGCTATGCCTACTACTGCTTCTGCTCCGAAGAACGCCTGCAGGAAGTCCGCGCCGAACAGGAAAAGTCCCACGTGCCGGTCACCGGTTACGACCGTCACTGCCGCAACATCAGCCGCGAAGAAGCCGAAGCCCGCATTGCCGCCGGTGAAAAGGCCGTCATCCGCTTCAAGGTGCCCGAAACCGGCGTCACCGAATTTGACGACATGATCCGCGGCCACATCAGCTACCAGAACGAACTTCTGGATGACCTCGTGCTTATCAAGCGCGACGGCTATCCGACTTACCACTTTGCAAGCGTCGTGGACGACCACCTCATGGGTACCACCCACGTGCTCCGTGGCGACGAATGGATCAGCTCCACGCCGAAACACGAACTTTTGTACAAGGCCTTCGGTTGGCAGCCGCCCGTATGGTGCCACCTGCCGGTGATTCTCGACAAGAACGGCGGTAAGCTTTCCAAGCGCAAGGGTGCCGCCTCCGTGGGCGATTTCCGCGACCTGGGCTACTTGCCCGAAACCCTCGTGAACTACCTCGCTCTCCTGGGCTGGAATCCGGGCGACGACCGCGAAGTCATGACCATCAAGGAAATGGTGGACAGCTTTACCCTCGAACGCATCAACCCGAAGTCCGCCAGCTTCGACGAAAAGAAACTCCAGTGGATGAACGGCCAGCACATTCACCTGTGCGACGACGGCATGCTCAAGGGCATCATGAAAGAAGGTCTCGCCGCCAAGGGTATCGACCTCTCCAACGAACCGGAAGCTCGCCTCGACGAAATCGTGAAGCAGCTCAAGCCCCGCGCCCACTTTGTGCAGGACCTCGCCGAAATGGCCGTGTATTTCTTTGTGGCTCCGACCGCCTACGACGAAAAGGGTGCCAAGAAGCACTTCGGCGAAGGCTCCAAGGAAGTGGCCACCCTCGTGCGCGACATGCTCGCCTCTATCGAAGACTTCAAGACTCCGGTTATCGAAAAGGGTTTCTACGACCTCGCCGAACGCTGCGGCCACAAGGTCGGTGAACTCGTCGGTGCTCCGCGTCTCGCCGTCTCTGGCGTGACCGCTGGCCCGGGCCTCTGGGAAATGTTCGAACTCATCGGTAAAGAAGAAGTGCTCCGCCGTATCGACGTGGCCCTCCCGTTGATGGGCTAGAACCTTCGGTTTCGCTTCGTTTCGCTCAGGATAACACGCCCATGCGTACCCTGTTCCCTCATCGACTCTACACGCAAAAGCTGTTTTGCCGCCGTCACCAAAGGGTGACGGAACACGGCATATATGCTCGCGAGTTGTATTCGACAATCGGGGGAATGGATGCCCATATCCCGCTGTTGTGCTGCTGTGAATCGTGCGGAACGATGTTTGTTGCATTCTCGCATGAATTCACCTTTTGCAGGCACGACCTGGTTAATCGCGATTACACCAAGATTTATGGGCATAATCGCATTATGGCGGGTAACTGGCTCTATTTCAAGGGGAATCCCAAACCGGGAATCGTCAAGAGCTTTTTTCAGGGCCCCGAAAAAGAGGTTGTCGTCGTCAACTATGATGGTGGCCCCGATCAAAAAATAGAACACCCCCGAATTTCTATCGAAAACGAAGAAGCTCCCGGGGGGTACCGGTTGCTTCCGGCGCAGAGTGCGCAGACTTTGCTTGGCGACCACATTTACCATGCCATTCGCGACCAGTTTGGCTATGCCGTAGGCCTCGTGAACGATGGCGAGAA
Source organism: Fibrobacter sp. (assembly GCA_045221475.1). GTDB lineage: Bacteria > Fibrobacterota > Fibrobacteria > Fibrobacterales > Fibrobacteraceae > Fibrobacter. Next base: position 20,205 of record JBGUWV010000022.1, read on the forward strand.
AGATAAGCTGGTGGTGCTGTTGAAAGACAATACGCTGGTTTTTATCACGCTCCCGCCACTGGCCCAGAACTTGCCGAACGATAAGTTGTTCGAAACCGTCAGTGGAAAAATTGCGCAGGTTTTCCCGGAACATTGCGACAAGGTTTCTATCGAGGTGGGCTTGGGAATCGTGTACCTGAAAGGCATGGTCAAGAACCTGTCTGTTCAGCGTGCCATGGAAGCTTGTGTAAATGCGCTCCCCAAGGTGCGTGGCTGCGTAAACTTGACCCGCGTGCAAATGTCCCCGCTTGTAACGGATAGCCAGATTGAACAAGCTGTATACGATTTGGTGGAATCGCCGACAATGCGGGTTTTCGATTGCCATGTCGAGGTGAATGCCGGAAAGGTTATTCTACAGGCTTACTGCTACGAGGGCGATTTTCCCAAGGAACTGGAACGCCGCCTTGGCGAAATTCCCGGCGTGCGCGATTTGATTTGTTCCGTCAATGAACTGGTTGACCCCATGAATGTGGAACTTTGCAAGGAACTCGAAACGGAACTTTCGATAAATCCGCTACTGCGCGGGGCGTTTATTCGAGTCTCTTGTAACAACAAAAAGTTCCTTCTCGAAGGCCGCGTGCAATCGACTTTCCAAAAGCAGGTGGCCCTGTTTACGCTTTTAAAGAAAACTAAAACGACGGCGGTCGAAAACCGTTTAAGACTAATTTAGGAGGTGCCGATGGCTACCGGATACGAAAAAATCAATGATATTAAGAATTTGCTGAAGGTTCCGCAGACAGTCATGAATCTTGCAAACTTGATGGGTTGCGGTCCACGAACCATTTTTAGGCACCTGGATGTTATCAATAAAGAAAATTGCGGCCTTCGCAAGTTCAAGGAAAAAGGCGAGACCTTTTACCTGATTCAAACCGAAAAAGAGGCGAACTTCAACCAGGATATCGTCAAGCAGCTTGAAAAAATCAAGAAGTCGCTCCCGACAACGTCTGCTCCCGATATCAAGACGGCAAAGCTTGTAGATAAACTAATCAAGGCGATGCAGACCAAGGATCCCGAAGACTTTAAGCCCGAGGCCATTTCGACAGACCCCGATTATGTGCTGGATTACGGCCCTTTCTGCGACGACAAGCTGCAAGACGCCATGGTCAATCGCGTGCTCAAGGCGATTCATTCCTGCTCAGCCATCAAAATCCATTACCGCCATTCGACAAGCCAGTCGGCGGTCGAAGAAGAAACTAAAGAAGTCATGCCGGTCAAGGTGATTATGCGAATGGATTCGCTTTACCTTGTCGCGGGCGAAGTCGATGAAAAGGGTAACCAGACTTTTAAGAATTACCTGTTCGAAAATATCGACAACATTACGGAAACCGACCACAAGTTTGCAAAATTCGCTTTCGATGCCAAGGTCCACTACAAGTATGCCTTTGGTAAATATACCGGGCAGGGCAAGCCGGAAGACATTACCCTCGAAATTAGGAACAAGTGGCTGCAGACCCAGTTTGAACGTTCGCATTTCAATCCTCCTGTAACAAAGCGTTTCGACAAGAACAAGAATATGATTGTCGACATGAAACTCCGCGTCACGCCGGATTTTGAGACTTGGCTGATGGGCGTTGCGACCGATGTCCGCATCTTGAAACCCGCATCGCTTAAGGAAATTGTCAAGAACAAGTTGAAAAAGGCCCTGTCCGAGATGGATGCCTAAGATGGAATCGCACAACCTTTCTGATTACAATTTTGAATTCCCCAAGGAACTGATTGCCAGCCGCACGGCAGGCAAGGGGAAAACTCGTATTCTGCACTGCCCCAAGGATGGCGGCGAACGCCATATCATGAAGGCTCCTGAAATTGTCGACCTTTTTAAGCCGGGCGATTGCCTGGTGGTGAACAACACCAAGGTGATTCCGGCCCGCTTGTATGGCCATACCATGCACGGCGGCGAAGTGGAAACCCTTTTGGTGCAGGCGATGATTCCTGCCGAAGACGGCTCTGCCCGCTACGAGGCCCAGGTGCGCCCCGGCAAGGCTTTCAAGATCGGCCGCGAACTGGAAATTGCCGGCATTAAGACCGTTGTGGAAGACATCAAGGAAGACGGTGCCCGCGTGCTCCGCTTTGCAGTGACTCCGGTGGAACTGGAAGCCGTCATGAACCGCGAAGGCCACGTGCCGCTGCCGCCCTACATCGACCGCCCCGATGACGAAGACGACAAGAAAGCCTACCAGACAATTTTTGCAAAGTATTCCGGTGCGGTGGCCGCCCCCACGGCGAGCCTGCACTTTAGCGAAGAAATGCTTGCTGCCCTGAAGGCGAAGGGCGTGTACGTTGCCGAAGTCACGCTGCATGTGGGCCCGGGAACGTTCCAGAACATCTCTGTCGAAGACTTTACGCAGCACAAGATGCACGGCGAGCATTACGAACTCACCGCCGAAAACGCCGACATCATCAACAAGGCCAAGCGCGACGGTGGCCGCATCGTGACGGTGGGCACCACCAGCACCCGCGTCATCGAAACCATTGCCGATGCCAACGGGTTCCTGAAGCCGCAAAAGGGCGTGACCCACGCGTTCTTTTACCCCGGTTACCGCTACAAGATTGTGGATGGCCTCCTGACCAATTTCCACTGGCCGAAAAGTTCGTTGATTTTGCTGGTGTCCGCCTTTTATGGCCGCGAAAATACGCTTGCAGCCTATAAAATGGCCGTCGAGAACAAAATGAAACTTTTCAGCTACGGCGACGGTATGCTGATTCTTTAGAGCCCGCTTTTTAAGGCGGCTTCTGGAATCCAGAACCAGTCGGGCCTGAATTCCAGTTCGTAACAAGCTTCGTAGATGGCCTTGCCCAGTACATAGGGCGAGGCCTCTTCTTTTAATTGCTGTACGGGAATGCCGCTTTCTTCGCTGTAGCCTTGCAAAAAGGCTTCGGCGGTGATTTTTTCAAATTCTTTGTCGTTGCGGACGGCGCTGGCATAGGCGAAGCTGCGAAGCATGCCGGCTATGTCGGCGGCGGGGGAGCGGAGCCTGCGCCTGTATTCCAAGGTACGAGTGGGTTCACCTTCGAAATCCAGTACGATAAACTTGCCGTCTTTATAAAGCAGCTGCCCTAGGTGATAATCCCCATGAATGCGTTGCGATTCGAGGACACCTGCATAGCCTTTCTGGGCTTGCTGCGACCTGATACTTTCTACGCGGACAATCAAATCTTCTTTCCCGTTCGCCTTCAACAGCCCTATCAGCTTGTCGTAGGGAACTTCTTCGGGTTGTACGGGCGTTCCTTTCAAGTCTTTAAGCGCCTTGTGCATGATGGCGGTGGTGCGCCCCAGCTGCATTGCCGCGTTTTTGTAAAATTCCGCATCGGAGCTTTTAATGTCAGTGAAAATTTCCCAGGCATTCTTGGCGTCGGGAATATGTTCTTCTAGAATCCCGAGGGTGCGCTTGTAGCCGCTTTTTGTGTAGCTGAAATCTCCGTAAAATTCCGGGGCAATTTTGGGGAATCCCTGCGCTGTTTTTTGGCTTAGGTGAATCATGATTTCTGCTTCGGGATGCTCACCGACTTGCAGACGGCGGTACAGCTTGAAAAAGAATTCACCCTTGGAATAGAATGCAGAATTACTCTGCTCTGCATTCAGGGGCTTGGCGCGTAGCAGAACTTCTTTGGGAAATCTTTGGCCAAAATATTCGGCCAATACAGTACCTATTTTGCTTTCGTCCTCGATGATGGCGTAAAAATCGTATTCATCTTTTTCAAAACGGATTTCGAGAATAGAAATTTTTGTGTCGCCGATAAGGAGAGAATCGTATTCCTTGATAGAATAGACCTTGCGGCCCTTTCCCATAAACCAGCGTTGCTGTGTGATAGAATCCCAATTGCTCATGCCAGGAATCTAGAAAAATCATTTCCTCATCGGCAATGCCGAAAAATATCCTTGGCTTCTTAATGTCGCTAGAATTTTGAGCTGTGTTTCGAGAGGCTCTTTTAGGAGTCCTTCTAGTACGAAATCGGGAATTCTTTTTTGTGGCTTGAATTCTTTGGGAATGTCCTTATAGTCGCTGAGCTGCCAGTTGACAAGCAACTTGGGCAAAAATTGATCCCAAGGAAAAATGTCACCTGGTTTGAGGTAAAAACGTGCAGGCTTCTTGCCGTCTTTGGCTTCCATTAAAAGGGAACCGTCACGAAAGCAACTAAAAAGCACAGCCTGCCTTTCCTCATTGGAGGTGGCCGGCTGTGCGGAAATGACTAACACCATTCGCAATGTGCGAATCCCTATGCGGCGAGTTCCCTTTGAATTTGGGAATACTGATAACTCGAGATCGAAGTAATCTTGAGAATCAGCTCGCGAGTGATGCCGGCTTTGATTAGAGCCTTGGCGTACTGGAGTCTGTTTGTGTTCGACATATGGTTACCTCACACGTTTAGACGTATTCGTTTCTTACTATAAAGATACAATATATTTTTGACATTTCAATGTCAAAAATGAAGTCTTTTTTTGGACTGATTTGGGTATGTTGAGCCTAAATTGTTGATAGACCGTGAGTTAGATTATTTCCTTTAGAACAGGAAATTTTTCACGATATTCTTCTTGTGGTGCAGACTCAATTCGTGCATAAATGACGCCTTCTTTTTGGTCCGTAGAAACCATGATATCACCTTTTGGATTGACTATCATAGAGTTACCGCCATTTAAGGCGTTGCCGGTACAGTTTACGGCGGCAATATACACTTGATCTTCGATAGCGCGGGCTTGCAACAGGGTTTTCCAATGTGCAATTCGTGCGGCGGGCCAGGCAGCCTGAACGGTAATCAGTCTTGCACCTGCTTTTACGGCGTCGCGATAAAGTTCGGGGAAACGTAAATCAAAACAGATGGTCGCCGCAACATTCCAATTAGCTATTTTGAATAAATTAACTTTTTCGCCTGCGCTGAATTTTCCCTGTTCCATAAAGAAGGGACGTCGCTTGTCGTAGTGGGCGAACTCTTGCGGGTGAGCGGGCAAGTAAACACTACTGTGGTTCAATAGTTGTTTGTTTGGATCATCGCCCTTCGCTATGCCGGCACCCATGACTGCGCAACCGGTTTTGTTTGCAAGTTCGTACAAAAATTTTGCTGTTTCACCGGAGTCCTTGGTTGAAAAATTTTCGGCGGCACTTTCGGGGTGTAAGGGTAAGTAGCCCGTGGCGAACATTTCCGGTAAAATGATCAATCCGGGAACCGGGTCGTCCTGTTCTTTATGAATTTGGGCGGTTAAATCGAAAACTTTGGCAAAATTTTTTGCCTTATCATTGGGAAAAACGTCCATTTGCACAAGATACAGGTCGAGCATGGGGAAAAAATACATTTTTGGGGGGTGACACAAATGTTTATTTTTCTTAACTTTCATGTTAACAAAAATTACCAAAAACACAAGGATGGACTCCATGAAAAAATCAATTCTCTCTAAAACCCTTCTTTTGGCTTCGGCCATTGCAATGTCTGCATTCTGCGGATGTGCAGCATTCTCTTCTACTAACGTAGAGAAAATGAATGATATCAGCCACAAGGAAACGACTCAGATCCGTGCCTACGCAGGACTTAAGGCCGTGGTTCTTGGTCCTGTGTTCTTCAAGCAGGATGGTCCTTGCTCCGAAGTCGACTTCGTCAAGTTCGTAAGCTCCAAGAAGCCCGAAGCCAAGGATATTTACCGTGTCCGTATGGAATTCCACCAGGAAAAGAACGGTATGGTTGAAAAGCAGTACTGTAAGTATTCCGGTCTCGCTTTGGACTATGTGGCTATTTCTCCGGATGAAACCGCTAAGTGGGCTTCTGTCTATGATCCGAGCCTGGCTGTGGAAAAGGATGACAAGGCTCCGGCTCTGGTCCCCGATGGTATCATTATGAAGCCCGCTGCATCTGAAGCTGCTCCGCAGGAAGCTGCCCCGGCTCAGACAGAAGGCTACGCAAACTATTAATATCGTAAAAAACTAGCAATGGGAAAATTCCTTTATTCGAAAGAGGCCCGCTGAGGGCGGGCGCCTCTTTTGGGTGGGGAATTTTTTTTAAGACAATATGAAGAAAATTCTTTTTGCCTTTGTTTTTTGCCTTATGGCAAGTAATGCCGCCTTTGCGGACATTTGGGATGATGCTGATATGGCGTCGTCAGACGATTGGGATACTCCGGCGGAGTATAATGGGCCTTCTATTCAAGAAAAGAAGCAGAAGGTAAAGGAAAATGCCGCCAAGGCTGCCGCCGAACGCAAGGCTAAAGAAGAGGCGAACCGTAAGGCTAAGTTGGAAGCGGAACGCAAGGCAAAAGAAGAAGCTGACCGCAAGGCCAAGCTAGAGGCTGAACGCAAGGCAAAGGAAGAGGCCGATCGTAAGGCCAAGCTAGAGGCTGAACGCAAGGCAAAGGAAGAAGCTGACCGTAAGGCCAAGCTGGAGGCTGAACGCAAGGCAAAGGAAGAGGCTGACCGTAAGGCCAAGCTGGAGGCGGAACGCAAGGCTAAGGAAGAGGCTGATCGTAAGGCCAAGCTGGAGGCTGAACGCAAGGCAAAGGAAGAGGCTGAGCGTAAGGCCAAGCTAGAGGCAGAACGCAAGGCGAAGGAAGAAGCCGACCGTAAGGCCAAGCAGGAAGCCGAACGCAAAGCGAAGGAAGACGAAAATAAGCGTAAGGCTGCCGAGGCAGAAAAGAAAGATGCGCAAGCGAAGGCTGCTGCACAAAGTGCTGCTGAAAAGAAACCTGAACAAAATAAGGAATCCTCTGGTGGTACAAAGATTCATTGGGTTCCTATCTCTATTGGAGCTGCCGTTTCTGTCGCGGGCGGTGTCATGACCTACGTCTTTGATTCCAAGGCAAAAGACGTGACCAGAAAGGAACCGGCGAATAAAGAGGAATACGAAAAGAATCACGATGATGCGGGCAAGTACCAGACCTACAGAAATATTTCTATGGGTATCGCAGCGGCAGGTCTTGTTTGCGTGGGTATTTCCATCGTATTTTAGGAATTTATATGAAAAAGTCTCTGATTGTCTCTCTGGGGGTTATCTTTAGCCTGGTCGCCTGCTCCGATTACCAGGCGGAATACGAAGACAAGTACGAAGCGCTTGTCTCGGAACCGATAGAAGTGCTGGATTCCAGCACTAAGGAAACAATTGTTGATGCCCGTGACAATCAGGTTTATGAAGTTGTTCAAATCGGAACGCAAAAGTGGCTTGCACGAAATCTTAATTATAATGACGGAAAGGGCAAATGTCCGTCAGAAAAGAACTCGTTGTGTGAAAAATACGGCCGATTGTACAATGCTTCTAGCATTATAAAAGCCCACAAGAATGATAAAGCCAGCGGAGATCAGGAAATTTATGATAGCCTTAGAGCCCTGTGCCCTGAAGGTTGGCATGTCCCGTTCAAAAGTGAATGGAAGGTCTTGAAGGACTACGTTGCTTCCCATAGCAAAAAAGGAGAGGTTGGTAAGAACCTGAAATCGACAGATGGATGGTTCGGGGCTGATTCGATGGTGGTCGATTCTAAGGACAGTATTCATTTTGCGGTCGCTTCCGGAAACGATCCCTATGGATTTAAGGCTCTCCCTGCGGGTATTTGTCGTGGGTCTGTCTGCAATGTTCAGGATAATGCATATTTCTGGGGAATTGCCGATACGGTTCGGGAATCCTTCGCGACGATGCTTGTGGGCTATGTGTTATCCTTTGAAAATGATGATTTTGTTGTAGATGGGAACATTAATTATTTGAATAACCCCAGAGTTTCTGTGCGTTGCATAGAGGGTAATCGTCGTGAAGCCTACTTTGATTCCACTTCTTTAAGAAATTCGAAGGAAATATTGGAAGACGATGCCTCTAGCAGTTCTGAAGAACCTTCTGAAGAAGTCGAATCGTCTGAAGGTTCTGAAAAATCAACTGATGGGGATGAAGAATCCTCTAAGGATAGTACAGTAAAGTCTTCAAGCAGCGTGATGGCGTCTTCTGACAGTGTCGCTAAATCTTCGAGTAGTATTGCAGCATCCTCTGCAAGTGTTGTGGTTAAGGGAAAATATGATTGTTCCGTGTATAATTGCGTGGCTACGGAATATTTGAACCAGACGATGCTTGCTGCCGGTGAGTACGGCGAGCTGCTGGATACGCGCGATGATCAAGTGTATCGAACTATTGAAATTGGAACGCAGACTTGGATGGCCCAGAACTTGAATTATTCAACCATCGATAGTAAATGCTATGATGGAAGTGCTGCGAATTGTAAAAAATACGGACGACTGTATTTGCAAAGTGATGCGAAGTCCGTTTGTCCGACGGGTTGGCATTTACCGAGTGAAAAAGAATGGAATATTTTGAATGACTATGTGGATGGTATTAACGGAACGGATGCTGTTGGTACGAGCTTGAAGGCTTTGGGAGTATGGGACGATATTTCTTCAGTTTCTAAAGGTACGGACCTTGTTGGTTTTTCTGGCTTGCCTAGTGTCTATTTTGGTTCTGTATCTGCTTGTGGTGTGGTTAAGACACATGGCTTATACTGGACGGCTGATGCGAATGAATATCGTTGTCTTTTGAGTGATAATGACATATTGTATGATTATACGGATTCTTATGCCGCAACTTATGGAATGTCGGTTCGTTGCCTTAAGGGAGCTGCGCAAACGACGCCTTTGTCAAGCAGCTCTTCTGTTGCTGTGCCGAAGTCAAGCAGTTCTTTTGTAGCTCCGGATTCTAGTGTTCTGAATGCGGCTGGTGAACTGTTTGTTGATTTGGGAGACACGGTGTATTCTGCTGAAACACATGAAAGTCCTGTAGTTGTAGCTCTAGAAGGAATGCCGTCAACTTCAGATTTTAGGTATTTAGTAATCTATTTTGAACCCAACCTGTCAGGTGGTTATGCTAGAGATTTAAATATAAGGACTGGAGATGAGGGGATGTATCGTATGAGGCAACATATGTATGCTTCAAATAAATCTCCGGTAGTAGAAGTTGGGGAATACGTAACATCGTTTACACCAGAAGAGGAAATGAGTACGGATCCGTTAGATGACTCCATATTGCGTTATTATTGGTCGGGCTGGACTTCGGGAAAAGGACATTTTAAAATTGTTTTTGATAGAGCAGAATTAGTTTTCTACCTATATGTAGAAGATACCTATCTTGGATATGGAACTTTCTCGGATGATCCTATTGTAATGGATAACATAGAGTTGGCGAGAGAACAACCCTATGGAACAAATACATGCCAGGTATCAAATGTGAGGGTGGCTGGATTTAGTTCATTGGCAGTGGCTAAGGCGTGGGATGGGATGGCTTTTTAGCCCCTTTGTAACAAATAATTACCTTGGTTGACAGATGATATTTTAAACATTGTGAATTGATTTTTTCTACTTTGTTACTCATGAGAATTCGTTCCCTGCTCATTTTTGTCTTGTTTTTTGCGACATTCCTGTTTGCCGCAACCCCGACCTTGATTGTGGGTGTGGTTCTGGAATCTGAAACTGATTTGCCGATCAAGGATGCTACCATTACCTATTTGTCGGGAAAAAAGTTGGGCGAGACGGATTCCGATGGCCGTTTTGAATTGACTGTTGATTCTAGGAACGCTATTCTGTTATTCAAGAAAGACGGTTTTGACAGTGTACAGATCGAATTGCAAGATTTTGCAGATCTTTATGACATGGTCATTACCATGCAGACTACGTCCGATGTGCGCAATTTGGGTACCAGTACCGTGATTGGCGGTGGTGGCGACAAGGTGCAGTGGAGCTTTGAACGTAAGGTGAACCTGGATAAGCTGGAAGATGCTGCCGGCATGCGTTTTGACGTGACGGAACACCTGAGCCAGATGCCGGGTATTTCTGGCCAGAAGGATTTTAGTAGCGCCCTTTATTACGAAGGTTCTCGTGCAGGCGATGTGGCTTACCACTTGGGACAGCTTCGCATTCCGAACATGCGCCACCTGGATGTGGGCTTCCCTGGAAACCTTTCAGTCATAAATCCTCATATCTTGAGCGGGATAGAAATTCATGACCATTACGGCGAGGGCCCTATCGGTCAGGGACTTGCCACTTCGGTACAGTATATTCCTGAACAGACCAAGGGCGATTGGGGACTGCGTGGAACGGCCGGCATTACGCTGCAAGAAGTGACGATGGATGCACCCTGGCTGTTCTGGGATAGCTTCCGCTTCGCCTTCCGTAGGCTCGATCCGGAAATGCTTAAGAACTTGGGCGAAAAGTTCTTTACGGAATTCAGGAAGCGCGGTGGCGAATGCGTAGATAACTGCAAGGTGAAGTCTGCTGACGAATTTGACTTGGAAGCTTACGATGTCTATGCGCAGTTCAATGGTTCTGATTCCAGCGGAAATACCTGGGCACTTCGTACCTTGTACAGTACCGATGAATACAGTATTCATCAGGATACTTCGAAGGCCGTTGACGAGGTGAATTCCATTGACATTATCGAAGGCAAGCAACAGTATTTGGTGGTTGGCGCCGAATACAATGCTCGCGACGGGCTTTCTGCTCATGCCGGTATTGTACGGGAAGTTCTTGGTGACACGCTCCGCGATACCACCGGTTTCCGCAGTACGGCGAATTCCAAGGATGCCGCCACCTTCATTGATGGATATGAACAGACGCATACCACTTTGACCGGTGGACTTGAAAAGAAACAGAAAGGTCAAATCTTGGGTGCCAAGCTGAGCAATGCATTGCTCTATGAACATCATCTTTTAGAACGCAAGTACCAGGATTTTGGTGGTACGGAAAAGAATGATTTCAATGCCGGCGTTTGGTCTGGCGTGAGCCGCATGAACTGGCAGAGCGATTATTCCCAAAAGATCCTTTCTTTGGGCGCCATCGCCGATGTGAGCGAGGGCAAGGCTGCTCCGACTGCTTCTCTTGATTTCGACCAGAATCTTTCTAAAGTCGATACCGCTTTCTGGAGACTTTTGGCCAATGCCGCTTATCGCAGCGACTGGAAACCGTATTATGATGACGGTGAGCTGACTGGCCGCTTGGAATCGGGCGTGTCTGGTAAGCTTGGCCTGGGTTACAATTCTAAATATTTGGTAGCCCAGGGTTCCGGCTTTGGTCGCTACTACCCGGATCCGCTTTTGCCCATGCCCAAGGCTTATGCCCAGTACAATGACGTGACTCCGGTTGATTATGCTTGGGTGGCCGGTGTTTCGGGTACGGTGGAATTCAAGACTTCTCACCATTTCTCCATGGCGTCCAATATCAGTTCCGTTTATGGTGAATACGAACTGGAAGGCGGCAAGTCGCTCCCGTGGGAAGCCAATTCCCGTTTGGATATCTTGTCTCACCTCCGCTATTACCCGCGTAAGGACTCGATTATATCGGTGATTATCACGCACCATGCTGCATTGCATCGTCCGCTGTATTACTACGAGATTACGCCCTCTGATATCAAGGATCATTCTAACGGAACTCGCCGTCTGAGGGATTTGAACGAGTTTACGGATATGTTCCGTACTGACGCTCGAGTGAACCTCGACCTTGTGGGGAAGAAACCGTTCTCTTGGAAAGCGCGTTTCTATGTGGAACTGGACAACATCTTTGCCAACCTCGATGTAGATGCTCTTAAATTCTTGGGCGGCGAAAATGCACGTGAACGTTCCTGGGTGACCCGTGATAACAACGGCGATTCTTCTGACGGTTATGACCTGGTTCCCTTTATGGCGAAGGGCATGGGACTTTATCCCCAGTTTGGCGTAGAAATAACTTTCTAGGGAAATCCTGATTTAGGAAATACGTCATCGCGAGGAACGAAGTGACGAAGCGATCCATTAAGGCGATTCTTTTAACGGTTTGCATCGTTTGCATATCTGTTTTTGCCCATGAGACAGATTCCTTGTTTGTCCCGCCCAAGCCTGAAAAGCCTCTGCGTTACTGTTCTTCGGTGAAGAAGTGGATTGAATTTGCCACCAATGATTCTAATATGGTGGAAATTACGCGTTTGAAGGGTGTGCGCATGGACTTGCGCTACGCCACCTTTGAAAACGTAACGGGGCATGACTTGTACTGTGGTGTGCAGCGTGCCTTTGTGCATAAGGATGCCGCCGCAAAACTTCGCAAGGCCGTGAAGATGATGGAACGCGAAATGCCGGGTTCCGAATTCGTGATTTTTGACGCTTCGCGGCCATTGTATGCGCAGGAGGCTTTGCGAAGGACGGTGCGTGGTACGCCTTATTCGGCCTACGTGTCTTCGCCGGCCACGGGCGGGCTCCATAACTTTGGCTTGGCGCTGGATTTGAGCATTACCGATGCCGATGGCAACTTGCTTGACATGGGCACGGACTTTGATTCTTTCGAACGCTGCGCGGGCGAAGTCGGCGAAGCGGAAGCTTTAAAGAGCGGCCGTTTGACGCAGGAACAGGTGGATAACCGTAACAAGCTCCGCAAGATTATGCGCGGAGCGGGCTGGGTCCCGCTCGGCAGTGAGTGGTGGCATTTTAACGCTTATCCCAGCAAGTACGTGCGTGAAAACTATCCGAAGTTCCCCTTTTGATAATAATACTGGTTTGTCTTGAAAGCTCTTTTGGCTGTTGTACAGGTTTGATGATGTGTGGTGGATGAATTGGCCTGTACAATTTTCCCTTTTTTCGCTTTTTTAGGATTTTTTTTTGTTAATGGTACAGGTTGAAATGTGTGCTTGTATTTGGTGGGCCTGTACAGAAAGAGTATTTAGAAAGTCTAAATGTGATTTTGAGAGATTTTGTACAGACTAAATTATTTGCTTGGAGTGATATGGCCTGTACAGATGAAAAATTATTCGATTTCTACTTTAATCTCTACGTTTTGCACCCAGGGCTTGGGTGCATTTATGATAGGGTGCAGAATCTTGCGGACGGGGGCGAGGTCTTGTGTCTTGATGTAGAGCTTTGCCCAATGTACGTTTTGTACGACGGGCACGAAGGCGTCCACAGGGCCGAGCACCATGAGATTCTTGTTCGCACGGAGAAGGGCTTCCAGCCGTTCGATGGTGTGGCGCAACAAGTCTTCGTCGCGGCTGCCGCAGCTGATTTCCACGAGCTTGCAGAAGGGCGGGTAGAAGGCGGCGCGCCGGTCTTCCATTTCCTTGTTCGCAAATCCGTTGAAGTCGTGGTTCACGGCGAACTGCATCACAGGCTCAGACGGCTTGAGCGTCTGGATAAGCACCAGGCCTTCGCCGCCGGCACGACCCGCGCGCCCTGCAGTCTGGCTGAGCAGCTGGAAAAGCCTTTCGGTAGAGCGGAAGTCGGGAATGCCGAGACCGCTATCGGCGCCAACGACCCCGACTAATTGCACGCCCGGGAAGTCGTGGCCCTTGGCGACCATCTGCGTTCCAATCAAAATGTTGTATTCGCGGTTGCGGAATGCTTCGAGAATCTTTTCGCTGGCACCTACGTTCTGCGTGGTGTCGCGGTCCATGCGAATCACCTTCGCATTCGGAATCCATTCGGCGATTTCTTCTTCGAGCATCTCGATGGCGCCGCCCACAAACTCGTAAGTTTCGGCGCCGCAGGCGCTACACGGTGTGTTTACCGGGTAAAGGGCGGCGCAGTAGTGGCACATGAGCGAGCGGTATTGCTTATGGTAAACGAGCGGAATGTGGCAATGCTTGCAGTAAAGTGTCTCGCCGCATTCGGTACACACGCGCATCTTCGAAAAACCGCGGCGGTTCATGAGGATGATTGCCTGGTCGCCGCGCTCAATGCAGTCGGTCAAAGCTTCACGCAGCGCGGGCGACAAAAGAATTCCCTTTTGCTGGCGCATCTTGCCCATGTCTACGATTTGCACCTTCGGAAGCGGCGCCTGCGTGGCGCGTTCCTTGAGCGAGACTGTCTTTAAATTTTTCGCCTGCGCGTTATAGAATGTTTCGAGGCAAGGCGTAGCACTCCCTAGAACCACGAGGGCGCCGTACTTGTACGCCAAATGGAAAGCCATTTCGCGGGTGTGGTAACGCGGCGCCGGGTCCTGCTGCTTGAAGGAGGTGTCGTGTTCTTCGTCGAGAATCACGAGGTCAAAATCAAATGGTGCAAGAATGGCACTGCGGGTGCCGAGAACCACCTGCGCGTCGCCCTTCAAAATCGAGACGTAACCTTCACGCTTCTTGGGTGCGGAAAGCGCCGAGTGCAAAACCACAATCGGGACTTGTAGAAAATCTTCGAAGCGCTTGAGGGTTTGCGGGGTGAGCCCGATTTCGGGCACGAGGATTAAAACTTTCTTATTCTGCTTGAGGGCTTCGCGGGCGAGTTCCTGGTAAACGCGGGTCTTGCCCGAGCCCGTGACGCCGTGCAATAACACGCCGCGGAAACCGGTCTTGTTCAGTTCTTCGCAGAGTGTGTTGAATGCGTTAGTTTGTTCTAAAGTTAGTGCCGGAGCGTTCGGGGTCGTTGTAGGGGTGTCCCCTGCAGAGGGGGTAGCGGAAGACCCTTGGGGCTCTCGCGAGGGGGAGGCTTCCCCCTTTGTAAATGCCAAGGCGTCCAGATACTTTTCGAAGTCGCTGGGCCAGAACACGAACAGCGCCTTCATGGGTGTGCTAATGTAATACCGCGCCGTCCATTCGAGCATTTCCATATAACGTTCGTTAAAACGGTAGCCGGACTGGTGCGGGTAAGCGGGGCGCACGTCAAACTTGGGGCGGTCCTGGTGGACTTTGGAGACCACGGCGAGGGCCGGCTTTTTACGGGTGGCAAACTGAACCCATACAACATCTCCGCGTGTAAGACGATGTCCTGCGGGGACTCCGTAGGTGTATACATCGGGTGCCATGGGGATGTACACCTCGCAAAAATCCGTCAGCGAGGCGGATTTGAGCTTCTGATGTACTTCTTCGGGTGCACTAAGTTTTGGGATTCGTTTTGTCACGGGCTAAAAGATAGTTAATACCGCAAAAAGCGCCTATTTTGCAATCTTTTTTGTTTCAAAAAACTTTTTTTGTTAGATTATAGTATGCAAATCCCCTTTGGGACTTGCCATACTATTGGAGATCTCTATGAGCTTATTTGACGCCTTTAAACCGAAGTGGCAAAATTCCAACCCCGAAAAGCGACTGGAAGCTATCGCTGAATTGGGTGCGGACAACCAGGATGTCCTGGAACGCATTGCCGAGTCCGATACTGAAGCCTCTGTAAGGATGGCTGCCGTTAAGAAGTTGACGATTATTGCGTCTTTAAAGAAAATTTCGGAAAATGATTCCGACGAAGATGTGAAGCGTACGGCAAAGACTCGCTATTTGGAAGAAGTGGTCAAGAAGCTTAAAAACGAGGCCCAACCGAGTGCCGAGGATCTAGCTTATCTGCAAGATGTTAAGGATACGCATTATGCTGAAGACCTGCTCAAGGGTGTCAACACCGCAGGTCTCGTTCGTGCCGAACTCGTGAAGATTTGTACCAAGCAGTCGATTCTTGCTCTTGCCGCTAACCGCGACTTGGACGAAGATATCGCTATGACGGCTGCACGCAAGGTGACCTCCGACTCCTTGCTCCAGGATATTGCGAAGAACTCCAGACAGCCCGAAGTTCGCAAGGCTGCGAGCGAAAGAATCCGCGCAAGGAAAGACGCTGAAGACAACGGCAAAAAGGCGGCCGAACTCTTGGCAAGCAAGCGCGAAGCTCTTGTACAGCAGGCTCATTTCTTGGCAGCACAGAAGGATCCCCTGGCTGTCAAGTCCCAGTTTGATTCTCTGATGGAAGAAGCCGCAAAGCTTGGCATGGGCGACAAGCAGGCGACGATTGACGAAGTTTATGCAAGCTTCAAGAAATTCTGCGACGAAGCTGATGCAGCCCGCATTGCTGCCGAAAAGGCAGAAGCAGAAAAGCAGGCGAAGATTGCTTCTCTCACGGCTGCTCTCGAAGAACTTGAAACCTTGATTTCTGAAAACAAGGTGGCTGACAGCGCCGAACGCGTGGATGCCATTCTTGCTGAATGTGCCGAAAGCAAGTCCCTGATGGATGCCGCTTGGACCAAGCGCTACAACAATGCGACCTTCAAGGTGCAGGACCTGCGCAAGGTGAAGGAAGTGGTTGTGGATGTGCCTGAAGCGACTGACGAATCGGTGCGACCGGAACTGCTGGAACGCCTTAAGGCCCTTGCGGATTCTGATGCTAACGACATGACCAAGAAGCATTTGCATGCCATTGTTCGCGAATGGGAAAAGCTTCCGCTCTTGGAAGGCGAAGATCCCATGCTGCAGTCCTACAATGCGCTCCGCAATACGCTTTCGATTAAGATTTCTGCATACGAAGAAGATTCCCAGAAGCGCTTCGAAGAAAATTCTGCAAAGCTCAAGGCCATCATCGAAAAGGTGAAGGCTCTTGACGAAAACGAAGACTTCCGTGACCTGAACAAGAAGGTCCGCGAATTCTACCAGCAGTGGAAAGAAATCGTTGGCGAAAACAAGTTCAAGTATCACGACCTGTGGCAGGAATACAAGGCTGCAACGTCTCGTTTCCAGGAAATGCAACAGTGGGAAAATTGGCATAACGAAAAGGATCGCGACGACCTGCTCCTTGAAATGGATGCTTTGACCAAGGAAGAAGGTAGCCAGGCCGTTCTTGCCAAACTCAAGGATATTACGAATCGCTGGAAAGAAATCGGACCTATCTCTGCAGCCAAGTTGCAGGAATACCGCGACCACTTCCAGAGCAACTACGAAAAGATCAAGGATAACTGCGCCGCCTTTATCGAAGAGATGACCGCGGAACGCCAGAAGAATTTGGCCGACAAGGAAGCCCTTTGCGCCAAGATCGAGGAACTTGTCAAGAACACGGAAATGTTCTGGAAGGACAAGTACAAGGCCATGCAGGAAATCCAGGAACAGTGGAAGGCCATTGGCATGGTTCCCAAGGAAAACGTGGCTGCCCTTACCGAACGCTTTAAGGCTGCAACGGCTGCCTACTATGCCCAGCACAAGGAAAACTTGAAGCAGGAAGACGAAAATCGCGAAGCCAACTACGAAAAGAAGGTTGCCCTTTGCATGGAAGCCGAAGCCCTCAAGGAATCCAGCGACTGGAATGCTACTTCGAACAAATTAAAACAGCTCCAGGAATCTTGGAAGGCCGTGGGCCCCGTGCCCAAGAGCAAGTCCGACGAAATCTGGAATCGCTTCCGTACCGCTTGCGATAGCTTCTTCGAAAAGAAGCGTGCCCACTTTGAAGAAATGGACGCCTCGAAGCAGAAGAATCTGGAAACGAAGACGGCTATTTGCGAAAAGCTGGAATCTATGGAAGCTGCTGGTCAGGGTTCTCTTGACGAACTGAAGGCTGTAGAAGCTGAATGGAAGGCTGCTGGCATGGTTCCGAAGGAAGCGATTGAATCTATCAGCAATCGTTACAATACGATTTATAACAAGATTCTTGAACGTCTGGCTCATACCGATTCCACCTTGGCCGAAGGCCTCGGCGTGATTAAGGAAAAGAAGAACGCCATGATCGAAAAGGTTCGCCAGTTTGCAGAAAGTGCTGGCTCCAACCAGCTTGCAGACGCTGTTCGCGAACTCCAGAAGGAATGGCGCGAACTTGGATTCTGCGGTATCGAAGATATGGACTTGTACAAGAAGTTCCGCGAAGCATGCGATGACTTCTTTACTCGCCGCCGCGACCAGCTCGACATTCAGGAACAGGCTCGCCAGAACAACTTGCAGAAGAAGCTGTTGCTTTGCGAACAGGCCGAAGATTTGCTCACTGACCTGAGTGAACAGACTGTCGGTGCCTCGATGAACAAGGTGAAGCACCTCCGCCGTTTGTGGAAGGAAGTGGGCGCCGTTCCTCGCGAACATTCCGAAAAGACCTGGCAGCGCTTCAATACCGCTTGCGACAAGGTGTTTGCCTTTGGCCGCAAGGACAAGGAAGAAGCTCCGGCTGCAGCAACTGCACCGGCAGAAGCTTAGCTTAAGCCAAAATGAAATTAAGGGATGGCGACTCCGCCATCCTTTTTTTATTTTTGGTTTATCATGCAATTTCCTCCTTGGACAAGTATTGACGATGCCGCGCGCCTGCTCCACGATGGACAGGTGGTCGCGATTCCGACCGAGACTGTTTACGGCCTTGCGGGTAATGCTTATTTGCCGTCGGCGCTGGCGCAGATTTTTGCGATTAAGGAACGCCCGACTTTTGATCCGCTGATTGTTCACATTTGCGAGATTTCGCAGCTGGCTGACATTGCCGAAAATATTCCCGATGCGGCGTATGCGTTGGCGAAGGCTTATTGGCCGGGCCCGATGACCATGATTCTGCCCAAGAAGGAATGCATTCCGGATTTGTGCACGAGCGGGCTCCCGTCTGTAGCGGTGAGGTTCCCTTCGCACCCCGTGGCGCAAGAAATTATTTGGAAGGCGGGCGTGCCGCTCGCTGCTCCGAGTGCAAATCTGTTCAAGCATGTGAGCCCGACGACGGCTGAACATGTGGCGGCACAGCTGGCCGACCGTGGCCTTGCTGGAATCGTGGATGGCGGCCCTTGCAACGTGGGCGTCGAAAGTACGATTGTCTCTTTAGTGGGCGAGCCGACGGTGCTGAGACCGGGTGCGATTACGCCCGAGATGATTGCAAAAGTCATCGGAGATGTGAAGATAAAGGAATCGACTTCTAAGCCTGGGCAAGCAATGGCTGCGCCGGGGCAGTGCGATACGCACTACCGCCCGCAGGTCCCGTTGCTCTATGGTGAAATCCCCGCCGGCTTTACGCTGCCGGAACACTGCGTGCGGATTGCCTTCGGCAATCGCCCCGGCGTGATTCCTGCGACGCTGAATCTGTCGGAATCGGGCAATATGCTAGAGGCGACAGCCAAGCTGTACGCCTACATGCACGACTTGGATGATCCCAAGTATGACTTGATTCTGGTAGACCCGATTCCGAATGTCGGAGTCGGTATGGCCTTGAATGACCGCCTCAAACGGGCGAGCATCAAGCTTTAATCTTTCTTCTTAAGTATTTCGCGGAGCTCGTTTGCGGCGCGCTGCAAGTCGTCGTTGATGATGACGTATTCGTACTTGCCCTGCGTCTTGGCGAATTCCATCTCTTTCTTGGCGTTCTTCAGACGCAGCTGAATCACTTCTTCGGAATCGGTACCGCGACCGCGCAGGCGCTTCTCCAGTTCTTCTTCGCTCGGCGGCAAAATCAAAATGCCTGTAGCGTCGGGGTAGACCTTGTCGAAGTTCACCTTGCCGAAAACGTCGAGGTCAAAAATCACGCGGTTGCCTTCGGCGAGAGTCTTTTCGACAAAGCTCTTGGGCGTGCCGTAGTAATTGCCGTGGACTTCGTTCCATTCGATCAGGCCATCTTCCTTGATGAGCTTTTCGAATTCTTCCTTGGTCTTGAAGAAATAATGAACCCCGTCGACTTCGCCTTCGCGGGGCTTGCGCGTGGTGGCCGAAATGGAATACTTGATATCCGGGAAATCCTTGATGACCAGATCCTTTAGGGTGGTCTTGCCTGCGCCGCTAGCGGCACTCATCACAAAAAGCTTGTTCTTCATAATTATTTCTTCTTATCTTCAATATAAAGCGGACGCTGTTTGACTTCGTCGTAAATGCGGCCGATGTATTCACCCATGATGCCGATGGATATCAGCTGTACGCCACCAAAGAATACGATGGCGGTCATGAGGGATGCCCAGCCAGGAACCGTCGTGGCGGGGCTGAGGAATTTTTCGAGAATAGACCAAATCAGCACGCCGAGACCGACGATTGTTGCGAACAATCCAGCATAGAAACTGATTTTCAACGGTGCAGAACTGAATCCGGTAATGCCGTCCAGGGCGAGGCGCACCATCTTCTTCAGCGGGTACTTGGAGGTGCCTGCGGTGCGTTCGGCGCGGTCGTACTTGACGCCAATCTTCTTGAAGCCGACCCAGCAAACGAGTCCTCGCAAGAAACGACTACGTTCGGGGAGATTGGTCAGCTGGTTCACCACGCAGCGATCCATGAGGCGGAAGTCGCCGGTGTCAGGCGGAATGTCGATGCTGGTGAGCTTGCCAATCAGGCGGTAGAATGCAAATGCCGTAAAACGCTTGAACAGAGTTTCGCCCTTACGCTTGTTCCTTTGGGCGTAAACGACCTGGTAGCCTTCGCGCCACTTTTCGAGCATTTCGTGAATCAGGCTCGGCGGATCCTGCAAGTCGCCGTCGATAATGACAACTGCGTCGCCGGTAGAATGGTCCAGGCCCGCACTAAAGGCTGCCTGGTGACCGAAATTGCGGCTGAAGTTAATAATCTTGTTGTTCGGGTTGCCCGGCAACAGGGATTCCACGATTTCGCGGGTCCTGTCCTTGGAACCGTCGTTCACAAAGATGAGCTCGTGCTCCACTTCCTTGAGTTCTTCTTCTAGAACCCGGTAGGTTTCGGCGACGATTTCTTCTTCGTTAAAAACAGGAATGATTACAGATAACAGCATGATCTACCTAGGGAATAAGCGCGGGGTTGATGATGTCGACGTGGTCGCAGTCCTTGTCTTCAAGGGAGTCTGTCTTGATGGTAAGAGTCTGTACGTTTTCGACATTTACTTCGGCGGTTTTTAGGGCGCCGAGGATAAAGCGGCCGCTGTCGAAAAGGACATTGCCATCGGCGATAATCTGCAATTGGACTCCATCGCTGCAGAGGGATTCTTCGTCGAGGCCAAAGCCCATCTTGAAAGTCTTGTACTTGCCTTCGATATTAAATACGGTTTCGGAAGAGGCGTGGGTTCCGAAGCCTTCGCTATAGAATTTGCCGCCGACTTTGAAGGCGTTGCCTTCGAGGGAGCTGTTCTTGTGGAGCTTGCCCCAAGCCTGCTTGTGGCTTGTATAAGGCACCTCGGTAAGGGGAACTGCGCCGGTGTTCTTGTAGAAATAGAACTTGAGAATGTCGGCCATGACCTTCCCGGTTTCGCGGTTCTTCACGATGAATTCTATTTGATTGTAGCCCGGTGATAGGCGGTCGTTGGCAACGCTTCCGCTAACGGTTCCGTTGACGTAGGGGGCGTTGGTTAAGGTGTCGTTGTTGAAAATAATGGTATAGTCCCAGAGGCTGGCTACGGCGGCTTTTTCGTTCAGGTTAAACCGGTAGAAAAGGGATTGCTTGGTAGAATCTTCCGAGAAACTCTTTAATTCTGGGTCGCTGACTGCGATGATTTTTTGAGGATTGAATTCCTTGCGTCCGTTAAACTTGGCGATTTGTACCCAGTAATTGTTGGTAATCAGGATGTTCTTGACACCTTCCAGATCCATGTCCCGTTCAAAGACATCGCAGGTGGTGGCGATGCGGTGTTCCACGGCTTTCTTATGGTATGTGTGGCTGTCCCAGCAGTCTAGGCCGCGAATGTAGTAGACTTCGCCTTTGTACTTGTCGATGAGTTTCTTGAGGGCGTCGGTGCTCATCTGACGAGCACGGTCGTAATGGATAGATGAAATGCCATAACCAACGAAATGCCAGGGACGTCCGTAGATGAACATCCGTTCTTTTCGGGGTTGTTCTGCAAGCCACCCTAGAATTTCGTGTTCTTCTATGGTGAGGTGGTTGCGGTTGTACATAATGTTCTTGTTAAAATCTTCTTTGTAGTGGAATGTCCAGCCGGTAAAAATCAGGGCGGTTCCCAGTGTCACAAGGAGGGCCGTAACTGCATTCTGTTTGGCGTCTTTCCCGTTCATGGATTCAATCAGTTTCTCTACCAGGTGGGCGATGGGGAGTGATGCCACGAATGCCATGGAGGGCAACATCACCAGGCTGTAGCGCTGGTTAATCTGAATGCTGAAGTCTCCCGAAACGTTTTCGAGAATCATGTAGGTCTGGATATGGTACAGAAGCAGGAATGCGAGAACTTCGAGATAGAAGAAGTCCTTTTTCTTTGCGCCCCAAATGGCGCGTACCAAGAGGTAGAGGGCGCCTGCAGCAAACAGGTAGTTAAAATAGGTGAGGAAGGGGTTTTCTAGTTCCCCGTTCTTGGTGAGGGGTTTGGTCATTTCTTCCCAGTTGCGGGCAAGGTCTTCGAAGAAATGGCCGTGAGCCTCGAATTCTCCGCCCTGGAATCCAAATCCCTGGAAATAGCTGATTGTCAAAAGTGCGGGGACCGAGAACAGCGAGAGGGTGGCGAAGAATACCGGGGCCTTGGCGCTTTTGCTGTCCAGAAGCTTGGGAAGGGCGAATAGGATAAATGCGAACAGGCAGAAGGCTGTTTCTTGGCGGGTCTGTGCAAAGAACGCCAGTGAAAGTGCGAGAAGTGCCCAGTGCTTGACTGTGTTGCGGTCAAAAGCCCACTTGAAAATGAGGAGCGAAAGGGCCGAAAGGAAAATGTAGAGGGGTTCCACCGACATGGCGCGGAACTGGAAAAGAACCGTGGGTTGCAATGCCGTGAGAAGTGCTGCAAAGAATGCCAGCAGGGGTTGCCGGGTCCATGCCACGATGGCGAGGAACATCAGAAGCATTGCCAGGGGCAGCATCAGGAGTTCCATATTGAAAATCCAGTGCAGGTCGTTACCCAGGAGCGGCATGCCCAGCAGGTATAAGAAAGCGAGTCCCTTGGTCTTGAAACTGTTGGAGGTGGCGACGCATTTCAACTTGCCGTTTTCAAAAAAGCCCTGGTTGCAAGTGCCCGATTCATGGTTGTAGTACATGTTCTGGGCTACCGACATGAATACGCTTTCGTCGCTTTGTACGCGGTGACGGGCTTCAATCTGGGTGGCCGCAAAAATAGTGATGACTGCGGCAAAAACCAGCATCAAAATCGAAATGCTCTTTTCAGGAAGAATCCCCTTGATCCATTCCCTAAAGTCCTTGCTTAAGGAGTAAAAAAGAATGATTGCCGTTACCAGCTGCACCAGGAAAAGGGGAAGCGGCAGGTTCAAGTCCAAATACTTGATTGTATCCTTGTGGCCTACGTTGGGGCCTAGGTAAATAAGAAATGGAATGGCGAGTGCGACAACAAGCCCAATAATCGTGCCTGGATGCGCGAGATTCTTCAAAAGTCCAGTAATGAAAGCTTTCATTTTGTAAATATAAATAATGAAGGCGCCCAAGGGCGCCTGGTTCTGTATGAATTAATCAGTTTTCAATTTTGTGTGAGCTTTATTTCTTTTTTTTGCTCGATTTCTTGGAAGACTTTTTAGAAGACTTCTTGCTGGATTTCTTAGCAGCCTTCTTGGTGGTCTTCTTGGAAGATTTCTTTGCTGCGGGCTTGGGTTCCGGTTCCGGGGCAGGTTCTGCTTCCGGTTCGGGTTCCGGTTCTGCAGCGGGTTCTGCTGCCGGTTCGCTAGCTTCTTCTGTAGCGGCGGGTTCTTCGGTTACCGGCTCGGTGCTTTCGGGCGTGCTTGCTGCAGAATCGCCAGAAGGTTCGGTAGAGCTTTCTTCCGTTGCGCCGTAGCCATAACCCATATCGGGCGTAGTGGTGTCGGGTTCGGGAGAGTAGGCTCCGCCGGAGTAGTCGAAGGACGATTCCTGGGGTTCCGGGTCGCTAGTGTTGAAGTTAGAGGATTCGTCGTTTTCGGTATTCCAAGTGTTGTTGACATCTTGGCTTGTGCTGGTACGAGTCAGGTCGAAACCGTAAGACAGCTGGATTCCGACTCGGCCGGAAGAGGCACGGAATTTGGTTTTTACGCTCTTGAAGGATTTCAGGACGGAGGTGTAGTCATAAATGACTTCAAGTCCGATGTGGTAGGGGAAAATGGCGCCAATACCGCCGCTGACGGTAAAGTTGAGAGGCAGTTCCCACCAGTTCCCGTTGCCGGTCAGGGGCATCAAAGTTCCTGCTCTCGCTACTACATAGGGGGAGACTGCCCTGCCCTTGAGCGGGTCGTAGGTGATGACGCCCCAAAGGGGGAGCATTGCCGGGGTAATGATGGTGTCGCCTTTTTGCTGGGCCGATTTGACGCCGAGGCCAAAACCGTAGCGAATAGGAATGTTGGGAGTGAATAAAACTTCGGAACCGCCCATGAATTCAATGTCGGAGTCCATCTTTTTGTCAGAAGTTTTTCCGTCCACATCTGTATTGACATTGACCTTGGAGGGGAAAAGCAGTTCGAAGAAGGGGCGGATTTCAAGAGCGTTGGCCGTTCCGAGGAGACCCGCCAAGGCGATTAAACAAGATTTGTAAATATTTTTTATCATTGTAAGATACCTTTGTTTTTCCTGTCCCAAAAATAGATATAAAATGGCTAATTATTCCCACGGTTTTGGTAAAACATTTTTCACTAATATAAGGAGATTATAAGGTGTTTTACAGATGTTTACCTTGTGAGGGTGGTAAAAAAAAACTAAATTTGGGGCGCTTAATTCTAAAGAGAGGTTAAAAAGTGGAAGATAAGCTGGTTACGAAAGCGGCTGACAACGTTCGAATCCTTTCCGCTGCCATGGTGCAGAAGGCGAAGTCCGGCCACCCGGGTGGAGCCATGGGTGCCGCAGACGCAATTTCGCTCCTTTTCGCGGAATTTCTGCGTTTCGACCCGGAAAATCCGTACTGGGAAGCTCGCGACCGCTTCTTCATGGATCCCGGCCACATGTCCGCACTCCTGTATGGCGAACTGGCCATGCTCGGCAACCTCTCCATGGATGACCTCAAGAATTTCCGCCAGCTCGGTTCCCGCACGCCGGGTCACCCCGAAGTGGACGTCGCCCTCGGAATCGAAAACTCTTCGGGCCCGCTTGGTATCGGTCATGCCGTAGCCCTTGGTAATGCGATTGCCGAACGCTTCATGGTCGAACGCTTTGGCGATATCCTCCAGCACAAGGTCGTATGCCTTGTGTCTGACGGCGGCCTCGAAGAAGAAATCGCTTACGGCGTGGGCCGTATTGCCGGTCACCTCAAGCTTTCGAACCTCATTTTCTTCTACGACGCTAACCAGGTGCAGCTGTCCTGCAAGGTTGAAGACGTGATGAGCCACGACTTCAAGAAGCAGTACGAAGCATGGGGCTTCCGCGTGATTGACGTGGCTGACGGTCACAACATTGCAGAACTCCGCAAGGCTTTCAAGGCCGCTTGGACCGAAACTGAAAAGCCGACCATCATCATCGGTCACACCACCATGGCCAAGGGCGCCATCGCCGAAGACGGCAAGTCCTTCGAAGGTGCCGTTTCTACTCACGGTCAGCCGCTCAATGCCGCTGGCGCTTCTACCGACGCAACCGTGAAGAACCTCGGTGGCGATCCGGCCGATGCATTCAAGATTTTTGACGACGTGAAGGCTGGCTTCGAAGCCCGCAAGGAAGAACTTCGCAAGCAGGTCGCCGAATGGAAGAAGGCCAAGGCTGCTTGGGATGCCAAGAACCCCGAAAAGGCAGCCACTCTCAAGGAATGGCTCTCGGGCAAGGCTCCGAAGATCGATCTTTCTGGCCTCGAACTCAAGGAAGGCGTTGCTACCCGCGTGACCTCCGGCACCGTACTCGGCTACCTCGCCGAAAACGTGAAGAACTGCATCTGCAGCTCTGCTGACCTTTCCAATTCTGACAACACCCAGGCCTTCCTCAACAAGACCGGCATCTTCCGCGCAGGCGACTTCAAGGGCGCCTTCGTCCAGGTGGGCGTTGCCGAACTTACCATGGGCGCCATCTGCTGCGGTATCGCACTGCACGGCGGCCTCTATCCGATTTGTGCAACATTCTTCGTGTTCAGCGACTTCATGAAGCCGGCTATCCGTATGGCAGCCCTCATGAAGCTTCCGGTCAAGTTCATGTATACGCACGACAGCTTCCGCGTGGGTGAAGACGGCCCGACGCACCAGCCGATCGAACACGAAACCCAGATCCGTTTGCTCGAAGGCCTCAAGCGCGAAGACGGCAAGTCCGAAATGCTGGTGCTCCGCCCGGCCGATGCTTTCGAAACCGTGACTGCCTGGGAAATGGCTTTTGAAAACAACGATCGCCCGACAGCGATTATCCTTACCCGCCAGAACGTGAAGACGCTCCCCGGCGACAACCGCTACGAAGCTTCCAAGGCATGCCGCAAGGGTGCCTACATCGTGAGCGACAATTGCGGTTCCGCACGCCCGGACTTGACCTTCGTGTCTAACGGTTCCGACGTGCTCCTGACTCACGACGCCGCCGAAATCCTCCGCGGCGAAGGCCTCAAGGTTCGCGTGGTCTCCATGATCAGCCCGGCCCTCTTCATGGCTCAGGACAAGGCTTACCGCGATTCCGTGATTGTTCCTTGGACTCCGGTGTTTGCTAAGTCCAGCGGTCTTCCGCTCCTGTTCGCCCAGATCGTGGGCGGCTTCGGCAAGGTCTCCGGCCTCGAACGCTTTGGCGCCTCTGCTCCGGCTGGCGTGCTCGAAAAGGAATTCGGTTACACTCCGGAAGCCGTCGTGGCAGCCGCGAAGGAATACCTCGCTGAATTCAAGGCAAACGTTGCTGAATTCAAGAAGTTCAACTAAGGCTTAAGATGATTTGCCCATTCTGCAAGAAAGATAACGATAAGGTGGTGGACAGCCGCGTGAGCGGTTCGTCTATCCGTCGTCGTCGTGAATGCTGCGAATGTGGCCGTCGCTTCACCACCCGCGAGTACATTGAAGTGCAGCCGCTGACCGTGATTAAGCGTAGCGGCGAGCATGAACCGTTCCAGCGCGAAAAGCTTTTGCGCGGAATTATGAACTCCTGCAAGAAGCGCCCTGTTTCTGTTGCCGAAATAGAACAGCTGGCGACTAATGTGGAAAATGCGTTGACCCTCACCGAGAATGCCGAAGTCAGTTATGAACAGATCGGTAACTTGGTGATGCAGGAACTCAAGAAAGTGGACCCGGTTGCTTACGTGCGTTTTGCTTCGATTTATCGCGAATTCAAGGAAGTCGGTGAATTCGTGGACCAGATCAAGAGCATGGACAAATAGGGCGTGCTTATGCGTCCTGATTTTGAAAATCTTCTGAACAAGGCTTTCGATAAGCGTGCTCCGTTGTTTGAAACGACGGAGGCTTTTCGCATTATAAACGGAGCTCCAGATGGTTTCCCCGGTATGACACTGGACAAGTTCGGCGACCGTTACCAGATTCAGTTTTTCGGCGATGAACTGCTCCGCGAAAAGCGCACCATTGCCGATGCGATTACGCAGAAGTTTTCTCCCGTTTGCCTCGTGGTCAAGGAACGCCTTTCCCGTTCCGGCAAGTCGCTCGAAAACCCGCCGATGGATGTGCTGGTGGGCCGCTTCGAAGATTCTACGGGTGTTGTCCGCGAAGGTTCTGCGATGTTCCACATCGATTTGCTCGATACGGTGAATCCGGGGCTGTTCCTCGACATGCGTGCGATTCGCTTGGAGATGGGGGAGCGTGCGGCCGACCGCCGTATGTTGAATCTATTCAGCTACACATGCGCCTTCTCGGTGCACGGCCGTCTAGGCGGTGCCGAGATTTCGACGAACGCCGACATCAGTGCGAAGATTCTGGACAAGGGCCGCGAAAACTACGCGCTCAATGGTCTCGAACCCAAGCAGGGCGAATTCTTCAGGGGCAACGCTGTTGAATACGTTCACTGGGCGCAAAAGAAAGGCCTCAAGTTCGATGCTATCGTGCTCGACCCTCCCAGCTTTGCGCGTTTCAAGGGCAAAAACTTCAACGTGCGCGAACACCTGATGCCGCTTGTGGCCGACTGCGCCACGCTCCTGAACAAGGGCGGCCTCTTTATGGTGAGTTCCAATTACAGCGAATTCAATTTGTCCGCCTTCTCGCGGAATGCGCTTGCTGCCGTGAATTCGGTTCACTCCAATGCCAAGACTCTTTGGAACAAGTCGCAGGACATCGACTTTGTCGGCTCCGGCCACACCAAAGACAGTTGCCTTGTGGCAACACTGATTGAAGTGTAGCTATTTAGCTGCCACGGTGAACATGCCGTTGCGCGGGATGTGAACCTTCCAGGTGAGCCATTTCATCTGCTTGTCGTTCACCATGAGGTAGGGGTCGACGAGTGCGACGCTCTTGGTGCCGGAGAAATCCATGGCGGTGCCGGCGTTGTCGTCGAAATTCTTGCCCTTACCGAATACTTGATAGAACAGCGGCTGCCCGAAGGTCACCATGATTTCTGGCTGGATAAAGCTGAGTTCCTTGGCTAGCATCTTGCGGAGCGCGGCTTCGAGAAGCGGCGCCAGCGGGCGCTCGGTAGATTTGAAAAAGTACGTGATGCCGATATCGTTTTGATTGATGGAGAGGCTTGCGAACAGGCGCGAAAGCATTTCTCCGACGGGTGTTCCGAAGAATACGTCGGTGCTTGTTGCCGAGATGCTGGCTGCTTCGGCCGTTTTAATGGCGGGGAGCAGGAAAAGCAATTTCGGCTTGGCAGGGCCCACGTAGCGGGCGAGCGATGCTTCCTTGGCGTACATGGCTTCGCTCTTGATGGATTCGTAGAATGCATCAAGAGAATCGACAGATTCGAAGGCGTGGGCGGCGCGCTTGACGGTGCGTGCCGTCGGCATGTTGGCTGCCGGAATGGCGGTAGCCTTGGCATCGACGGCGCCGAAGAGCGAAGGCGCGAATCCGGTGGTGTCAGGAATCGGGGCCTGTGATGCTTCGACAGAAGCAACTGCCGGGCTGTTCGGAAATTGAGGCGGCAGGTTGCGCGGCACCGGGCGTGCCGCGGGGGCTGCGGCCGGAGTCGGCGGAACAGGACACGCTGCAGGCGCGGGCGCACCAGGAACAGCGGGCTTGCGAGTGAGTGTCCACGGCTCGTCTAGCAGCAGTTCCGCTTCGCCCAGGTCGATTTGTCCTGAAAGGTAGTTGCGCAGTTCGCTAAAGTCAAATTCGTCAGCCATTCAGGCGCTCCAGGCAAAAGTTCAAAATCGTCTCGGCCAAATCGACCTTCTCGCCCATGGCGAGCGGTGGAACAGGCTTGCCCTTTTCCACCAGGGCGAAGCGCACGCAATCGCGGCCAAAGCCGGAATCGGCTGCCACGGGTGCATTTAGTAAAAGTGCGTCGGCGCCGCTCTTTTCAAGTTTTTCAGCGGCGTGTTCTTCGAAGTGGTCGGTTTCAAGTGCGAATCCCACAATCACTTGCTTGCGGCTGTTAGCGGTGGCCTTGCGAGCGGCGGTGCAGTCGCGAAGAATGTTCGGATTCGGTACAAGTTCAATCGTCAGCTGGCTGCGGCTATCCTTGATTTTCTCGTCGGCGGCGTGGGCGGGGCGGTAGTCCGCTACCGCCGCGCAATGCACGACGGCGTCCGCAGCGACTAACCGTTCCATCACGGCGTCGTGCATGTCCCGGGCGCTTTTCACTCGGGTCACTTTCACTCCGCCCGGGAACGCCGCCTCCATCGGACCTGCAACGACTTCGACTTCAAAACCGTTGGCGTAGAACACCGAGGCGAGCGCCACGGCGGTCTTGCCGCTGCTGCGGTTGCTGATATAGCGCACCGGGTCGATGGCTTCTTCGGTGCGGCCTGCGGTCAAGAGAACCTTCTTGCCGTAGCCAGGAAGGGTTGAATCTTTCGTCGGGTCGATGTCTTTTGCGACAGGGCTGGCTGCAATAATGGATTGCTTCGCTCCGCTAATGACGTGCGAGGCGAGCGAAGCAGAACCTTCCAGCCATTTCACAATTTCCGCTGGTTCCATCAACCGGCCTTGTCCGACTTCACCGCAGGCGAGTTCCCCTGCAGGCGATTCGAGTACGGTTGTGTCTTCGAAACCGCGCAAAATTTCAAGGTTGCGCTTTACCGCCGGAGAATTGTACATGGCCACATTCATCGCGGGTGCGATCACGCGCGGGCATGTGCAGCTCATAAAGCAAAGACTCACCGGATCGTCGGCGATACCGCAGGCAAATTTACCGATGACGTTCGCGGTGGCGGGCACCACCAAATAGAGGTCTGCCCAGCGCGGAAAATCAATATGCTGGAAGGGGCGCGCCTCCACGGCTCCGTTCTTCAAGTACACGGGGCATTTGCTAAGGCTTGCAAACGTCAGCGGTGCCACGAATTCAGTAGCGGCGTCAGTCATGCATACGCGTACTTCGGCGCCTTTCTTTTGCAAAAGGCGCAACAGCTCGCAGCTCTTGTAGACGGCAATGCCGCCCGAGACTCCAAGCAAAATTTTCTTTCCAGCGATGTTCATACCGTTTAAGATAGAAATTTAGAGACCCGTTTAGTAGTCCAGTCGCTAACCAGTTTCAATATCCAAGCGGCAATCATGATGGCTAGGATGGTGCATGCGAGGAGAACCGTTACATTCCATTGGGTGAAATTCCAATGCATCTTGTCGAAAACCTTGATGAAAGCTCCTTGCGCCCAGACGATTCCCACATGCTGTACAAGGAATACGCAGTAAGAGAGCGCTGCAAGCTTTTGAATGAATGTACTTGCCGTTTTTAGGCGAAGCAAATATTTCGCCAAATAAAATACGACGGCGAAAAGGGCGAATGCGGCGAAGGTGCCGAGTGCGTCAGCGTTGATGCGTCCAGGAATGTTTACGAAGGTGATTGCTGCAAACGCGATTCCTGCGATAACGGCCACATACCAATTCTTGAATCGCTCCAGGTTTTCTAGCAACGTAAAACCGATGACAAACTTAAACATGAGAGTCGCAGGGAGTGCGCTCAAAATGCTGTGGTGTTCAGCGGACAAGGTGTATTGCAGTGCGTACAGTACGGCAAGCGTAAGGAGTGTCCCTGCAGGGGTTTTCTTGTAGCATTTGGCAAGCAATGGGTATAGCAGATAAAGTAATACGATTGCGCCTACGAACCAGTCTCCACAAAATGCGTAAGTGCTGACTCCGAACAGCTTTAGATATCCGTCAAAACCCACAACCGTAAGTAAAAGGGTTAACGGACTTCCCATGAAAAAAGCGTTTCCGTCGGTTATCAGATGGCGAATTATCGAAAGAGGAATATAGAGGCTTAGAATCCAGAACGGTGGGTAAATCGCTTTCGCCCGTTTTAAGTAGAAAGGCTTGATTTCTTGAACGGCGCCGTACTTTTTATAAAGTAATCCGCCGGAAAGCGCGATGAAAATCGTGACGGCGATGTTTCCGAAATCGTAATTCGGCGTCAGGTAGAACAAGTTGAAAAACGGAATCCCTGCTGCCGCGTATTCGCACCCGAAATGGTACGTGATGACGAATAGCATCGCGAGAACGCGCAGTACATCCAGTTCTTGAATCCGTTTTTCCATACGAACAAAGATAAAAAAAGAAACCCCGCGACTTTCATCGCAGGGTTCCTTAAAGCTTTATGCTTTTGAAGAAGCTAATTAAGCTTCGGCTTCAGCGTCAGCCTTCTTCTTGGAAGCCTTCTTCTTCGGAGCGGCGGCTTCACCAATGGTGGTGCCAGATTCGCCCGGCTTGTGAGAGTCCATCCAAGCCTTGAGCTCAGCGGATTCACGGTTCTTGAAGTAGTCAACCACAGAGAGGAAGATCTTACGGTTGTTCTGATCGATTTCGGTCACGACAGCCGGAACTTCGTCGCCAACCTTGAATGCATCGGCCGGAACCTTGATGTATTCAGCG
>JBGUWV010000023.1:0-5962 GCA_045221475.1 Fibrobacter sp.
CGTCCTAAGCGACTATGGATGATTAGCTCAGTTGGTAGAGCAGCTGACTCTTAATCAGCGGGTCGCAGGTTCGACCCCTGCATCATCCACGAAAAACCGTCTCACCCCGAGGCGGTTTTTTCTTTTTATCCAGATGTTGGTGAGTTTACAACATTATTATTATTTTCCCATAACCTTGCTCCATATAAAATGCTATATTGCAAGTGTAAAGTTTTGTTTTTGAGGTATTTGGATTAATGAAGATTGTTCTGCCCGTCGCCGGTAACGGACTGCGTCTGCGGCCCTACACCGAGAATGTGCCGAAATGCCTGCTCCCTGTAGCTGGCAAGACTATTTTGGATTGGATTGTTGATGATTCCCTGAGCTTAAAGCCCTCGGAAACGATTTTTATTACGGGATATAAGGCTGAAGTTGTAGACACTTTTTTGACAAAACGGCCCGCTTGGGGTAAAACCCGCACTGTGATCCAGTCCGACCCCCAGGGTTTGGGCGAGGCCATTAGTCTTGCACTGCCCTTTGTGGACGATGATGAACCGTTGTTGATTATTCTGGGCGATACCCTTTTCGAAGCGGATTTGTCCATTCTCCATAATGTTGACGAAAATATCCTTTATACCTATAAAGTCGAAGATCCTCGCCGTTTTGGTGTGGCTGTGACTGACGGTTCCGGTCGCATTATGCGTCTGGTGGAAAAGCCCCAGGAATTTGTGTCTGACGAAGCTATTGTGGGTATTTATTACATTAAGGATACCAAGGCCCTCAAGCAGTGCCTCAAGTTCCTGATGGACAACAATATCCGCACCAAGAATGAATTCCAGCTGACTGACGCCCTTCAGATGATGCTCGAGAGGGGTTGCAAGTTCCGTACCGCTCCGGTGCAGAAGTGGCTGGATTGCGGCCTGGCAGAAACCCTGCTGGATACCAATGCCCACGTGCTTAAGCGTGTCGACAATTCCGCCTCGGTGAATCTGCCGGGGGTGAAGGTGATTGCGCCGTGCTATATTGGCAAGGATGTCAAGATCGAAAACAGCACGATTGGTCCGAACGTATCTGTGGGCGATGGTTGCGTTATCGAGAACAGCACTATCAGCAACGCTGTGCTGTGGGATGCTGTCAAGGTCTGCGGCCAGACGCTGGATAACGTGATCATGCACGAATAAGCCGGTTGGCGTCGATTTTAAAACTTAAAAGCACCCTTTCGCGGGGTGCTTTGTTGTATGGAATTAAAAAATCGCCTAGTCCTTTACGCAGCGGACGCTTAGACCGGTTCCTTTGGTAAAGCTGTATCCTTGTGGCGATCCTGTCACGACTGTATTTCCTTTCTTTTCAAAATAGTGGTAGCGGCTGTAGGAATAATGCTCTTCTGGTATCGTCGACGCGACTACGTTGATGTAGCCGTAAGCGGTGTCTGCGTTCGTAGTTGAAGCGTCTTTATACCAGAGTCCTGCCATACGGCGTTCGTACACAAAATTGCCGTTGTCGAGGCGAATGCCAGGAGCCCTGAGTTTGAATAAGCTGAACTCGTTGCTACTGCCATAGGAATCCTGTTGCCAGTAGTCAATGTCACGTATTGCAGTGGAACTTATAGCTTTCAGCATGTCGTTGTATTCGTAAGCATCGGGAAGGTGCCAGCCCGTAGGACATGCCGTCTGTGCGGCATCCCATGTGTAGAGTCTTCCGTAACTATTGCAGTTGGGGCCGATATTCTGGTAGCACCAGCTGTCGGCTGTTTCTCGGTTCAGGTTTTCGACCATCCAGGTTTGTTCGCCCAGCTGCAGTGTCTTGTAGCTTTGCCCGTTGTAAGCATCCTTCATCATTTCGTAGACAGGTGTCCATTCGTCACCGGAGCAGGTGAATTTTATATGATTATATGTGAATGATTTTCCACAGGGTATTGCATTGGTGAGTTCACCTAATGAAGCTTTATACCACCAATTTGATTTGCAAATGTAGTAGGTGCTGTCCATAAGGGCCACTTTGCCTTGGTTCTTTTCTCTGCATAAACCTTCTTGGATGGCAATGTCGCCAACATATCGCCAGGCGTATGTTCCATTATAAGATACACATTGGTGAATTCTGTTCTTGTGAGAAACTAACCATCCGGCTACTGCGCTAGGACATGAGGTTGTGTCGTTTTCTACAGATGGCGTTATCCACTTTTGGTTTGCGCAAAGGTATTGGACTTTCTTGTAAACTGCAATTGCACTGTCGTTTGCGGTAGTACATTCGCCGAGGCTGTATTGCGCTTCAGTAATGGTCTTCCAACTGCCGGATGCGCATTCGTAGTAGCTCGTTCCTGACTTTGTTCTTTCTCCGTTGTTTTTCGCGGTGCATAGGCCGATGCTCTTTTCAAGGGTAGTCTGTAGGCGCCATGTGCCGTTGTCGCAAACGTAACCCTTCAATAAGCTGTCCTGGCTAGCTTCGGTGCAGGCGGCATAGTCGTTAATCGTGAGCCTTGTCCAGCTGTATCCGGCAGAGGTTTCCTTACATTCGTATCCGAGTGAATCCTTGTGTGGAATTTTCCTGACTCCCAAGCTGTCCTTGCCGCATATTCCGTAGGTGTAAGAGAGCGAGTCGATCTTTTGCCATTCGTAGTTATTGCAGTGATAGTAGGTCCTGGGTGTTGTGGTTGTCCTGTACATGGCTCCGTCGTTTTTCTTGGTGCAGTAAGACATGCTGCTGACGGGCGGTTCCGGAAGCACATTCCACTTTTGGTTGAAGCAGGCGTAGGTCTTGGAATCGTAGGTGTAGATGATGTCCTTGAGAGAATCTGTGCAGGCGCCGTAGTATTCTTCGGCGGTGGCTAGACGCCATGTCCCCTTGTCGCAAACGTACTTGTAGCTGCCCGAAGTCCTGACGCTGTCCTGTCTTTTGGCGTTGCACAAACCGTAAGAGGTTTCGGTAGACGTAGCGGTGCGCCAAGTACCGCCTTCGCAGACGTAGCTGGAACTTGAAATGCGGAAAATGCTGTCCGCCTTGGAGCTGTTGCATTTGCCAAAAATATCGTCTGGCTTGGTGGTCGAAATCCAGGCGTAGTCCTTGCAGATGTAATAGTAACGGTTGTTTTCGTTTATGACTTCGCCAGAGCGGTTCTTGGTGCAAATGCCGTATTCTTTTTCTTCCGAAGAAAGGACGTTCCAGTCGCCTTTGCGGCATACGTAGCTTTTCCCGCTGTAGAAAATGGAATCGCCGGCGTTTGAATCCTTGCATTCGCCGAATACGTCTGTGATGGTCTGCTTTTTCCAGGACAAGGAGTCGCATATATACGAAACGTTGTCTGCCGTGGCGCTTTTACCCTGTTTTTCTTTCGTGCAAAAGCCGACTCTTGCCTCAACCTCGATCATTTCTCGCCATTCTCCGTCTTGGCAAACGTAGAGGAAGTTCCTGAAGCATGTTTCCCATTCGTTGTCTTCGTTGCATTCGGGAATTTTTTTGACTTCCAGGAACCATTTGCCGTACATGCAGCGGTACAGGTTTTCGTTCTGTTGTACGTAAGCCTTGTCGTAGTCGGAACAGCTGTCGGGGAGATTCGCAAGTTTCTTGACGGTTGTGTCGGCGGAGTAAAGCTGTTCGTTGTTGCTAATGTAATTGCTGGAGCTCGAATAGGCGTTGTATACGCTAGAAGAAGACCTGTTCCGTGAGCTTGAAGAGAAATTGTATTTGGTGCTAGAAGACGATTTCTTTTCGCTGAAGGGGTCGTCGAAAAGATTGGTGCCGTAGTTGGAATCGTCTCCGCCACATCCCACCAATGCGGTGGTGGCGAACAAGAATGCATATACAAGTGCGGCAGCTAATCGCATATATCCTCCTAACATCAATGTGAATTATAGAAAATATTGGGTGGGGGTAAATGAGAAGGGGAGTTCGGTACAAACTAAAAAGCCTCTCTTTCGAGAGGCTTTTTTAGCGGGATAGACGAGGCTTGAACTCGCAACCTCCGGCGTGACAGGCCGGTGCTCTAACCAAAATTGAGCTACCACCCCAGTGGTTTTTCGTTTGGTCAGTTTCCTAACCGAACGAGCCAAATATAAAAAGGTTATTTGCGCTTGTCAAGGGATATGGGCGAAAAAAAGTGGAATTTTGATAAAAAAAGTCGAGTGCGTATAATCACATGTGCTTGAATAGTCTCTTGAAATAGGTGTGGGGATTACTTAATATTGTACCGGTGTTTTTTATTGAGGTGTTTGTCATGTTTGGACATCCAAAATTTGGTGTCGAAGTTTCTGAAAATGGTGGAACTTTGACACTCTCGTTGCATGGTGTAATTGAATCTTCGACAGCGGAAATTTTTGAAGCCGAAATGGCGTCTGCTTGTTCTAAATGCAAAAATATCGTTGCTGATTTTGACAAGGTCAATTTCATTTCTTCTGCAGGGCTCCGGGTACTTTTGACTTCGCAAAAGAAGATGAATGCCGAAAAGGGCAAAATGACGCTTATCAATTTGCATGAAAGCGTTCGCGAAGTTCTCGAGCTGACTGGGTTTACCAGTTTGCTGAATATTGCTTAGGCTGTGACGTAAGCAGCGGTGAAGCTGCTAGAATTGTACCCTGTAGGGGATAGCCTTGGATTGCTTGCGACCCTTGGTGTCGAAGTAGTAGTCGCGACCAGGCTTTCTCATTTGTTTGGCCGGGCGGTTCGCAATAGATGTTGTGTGACCGTCGGTGTAGACCAAGAAATACTGGTCAATTCGATATTCCCTGACCTTTTCGATGACAAATCCCGTTTCGTTCTCTTTAACCCTATAGTAACGGTCGGTGAGTTCCCTGATTTCCATATTGCTGGAGCTAGCGTCCTCCTTCATCTTGTAGAATTCGTGACACACGTGTTTATCGTCTTTGTCATTCACAACGAAAGAATAACCGACTGTGTCATTTGAAGAAGTGATGTTAAAACTAAATAGAGTGTCGTTTTTCAAATAAACTTCAGAACGATATTGATTGTCCTTTGGGGTGAGTTCATGATAATCGCCGATGAGACCATTCTTGAAAAATTTCAAATGAACTTCTGTAACGCTCGCCTCATTTTCATCATCGCCCGGTTCTCTGAGAATGGCGTCTATAAGCGTTGTATCGCCGAGATGGCTTTTGTTGTAAGCGATGCTGTTGTCGGCAGCAGGGGAGTTGATGTCGTTTATCAAATAAACGACGATTGTATCCGATGTTAATGCACCTCGGTCTGTCATTTCGCGTTCGATTACAACTCGATCTTGTTCACGTATATATTTATAAGAACTGGAGTCCTCGCTATCGATGAAATCCACAAAGTATTTATCAATGATGACATCGTCTTCATTAAGGTAAAAACTGCCCTTGTCTTTCGAAAATAAGAAATGTCCTTCTGTACAAGTAATGGCATGGGCTACTGCGGCCAATATCAAGCTGAAAATAAAAAAGCGCATCTGTTACTCCTCTTTTATGAACAAAATATAAAAAACACCCCGCCACTTTTGGTGACGGGGCGTTTCTTGTAAAGGGGAGATCCCCGCCTTCGCGGGGATGACATTTCCGATTACAGGCTGATCAGGCCTTCAGTGTCCTTGGACATCGCATCATAGAATGCGAAGCGAGCGTCCACTTCCTTCTGGAGGTCGTCGGCGAGCTTCTTGGCAACTTCCGGATTGTTACGGGTGAGCTGCTTGTAGCGGTTTTCGGTGTAGATGTATTCTGCAACCGGGATTGTCGGCTTCTTGGAGTCGAGGATAAGCGGGGCCTTTCCTTCGGCGGCGAGAGCCGGGTTGTAGCGGAGCAGAGTCCAGTAACCGGAATCCACGGCCTTCTTCTGGTGTTCGAGCTGGCTGTTCAGATCGAAGCCGTGGTTGATGCAGGGGCAGTAGCAGATGATCAGAGACGGACCATTGTGAGCTTCTGCTTCCTGAAGAACCTTCAGGGCCTGAGCGTCGTTTGCACCGAGGGCGATACGGCCCACGTAAACGTTCTTGTAGCTCATGGCGATAAGGCCGAGG
>JBGUWV010000024.1:0-3922 GCA_045221475.1 Fibrobacter sp.
TTCATGGAAGAAAAGCGCAAGACCGAACCGGAACTCAAGAGCCGCTTTATCGGGCTTGACGCCATGAAGACCTTCAGCTGGCACAACCAGCCGGGTCAGCTCTGCCAGTACTGCACCAACCATTGCTCCCGTACCATCGTGACCTTTAGCGACGGCCAGAGCTTTGTGACCGGCAACCGCTGCGAACGCGGCGAAGTCACCGCCGACCCGAACGATCCGAAGACCAAGGCGCTCATCGCCGAAATCAACAAGAAGATGCAGTCCGTGCCCGACATGATCAAGCGCACGAACCAGCTCCTGGTCAAGGACTACGCCCCGGCCAAGCTCGTCGAAAACAACGGCAAGACGATCGGTATTCCGCGCGTGCTCGAATTCTGGGCATCGCTCCCCTACTGGAAGGCTTTCTTTACAAGTCTCGGCTACACCGTCGTGGTAAGCCGCCAGAGCGACTACAAGATGTTCGAAGCGGGCCTCCACAGCGTGCCCTCTGACACGGTTTGCTTCCCGGCAAAGCTTGTGCACGGCCACGTACTCAGCCTCATTGAAAAGAAGGTCGACCGCATCTTCTTCCCGATGATGGTTGCCGTTCCGAGTGACCACACCAAGTTCACGGCAACGTCTGTTTGCCCGGTGGTGCAGGCCTACCCGAACGTGTGCAAGAACACCGACGAACCCGAAAAGAATTACGGCGTTCCCATGGACCAGCCGATTTTCCACTGGTTCAACGCCAAACTCCGTCGTAGCCAGACCATTGACTGGTTCCACGAAAATTGGAAGCTGGACAAGAAGCTTTTGGACAAGGCTGTGACCGAAGGCGAAAAGGCCCTCAACAGCTACCGCACCACGCTCCTTGAAGAAGGTCAGAAGATTCTGGACGACGTGCGTGCAAAGAACTCCTTTGCCGTGGTGATTGCAGGCCGCCCCTACCATGCGGACACGCTCATCAACCACAACATCGCAAGCCACTTTACCGCCATGGGCATTCCGGTGCTTACCACCGAATCGCTCCCGGGCGTTTACGACCAGGATGTGCCGAGCCACACCCGTATCGAAATTAAGAACACCTTCCATCTGCGCATGATCGGTGCAACCATGATTGCGGCGAAGGACCCGAACATCGAACTTGCACAGATTGTAAGCTTCGGTTGCGGACACGACTCGATTTTGACCGACGAAATGATGCGCATGCTGCACCTTGATTCCAACAAGGAAATGCTCATGCTCAAGCTCGACGAAGGCGACGCCCGCGGCCCCGTGGGAATCCGCGTCAAGAGCTTTATCGAAACCGTGAAGGCTCGCCGTGCAGCGAACCTGCCCGACAAGCCGGAAAGCAACGAACCGCTGTTCCATACGCCGTTCGTCGCCGAAGACAAGAAGCGCCGCCGCATTTTGACGCCGAACCTCTCCCCCGCTTTCTCTGTGCTCGCCAGCGAATACATGAAGCGCGAAGGATTCATCGCCGAATACCTGCCGGTCGCCGACAAGAAGGCAATCGAACTCGGCAAGAAGTACGTGCATAACGACATCTGCTTCCCCTGCCAGGTGAACATTGGCGAAGCGCTCCACTGGCTCGTTGATCACCCCGAAGTTCCGCAGAACCAGGTTTCCATGTGCTTGGCGAAGAACTGCGAAAACTGCCGCGCTGTGCAGTACGCTGTACTCGCCCGTAAGGCTTTGGACGAAGCGGGATTCAAGGACGTGACCATCATTACGACCGGTGTGGACTACAAGGGCATGCACCCGGGCTTCCAGCTGGGTCTCGACTTCAGACTCCACATGCTTTGGGGCCTTGTCACCATGGACGCCATCGAAACCATGTACCGTGCCGTTCGCCCGTACGAAGTGAACGCCGGCGACACGCAGAAGGTCTACGACGAATGGATGCCGAAGGTGATTGGCGTTGCAGGCCACCTCTCCACCATGCAGCTCGTGCGCCCCTCCAAGCTGATCGAAGTATTCGAACAGTGCATCGAAGCGTTCAACTCCATCGAGATTACCGAAGAACGCAAGAAGGGCATCCGCAAGCCGCGCGTTGCCGTGCTTGGCGAAATCTTGATGAACTACCACCCGAGTGCAAACGGATTTGTTGAAAACTACCTGATGAACAACGGCATGGAAGTCTACCTGCCGGGCATGACGGACTTCTTCCGCGTCGACGAAGTGGTTCGCGAAGAAAAACTGAAGCGCGGCTTCTCCGCAAACCCGGTAATGGACAGACTCGAAGGCGGCGTGACCTCCAAGGTCTACACGCACGCTGTTGAAACCGCCCGCAAGTCCATGCACAAGTTCAAGCTGTACGAACATCACGCCGACTGCGTGGAACTCAAGGACTACGTTTCCGACATCATCGACCCCACCTACAACACGGGTGAAGGTTGGATGATTCCGGGCGAAATCCTGTACAACTCGAAGCACGGAATCAACAGCTACATCATTCTGCAGCCGTTCGCATGCCTTGCCAACCACATCTCTGGCCGCGGCCTCACCAAGGCTGTGAAGGAACGTTGCCCGCACATCCAGGTGCTGAGCCTCGACTACGACCCGGATACGAGCTTCGCAAACATCGAAAACCGCCTGCAGATGCTCATCATCAACGCACGTGAACTAGAAAAAGCAAATCAAGCCTAACCCCAATTTATAATACATGCTCAACGTCTCTAATGTCAGTCTTCAATACGGTAGCCGCGTTCTCTTCAAGGAAGTGAACCTTTCCTTCAAGCGTGGCAACTGCTACGGAGTCATCGGTGCGAACGGCGCCGGAAAGTCCACGTTCCTGAAAATCCTTTCGGGCGAACTCGAACCCAACACCGGTGAAGTCACCAAGGACCCGGGCGAACGTATCGCAGTCTTGAAGCAGGACCACTTCGCCTACGAACAGAACACCGTTCTCGAAACCGTCATGATGGGCTACCCCGAGCTCTACGAACTCGGCAAGAAGCGCGATGAACTCTACGCGCTCCCCGAAATGACCGAAGAACAGGGCATGCAGGCCATGGAAATCGAAACCCGCTTCGGCGAAATCGGCGGCTACGAAGCCGATTCCAACGCGGCCGTGCTCCTCAAAGGCCTCGGCATTCCCGAAGACTTGCACTACAGCCTGATGGCAGACCTCGACGGTGGCCAGAAGATTCGCGTGCTCCTCGCCCAGGCACTGTTTGGCAACCCGGACATTCTGCTGCTTGACGAACCGACGAACCACTTGGATTTGGAAACCGTCGGCTGGCTCGAAGACTACCTCGAACGCTTCGAAAACATCGTGATTGTGGTGAGCCATGACCGTCACTTCTTGAACGCCGTCTGTACGCACACTTGCGATATCGACTACGGTAAGATCAACATTTACGGTGGTAACTACGAATTCTGGTATGCAGCTAGCCAGCTCGCCCAGAAGCAGCGCAAGGACCAGAACCGTCGTGCCGAAGAAAAGATTGAAGAATTGAAGGCGTTCATCCGCCGCTTCGCTTCGAACGCCGCCAAGGCCAAGCAGGCCACCAGCCGTAAGAAGCTTTTGGACAAGATGACCGTCGAAGAAATGCCGGCCTCCAGCCGTAAGTTCCCGTGGGTCAACTTCAAGATGGACCGCGAACCGGGCAAAATCGTGCTCGAAGTCAAGAACGCAACGATTGACGGCGGCGACGGCATCATTTGCAAGGGCCTCGACTTTAGCCTGAACAGCGGCGACAAGGTCGCTCTCGTCGGTGAATACGACACTCTCAAGACCGCCTTCTTCCAGCTCATTGCCGAAGAAACCAAGTGTCCCGAAGGCGTGCTCAAGTGGGGTAACACCATCAGCTACAGCTACTTCCCGAAGAACAACGACGCCTACTTCGGCACAGACCTCTCCCTCGTGGATTGGCTGCGCCAGTACAGCAAGGAACAGGACGAAACGTTCATCCGCGGATTCCTCGGCCGTATGCTCTTT
>JBGUWV010000025.1:0-4974 GCA_045221475.1 Fibrobacter sp.
GCCCACAGGAGCTGCAGCTTCTTGTCGTCGGGGGTCTTGGCGAGCGCTTCGTCGAGCATCGGGAGCGCCTGGTCAAAATTCTTTTGGGCGATGGCATCTTCGAGTGCCATCTGGAAACGGGCTTCGTCACTCACGAAGAACTTTTCGAGACGCTTCTTGAGGTCTGCTTCGGGCAACACTCCCTGGATGACGTCTGCAATCTGGCCCTTCTCGACAATGTGAACTTCGGGCACCGAGCGTACGCGGAACGCCTGGATCAGCTGCATGTTTTCGCGTTCGTCGCAGCTGACAACGCCAAGCGTAAAGTCCATGCTGGTTGAAAGAGATCCAAGCAGTTGGGAATAGGGGGCGCAGTCGGGGTATTCTGCAGAAGAGAAAAGCACCGCTACGGCGCGGGTTTCAGAGGCCTGAGCGACCTCGGTCTCAAAATTTTCAGCGGTAATCTGTACTACTTTAGCCATACTCTAAATATAGAAATAACTATATTCAATTATATGAGTACATGCCCTTATTGCAAATCAGAGGTGGCTGCAGTAAAGTTCCAGCACTTGGACTTACGCATTTGCCCCAAGTGCTATTCTACGTTTTTTCCATGCGACCAGACCATGGCTTTTCGCAGTGACTTGACGGATAAGTCCCGCGAACTTTGGCTCAAGGCGCTGTTAGCGAAGAATGTTCAGGATCCCGTTTGCGAAAATCCGTGCTGCATCGACCACGGCGAACCCTTGGTAGATGGAAAGCTCCCTGATTATGGTTACGATGGCAGGGTAACGACTTGTTGCAAGATGTTCCACATGCCGCCTTCCATGACCATCACGCTCTTGAAGCGCACCTTGGAACACCCCTTCCAGCAGGTTACTAAAGAGGGCAAGCACCATTTCTTCTTTATTCGAGCCCTAGACGCTTTGATCAATAAGCTCTTTGGTGAAAAGATGCCCGATGAAGATCCGCTGGATTTGGTGCAGTACAGCCTTCATTTGAAACCTATTTTGGAACCAGATTCCAATGACTAAAACCTATATCATTATTGTTGCGATTGCAGCCGCGGTTATTGCGGTGTATCTTGCATTGCCCGACCGGCATTTTGTCGATAATGTTTTCCCGTTGCATGACGGGGCGACTGTCTTTGAATACGATGATAGAACGGATGGTGGCCTTTCTGAGACCTCGTTCGCGCTTGCGGATTCTTCCCTTGCCTTTAGCTGCATGCTGGGCTCGGATACGACAAAGAGTGCCTGGTGCGGGCTCCTGTTTGATTTGAGTCAAGGCGAAAAGGCTCTGTATCGCAACTGGACTTTTGTGGATTCCCTGATTTTTGAATTGGAATCGAGTGGTACGGATGAAATTTTGGTGAAGGTCTGGACGTTCGATCCTGATGTGACAGACATTAAGAAACCGCGTACCTACCGCCTGCTCATGAAAGAAATTCCGCTGACTCAAGGTCGGCAGCGCATAGCCATGCCTTTTGAACAGTTCTATACGCCTGATTTCTGGTTTGAAGACGAACACGTTGATCGCGAATTGAATCGTCGGCATCAAGAGACAGTGGCTCGCGTAGAATTTGCTCCCGGCTGGAATCAACCCCGTGGAAAAAAATTCTCGCTCAAATTGTATTCCGTAACGGCCAAGGGCGTCAGCAATTTCGCCTTTGGCGTCGTGATGTTCATTATGCTTGGGCTTACGATTGTGGCCATTGGCCGAACACATTCCTATAACAAGGAACACGAAGAAAAATCGGCGGAGTCTCGTAAATGAAAAAGATTGCCATTGCAACTGTGGCGTTGGTGGTTGTTCTGATTGTCTGGCTTGTGTTGTTCGCGAAGTTTAGCGCTTCGGAACAGAATCTTTTCCCGGGAAGTACATACCAGGTGTACGCAGTGTCCGATGCCAATGTGGGCGGCTTTTCGACCGTTGAGCTTTCCAACGAAGATTCCGTCATTTCGGCGCGAGTCAATATTCGTTCGGGAATGGCTTACCCTTATGCGGGTGTCGGTATCAACCTTCTTTCGGTGAACAATCGCCCGGCGACAGGGTTCTTTGATTTCTCGGATTACGATTCATTGGTGATAGAAGTTGAAACTGGGCGCATGAGGCGCGTGGGCGTGAAAATCTTAAACGACGACCCGGTGTACAGTAAGAAAAACGTGTACCAGAGTTATCGTCCGATGGTGGCCCAGGCGTCTGTCCAGATTCGTGGCAAAAGTAGTATTGCGGCCATATCTATGCTTGACTTCAAGGTTCCAGAATGGTGGCTTGCCATGCAAGGCCTCGACGAAGATGACGGCTTGCGTTACATGAATCGCGGCATGTTCTTTGAAATTTGCAATGGCGAAGGAACCATGCTGGGAATTCCCGATGAGATTATCATACGTTCCATCAAGTTGTGGGGCGAAAACCGTACTTTTAAGGCTTTGATGTATGTGGGCCTTGTGGTGCTGGTTTTGGTATATGCAGGCGTTTTTTCGCTGGTAGTGCGGAATTCGGAAAGTCACGTGGCGAAACGGCAAAAGAACCAGGACGATTTGAAATCGAAAATGGAAAAAGCCGCGAAGATTTTGAAAGAAACCGATAAGTCTATTGCCGAAGTGGCCATTGCCGTAGGCGAAAAGAATTCTGCGGCTTTCGAGAAAAAGTTTGCTCGAATTTATGGTGTGAAACCTTTGGATTATAGAAAGAAGGGTTAAAGGTAAAATGCGTAGAATATGGACTGTAGACCGCGTAATGCGGCTTCTGATTATGGCGGCAGGTGTTGGCATCCTGCTTTGGGTGTTGCATTATTTGAGCGGTGTCCTTGCACCCTTTTTCGCTGCATTTTTGATTGCTTATATCTTTGATCCCCTGGTTTGCAAAATCCAGAATAAAGTAAAGTGTCGCATTGTAGCTGTCATTGCGGTCATTTCGCTCATGGTTATTGTTGTGGGCGGTGCCGTGTGGATTTTTGTGCCCATGGTGGTGGGCGAAATTCGGCATCTGGGTGAATTGATTCCGAAGCTGTTCAGTGATTCTACATGGGTGGAACGCTTGTCGACTTTTGTGCCAAAGGATTTGTGGCAAGAAGTAAAGTCCCTGATTTCTTGGGACAAAATTGCCGTTGCCATGCAGACTCTTGATTTCTGGAACGCCGCCCAGTCTGTGGCAGGGAAAGTGCTTCCCAGTGCATGGAGCGTTCTTGCCAAGACGTCTAATTTGTTTGTGTGGTTCTCGGGCGCCGTCCTTATTTTTATGTATCTCGTGTTCATCATGCTTGATATGCCTAAGCTTCGCGGTGGTGTTAAAAAGCTATTTCCGACAAAGTATAAAGAGGGAGCCTCTGATTTTGGAAAGAAAATGGACATGTTCAT
Source organism: Fibrobacter sp. (assembly GCA_045221475.1). Classification (GTDB taxonomy): domain Bacteria; phylum Fibrobacterota; class Fibrobacteria; order Fibrobacterales; family Fibrobacteraceae; genus Fibrobacter. The sequence goes on from JBGUWV010000025.1 coordinate 3,342, forward strand.
GGGTAGCTATTTCCGTGCGCAATCCTTGGTGGCTTTGACGGTTGGTATTTTGTATGCAATCGGTTTTGGAATCATTGGACTGCCTATGGGAGTCGCCTTTGGCCTTGTGTCTGGTGCGCTGAACATGGTGCCCTACTTGCAACTGGCGACGATTCCTGTGGCCTTACTGCTGGCGGTAGTCTATGCTCTCGATAAAGGAATGCCCTTCTGGGAAGTGGCTGCTATCGTGGCTGCAATTTACTTGGTTGTACAAATTATCGAAGACATGTTCCTGGTTCCAAAAATCGTTGGATCGTCGATGGATTTGCCTCCGGTAGGCATTCTTTTGTCGCTTTCGATTTGGGGAAAGCTCCTCGGCTTTCTCGGTTTGATTGTGGCAATTCCCTTTACCTGCCTGTGTCTAGTTTATCTTGACAAAATTCAGAAGAAGGCGGACTCCATGGTTGACGCAGATGTCGAACCGCCGCCTGAAGCTTGATTTTTCAAGTTTTTTTCGAAATTTTACAGAAAAAATGTGCCACGACGCAAAAAAAAAAGTATAATATCATCATAAAATTCTTAAACCTACTCAAGGAGTTAATAAAATGAATAAGCAAGATCTCATTGACGCCATCCTCGCTAACAAGGAAGCTGGTATTGAATCCAAGGCTGCTGCTGGCCGCGCTGTTGACGCTGTTCTCGACGGCATTTCCGCTGGTATCAAGAAGGACGGTCTCGTTCAGCTGATCGGTTTCGGTACCTTCACCGTTAAGGAACGTGCTGCCCGTACCGGCCGCAATCCGCAGACTGGCGCTACCATCAAGATCAAGGCTTCCAAGACTGTGTCCTTCAAGGTCGGTGCTGCTCTTAAGGAAACCGCCAAGAAGACCAAGACTGCTAAGAAGTAATTTTGCTCCTGAAGCGTTTTGCTTTTGCACTCGGGATTTCCCGGGTGCTTTTTTATTAGGGGATTAAAAAGCATTTCGTGCTTTGCCGCGGCGTTCGCCTTTTGCTATATTATCGATTGTAAAGTGTTGAATGTCATGCAAATAGCGAGGTTCTGCTATGAAAAATATTGTTAAGTTGCTTTTGGCTTTTTCTCTTTTTTCTGTAATCGCCTGTGCAGATTATGAAGAAGATGCTAATGATCGTGAAGACTGCTTGGATAATCCGAATCTTCCGGTGTGTAATGATGATGAGCAGCAGGATGAACCTGCTGAGACGGAAACGCCTAGCGATAACGATATCTAGTTTTTTTACACTGCGTGGTTTACATTTTTTGATTTTACCATTGCAGGATTTACATTTTTTGTCTATATTTGCACAAGTTTAAACCTTGAGCAATTTAGACAGGAAGATGAACCAAAATATTGCAATGCCCTTGCCCCCGTGCAATGCAAAGTGCGCTATCCACTGCGCAACCGCAATTGGTTTTTCCAAGGTTAATTGTTTTTCTGATTTTATTTATGCTGGACTTTTTAGTTCAGCTCTTTTTTTATGTCATCCTGAGCGAGCGAAGCGAGTCGAAGGATCTACTGGATTTTAATAATTAATACAACGGAGATACAAAAATGAAGATTGAAGGCATCGACAAAGTCCTTATCATCGGTTCTGGCCCGATCGTGATCGGTCAGGCTTGCGAATTCGACTATTC
>JBGUWV010000026.1:0-1923 GCA_045221475.1 Fibrobacter sp.
TGGCGCAGCAAAGGCGGCTTCTGCATCAGTCTCGATGGATTCCGCAAATTGTTATCCCTTGGAAAGGGATACGACAAGCCAAGCAACATCGTCGCCAGGATACTTGAACCTTCAAAAGCTGACTTCGAGAGCGCTTTCCCCATCAGTTTCCAGTACAGATTCCATGAGAGCGATGGCGGCACGAAGATCGTCTTTAAGATAAAAGTCCCGCTTCCTGAAACCGAGGTAAGGCAGCGGAAAAAAGAGGCTTATGAATTCTGTGCCAATCTGTTGGCAAAATCGGGTATAGACCGTTCATTGCTCTTGCCCCTTCTGGAAAACCTCGATTGCGAGGATATTAGGCTCTTTGTCTTGAAGGTGACCGAGCTTTGCCGCTTCCTCTCCGCAAGTAAGGGAATCAAAGACCACAACCGCTATTTCCTCTCTTCTATGCAGAACTGGCTTGAAGACTGGACGCTGCGCTACCAGGACATCGGCGGCTGATTTTCTTTTTCACCTTTTGGCGGGTCCTCATAGAATCCTTTTGTTAATTCTATAGGATTATCTGTATAGTTCCCAATTTGCTCTTCTTCGTAATGGACTGCATTACAAATGCTTATGCCGCTAGCTATCCATTACCCAGAAACATTTTGACTAACTTTCTACGCCTCGGGGAAACGTTTTGACTGACACCCGGCTACAAAATGACTAACCGTCGGCAACAATTTGACTAACTTTTTCGCTCCCCGAAACAAAATGACTAAATCCTGCCTCTGTGGGGTAATGGAGGCTATCGAAAAAATGCAAAAGACTCTCGGCTGCAAGATAACTGACTAACAATCAGAGGAAACAAAATGACTAACCTCCCCGGGCAGAGAAACAAAATGACTAACTTTTCTTGCTTCCACCACAATCATTCAGGGTTTTGAATTACCCCGCAAAGATAATCAATGCTGACGTCCCCTTCTGGGCCGTCTGCCAGCTGCAAGGTCAAGCCCTTCGGGTTTTGCCGAAAATCTCCACCCCTGCGGGGTAGTATTTTCGACAAAAACCTTGCATCTGCCACCGCATTGATTACTCACGCTCAATAATTCAAAACCCTTAAAATGATTGCGTTATGATTACATCAATTCAAAAGAACACTCCTTCAAAGAAGCAGATGCTTCAGGAGATGGCCTCCCGGATGACATCCTCTGCAAAGCTGGAACTCAGGAGCCTGATCGACGAGTTGGGACTAAGTCTCATTACTGTTTCACCCTCTAACACCATTGCCTTATGAGTAACAAGCTGCATTTCGCACACACCTGGCAGGTCCACTACACCTCCGAAGAGACCTTCAACCTGGATTCCGTCCAGTTCAAGGAACTAATGAAAGTCCTTGACATCAATTGCTTCTACGATGACGATGAATTCGCTGATGACATGGGGTGCATGGTGGATGACTGGCAATCGGCCCTTGAGCGGCTGCGTAACTATCCCTACATTCCGGAAGATGACTGTGACGCCATTGAAAAAGCCCTCGCCATGCTGACACCTAAGCCCTCCGTACAGGAACTGAACGAATACCTGACCCGTATCTATACCAATTCCGACACCGAAGACGGATACATCCACATCTCCTTCTTCTAGAATACACCCTCATTCTTGCAACAAAGGCAGGTCATCGCTCATGATGCCTGCCTTCTTAATGATGCCGCTTAACATCCTGTTGGTCGCTCCAGTCGTGTTGCCGGCAAGCCGTCAACACCACTTCCGCTCCGTCGGCGCTTGGGACCTCGACGTCAGCAAACTGACGCCGAAGTCCCACGGCTCCGCAGACTCTGTCGTTTGTGCCCGGCGAACGGCCAACGTTGTCGGCCTTTTCGCTCGGTCCCAAGCGCCAGAGACTGCTCCACCGCCGCGCCTCTCACCGCCCGGCAGTCGGCAAAAGCCGCCTGCCCGGCT
>JBGUWV010000027.1:0-8729 GCA_045221475.1 Fibrobacter sp.
AAGGTTCGCGGGGAGCCCGATAATGCCCTTGATGTAGCCGCGATCGATGATGTTCTTGCGGAGGGATTCTTCGGCGTTGCCACGGAACAGCACGCCGTGGGGCAAAATCACTGCCGCCTTGCCGGTGGGCTTGAGCGACTTGAGAATGTGCAAAAGCCAGGCGTAGTCGCCGTTCTTTTCGGGTGGGCGATCGTCGTAGCCATCAAAGCGGCCAAATTCTTGCAAGCCGTCGGTCCAGTTTTTCAGGGAGAACGGAGGATTCGCAACTACAAAGTCGAAACGCTTCAACGCGCCATCATCCAGATATTGGGGGTTCGAGAACGTGTTACCAGGCTTACTTTCTCCACCAGCCTTGTTGTGGAGAACCATATTCATTTTTGCAAGGCCAGCCGTAATTAATTCTTTTTCCTGGCCATAAATGGCGATGTCAAAAGGGGCCTCGTCAGCAGCGCGAATGAGGAGTGAACCCGAACCACACGCAGGGTCGTAAATAGTCGCATTGTGGTTCTTGATTTTGTTAATACCGATAATTTTTGCCAAGATGCGACTGACTTCTGCCGGTGTGTAGAACTGCCCCTTGCTCTTGCCGCTTTCGGTGGCGAAGTTGCGCATCAGGTATTCGTAGGCATCGCCGAGAATGTCATCGCCACCAGCCTTGTTGTTTTTGAGATCGAATTCCGGACGTTCAAAGATAGACACAAGGCCGGTCAAGGTATCTACCATTTCCTTTCCGTTACCGAATTTAGAATTATCAAAAAACTTTGCGTTATCGATAACGCCTACTAGGTGACTAGCTTCGGCGAGTTTCGCGATGACCTTGTCCATCTTTTCGCCAATGTCCTTGTTGTTCTTGAGCGCAACGAGGTCATCAAAACTACCACCCGCAGGGACGTTGATATCGGCGTATTTTTGCCCCTTGAACTTGTCGGTCACGTACTTCACAAAAAGGAGCGTCAGAATGTAGTCCTTGTACTGGCTAGCATCCATGCCGCCGCGCAGTTTGTCACAAGATTCCCAGAGAGAAGAGTAGAGTTCGTTCTTCTTGATAGCCATATAAAAACGCTAGATAGAGAGGGGGTTAGTTTGTTTCGTAAATATATATAAATGGAGATGAGAGGTGCGATTTTTTTGTTGCGTCCGGGGTTTTAGGGGGCAGAGCCCACTAGGCGAGAGGGTAGCGAAAAACGCCGCTAGGCGGTTGCAGCGAGGGGGAGACATCCCCCCTTTTAAAAAATTGCGCGGGCCTATTGACAAACTGATTTTTTGAATCTATATTTAGTGCACAAGTGCACAGTCTTTGGTATTTTTACCGCTTGTATGCCAGAGGAGTTGATGATGAAGAAAGATATTGCGGCCAGTGCCGAAAAGAACGAGATAGTCGTTTACCAGCCGGAGGGTGGGGAATTCCACATCGAAGTCCGGGTCGAAAACGAGACCGTCTGGCTCACGCAGGCGCAGATGGCGGAACTTTTCCATGCCACAAAGCAGAATATCAGCCTGCATATAGCCAATATCTATAAAGAGGGGGAACTTGACAGAAATTCAGTTGTCAAGGAATACTTGACAACTGCCTCTGACGGAAAATGCTATAAGACCAAATGGTTCAATCTGGATGTCATCATTTCTGTAGGTTACCGCATAAAGTCAATCCAGGGCACGCGCTTTCGTCAATGGGCTTTGAACATTTTGAAAGAGTACATGCTCAAGGGCTACGCCGTAAATCAGCGAATGCTGGTTCCCCAGGCTCAACAAAAAATGTTTGAAAACGTCGGTACATTTACCTGGACTTCGGAACCGCCAACGAAAAGCTTTTCCACTGCGGAGCTTCTAGCAAGGATGCTGGCAACAAGATTACGACCATCATGCAACTGGAAGATATCGGTGTGTATCGCCCACAGTTCGAAAGATTACTGCAAGATGGAAAATGACAAGCATCTTGCAGTATTCTTCGTTCTTGCTGCCGTCGGCGTTAGTACCGAGGATTTCCGGTGTGAGCGACATCCCGCAGCTCTGACAAAATTTCATTTCCATAGGTTCTCCTTTTTTAGGCTGTTTCTTGACTGCGCTTAATCATTTTCATTGCCAGGTTAATAATTTTTCACCCATTTTCTTACTTTTTTCATATATTAATCACATGGACGGGTATCTCTGCTATTCCGTAGAGACTGCTTTTATCGTCTCTAGAGGTCCATTATGATTAAAATAAAGTTCTTCTTAGTGTGCGTTGTATCTGCGTTTACCTTGCTTGCCTGCTCCGATGACTCCAGCGGCTCCGGCAGCGAGAAATCCAAGAAAACGGGGGCCCGAATCAAGGTCTTTGAAACGAGCGACATCCATGGCTACATCTTCGATGCGACAGGAGGAAAAGAGGAAACCATCCAGTACAGGCTTGCCTATCTGGCAAAAATTTTCGATAAGGCAAGGACTTCCGGCGAATACGACGATGTCCTTCTCCTTGACGGAGGCGATATCTACCAGGGGGCTCCGGTATCCAACCTTACGAAGGGAGCCGTGATGCGGGCGGCGATGGACGTAATGGATTACGATGCCGTTTCGCTCGGCAACCATGAGTTCGATTGGGGTGTTCAAGAATACGCGGCGGACAAGGACGGAACGCTTCCCGCTTACGAAATCGGCGATTTTTCGGGAGACCCCGAAATTCCTGTGCTGGCGGCAAACCTCTATTATTCCGATACGCACAAGAGGGTCGGCTTTACCAGGGATTACGTTGTTGTTGAAAAGGCCGGCTATCGCATCGCGTTGATTGGATATATTCCCGACTACTCGGATGAAATTATGCGCAAGATGGTCGAACCTTACGAAATAAAGGCCGACCTGGAAGCCTTTTCGAAACGCGTCAGGGAAATCAAGGATGCGGAAAAGCCCGATGTGACGATTGTCGTTGCCCATGAGCGCCCAACCGATGTTGCAAATGGACTCTCGCCGAAGGATGTGGACTTTGTTACCGGTGGCCATCGCCATGCCGGCATCTACGGTGTTGCAGATAACGGTATTCCTTACATCCAGTGCAACTACTACGCTCAGGGGTACGCAACTGCGACCATCATAATCGATAGTGAAGGCAAAGTGACAGTAGAAGACCTGATGTACACCCCAATTACCGAAAATATAAAATCTCTCTACGACACTCCGGAAAATGCCGGGAATTTCAATAAGCAGGTGTTGAAACTCTCCCATGCGGCATGGGATGCCTTTAGTGACGAAATGGAAGAGTATCTGGGGTACATCGACGCCTCTTTCGGGAAAAAGGATACTGTTGGCGGGCATACGGCGTCAGGCGGAAACTTCATAACCGGCATGATGCTCGAATACTTCAGGGAAATAAAAGACGAGGACGTTACGGCGGCATTCTTCAACATGAAGGGCGTTCGCGCTGACTTCAAGGTTCCCGAAGGTGGAAAACTCAATATGACAGTTGGTGATATTTATGCGGTCGCACCCTTCAACAATACTTGGTTGTTGTATGACCTTACTGGCGAAGAACTCGCCCAACAGATAGTCAACGGATGGAAATCGTCCGATATGGGAGACCAAGTGACGGGCCTGACGTTTGAATATCGTGATATTGGGACTGATGACAATCCTAATATTGAAATCGTGAGCATCACGCTGGATGATGGAACGGTGGTTGATATTCACGGCAAGAAACCTATCTATAGGGTGATCGTTTCAAACTACAATGCAACCATAGAAAATAGCGTGTTCATTGATAAGACGCCGATTTACCCCGAGGCGGAAGCCCCGATTGACAACCAGGCGATTATAGAACTGTTACGTGATAGGCGTGACCGCGGCAAAGAACATATCCCTGTGGATAGAACTCCCCGTGGTAGTGAAGTAACCGAAAACATGAAGGAGGCCGCCTAACTTCGCCAATTAACCTTATTGAAGTCCGTAAACGCGGTCTTCAAATTTGAAATTTTTCCTCAGCAGCCTTGATTGAATCCATGTCAACTCGAACAGGCTGCTTGCAAGTGACGGTCATGACGCTTGGCGGAGGGCACACGCCTTCCGCTGACATATGAACTCTCTCCTTGCCGTCTTCTATATAGACCGTATCCGCGCAACAGGCTCTGGGATTATAGTTGTTTCCATCATACCAGGAACTACTAAAAGGCAAGAATACACTTGACGAAGAAGATTCCAGAGATTCGCTTGACTGCGGAGTGGCTTCTTCACTTGACGCAGGAACTGCACTTGACGAAGATATTGAGTCGGGCGTCGTCATTTCGGGATCCCCGCGGGTAACCGAAGAAGCGCTAGAGTTATCGTCAGAGCATGCCGAAAAGAGAACTGCAAGGCTGAATAAAGCCCCGATTACCGTCAATATTTTCTTTGTCATATACCTCCTCCTTCCCCAAAGGCATGCCCCTAATATATATTTTTTCTCATTTGTCAGTATCGGATTCCATATTTCTTTCGTGCTTCCAACGTCATTTTCGAGAATTCTTTAGTTCTTTTCATTATTTAATACGGCTTACTATCCAGCGGTTCTGTGCAGCCCCATTCTTGGGCAATTCGCTCAAAGTTCTTTTTGACGATGCGTTTGAAAATGAGGTTGAATAGCAGCAGACCAATCCAGGGGTTCTTTTCGGGGCCCGTAAATTTCTGCGCTTCGGGCGTCATGAAGTTGCCGTTTTGAGCAAAAGACAGTCCCATGGCCGTGTAAGAGGCAAGCATCTTGTCGATCATCTTTTTGATGTAGCTGTTTTCGCGGTTACGGAGCAAGAAGCTGCCGCCCCTGACAAGGCATCCGCCGAAAGAGCATCCTAACTGAGCCGGGAGCGATTGCAAGAACTTTTCGCCGAGGCGGAGCTGATGACCTTCGTCAAACCCGCCATGAAGAATGAACGAAAGTTGTGCAGGCTGTTTGCGTTTCGTAGGGAGCGTGCTCAAGAATTCAAACAACAGGCTCGGCAAACATTCCACAAAAAGCGGCACAGCGATAATGATGCTGTCACTTGCCATGAACGCTTCGCGGGCGGCGTCCCATTCAGAGCGATTCGACAAGGTATAAACATCGTAGCAAGTTCCCGCTTGTCGCAGTCCTTCGCCAAAGGCATCAATAATTTTATTCGTGTTACTGTTCTTTTTAACGCGCGGACTGCCATTGAGAATCAAAACACGCTTCACGGGCGCAGTCACATTTGCATCAAATTCGACTTGCGCAGGTTCCACTTTGGCACCGTCTTTATCAAGCGCAATTACGCCGAGCGAACGCCCTGCCAAATTTCTCGCGACTCGCATACTCCATTCTTCGAGCAGTTCCTGGTTGCCTTCGCCCTTGTAAATGACACCGAAATTTAGCGGGTGATAACGCAATTGGTGACGTTCCCAACCGTCGCGAAATTCGATGTACATGTTCAGCATGGGCACAACACGATCCAAGACTCGCTTGCCGCGATAGTCAACAAATCCAAATTTCGTATCTGCCACAATCCAGAAGTTATCGGCAGCGACCAACTTTTTGAGGATGATTTCGTAGTCGTCCCTGATGGCGCAAACGCCCGGAGTCTTGAGCCAACACATATTGCAGCCCATGCAATGCGCAATTTTCATGTCAGCAGTGTTGACGATTTCAATATTTTCGTCTTTGTCTGCAAGCAACGCTTTAATCAGCTCCGAGCACTCGCCCGATTCCAAAGCATTCAATACCAAAGTCACTTTTCATACTCCTTTCCCCCATATAACACCTAAAGGTTTAAAAAGTGTTACTTCAGGAACAGCGAGAGCTTGGTAAAATCAAGAATCGTGATGAACACGAAGAAACTGATGAAGAAGGCGGCGGCGACATTCTGAATGACTGTTTGCGTCTTTGTCGAAAGCGGTTTGCCGCGCAGCTTTTCGATACCGAGGAACATGAGCAGGCCACCGTCGGTGATTGCCAGCGGAAGCAGGTTCATGACGCCCAAGTTGATGCTGATGAGGGCGAGAAGCATCAAGAAATCCTGGAAACCGCTCATCCATACGTTACCCATCACGGCGACAATCGAAACCGGGCCAGAGAATGCATCCACCTTGACATGGCCTTGGAACATACGCTTGAAATAGCGGAAAATACTCGTGGTCATTTTCCAACTGGTAGCGCAAGTTTTTGTAAAAGCTTCAATAGGACCGCGACGAACTAGTTTCGTTTCTCGGAAGAGTACATAACCCATCTGGATGCCAACCATATAACGCTTGTATTCTTCGTTGTAGGCCGGCGTGAGTGCCTTGGTAAGCGTGTCGCCATTACGAATGACCGTAATGTTCACCGGCTCACCCTTGCTGCCGTCAATGATACGCACCACATCTTCGTAGCGGGAAATGTGCTCGCCATTGATTTCAAAAATCGTATCGTTCTGGAGAATGCCCGCCTTTTCTGCCGCAGAACCGGCCACAGGCGGAAGGCGAACCATCACGCGGTTTTGCGGATAGATTCCAATATCACCGATACCCATCTTGATTTCAGAATCAGTAGAATCCTGAGCGGGAATCACAAGTTCTTCGGGCACAACCGTCACGACTACAGGTTCACCGCCACGATGAACGGTAAGCGGAACACTTGCACCGAGACTCACGCCAATCTGTTCACGAAAATCGTCCCAGCCCTGAGTCGGCTTGCCGTTAATTTCAACAATGGTGTCGCCAGGCACAATGCCTGCAGCCAAAGCCGGAGAATCCTTGCCCACAAAGCCAACGATGAGTTCATTTGTCGCCGGCTCCTGTACACCTACCATATAGAGGATCATCAGAAGCACGAACGCAAAGACAATATTGATAAACGGGCCCGCAAAAGCGATTGCAGCACGTGCCCCCACCGACTTGCCCATGAAATCCCGTTCACCGGGAACTTCGCCTTCTTTCAACTTGTCGGGATTCTCCCCCGCCATGGCCACATAACCGCCAAAGGGAATTGCCGAAATACAATACTCAGTTTCACCATGACGATAGCGGAGTAACTTTTTACCAAAACCAACGCTGAATGTATTCACCTTGACGTTGTTCCACTTGGCCACCATAAAGTGGCCCAATTCATGGATAGTCACCAAAAAACTCAAGCCGATAAGGCCGAGAACAAACATCAAGACATTGCTGAAAATCGATTCCATCAGCAAAAAGATAGCAAAAGGAGGCATAACAAAAACACCCCGGCTCTTACGAGTCGGGGTTGTTTTCAGCCGAAGTAATTAATTACTTCTTCAGGAATTCATTAATACCAGCTGCTGCGCGGCGACCTTCACCCATGGCGAGAATCACGGTTGCAGCGCCGAGCACAATGTCGCCACCTGCATAGACCTTTTCCATAAAGGTCTTGTTGGCAGCAGCATCTTCGAGAAGGATGTGACCCTTCTTGTCGACAGAGAGTTCCGGCGTGGTGTTGCTGATAAGCGGGTTGGAACCGTTACCGATAGCAACGAGCACGGTGTCGCATTCGATTTCGAAGCTTGCACCTTCGACCTTGACCGGACGCGGACGGCCCTTTTCATCGGGTTCGCCGAGTTCGTACTTGTCGACGAGCATGCCGCGCACGTGGCCGGCTTCGTCGCCAAGGATCTTGGCCGGGTTCTGCAGAACGCAGAATTCGACACCCTCTTCCTGAGCATGGAGAACTTCTTCCTTACGGGCCGGAAGTTCGTTCATGCTGCGGCGGTAAATGATGCGAACCTTTTCGGCACCGAGACGGAGAGCCATACGGGCAGCGTCCATAGCGACGTTACCACCACCGAGAACGACCACGTTCTTACCGGGCCACATCGGAGTATCGGCATGTTCCTTGTCGTAGGCGCGCATGAGGTTGGCGCGGGTCAGGTATTCGTTAGCGGCGAACACACCGACCAGGTTTTCACCTTCAATGTTCATGAAGAGCGGGAGGCCTGCACCGGTACCGACGAACACGGCATCGAAGCCATCCTTTTCAATGAGGTCCTTGAGCTTGCGGGTACGGCCGATGACAAAATTTGTCTCGAACTTCACGCCCATGGCAGCAAGGGATTCAATTTCGTTGTCCACGATCTTCTTCGGAAGACGGAATTCAGGAATACCGTAGCGGACCACACCACCGAGCTTGTGGAAAGCTTCGAAGATGGTCACGTCGTGGCCTTCGCGGCGGACGTCAGCAGCGACAACCAGGCCGGCAGGACCAGAACCGATCACAGCCACCTTCTTGCCGGTAGCAGGCTTCACAGCCGGCACAGAGGCGCCACCGTTGTTGCGTTCATAGTCAGCAGCAAAGCGTTCCAGACGACCGATAGCCACAGCCTGGTTCACGTCCTTGTGCATCTTGCCCATGGTGCAGTTCATCTGGCACTGGCGTTCCTGCGGGCAAACACGGCCGCAGATAGCCGGGAGCAAGCTGGTTTCCTTAATCTTGGCGATAGCGGCCTTGAAGTCACCTTCGGCAATCTTTGCGATGAAGGCCGGAATGTCAATGTGCACCGGGCAGCTTTCGACGCAGAACGGCTTCTTACAAGCGAGGCAGCGGTTAGCTTCCACGATAGCCTGAGCTTCGGTGTAACCCTGGGCCACTTCTTCCATCACGCGTGCGCGATAGGACGGTTCGAGCTGCGGCATCGGCTGAGCCGGGATAGCAGTCTTGTCCTTCGGCTTGAGCGGCTGCGGAAGAGCCTTAATCTTTTCAAGTTCCACCTTGGCGGCGGCGTCCAACTGTTCACGAGTCAAATGTTCAGACATTACTTGCTCTCCTTGGCCTTTGCGTCAGCCATCTT
>JBGUWV010000028.1:0-34266 GCA_045221475.1 Fibrobacter sp.
GCTTGTATACATGATGGTGCCATAAGCGGCAACACCTGTATCGCCAGCGAATTTGATGAGCTGGTAATTGTAGAGCATGCTTACAACAGACATGGCGATATTTGATACCAGTTCAGAAATTCCGTTTGTCGATGTTTTTAATAGAGCTGAACCATCAAGGCAAGGCTTTACAAGCCGCAAAGAAGTCTTGTTGGGCAAAAGGAAAAATACGAGGGGAACAAATCCACCGACCATTTGGCCGATTACTGTTGCAAATGCAGCCCCGGAGATACCCCATTTCAAAATGACGATAAAAATAATGTCTAACAAAACATTGGTGATTCCCGCCGTAACCGTGATGATAAAGCTTAATTTGGGTTTTTCCGCCACGATTAAAAAGCAGTAGAAAATGTGCTGGAATATAAACGCAGTTCCGCCGAGAACAGCTATACGCCCATAACGGGTTGCTTGAGTAAGCAATTCGCCATCCGCTCCCAAAAAAGAAACGATATTTTCCATGAAAAACGAGATGGCAATGCTTGCGATAATGCCAAACATGAACATTGTATAGACAATCATCGAAAAGACTTGATTTGCCTTGATCTTGTTCTGTTCGCCCAAAAGTTTTGCAACGAGAGCGCTGCCACCGGAACCCATCATTACACCGAACGAAGCAAGAACCATAAGAATCGGCATGATGAAATTGACTGCGGCAAACGCCGTTTTACCGACGAAATTCGAGACGAATACGCCGTCAACAATGCTATAGATTGTGGTGAAAAATAAAGTCAAAATGGACGGCAATACAAAACGTAATAGCCGTCCATAAGTAAAATGATCTGAAAGCTGGATTTGCATTACAATTTCCAGCTCACGGCTTCGCGGCGGGAATCGATGAAGCGGGCGTAGATTCCGCCGTTCTTCACGAGTTCCTCGTGCTTGCCTTGCTCCACGATGCGGCCCTTATCCAAGACAACAATCTGGTCGGCGTGGCGCACTGTTTTTAAGCGGTGAGCGATCATGATGACTGTCTTTTCCTTGGTCAGTTCCTGAATAGCGTCCATCAAGTCACGTTCGTTTTCAGGGTCCACGTTTGCGGTGGCTTCGTCCAGAATGATAACCGGAGAATCCTTCATGATGGCACGGGCAATGGAGATGCGCTGGCGTTCTCCCCCACTGAGGCTTGCGCCGCCTTCGCCGATTACCGTATTGTAGCCGTCGGGCAGCTTTTCGATAAAGTCGTGGCAGCAGGCCTTCTTGGCGGCATCTACAACCTGTTCGTGCGTAGCCCCCGGATTGCCGAACTTAATGTTGTTTTCAATCGTATCATGGAACAGATACACATTCTGGAACACGAAGCTGAAGTTCTTCATCAGGCTGTCCATGCTGTAATCTTGTACGCGGCGGCCTCCCAAAGTCACCGAGCCGGCATTTACATCCCAGAAGCGTGAAAGCAGATGGCAAAGAGTCGTTTTTCCGGAACCGCTCGGACCCACGATAGCCGTGGTCGTCTTTTCTGGAATGCTAAGTGTCACGTTGTCAATAATCTTACGCTTGTCGTAGGCGAAATCAACGCTTTCTGCCTTGATATCGTGATTGGCAGGGGCAATTTCTTCGCCTTCAATATCCATGGTAGGCTTATTCAAGATATCATTTGCGCGGTTGACCGAGATATCGACAGCACGGAGAAGTGCCGCGTAGCTGCCACCCAGTTCAAGGGCCGCAAACAGCATGAAAGAGCACACAAGCATAATTGCGCAATCTGCAAGTTCCATGGAGCCGTTCAAGTAGAAATGAATCGAGAACATCATGATGGCGACACCGGTAATTTTCGCGACAAAGGTCTGCAAATTCGAAAGCGGGACACACTTGAGTTCCATGGAGATATTGGCACCGGTATTCTTGTCGATGACTTCGTTCAACTCCTTGGAACGCTTGCCAGTCATGTTGTAGGCCTTAACTTCGGCGATTCCCTGGATGTATTCGAGGACCTTTTCGACCACCTTGCCGTCGGATTCCACTTTTTCATGCGATACGGCGCGAACATTCATGCGCATGAGCGTATTGATGAACTGGAACGCCACGAAACCTACAGTTGCAATAATCGCGATTCGCCAATCAAAGAAGGCGATCATCACGATAATAAGGATCGTATCGAGAATGCCCTGCGTAACCATCATGACCACACGAGTAGCCACGTCACCGAGCTGTTCCATGGTATTCGTCGTAACAGATGTAATGTATCCGAGGCTATTCTTGTTGAAATAGCCCATGGGCAGGTAGCGCAGGTGTTCAGCAATTTCTATACGCTTGCGGGCGCAGGTGCGATAGCCACCTTCGCATTGCCACATACTCATGTATCGCTTGGTGACTGTTGCTCCGATAAGGCTTGCGATCATGATTCCAAGCGAAAGCCAAACCGTATCCATGGTAAACGGGGCTACACCTTGTACATGGCGGATAACGCCTTGTAACATGACTGCCATGGCTCCAATGCGGAGCGCCATGAAGAAGGAATTGAAAATGCCGAGGATAATGGAGCCATAGAATTTGCGGCGGTTCTCGGCATCGCAGAAATTAAAGAACTTGATGAGAGTATCGAACATTTATGCATCCTCCTCGGAATCCTTGGCACTAATGTGGGCCTGCCACATGGACTTGTAGAGACCACCCTTTTCGAGCAGTTCCTGATGCGTACCACAGCTGTCGATGTTGCCATCCTTGATGACATAGAGTTTGTCGGCATCCTTGACGGTAGAAAGACGGTGCGCAATCACGATGAGAGTCTTGCCTTGTACGAGTTTTGCCACGGATTTCTGGATGATGGCCTCGTTTTCGGGGTCGGTGTAGGCGGTTGCCTCGTCGAGAATGACAATCGGTGCATTTTTCATCATCGCGCGGGCGATGGCGATGCGCTGGCGCTCGCCACCGGAGAGGTGGGCGCCCGAACCGCCGACAATCGTATCGAAGCCGTTTTCGAGACTCATAATGAAATCGTAGCAGCCGCTTTGGCGCGCCACCTCTTCGACCTCGGCATCTGTTGCCGAGGGCCGCCCGAGCCGGATATTTTCACGAACAGACAAATCGAACAAGAAGTTGTCCTGAGAAACGTAAGCGACGCGGCGGTTATACTCTTCGAGCGAAAGGTCCCTGATATTCACGCCGCCGATTTCGATATCGCCGCTATCGGCATCCCAAAGCGAGGCAATAAGGCGAGCAATCGTCGATTTTCCCGAACCGCTCGGGCCCACAAATGCGGTAAAGCTTCCTTCGGGGAGTTGCATGTTGATACCGTGAAGAATTTCCTTCTTTTCTTCACCTTCGATGCCCTTGTGGTAGCTGAACCGGACATTTTTCAATGTAATCGAATTGTCTGCGGGCTTCTGCTTGTCGGTCGCGGGACGTGCGAGTTCCTTCATGTCCAAAACGGAGCCGACTTCTCCAAAAATGACTCCCGCCTTGCTGATATCATCACTGTAGCTCATGATGGTAAGGAGAGGAAACATGATACCCACCGAGACAATGATGACAGTAATCAAATCAACTGCGGTAATAGAACCTTGGAAGTAGAAGTAACCGCCAATCGGAAGAATCGTCAACAACGTGGCCGGAACGACCATAATAGCGACCGCATGCGGCCAAATGCAATTGCGCATCCAATCTACAAAGCATTCACTGCCGTCGTGAGCAGCCACGACGAACTTTTCGTAAGAAGATTTGGACTTGCCGAACGCCTTGATGACCTCTATACCGTTAATGTATTCTACGGCGGTATCGTTCAAGATCTTTGTTTTTTCGACGGTGTTATTGAACCATTTTTGCGCTCCGACCAACATAAACGCCACGGAAATAATGCCAATGGGGAGCGTCCCAAGCGAAGCAAGTCCCATGCGCCAATCGATATGGAATAGATAGACAAACATGAGTACGGGTAGAACTAAATTCGAGGTAAATTCAGGAACCACATGGGCAAGCGTCGTTTCCATGCTATCAATGCGTTCCACCAAGATGTTCTTAAGCGCTCCCGAGGGCATATCGAGAACGGAGCCAAGCGGCACACGTGAGAGCTTGTCGCAGAGATCTTTGCGGATGTTTCCGAGCACATTGAAGGTTGCCACGTGCGAAAGTGTCGTGGAAATGCTATGGAACAGGACATTTCCAAACCAGAATGCAGCAATAATCAAGCATTCATTAAAGTAAACATCCCAATCACGTACACCCGAAAGCAGTTCGCGCACGATGTTAGCGATAATGATGTAAGGGACAATTCCGCAAGTGACGCGCAAAAGCGCAAAGAAAATGCTTGCGATGTAGTATTTTTTCTTGTTTTTGGCAAACAGGAAAATCCAAGAGAGCAGAGATTTCTTTTTCATTTTTTCCTCCCCAAAAGGGCTGAACCAAATTTTGGAAAAAAACACTCTCGTTTCTACTCCAAACGGTTTTTTACAAAACTTTTTGGAGTAGATGTTTTCCGTTCCATTTTCTCAATTTGGGCGGCTATGAAATTTGGGGCATTTATTTCAATTACTTTATTCACTTTGGCAACCTCCATCGACGCCGAAGACGACATCACGAATTTCGACGATATTTTTGCCGAGGAATCAGCAGCAAGCGAAAGCACCCCAGCAAGTGCGCCAGAAAAGAAGTCTGACGTGACCCTACTTGACGAAATGGGTATCGAAGGTGAAGGAATCAACGAAGCCGCTCCGGTTGACAAGAAAACCAAGGCCGAATCCGTCAAGGTGATGGATGCCACGGAACTTCAGGGTTCCAGCGCCACTATCGCCGACGCCACGAACCGTTCTTCGGGCGTAAAAATCCGCCAATCTGGCGGCATGGGCAGCGAAAGCAAAATCAACATCCGCGGCATGGAAGGCAAGAACGTGAAGGTTCTCGTTGATGGAGTTCCCGTCGATAACGGC
This sequence comes from Fibrobacter sp., assembly GCA_045221475.1. GTDB lineage: Bacteria > Fibrobacterota > Fibrobacteria > Fibrobacterales > Fibrobacteraceae > Fibrobacter. The sequence continues at coordinate 4,902 of JBGUWV010000028.1, forward strand.
AACGGAAATTTCACTGTCAACGATATTCCAATCGACAAAATTGACCGCATCGAAATTTACAAGAGCTACGTGCCTGAACGTTTTGCAACCGACGGCATGGGCGGTGTCATCAATATCGTGACGCATGATTTGCCCAAGAGTTCCGTGACGGGCTCTTACAGCTTCGGAAGCTTCAATACACACAAGGCCTCGCTCGATGCAAAATACGTGTGGGTAACCGATTCACTCAAGAGCCGCTCCATCGCGACGGGAATTTCAGCTTACTACAACTATTCCGACAACGATTACGAATTCACCACACCTTACATGGACACGACCGTAACGCGCGAACACGACCGTTATTACAGCTACAACGTATTGCCATATGTGTCGCTTGAAAGGTTCTTTTTTGACAAAATGACTTTGGGTGTGATTTACAATGCGATGGATAAAGAAATCCAGTCGAACGCCCACCGTATCGAAGAGGCTACCGCAAACGCTCAGTCCTACGGAGTGAACTTATCCCTCGAAAAAGCAAACTTGTTTGTCAAGGGACTTTCCATGGGCCTTTCGCTAAGCTACGCTTACGGCAAGGAGAGCGTTGTCGACACAAGCCATACCTATTATTATGGCTGGGATAAGGATAATGTTCGCGAAAGCAAGTCGGCCTTTGGTGAAATATCTCTCGGCGGCGCATCGCATATAGAACGCGAAAATCAGACGATTGTAGCCCCTTGGAACTTTGATTATGCATTTACCCAGAACCACATTCTCACCTGGAGTGGCCTGTACCGTTATGAATCGCAAGATCCGACCGACAAGCGCTCGATTAACGCACAGACTCTTAACAGCGCCGGTTTTCCAGGCCATAGCCATTCGGTGGTGTCGGGACTTTCGCTCGAAAATAATTTCTGGAACGAACGCATCCAGAATGTGGCAGGTATCAAGGGCTATTATTATGCAGTCAAAGCCAAAGATGACGGCGAAAAACGTATACAGCAGTTGACTGATGACTATGCCGACAATAAGGATTATGGTTACAGTGAAAATCTGCGTATGAAGCTGTTAAACCAGGTAGCCGTTATTGATCAGTTTGCCGTGAAAGGAGGCTATCAGCACAGTCTGCGATTCCCAACTCGCGAAGAAATCTTTGGCGATGGTCTGTATGTATTGAGCGCTCCGAACCTGAAACCTGAAAAATCGGACAACTTTACTGCAGGGGCCGAACTTGACTTACAGCAAATTCCGCTGCTGTTGAAAATGCATTTGGAATTCAACTGGTTCTATATGCTCATGGATGACCGTATTTATTGGAATAATTACGTCTCGATCCCGCGTCCGTATTACAATAGCGTTGGCACCAAGACAACAGGGTTTGAAATCGATGCCGCAGTCGATGTCAACGAATACATCTCGCTCACATACAACATGACTAAGCAGGATGCAGAAAGCCGCGAGGCGGATATGGCTTTCGGTATCGCGAAGGGACTGACCGTGCCAAATATCCCCACGTTCTATATGAACTTCGGCGCAGAATTCCATATGGGCGATTTGCTCTTCCGTGATGACTTCTTCAAGCTTTACTGGCTCGCCAACTACACCGACGAATATTACTACTCGTGGAAAGTCTCCAAAAAACAGGACCGCACCATTCCTAGTTCCTTCTCGCAAGATTTAGGTGTCGAATACTCGATTCTTGCAAACAAGCTCTCGTGGAATTTCGAGGTACACAACTTTATGGATGAACTCGTCTACGACAAGTATGGTGAATCTAAGCCTGGACGCGCCTTTGCGACTAAAGTCAAGTTTACACTATAAACAAAAAGGAAAACCACATGAACCTCTTCAAGAATAAATTAACTGCTGCCGCACTCGCATCCACAATGATGCTCGCAGCCTGTGGCGACGATTCCAGTTCCAATGCGTCTAGCGATGAACCGTCCAAGGAATCCGGCGATCTCTACCTGCTTTCCTTCATGATGGAAACTTCGCAGTTCTTTGGCCTGGGAGCACTTTCCGACAATCAAGGCAAAATGGTCGAAGATTTTAATGAAGCTCCGAATACGGGCGCTGTTGCTTATTTCGACGGTTCCGTCTATACGCTCGTTGCCGACGATGGCGGAAACAGCACGCTCTCTCGTTACGAAGTCAAGGATGGCAAGATGGCCGAAAAGGCCGCCGCTACGGCCAAGTTTACGGGAACGAACGCCATCATGATGAAGTTCGTTGACAAGAAAAAAATGTATGTGGAAGAGGCCCTGGGCGACGCCATTACGGCAGTTGACCCGAAGACCCTCAAGACCAAGAAAACCATCGACCTTTCTAGCTACATTGACGAAGAAAGCGGTGCATTGACCTCGGTTCCGGGTTCTGCCGTGATTCGCGATGACAAGATGTTCGTGTCTCTGAATCAGTTTGTCGATTTCGACCATGCGATTGCCGGCCCCCGCGCTAGCGTGGCCATTATCGACGTGAAGAGCGACAAGGTAGACAAGGTCATTTATAGCGACAAAGTTGCTGCAGTCGGTGGCATGGATGACATGAACAATACAGCCTCCTTTGTTGACGAAAAAGGCGACATCTACTTCTACTCCAATGCATCCTACAGCTTTATTGAAGGCTATCAGGAAGGCTGGGTGCGCATCAAGAGCGGCAAGACCGAATTTGACAAGGACTGGGTATTCCATATGCACGATGCCGCCTACGACGGCAAGAAGAGCAACAATAACAGTCTGATGGTCGGCGGCACCTATATCGGTAATGGCAAGTTCTTCGGCTTCTTCGGTACATTCTCCGATCCGAATAACTGGTACAATTACGAATGGCAATATGTAATTGTCAATATCTATAAGAAGACTGTTGAAAAAATCAAGGGGCTCTCTCCGACCATCTCCTGGTTCGCCCCCTCAATCCATCTCGATGCTGACGGCAAGAGCGTCCTCGTGGGTCATGCAGACAAGAAGGGCGGTTCCATCTACCGCTATGACATTGAAAGCGGTAAGGTCACCAAGGAAATGGATGTGACCACTGGAAACGCCTACTACATCGTTCCGCTCGCAGACTAACTTAGAGTGCTCCTCCTGGAACAAGGCAGTCATCCTGATTATTCAGGGTGGCTGTTTTTTTCAAGGCAAGTATTTTTTTACAGGGAATATTCTTCTACAATGCGGCCATGATCCATACGGATTACATGGTTGCAACAATTCAAGACTAGTTCTGGATCATGAGTAATCACGAAAAGAGTCTTGCCGCGATTTGCAAGAGCCTTTAAAGTGGCAGAAACAGCAAGCATCTGGCGGTAATCGAGACCACTGGTCGGTTCATCAAATACGATCAGGTTGCGGTTCGAGCTGACGCCGCTGGCGATAGCGACTCGCTGCTTTTGACCGCCAGAAAGAACCATAGGATGCTTTTCGGCATAGTTTTTTAGATTGAGGCTTTCGAGAATTTCAAGTGCGGCGGTTTCATCTTTCGGATGCATACCCAGCAAAACTTCATCCAGCACGCTTTCGGTAAAAAGCTGATGGTTCACATCTTGCATAATCAAGTAGGTTCCCAGCTTGCGGGCAGCGCGTTTTTGGCTCCAGGAGCCGCGAAGGCCGCATACCAGCTGCGCGAGAGTCGATTTTCCGGCACCGTTATGGCCAAGAAGGGCGGTAATTTTACCCTTGGGGAGCGAAAGCTCGGGAATATCGAGAATCGGGAACTTTTTTTGGTAGGAAAATTTCAAATTACGGAAGGTAATTGTTTCCGCGGCAGATTGCTTCGCTTCGCTCGCAATGACGTTTTGCGCACCGCCCAACTGCACCAACTTTATGCTACGCAACCCAAGACTAGCCGCATATTCAGGCCCCTTCGCTTCTAATTCCGCCGGAGTCCATTCACACTCAATGCGTCCCTCTTTCACATAAACAATGCGGTCAGCAACATCCCGCAGATAATGCAGGCGATGTTCCACCACCACAACCGTCTTGCCACGAGATTTCCATAATTTGATGATTTCGGTAAGATCATCAACCGTTTTCAAGTCAAGATTAGCGGAAGGTTCATCGAGTACAAAAATATCGGGGTCAGTTGCGTTCACCGAAGCGCATGCAATCTTTTGTTTTTCGCCACCCGAAAGGTGGAATATGTTACGTCCCAACAACGATTCCAGATGAAAATCCTTGACCGTTTTATCAATGCGACGGCGAATTTCTTCAGGTTCTACGCCCAAGTTTTCGCAACCAAATGCAATCTCGCTATCCGTATCAACATTAAAGAACTGCGAACGGGGATTCTGGAAAACCGAGCCCACATACTTTGAAATTTCTGCGAGCGTCATGTCGGCGGTATTCTTGTCGCCCAAGAGCACATCTCCAGCCATGGTACCCGACTGGTACAGCGGAATAAGCCCGTTAATCAGCTTGGAAATCGTTGTCTTTCCGGAGCCCGACTCCCCCGCCAATACCATGCACTCCCCCGATTCAATTTGAAGGTTGATGTCTTTGAGAATGGCATCATCGATGCTATCGGAGTAAGAAAAGGAGACGTTTTTGAAAGAGATTTTCATTTTAGCTTATAATGTTAACAATGGATTGCTTCGCTTCGCTCGCAATGACGCAGCAGCACTAATTCCGGAGCAAAAACAGTACAATTACTGCAGTACAATAAACAAATACAACAAGGTCTTGCATACGGAATCCTATCGGCACAATGCAGGTACGCTCGGCTTCAGGAGTAAGGGCACGTGTCGACGCCGCAACAGAAAGTTCATCGCCGATTTTCGTAATAGAAACAAGAAGCGGAATGAGCCTATATTCCAGAATTGTCAACGGGTTCTTGAGAGTATGCAGACTAAAAAGGCGAATGCCACGCATTTTCATCGCATTACTGATAGCGCGCGATTCATCGAACACCGTCGGGAAAAAGCGAATCATCACAGTCAGAGGAATGGTTGCCTTATTCGGTACATGCATCTTCGACATTCCCGCCATAAATTCATTCGCCCTGGTAGTCGCCATGATGTAATAGAACACCACACCAACAGGCATCATGCGGCAAATCAAGAGAACCGTGGCAGCAATCAAAGTGCCAATCATTCCAACATCTAACTGTTTCAAATAGTCAAAACAGAGTGCAGCCACTACATAAATCGGGAAAAACACACTCATGAATTTCCACTTCTTTTCAAGCAGCAGCAAGACTAGGATTGCCGCCACCATCGGCATGCTATAAGCATACGGAGCCGAGAAAATCATGGTATTCGCAGCGACAACCAGAAACAGTTTTGTCCGAGGATCCAATTTCACTAGGCAAGTCCAATCCGTTCAAAATGTTTTTTCATCACGCGACGGGCGATAAATGCGCCCACAACCGCGCCCAAAATACCAAATGCGAATATAGCCACCAAAGGCCAATAACTATTTGCAAGTTCGGCCATCTGAGCAACATAGCCTTCATCGCTCATGCTACTTGCATATGCCAGGTATTCTTCGGTAGAAAGCCACAACGGAAGCATCATCGAAGATGACAAAAGGCTCATGGAGACATTTGCCGAGAACAAGCCCCAAAAAGACTTGTGCGAAATTTTCAAGCAAAAGCCAGTCAAAACACCAACAGCCACAAAAATCGGGAACATCAATAAGCTCTGTCCCATCATCAGCATAACACAGCCGAAGAAGCCGCTGAACAACAAGCAGCAAAAAATCGGCCTATCAATTTTCAAGAAGAACAGAAAGAGCGGAATACTCGTTACAAGGCTGATGCTTCCTGTCGAAAAAATAATCAGCGCCGGAATATAGCCGATACTTGACGAAGCAAAAGCGAGCACGAAGTAGAGTGCCGCAAAGATGCCGACATTCACCAAGTCGCGCACCAAGGTATTCGAAGATTTCTTACCAGTCGTTTTCACATTAGGCATAAACAGTCTCCTTTAGAAAATAAGCAGTCCGATATGGTATCCGATAAAGGCCAAACCCAGCGATAGCGCAATGTAGTAGCCCATAATCGTCGCAAGCCACTTGATTGTACCCACCTCGCGGTAAGTCGTACCCATGGCAAGTACACAAGGTACATTGAACATGGAAGCAAAAAGGAACGCCAGGGCTTCGGGCTTCGAAATCGTTTTTGCCAGGGCCTCGCCCAGATTGTCGCTCGCCGCCACGCGGGTCACCAACGAGAACGTCTCACCGGTATGGTTAAAGAGCGTACTCATAATACCAAGGGAAGCCTCTTTACTGAACATTCCGCCCAAATAAGAGATAAACAGTTCCCAGCGCATGCCAAAGAACATGGTCACGGGCTCAATGGCATTGCCAATCTTATACAGGATTGTATTTTCGACATTGCCGTCAGTAGCATAAGAAAGCGCCCAAAACAGAGCCGCAACCATAAGGATCATCTTGAGCGCCTTCTTAAATATGCCCCATGTACTACGGCCCACCATGGCGGCAATCATCTTCCAATGGGGCTTATGATACGGAGGCAATTCCATAATCATGCCCACGCGCTCGTTTTCGGGAACGAGTTTCTTGCCGAACAAGAAGGACGAAAGCCAGAACGAGAGAAATATCAATGCCACGTAGCCGATGGCAAAGAACGGAGCCGCTGAGCCAAAGAAAGTCGACGCCAGGAACAGCACCACAGCAACCTTAGATCCGCAAGGAATCGCCCACAAAAGCACCAAGGCAAGCAGCCTCTGGCCACGAGTATCAAGCACTCGCGTACCGCAGACAGCACCAGCTGTACAACCAATTCCTGAAAACAGCGGCATAATCGCCTTGCCATGCAGACCCAAGCGAGAAAGCCAATTGTCAAATGCATAAGAGAATCGAGCCATGTAGCCGATTTCTTCGAGAATGCGGAAAACGAAAATAATCGAGAAAATAAAGCTCGTCATGCAGATCGTAATGCAAGTACCGCCCACCAAGACATTGTTGATGAACGAAGCAACCACAGGCCACAATCCAAGCGAGCCACAAACACGCCCCACCAAGGACTGCAAAACCGGTTGCAAGCCAAAACCGATTCCCATACCAGGGAACGCAAGAATCATGCAGCAAATCAGCGACACAACCATTATCACGAAGGAGAAAATCTTACCCTTGATACGATGCGTCGCGATGCGATCCCACTTGCCAAAAACCTTTTCGGGCGATTTTTCGCCACAAGTTTCCTTCACGATTTTTGAAATCCAGCGGTACTTCGCCTCGCCTGTCGCGATTCCGCCATCGCGGCCATCGGCACTATTCAGTATCGATTCCACCGCATTACGCCTAGCGAACGGAAGAGCATCCTTTACAGCCTTACGAACCAACTTATCATTTTCAAGGAGCTTTACAGCAAGCCACAAGTTTTCGGAATTGCCAATTTTCAAGTCATCTAAAATTTCTTCGAGCATGTGAAGCGGAGTTTCACCACCCGCATTCAATTCTTCGCGAAGGTCTGCAGAATCAAGGCATGTCGGATGCTTAATTGCAGCTTCCATTTTCTTGAAAAATTCAGGATAGCGCGAAGTTTCTGCGGCGCTGAATCCAAGAACAGGAATTCCCAACTTCTTTTCAATCGCCTTCACATCAATCTTCTTGCCTGCCGCTTCGGCCACATCCATCATGTTGAGCACCAGCATGACCGGCGACCTGACCCCCACAAAATCGGCCAGCATGTAGAGGCTTCGTTCCAACTGCGAAGCGTCTACCAAAATACATGTCAAGTCCGCGACACCATTCCAGATAAAGTTTCGCGTCACGACTTCTTCTTCGGAATTCGCCGAAAGGCCGTAACTGCCCGGCAAATCCACCACCTTGTATTCTACGCCATTATAACTGAAAAAGCCCTCTGCGCGTTCCACTGTTTTTCCGGGCCAGTTACCCACATGCTGATGCAAACCGGTAAGGTTATTGAAAAGAGTCGATTTACCAGAATTGGGTTGCCCCAGGAGCGCGATAGTTTTCGTTTCGGCCATGCTACGCCTCTACCTTGACATAAATTTGCGAACATTCTCTACGGTTTACGGCAATGACCGTATCACGACAAAAAATAAGCACCGGAGAGCGGCCATCATTTTTCAAAAGCGTAAAGGAAGAACCAGGAGTCAATCCAATGGAGATGATTCTAGAGATAAAGCGGGAATCGCCTTCAATTTTGGCGATATTCCCAGTAGAGTTTTCACCCATTTCGCTAAGTGAAATAGCACGGATGTTTTCTTGTTGCATCATCTTTCTACCTAAAGCTGTACTTTATCTTTGTCGCATACGAACGGCCTGGTTTACTTTCACCGTAGTTGTCATAAACGACGCCGTCGGTCAAGTTTTCTACCTCGAAACTCCAAGCGAGCTTATTGTCCCACACCGAGTATTCAATGCCAATATCTTGCGAGAAAGACGACGGAATCATACGATCCTGACGGGAACTAATTTTCCAGCCGTAATAGTATTCAGCGGTATAATTGGCAGACCACCAGAGTTTCAGGAAATCTTCTTTATTAATTAAGTCGCCAATATGGAATTCCGCAAGGTAATTCATATAATACCGCGGGATATTCGGCACAATAGCATCTTCGGGGATTCCTTGCCTTGCGATGTAATCAATGTTGCGCAAGTCCTGGAATGTCCAATTCGTTCCAAGCATCACATATTCATTCACATCGAGTTTCACATCGCCTTCGTAACCCCAACCACGAATCGGATCAAGGTTAGAATAAGGCGTTGCTATCTGCGCTATCGTTATATATTGAATTTTATTCTCATAATACGAGTAGAAGAAGTCTCCATCAAAACGGAATCGCGCCACCAAAGGGAGTTCCATCAAATCGAGGGAAACACCCACATTAAAATTATCGACAGTCTCAGGTTTCAAGCCAACTGCAGCGCTAACTTTAGCTCCATCGCCAAAAAGTTCTTCGGAAGTCGGAAGACGAACCGCATGCTGGTATGATCCCTTTATCGCAAAAGGCTTGACGATTTGGAATCGGATACTTTCGTCATAACTAAATTCTTTATAGTCGTCAGATTGCAATTCGGGTTCATTGAGCGTAGAATAGACTGGTTTCGAAATATCTGCCTTAAGGTAATGGAACTTGAAGCCAATCAAATTTTGGATATGCTCATTCCAAATTTGGTCTTCTACAGAAAGCCCAGTCGTCATCGAATACGTTTTGCCGGGATACCCAGCCATATTGAAGCCAACCATTTCGGAGCCCACATCATCTTCTGGATTCTCCTTGCGGTATCTGAACAAGGTATTCCAATAGACCGTCTGATTCTTGTAGAATTCGTAATCCAGGTTCAACAAATCATTAAAGTCGAACGACTCTACCGTACGCAATTTCGGGAGACCCATCATCGAAAGTTCGCCAACATTTTTCGATGCGGTATCGCAAGAAAACCAGTTACGGCAATGCACACGCGACGTATCCGTCACCGTACTTTTACCATAAGCAAAAGCGAAATAATTGCTAAAGCCAAGACCCTTCACAAACATATTTCTCTTATCTAGGCCAAATGTCGCACCCCAATTGTAACCGTCCATCATCGTTTCTGTAATGCGGGATTCTACTCCTTGAATTTCGTGTTCGCTCGCCCCATAGCTTGCACCAAGCGAAACATTATCGAACCAGGCCCCCATCAAATTCGCAAACACTTGAGCATTATACGAAGTATAATGGTCATGATCACGAATGACAGAAGTATCCTTTCCCGTAGAACTTTTCATCTTCGGGGACGTAAACTCATAATCGTTGTCGGAATGGTTAAAGTAGCCAGACACGCCGACTTCAAGGGCTGCCGCACCTATAATGCTGTCAATGGTATGGCTAGCCGTAAGCGAGGCCTTATGGGTATTGTAACTGGCAAAGCTGTAAGAAGCGTCTACCGAATTAGCAGGGCGTTTCTTGGTCACAATATTAATTGCACCGCCTGCACCGTCAGTCGCGAATCGAGCAGGAATGTATCCCTTATACACTTCGATATCGGCAATCTGATCGATGGGAATATCGTCTAGCCCCATATTGCCCTGGGTTTCAACAGGAACACCATTGACAAGCACCTTGATATTCTTGCCTTCCATGCCGCGGATATTGATTTTGCCTTCGCTGCCCATACCGCCAGACTTGCGCACCTTAACGCCCGAAGATGTATTGACCGCTTTCGAAATACTCTTGCTGGTATTCTGCAGTTCCGTAGCGTCGATGGTCGAAGCCGATTCCACCTTTTTCGCCTGCTTAGCCTGTTCTGCTTCGGCATCCGTATCCACCGAAAGTTCGTCCAACTGAGTCACGCCTGCTGTCGGCGCACTATTCGTTTTTTCTTCGCTAGCAACATTTGCAGAGGCATTATCATTGGTTTCTTCCAAGAAATCATCAATAGATGTCACATCGTCTTCTTGGGCACGTGCCGAAACCGCAGCCATCAAAGTCATCGAGGCAATGGTCAAGGCCAGCGTGACGAACTTAAATTCAAATCTTTTTTTCATTGAGGATTACTCCCCTGCTTCGAGTTCATTGATTAGTTGAATATTGTAAAGCTTTTCGACTTGCAAAATATCAAGCACAACGGCAATACGTTCGTAAGTCGTTCCCTTGTCAATCTTAATGGCGATTGGTGATTTCTTGTTCTGAACGGCAGCAGCCTTAGCACGCAAATCATCGGGCGTTCCGCGTTCCCCGTTAAAGGCGAGTTCCGTTTCCGAAAGTTCGATATACAAGCCTTCGGGAGTATCACGTTTGACTTCACTCTGGGTTTCGGGCAAAATCAACTTGAGCACCGATTCATCTTGCTTAAAGACCGATGTCACCAAGAAAAACACCAACAGCAAGAAGACGCAGTCAATGAGCGGCGTCATGTCAGGTCTTATGCGGCGAGTTCGTTTAGCCATTTATGCATCCTCATTTGCAGAATCAGCAGCACGTCTGTGGTCCTTTTCCTTGAGAATGCGGCCGAGCTGCAAAAGCACATCGTTTTCCACATTATCCTGTTCCGATTCCATGCTTGCATTCAGGTAGTTGAAGGCAATCACATGCGGAATGGCAACCACCAAGCCAATCACCGTCGTAATAAGGGCAAGCTTAATGCCCGTAGCAAACGCACCGGCGTCAGAAAGGCCCGAAACGGCGATGACGCTGAAGGCGTTGAAAATGCCAAACACCGTACCCAAAAGGCCCAGCAGCGGCGAGATACTTGCGATATTTTCAATCGTAGTCATGCCCTTTTGCAGCGGCGAAAAGGCAAGCGCGATTTCGGTACGGATGCTTTCCATAATAATATGGTGATCGGTATTGTGAGTCACCACGCGATGCAAAATCTTGGACGGGAGACGCTTGCGGATGCTCCTGTTAAAAAGAATCAGCGAAATAATCTTCCAGATAATGATGGCGTAACCCACAAAATTCATGGTCACGAGCACATAGGCAATTACGCCACCCTGTTGAATAAAGTCTAAGATGTAGTTCATGGTTATGTCATTCCGGTCTCCGAGCCGGAATCTCCTTTTTATTGGTGAAGGTTATACTTAATCGGGATCTCCATTTTCCATTCGTTCTTTCCAAGAACTGCAGGAATCGGGTCAAATTTTGATACAGCCAAAACAGCTGCGAGCGCACTTTCGTTCAGCGAAGAATAAGGGCAAGGTTTCGCTACGACCGCACCACTGATAGCTCCATCGCGGGCAACAGTAAACTGCACACGCACAGTACCCTCTTGCTTTAAGCGGCGGGCTGTCGCAGGGTAATCCTTGCGTTTTTCGAATTCCTTGCTAAGCCCCATCAGGTAAGCGCGCGTCACCTTCATCAGAGAATCCTTCGAAGGTTTCGGCGGAGGTGGCGGAGGCGGTGGAGCCACAGGTTCTTCGACAACCGGGGCTGCTTCGACAACTTCGGCGTCCGTAACCATAATCGGCTCCGGTTCTGGCTCGGGTTCCGGCTCCGGAACCGTATCTTGCACAATATTCGGGATAATTTTAGCGCGGACCACTTTTTTTACGACTTTTTTGACTTCTGGAGGCGGCTCCGGCGGAGTAAGCAACAGGCGTTCCACACGGATCACTTCCACATCTTCACGAGTCGTAACCACTTGCGTGTTCCTCAAAAATCCCCATGCGTAAAAACTGACATGCAATACGATTGCAATGCAGACGCCCAACCCAAAGGCGTTTTTCATGAGGAACGATGCGTAAGGATTCTTCATTTAGAAATAGTACTTGGCTTTTGCCCAAATTTCACGGTTTTTCTTGTACTTTGCGAGTTGTCCACGCTTGCCACCAAAATGGTCATAGCCAGCCGATAACGTCACCTGGTCCGTAAGGGCATAATCGCCCGAAGCGCGACCATAATAAGCAAGATTATCGATGTCGAACATCCCGTAAAGCGAAAGCTTGAGCGTATTGTTTAAAAGTTCCTTCGAAATGCGAAATGTCGTTTCGGAGCTATTCTTTTCGGCAGCGAGTTCGTGAGAATAATCGGCGATGTACTTATGCAAATACTGAACCATCAAAGTCCAATTATTGCCAGCGTACCAGTCAACCCCTCCGAGAGCGTTGAAGGTGTTTTTGCGGGCGTAATCAAGGCTGTTGGCATAGCCGAGCGCTTCGCCGAAGTATTCCGCTACTTCGGCGCGAATCACGAATTCACCTAACGGCATCGACATATCGCCACCAATCATCGTCATCGGTTCATGAATGCCGTAAATCACGATGGAATCCTTTTCGAAATCGTAGCCCGCCACCGTCACCGGCGACTGGTTATGCGTATGGAGCGCAGACACCGAGAAATCGACATTCGAAAGGAAGAACGACAAGCGCGTTCCGAAATCACCGTTCTTGAAGCGAGTATCGGGACCATCAGGAAAATCGAGAATCGCATTTTCCGGCATATCCGGACGCCACGGGTTTTCTTCTTCAAGCGGCATCTGGAAATAGCGCGGTGCAGGCACATAAACGATTTCCGCATTCACGAGTTCTCCAGGATACTTGACGCGAAAACCATCCACGGCCATACGCAAGTCATCGTAATCACTCGACATGAATTCCGTATAGTCTACCGGCGAAATCAAGTCCGTCACACGAAGCCCATCGGCAACGCCCCATACCACAATCTGCCGACCAGCACGAATTTCAACCACATCGTTTTGGTAGTTGAAATAGGCTTCTTGCAGCTGTACGCCGGAACGATCTTCCAAGACACTATTGTGCATTGCGTTCAAGCTCGCAAACAAATAGGCGTTATCGTAATCCACGCGCATTTCGGTACGCAGACGCGTCCGCGAAGACATCAAGTCGTGAGGCCATTCCGTCTGCACGGCATGATACGTATCCACGAAGCCGTTAAATTGAAACGGGGACTCTTGGGCAAAGAGAGACACCACCGGCAATAATAATGCTGCTAAAGATTGCTTCGTCACTTTGTTCCTCGCAATGACGTGGCTAGAGGCCGCGTTCGAGTCTTGGCACAGTGAACGTTTTAGCATCCAGCGGAATGTTGAACTTGAGATCGCTAAATTCCAGGATAGTCTTGTGGTTTGTCTGCACGTTTTCCATGGTCATCAAGCCAATGGCCCAGAAACCATCTACTTGAACGACTTTTTCCACCTTCAAGAAACGGTGCAGTTTACCGAGCTTGTCATAGTATTCCACCTTGGCGGCAATCAGGCAATCCTTACGAATCCACGAGATTTTCTTCGAAAAGATTTCATCGCCCTTCTTGGGAACAGATTCAATTACCCAGCAGTCCACACCATCGACCTTTTCTTCGCGCACGAGCGTATGCGTGTCTTCGTCAATGTTGCGCTGACCCACGTCATCGTAGGTAAAGTCGGAACCCATGAAGTAATCCGTCTTGGAGCTCTTACCACTAATGCGGCGCGTCTTTTTCATGGCAGGCAAGTAAAGCCACTTGTCGTCATCCTTATTGATGTCGTCGTAATCTACCGTCAAGAAACCCGTTCCCTTTACATCGTTAGGGTAACGGAAGAACATAATCTGCTTGGTATCTTTACCCACATCCATGGCAAACGAGGTAATCTTACGTTCACGCTTATTGCCGGTCTTATTCACAAGCGTCATAGAGAGTTCTGAGCTACGCGTATCGCCATCGGGACGATCATGTACCTTCTGGACAACATCTCGGCCGGTCAGGTTTTCTGCAGCCACCATGGCAGCAAATGCCATCACCAAAACAGCAGCTTTTTTCAACATTTTCTTATTCATATATCCTCCCGCCGTATCAACGGCTAAAAATTTCGACTCCAAAGTTAGACTAAACTTATTTTTTATACTACTCCAAATAGGCGTGTAAAAACCCAAACGGATTCGTCACTTTCGATTTTTTTAACTATTTTAAGAATACATCCCGAGGATATCGTTTTGAAAAGGTCTATCGTTTTTTTCCTAATTCTTATTCTTTCGTTCACCGCATCTGCAGCCGTCAAAAAGAAGCGCTTCGATGTAGGCACAACAGACTCTCCGACAGCAAATGTCGAAGCCGTTGTAGACACAGCCTCTGCAGAACAGGCTGTAAGCTCGGTGCAACCGACATCGACGCAGACATCGTTCGTCGCAATCATTTCTCAAGCGCAAAAAACACTCCGCGAAAAAATCACAGCCGCCATTTCGGCCATGAAAAGCGGAGATTGGGGTGCCATCTGGAAATTTCTCGCCATATGCCTCATCTACGGAATGCTGCACGCTCTGGGCCCTGGGCACGGGAAATCCATCGTTGTAGGCTATTTTATCGCACGCCGTGGCAGGTGGCGGCAAGGAGTCGCTTTAGGAGCTGGGATTACAGTCGTCCACACGCTGAGTGCCGTCCTTTTACTTCTTATTTTGTATGCAATTTTCAAGACAACCGTCTTCCCAGCCTTTGAAACAGGCCGCATGGGCGTCGAAAAGGCAAGCTACATCCTGATTATGATTACAGGTCTCTTGCTCGTCGTACTCGCCATCCGCGACCTTTTAAAGCGAAATAAAATTGAATCAGAACATTCCGAAATCATGCCCCCCATCGCAAAATGGCGCGAAATCATCGGAGTGGCAGCCATTACGGGAATCGTCCCCTGCCCCGCCGTCGCACTCATCGTCTTGTTCTGCCTGCTAAATTCCATGGTAGCCCTTTCACTCCTTGGAGCACTCGTCATTTGCATTGGCATGACCATTACCAACGTGGCCTTCGGAATTGCCGCCGTAGCTTTCCGCAAAGGAATCGACGCAGGCAGCAAGCACAGCCGTTTCGCTACCACCATCTACACCGTGGCAACACTGGCCGGCGGCATCCTGATATTTGTATCCGGTCTGCTACTGTTCAGTAATCTATTTGCAGGAAGGGTTTAATAAAAAAAGCGACTTCCTGGACAAACCAGGAAGTCAATGGAGAATAAAGGCTGATTGTAGCGGTTACTTCAGCGGAACAATCCACATCGGAATCGCTTCTACGTCAGCAATCTTTTCGGCCTTGTCTTTCTTGGGATCGTAGCGGTAATAGGCATTGCCATCTTTTTCGGTAGAAACGGCAAACAGCACATTACCATCTTCTTCGACATACTTGCCATAGCTAGCATAAGCAGAAGTGTAAGGAATGGGAAGAGCATCCATCTTCTTCTTAGCAAGGTCAATCTTAACGGCCTTGCAAGTGGCATTATAGTAGTCCTGCTGCGTATCCCAGCTCTTATTCAAGTCATTCATTACGTTAAGGTAAGCATAAACCGTAGAACCTTCAGCCTTGGCAAAAGGAGAAAGATACTTGAACACGCCCTTCTTCGTCACATCCTTGATGGACACTTCATCCGAAACATTCCACACATAGTCCTTATCGAATTCCTTTTCACCAACCTTGATGCGAAGGAAGCCATCCTTTTGACCCGGTGCATAGCTCCAGGAAGCATTACTGTACACATAGATATAGCCCTCAGCTTCGACAAAAGCTTCATTCTGGCTGTCATCAAGCGAACCGACCGCAGCGACACGCTTATCCTTGGCAACGCCGAGAACCTTGTCTTTCTTCACGTCGATAATGGCCACTTCGGCAACATCGCCCGTCGCATAATCGCTCACGTTCTGCAAGAGACCTACATAAAGACGACCGTCAACAATGATACCAGTTCCCGGGCTCACCGCATAGGCAGTGGGATCCTTATACTTGGAAAGATCAATGGAGCCGGTCACCTTCATTGTCTTGGGATTGAAGATAATCAGGGAATCCACCATACCGGCCAAATAAGCCTTCTCATCGTTCACAAAGAAAATGTGGTTTGCCCAAACACCAGACATTGTAATTTCACCTTGCTTTGCACCAATCTTGTTATTTTCGTCAAGCGCATAGCGGGCTACAGAGCCGATGTCCAAATCAGTAATAAAGAGCGATCCATCGTGATAAATCACGCCAGAACGGGTACCGACTTCAACATAATCTTCCCCGATATCTTCGGTATGATCAATCGACATGGTGCCGATAAACATGGTATTGCCAGAGGCAATAGCCGTTGCATATTCACGCTTGTAGTCACCGTCATTTGCGGCAGAAGAAGAGGAATCGTCGCTACAAGCAACGAACAGGGCGGTAGAGATCAAAGCCACAGCAAGTGTAGCCAAGAATTTAGATTTCATAAATAACTCCTAAGGAAATTGCGGACAAGCCGCGTTGTTAATTTTGCGGTGCATTTTAGAAAAGCACTTTTCGGACATCTACTCCAAATGGCGATATAAAAATCCAATCAGTTTTTCAGCCCAACAAGCTCATTTTGGCTCCAATCAGACAAAAACGCTAAAATCGTAAGTAAAATAATGCAAAAAAGGCTCGTTTTACCCCAAAAAACGCTATTAAGTTAGCCTTGACAAAGTTTTAAATTAAAGTTAGATTTAGCTCACTTTTTGAGATGTGGCTAACATCAAGACTTTGGAAGGAAACAAAAATGCTAAACATCGCCGGAATCGAGTGGCGGCAAAACATCAACAAGTGCGTCAATGTCCCTACAAAAGCCCCCATTTTCGCACTGGAATTCTGCCGTCAAGGAAGAATTGAATGGGCTAGCGGAATTTTACCTTGCAACCACCTTGAATCGGGTGAAATGCTTATCTGCAATCCCTGGGCACTGAGTTCTCTCAAGCGTTCGCAAGACTATAAAGGCGAACTCATCTTGTTCTACGAAGAAGCAAAAGAATCCATTCGCAGCACTTTTGCTGGCTTCAATCTGGATCTAGACGCTTTTAAAACAAAATTTAAAATCAACGAAAAGCCCTTTATCGTACACACACGCGAAGAAATTCAAGCCGTATTCGGAAAGCTCTCCCGTATCAAGGAGAATATGCATCAAGAATACGCCCGTCTCGGCCTCCTTGAAATTCTCCTCACCCTCAAGAACATGGACGCAAGCCGCGAATCGATTTGCCGCGACTGCAACATTTCCATGCTGCAAGTAGAAAAAGTCTACGGCATCCGCTCCTTTATTTGCGACAACATCGATTCTCACTACACCATCGAAGAACTCGCCGAAAAATTCGACATGCCGCCTACCGCAATGAAGCTTTGCTTCAAGAATGTATTCGGACTCCCCGTATTCACCTACGCCCGCCGCGAACGCATGAAGCATGCAGCAAAGCAACTCCGCGAATGTGACCGAGGAATTCTCGAAATTGCAGGCACCGTCGGTTACAATAACGGAAGCAAGTTCGCTCACGCCTTCCAAGACGTGATGGGCATGACCCCGAAGGAATACCGTAAAAAATACAGAATGGAAAACGTCGCATAACCATTATGAAAAAAACATTCTCTAAACTCTATGCATACATGGGATCACGAAAACCGCTGTTCCCGCTAGCCTTGATTCTTTCGGCACTGAGCGCCCTCGCCGGGCTCGTGCCTTTTTTACTGATGTGGCTGATTGTTCGCGAAATCCTTACGGGTGGCGACATGACGGACATCAAGATTTTCGATTACTCCATTGGCGCAGTTCTCGCCTCTGTTGCAAGCGTATTGCTTTACTTTGCTGCCCTCGCCTGTTCGCATCTGGTGGCATTCAGACTTGAAGGCGACTTACGCCGATTCGCCATGAAAAAGTTGATGTCGGCTCCGCTCGGATTCTTTGACAAGAACCCGACGGGCAAACTTCGCAAGATTATTGACGACAACGCCGCAATTACACATACATTCATCGCACACCAAATGCCCGACATTTCAAGCACCATTCTCATTCCGATTGTGGCGATTGTCATGATGTTCGTTTTTGATTGGCGACTTGGTCTTGCTGCACTTGTACCGATTGGATACGCCATCTTTATTTTGGGGACCCTAGGCCGTAAGGGCACTAAGTTCATGGAACGCTACATGAAGTCACTGGAAGAAATGAACAGCGAAGCCGTCGAATATGTACGCGGCATACCCGTAGTCAAGGTTTTCCAGCAGACCATTTATTCGTTCAAGAGTTTCTACAAGACCATAGAAACTTACCACGACATGATAATGGCTTATTCTGCCAGCTGGAAAGTTCCCTACTGCATTTACACCACGCTCGTAAACGGATTCGTACTGTTCCTTGTGCCTGTCGCAATTCTGATTATCGGACATGGCGATGACGTAAAACTCACCATTGTGAACATGATGATTTATGTGCTGGTGACACCGCTGTTCACACAGTGCGTGATGCGCAGCATGTATCTGAGCAATGCAACGAACCAAGCGGGCCTTGCAGTTGACCGCATCAACGATATCGCACACACCAAAGATTTGGAAATTTGCGAAAACCCCATTCCCATGGGAAAATATGACGTGGAATTTCAAAACGTGAATTTCACCTATCCCGATACCGACAAGCAGGTCCTGAGCGACATTTCTCTCTCGGTGCCGGCAGGCCACACAGTTGCGCTTGTCGGGCCTTCGGGCGGTGGCAAGAGCACGATAGCAAAGCTTCTGCCTAGATTCTTCGATGTCGACAGCGGCGAAATCACCATTGGCGGGATTTCCGTAAAAAAGATTGACCCGAAGGAACTGATGAAGAACGTCTCGTTCGTGTTCCAGAATACGCGACTTTTCAAGATGAGCATTCTGGACAACGTGCGCTACGGCATGCCCGATGCAACACTTGAGCAGGTGAACAAAGCTCTCGACCTCGCTCAATGTCGCGAAATCATCGAAAAATTACCCAACGGAATCAACACCGTTATCGGTAGCAAGGGAACGTATCTTTCGGGCGGCGAGCAGCAGCGCGTGGTGCTTGCACGTGCCATTTTGAAGAACGCTCCCATCGTGGTTCTCGACGAAGCAACCGCTTTCGCCGACCCCGAAAACGAGCGACTGATTCAGGAAGCCCTGCACAAGCTAGCCGCAGGCAAGACCGTGCTAATGATTGCTCACAGGCTTACAAGCGTGGTGAACGCCGATCAGATTATTGTGGTCGAAGAAGGCGAAATCGCCGAACGCGGAACACACAACGAATTACTTGAAAAGAACGGCATTTACGCCAAGATGTGGGCCGAATACCAGCAGTCCGTCACATGGACCCTCGACAATACCAAGGAAAATGAAGGAGGCGAAAATGTATAAGTGGGTTCAGAATACTTTTGCACTTTCGGAAGAAGGCTCTCACACGTTCGTTCGCGGCGTTGTGTGGACATTCCTACACTTTGTTTCGCTCATGTTCCCGATGATGTTGCTGTTCTTCTTCTTGATGGAACACATGGGTGTCGGTGAATTTGCAGGCAAAACTCCGCACGGAATCTGGTTCTACATCGGATTTTCCGTCGTGTTATTCGTAGTGATTCTCGTGATTTACGGATTCTCGTATACCGCTACCTACGATAGCGTTTACGATGAAAGCATGCGCCGTCGCGTCTCGATTGCAGAAAGGCTCCGCAAGTTGCCGCTCTCTTTCTTTGGCAAGAAGGATCTTTCAGACTTGACATCGACCATCATGGACGACTGCAATGCGCTCGAAATGATTTTCTCGCATGCCGTGCCGGAACTATTCGCAGCCATCGGAAGCGTCACCATTATCGGAATCATGCTGTTCCACTACAACTGGAAAATGTCCATTGCGCTTTTCTGGGTAGTTCCCGCAGCAGCCTTGGTGATCGCCCTTTCCAAGAAAATTCAGGACCGTTGGTTTACCAATTCTTATAACATGCGTCGTGTCGTCATAGAAGACATCCAGGAAGGCCTCGAAAACGTACAGGAAATTCGTTCCTATTCGGGCGAAGCCGCCTATCTCGACCATTTTGACAAGGATTGCATCAATTACGAAAAAAGTCAGATGGATTCCGATATCAAGGTCGGTATGTTCTTGAATTCGGCGCAGGGCATCCTCAAGATGGGACTTGCCACCGTGCTGATTACGGGTGCACGCCTCTGGACCAAGGGTGAAATCGACGTGTTTACCTACTTGGTTTTCATCGTGTGCGCTGCGACCGTCTACAACCCGGTTTTCCTGGTATTCAACAACCTCGCCGAACTTTTCTTCGTGAACGTTCGCCTGCGCCGTTTCCGCGAAATGGACCAGATGAAGCTCCAAGAAGGTGTAACCGTATTTGCGCCCCAGAACTTCGATATCGAATTCAAGGATGTAGACTTTTTCTACAACGAAAACAAGCAAGTTTTGAAGAAGGTTTCGTTTACGGCAAAGCAGGGTGAAATCACTGCCCTCGTGGGGCCGAGCGGTAGCGGAAAAACGACCGCCGCCAAACTGGCATCCCGTTTCTGGGACATTCAAGGCGGCAAGATAACCCTCGGCGGCGAAGACATCAGCCTGATTGATCCGGAAACACTTCTCACAAACTTCTCCATCGTCTTCCAAGATGTGGTTCTGTTCAACACCAGCATCAAGGATAACATCCGCATCGGCAAGCGCAACGCCACCGACGAAGAAATCATGCGAGTCGCAAAACTCGCCGGCTGTGACGAATTCGTACAAAAAATGCCGCAAGGTTACGACACCGTTATCGGTGAAAACGGAGACACGCTTTCGGGTGGCGAACGCCAGCGAATCTCTATCGCCCGCGCCCTCTTGAAAGATGCCCCCATCGTACTCCTGGACGAAGCAACCGCAAGCCTCGATGTCGAAAACGAATCCAAGATTCAGAAGGGCATTTCGCAGCTTGTCAAGGGCAAGACCGTAATCATCATCGCCCACCGCATGCGCACCATCGCAAATGCCGACAAGGTCGTGGTGCTACAAGACGGCCACATCGCTGAAACCGGCTCCCCCGCCGAACTCAAGGCGAAGGGAGGACTTTTCAGCCACATGTTGAAATTACAGGAAGTCGAATAGGAAATAAACCGTGACCGCAGAACGTTTGATGGATTACAGGCTTGTACGCCAATGCGCTCCGACTCTTGCCGCACGCAAAGTCGGAAGCCTCTTCTGTCTCGAAAAAGACATGGATAATCACGAGCCCATGTGCGCCATACTCGCCCGCTGGAATCGCGACTTGAATCCGTCAGGCATATTCGTGCGTGTTGTCGCCGAACGCTGCGGGCGCAGTTTCGTGTACGTTTACCGACGCAACCTCTTAAAGCAATTGGTTGAATCGGCAGAAAACCGCCATTTTTTGAAGCAATACGAATATGAGCATTTTGAAGAAGAAGCCTTGATCGCAAACCTCACCCACCGTATCAGCAAATGCCATTGTTTCCCTCACGAAATCGGGCTTTTTCTCGGCTACCCGCTAGAAGATGTCAAAGGTTTCATCGTGAATGCGGGCAAAAACAGCAAAAGTACGGGCTACTGGAAGGTTTACGGCAACGTTGCCGAATCGGAGAAACTCTTCAGATGTTTCAAGAAATGTTTTACGGTCATGAGTTCACTTTTTGAACGCGGCTACTCGCTACCCATGCTCGCCGTAGGATAAAAACGTCATTGACGGCATAGCCGTCAATCTAAAGAATTTAACATAATCACATAGGAGAAACACAATGGATAAAGTTGCAGTCATTTACTGGAGCGGAACAGGAAACACCGAAATGATGGCCAAGTACATCGCCGATGGCGTCAAGGCAGCCGGCGGACAGGCCGACGTATTCAGCGTTTCTGACTTTTCGCAGAATCAGCTGGCCGAATATGGCCGCTACGCTCTCGGATGCCCCGCCATGGGCGCCGAAGAACTGGAAGATTCTGAATTCCAGCCATTCTACGAAGCCGTCAAGCCGAGCCTTTCCGGCAAGAAAGTCGCCCTTTTCGGCTCTTACGGCTGGGGTGGCGGCGAATGGATGAATCCGTGGAAGGCCGATGCAGAAGCCGCAGGCCTTGTACTTGTGGCAGAACCGCTCGCCATCGAAAACGCTCCCGACGCAACAGGCAAAACCGCCTGCGAAGACCTCGGCAAGACCTTGCTGCAGGCCTAATCACCTGCTCTAAAAAGCTATCCAAATCACCTCAAAACAAAAGAAGCATCGGTAATTTTACCGATGCTTTTTGCTATTTCACTCAATCAATTTAGATTTGGCTACTCTTTTCCGAAGATCTTGAATTTCTTGATCAGAAGCGGTGTCACGAACAGGTCGGCGAGCAATGCCGAGACAAGGCCGATAAACACCACGAAACCGAAGTTGAACATCTGTGTTGCCTTCGAGGTGGTAAAGCCAGCGAAGGTTGCCACCATGATGAGGGTCGTCATCACGAGTGCAGGGCCTGCCGTGCGGAATACGCTGAGGATGGACTCGCGGTAATCCTTGTTGCGGTCAAATTCCACATGCCCGTGGTTGATGAAGTGAATCGTGTCGTCCACCGAGAGACCTATAATCATCGGGATGAGCGTCGCGGTCATCATGTCAAGCGGAATGTTGCTGAGGCCGAGGTAACCGCCCACGAAAATACCCGGAGCAATGTTCGGAATCATGCCGATAAGGCCCGTGCGTACACTGCCGAAAACAATCATCAGGAGAATCGCCACAATCACCACAGAAATCAGGAAAGAAGTCATCTGACCCACTTCCAGGTACTGCTGCATGGCGGTGAACTGCGGCAAGTTACCCACAGCCGTCACCTTTGCATTCGGGTAAAGTTCGCGAGCGAAATTCTGCAAGTCTTCGATTTCCTTTTGGAGCTCGTTGGAGTTGTAGCTCGAAATTTCCACCATCAGGCGGAGCTTTCTGTAATCGTAATCCATCCAGTAAGTCGCTTCACTACCGCCCGCATTTTCGTAGAGCAAGAGCATCTGTGCTACCTGTTCTTCTGTTTCGGGAACGGTGTACATTTCCTGACGATTTTCATTCAGCGTGCGGTCCAAATCCTTGACGATGTCGAGGATGGAGGTGGAACGCTTTGTCATCGGATACTTTTGAGCGTGATCCTGCAACTGTTCCAGTTTCTTCAGGTTCTCGACTTCCTTTGCCTTGTCGTTTTCGCCAAAGTCAATCACCAAGTCGTACGAATAGAAGCTACCGATTTCCGATTCGGCCACATAGAGCATCTTGTCCACGTATTCAACCTTGCGGCCCATGGTGCGTTCCACGTCAAAAGCGGGTTCCATCTTGGTGACACCGTAAATCGAAATTGCAGTAATGATGGCGAATATGACGGCAATCGGCTTGCCGTGTCCGAGAACGAACTTGCCGATAGAATCAAGGATAATTCCCATGCGCGTATCGCCGCGTTCAAGCACCTTGGCGTTCGGCTTCTTGTCTTTGCCGAAGCTCAGAAGAATCGGCGAAACCGTCAGCGCTACAAGCAGAATGAACGCAATTGCAATCGACGAGAGAATGCCCACGGAACGAATCGGCTTAAGCATCACGGACAAGAACGAAAGCAACGCCACGATAGTAGTAAGACCAGAGAATAGCACCGACCAGCCCGTTTCACGCATCGCGTAAAGCACCGATTCCTTACGCTTGCCCGTAAGCATCATGTTCTTGCGGAAGAACGAATTGATGTGAATATTGTACGCAATCGAAACGGCGAAGGCCAAAATCACCGGCACCATGATGTTGGTTACGTCCATGTAAAGGCCAAGATAACCCACCAAGCCGAATGTCATGATGACGCCTGCGAAAGTCGTAATCAGCGGCGAGACAATTCCGCGCAGAGAACGTGTCACCAGGAACATCACGATGACGGCGCAGAGAATGGTCATGATGAAAATGCGGCCCATTTCTTGACCGATATAGCTCATCTTTTCGAAGCTCAAATAAGGCATACCCGTAGCGCGCGGGTTCAGCGGGGCGTACTTTTCCTTCGCGATGATTGCCGCCGTTTCGCGGCCCGTTTTCATATCGGGGGCTTCGGCTTTTTCACCCTTCGCTTCGCCTTCAGCCTTCCACACGGAATCTTCCGGGAAGGGACGCAGCTTGATATTGATGAAGGCCTGCTTGCGGTCCGTTGAAATCAGCTTCTTTGCAAGTTCCGGCTTATCGGCCAGGCGCTTCTCGATTTCGGCAACGCCAGCTTCGTCCGTCGGAATTTCTTCGGGCACAATCTGCGTGATTTCCATGCCCTCTTCGGTGCCGAGCATGTATTCCAAATCGACAATCGAAGTCGCCTTGCCGTCGGAATACGAGAGGCTGTCGCGCAGTTCGTTCGAAAGCTCGCGCAAAAGCTTCAGGTTGTCCGGCGTCAAGATGGAATGGTCACTTTCGACCAGCACGCCCACGAAGTAGTCGTTACCGAAAGTTTCCTTGAACTTGTCCGTTTCGACAAGCATCGGATCGCCCTCGATAAAGTAGCTGTCCCACGAGGCCTCGACGTAGATCTTTTTCATGCCCACGATCGAAACCGCAAGCAAAACGACAAACGCCACCAGCATAATGGCGCGGTGACCGAGCAAAAATTCGCCAAAACGGCCGAATCGCTCGTTGATTTTTTCGATATTGATTTTAGGTAGACTCATCGTTTACTCCTGTTTTTATACAGGCGCAAAACTAGCAGTCAACCCATCAAATTACTACTCCAAACGGGCGATAATCGAACTAAACGGATTTATTCCTTGATGCAACGGACCGGGAGGAACTCGCCCGCTTCACGGGGATCTATTTTATCTTGGAAATAGATGATATTGTCCGTAATACGTATATAGGACCGGCCTTCCACCCAGAAAATTCCATATCCCGAGCCTCCATCCCATCCGTATGGGTCGAGCGTAACCGAGGCCAAAAGGGACAAGCCAAATTCATCGGACGCTTTACGCACTCCCGACAGCTTAGAAAAGAGTTTCGGCAAGAACTTTTGACGATCCACATACTCCATATCGATCCATTTCTCAAGTTCGTCTTTCTTGGGCAAGCGCCAGCCTTCGGGGCACGCACTCAGGGCAGCCTCCACATTGTAGAAGCGACCGTAATCGCACTTGATACTTTGCGAGCACTTGCTGTAATTTTTGATAGCCGGATCTTTTTCAGTATAATAGTTGATATTTTCGGCCATCCATGTTTGACCATCGTACACAACCGTCTTGTACACATGTTCATCTCTGGGATCTTCCATGGTACCGTAACTAATGTCTTCGTTAAAGAAATATTCCTTCGGCAATTTACCGACCAATTTGTCAGTGGACTTGTACCAAGTTCCATCGTAGCAGATATATTCCATTCCCGGCGTCGAATCGCTTGCTAAACGGGTATTGTTCACCTTGCACTCATGACCACGGGTCTCATAATCCTGCGCTGTCGGGAGGGTCCATCCCGATCCCGTGCAAAGATATTCCCTATTTTGATAGATGCAACTGGGGAAATCCGGTCCGCATTCGTATTTTCTAAATTCACCTTCGTTTGACTCATCGCAAACAGTCAAGTTTCCGCAATACTTCCATAATTTTCCGATGATTGCAGACGTCACGCTACGTACAGAAGATCCATCGTAGAAGGAAGGAACTTTAATTCTCATTGCAGAATTCACAACCAGGCCGCACCGATCCGATTTGCCGAAATCCTTGCCGCTAGCGAGGTCATTAATAAAATTCACCCTCGCCGAGGTATCGTCATTACTCACCGGGAACAAAGAGCTCAAGGCATAACCTAAGGCAGACTCATACAAGCTATCATTCTTCGGCACCGAATCAAGCTCAAAAAAGTCATATAGTTTTTGCATGGCCGTCGTCTTCGCATCTTCGACAGCAGCACCATGATTTACCAGGTTCTCGACCAGCCTCAAAATAACCTGTTTGACAACGCACAAAGGCTCTTCGAACTCCGAGGCTACGGTTCCGAATACGGAATCTTGATAAACCTGGAGACATCCATCCGCCTTGGAAGGATCTAGCGGTTTAAACTTCGTGGAATCATAATACCAGTAGGGCGTGAAGCCACCGGCACCGGCAGCACCACTCCCCCAAAACAAATCACCCGAGCCAGGCAATTCAGTCGAACTTGAAGACTGATTCGAACTAGAAGACGTTTTTCCGGAATCAACAGGTTCGCTCGCGCTAGAGGCGGCATTAGTAGTTACGTTTGTGTCGACAGAAGCGCTCGCACTAGAAGTTTTACCGGACGAAATATCTGAACTGGACGGTTTCGAGGAATCGGATGACAGTTTTTCCGTCATTTCGTCACTGGAACAGGAGCCGACCAGCGAAACGTCTTCGGTTGCGGCTGAAGTGGAATCATCTCCACAGCCTATACATAGGCATGCCAAAATTAAGGCAAAAAGCAGGTTTGTTCTCTTGACCATTTTAACCCTCCACTATAAAGATATATTCTTTTTTCCACCAATAATCCGCCCCGCTTTTACATTTCCTCGTTTTACAGCATTTGAGTTTACATATTATGAAAAACCTCAAAAAAAATGTTTGGCAAATTCCGTCCCAAACCTTGTGGTCTACCCCCTTTTTTACTACATTAAGAGTCCGATGAAAATATCGGAAACCATCGAGGCACACATGAGCGCAGCCGTTGCAGCAATCTCGCAACGGAATCAAGCTACTCTCTCCGATTTTCACAAAATTTTCCTTATTTCTGTTTTTATTCGTCTTTATCGTTTGGCAAAAGCTTCTGGCTTTTGCCTTTATTTTTATAGAGTTTTTAACACTAAAGCAATGAGAATCGTATGACTGATAAGTTCCAATGGAAAGCGAAACGCGAAAAGAAGGCGTTTCTGGCACTGGCGGATGGCGCCGTCTTTAGAGGATACGCCTTTGGCGCCAAGACCGACACCGTCGGCGAAGCTGTTTTCAACACCGGCATGGCAGGTTACAAGCAGATTATCACCGACCCGTCCTATGCGGGCCAGTTCGTGGTCTTTACCACTGCAGAAGTGGGCGCCTATGCGGCCAACATCGAAAAGAACGAATCTCGCCAGGTGTTCCTGAACGGCATCGTAGTGAACTCCCTGGACTGGGTTTCTCCGGAACTTAAAGAAGAAAGCCTGCACGACTACATGCTGGCCCAGGGCAAGCCGGGCATTGCCGGCGTCGACACCCGCGCCCTCACGCTCCACCTGCGTGAACACGGTGCCCAGAAGGCCTACCTCCATGTTTCTGACGAAGAAATGAGCGAAGAAGAAGCCATCAAGAAGGCTCAGGAATGGGAAGGCCTGGACGGCCAGGACTACGCCAGCAAGGTCAGCGACCCGAAGGGCTACGAATTCAGCACCGAAGGCGATCTGAACGTGGTTGCACTGGATTTCGGTATCAAGACAAACATTTTGCGTAATCTCGCTGAACAGGGCATGAAGGTCACGGTGCTTCCGATTACTGCGACATACGACCAGATTATGGCAAAGAACCCCGACGGCGTGTTCCTCTCCAACGGCCCTGCCGACCCGAATTCGCTGCCGCAAGTGGCCGCCGTCGTAAAGCAGCTTTTGGGCCAAGTCCCCCTGATGGGTATCTGCCTGGGTAACCAGCTCTTGGGCCTCGCTCTCGGCGCAAAGGTTTCCAAGCTCAAGTTCGGCCACCACGGTTGCAACCACCCGGTCAAGAACCTCAAGACCGGCGCCGTGGAAATCACGAGCCAGAACCACAACTACGCTATCGACGAAGGGAGCCTCCCTGCCGATGTGGAAGTTTCCCACATCAACCTGAACGACAATACAGTCGAAGGCATCCGCCATAAGAAGTTGCCAGCATTCAGCGTGCAGTACCACCCGGAATCCGCACCGGGCCCCAACGATTCTTACTACCTGTTCGGTGAATTCAGACAAATGATTCTCGACTTCAAGGGAGCAAAACAATGACGAAGGCTGCCGCAAAAAAACAGACCAAGTACATCTTTATTACCGGCGGCGTGGTAAGCTCCCTCGGTAAGGGTATCACCTCGGCATCGCTCGCGCTGCTCCTCAAGAGCCGCGGCTACAAGGTGTTCATGCAGAAGCTCGACCCGTATCTGAACGTGGACCCGGGTACCATGAGCCCCTACCAGCACGGCGAAGTCTTCGTGACTGACGATGGTTACGAAACCGACCTTGACCTCGGCCACTACGAACGCTTCGCAGGCGTGCAGTGCTCCAAGGCCTCCAGCTACACCTCTGGCCGCATCTATTCTTCCGTGCTCGCCAAGGAACGCGCCGGTAAGTACCTCGGCGGTACCGTGCAGGTGATTCCGCACATCACCAACGAAATCAAGGATGCCTTCCGTTCTGCAGCCGAAAGCGGCGCAGACATTGTGCTCTGCGAAATCGGCGGTGTCGCAGGCGACATCGAATCACTCCCGTTCTTGGAAGCCGCAAGACAGTTCCGCTTCGAAGTCGGCGTCGAAAACACCTGCTTTGTTCACCTGGTTCTCGTGCCTTACCTCAAGGCCGCTGGCGAACTCAAGACCAAGCCCTCGCAGCACTCCGTGGCAGAACTCCGCAATATCGGTATTTTCCCGGACATTCTGGTGTGCCGCACCGAAATGACGATCCCGCAGGATCACCTCGACAAGCTCGCACTCTTCTGCAACGTGAAGCCCGAATGCGTAATCGAAGAAAAGGACGTGAAGGACTCCGTTTACGCTGTACCTCGCGAACTTTCCAAGCAGGAACTTGACCTCCGCGTACTTGAACAGCTCCGTCTGAGCGTTCACCCGATTGTCCACTCCGAATGGGACAAGCTCGTCAAGAAGGCTACCCAGCCCAAGTACGAATGCACTATCGCTCTCGTCGGCAAGTACATCGCCATTCGCGACGCCTACAAGTCCGTGCACGAAGCCTTGCAGCATGCCGGCATGGAACACAACGCCAAGGTGAAGGTGGAATGCATCGAAGCCGAAGAGCTCGAAAAGAATCCGAACATGATCAAGAATGCAGACGGCATTCTGATTCCGGGCGGTTTCGGTAGCCGCGGCGTGAACGGTAAGTGTGTCGCCATCAAGTACGCCCGCGAGCACAAGATTCCGCTGCTCGGCATTTGCCTCGGCATGCAGTGCTGCGTGATTGAATTCGCCCGCAACGTACTCGGCTGGAAGGATGCAAACTCCACGGAATTCGACGAAAAGACAGCCCACCCGGTCATCGACCTGATGGACGAACAGAAGAACGTCACCGAAAAGGGCGGCACCATGCGCCTCGGCGCTTACCCGTGCAAGCTC
>JBGUWV010000029.1:0-31938 GCA_045221475.1 Fibrobacter sp.
GTTGTAAGCATGCTCTACAATTACCAGCTCATCAAATTCGCTGGCGATACAGGTGTTGCCGCTTATGGCACCATCATGTATACAAGCTATATATTCTCGACCTTTTATATGGGATATTCATTCGGTAGAGCCCCTATTGTAAGTTATCATTATGGTGCAGACAATACAGACGAGCTCAAAAATTTGTTCAAGAAAGATTTGGTCGTTGTTCTCATCGCAGGCATATTACTGACTGCACTCTCCGAAATTTTAGCATACCCAATTGCGCACATTTTTGCAAGCTACGACCCCAATTTGTTTGAAATGATACATCGCGGCATATACATTTATTCTTTCGCCTATTTACTGATGGGAATAAACTACGCAGGGTCATCGTTCTTTACAGCTTTAAATAACGGGCTTATTTCAGCAATCATTTCATTCTTGCGAACATTCGTGTTCGAAATCATTGCGGTTCTCACCCTGCCCATTTTGTTTGGGCTTGACGGTATCTGGGCTTCGGGAGTTGTCGCAGAAATTGCCTCGTTTGCAGTCACGGTAGTCTGTATCGTGGCACTCCGCAAAAAATACGGTTACTATTGATTATATTTCGTACTAGCGAAACAGATCGTTTAAGCCATGAACAAGAATTTCATTGCAATTATTTACGCTATAGCAGCGGCAGCATTTTATGCATTGAATGTTCCTTGTTCCAAAATGCTGCTTGCCCAAATTTCACCTGTTTTTATGGCTGGCTTACTTTACATCGGCGCAGGACTTGGCATCGGCATCCTCTATTTGTTTCACATCAAGCACGAGCCACAAACAGAACGGCTTGGTAAAAAAGATTTGCCCTATACTTTGGGCATGGTCTTACTCGACATCATCGCACCCATTTTGCTCATGTTCGGCGTAAAGTACGGAACATCTAGCAACGCATCGTTGCTCGGAAACTTCGAAATCGTTGCGACAACGCTGATTGCTCTTTTTGTCTTCAGAGAAAGGGTGTCGTTACATTTATGGCTTGCCATTTTATTTATAACGATATCCAGTTTTATTCTCTCATTTGAAAGTACCAATGATTTCAATTTTTCAATTGGTTCCATCTTCGTTCTCGGAGCGACAATCTGCTGGGGGCTAGAAAACAACTGCACCCGTAGAATCTCAGACAAAAGCACTTACCAGATTGTAACCATAAAAGGTCTTTGCTCAGGATTTGGTTCAATCATCGTCTCCATCACAACAAGCGAAATCAGCTTTGCAGCAAAATACATACCAATCGCGCTGTTACTTGGCTTCGTCGCATACGGCCTGAGTATATTCACGTACATCCGGGCACAAAAATACTTGGGTGCTGCCAAGACGAGTGCTTTTTACGCCATAGCGCCATTTATTGGTGTCCTGTTTTCCATTGTACTTTTAGACGAGAAATTTACGCTACAGAATGTTGTCGCATTCTTTGTCATGATTGTCGGAACCATTTTCGTCATTTACGACACACTTGTCCGTTCGCACATTACATAAACTACAAAGGTAAAGTAAATATGAAAAAATACAGAATACTGCTCGCCAGCGCTATGCTGTTCCTTGCCGCCTGTGGCGACGAATCTTCTAGCGCAAGCAACGAAGAAATCGTTTCGAGTTCCTCTGATTCTGACGACGAAATATCGTCAAGCAGCCTCAAGGAATCATGTCCCAACAAAACTCTCTCGTCTTCTAGCGGAGCTCAAATAGATCCGACGACACTCTTCGAGACGCGCGTCCCGCAAAAGGAAGTCCATCTATGTACATCGCAAGACGGTCTTGATACTGAACGATATTTCGATCAGCATGACTGGATTTGTTCCTTCCGGTACGCCGACCAAAGTGGCTTTGTCTATGTGCAAGGTTCCCCTGCAGATTGCGTTGGTGTTTGGAATCCAGTTCCTGTTATTGCTGTGGACACGGCGGTTTTATACATCAACAAAAAGTATGTTCCCTTAACCGACTTGACGTACGAATGGGGCGGAAACCATCATAGTGACCGATTCCGCTTTACATACGATGGAAAGGTTTACGAATATCACCATTCCTCCATTGGGGCTGCTTATCGCCCCTGTCAAGAAATGGACTGCATGCGGGTTTACAAGTCCGATGGCGAGACCCTTATTGAAGATGGGTGTGGCACAGATGAAGAAGATGTCTGCAAGATAAGGACTTTGCCCGTCGTTTGCCGCTTTGCCGACGAAAATGGTGAATTCGGTGACTTCACCGACACCTTTAAACCATGCGGCGGCGACAACCGAGAGTTTTAATTTTTAACGCACTCTACATAGACCAAATCAATTCGGCCTTCGATAACGCGGTCCATTTTAATGGACCAGCCGTTAGATTCTAGGAAGGCCTTATATTCTTTTTCGGTCCATTCGTGTGCAAAGCGGATGCCGACAAGGCTCAGGAATTTTTGCCACAAGTTTTTCTTGCCGCCTTCGCGGAAAAAGAAATTCGGGGCAATCAGCAGGCCGTCATCCTTTAAGACGCGGCGGATTTCCGCAAGCGCCTTTTCAGGATTCGGAATAATATGGAGCGCATTCGCGATGACGACGACATCAAAGGAATTATCTTCGAACCGGAGTGATGTCGCGTCGGCCACTTCAAAGCTCAAATTTTCAGGATTTTTCGCCTTGAGCGCGGTTTCGATCATCTTCGGAGCAAAATCAGTAGCCACCACGGACTTTGCAGAAGGCGCAATGTGCCGGGCAATCATCCCGGGACCTGTTGCAAGTTCAAGAACATCCTTGCCTTTGGCGACTTCGCCGATACGCGCATACAGATAATCGTAAATGTTCTTCTGCGACCGCATCGAAAGTTCGTAAACCGGCGCAAAAACGTTCCATACATTCATAATAGACCCCACTAGGGAGCAATATAGTTATATGCTACGACTGCGTTTTTGCGTGCTACGGCATCATCGAGGAATTCGAACATAGTGCGGTAGGCGTAATCGCGAACTTCCTTGCGAGAAAGGAATAAATCGTGCATGCCATCTTCAACGGTTACCGTCGTGACATCGGGTCCTAACTTGGGAGCCCATTTTTCCAGGAGGTTCACATCCAGCATGCAGTCGCAGCGCATGTAGTCTTCCTCCCATTTGACATTATCGACCGTACAGCCGCTACGCATCATGAGTACGGGAGCCTTTATCTGCATTCCCGCGTGAATCCACTTGATGCCTCTTGTGGTGGCGCGAAGATAACCGAAGTACTGTTGCGGCCAGTCATCACTTTTCAATTCCGTATTGAATTCCCATTCGCCTCTTTCAGTTTTCAAAAGAGACATGTTGTACTTGGGAGATTCCTGCTTAGGCGCAGGAGCGTCAGGCATCAAGAGCGCGACGTCCGAAAGCACGGGGAATGCCACAGTACGAACGAACCAGCTGTTTTTATAATCGAGGAAGGGGCTGTTCAGAACCAGCGCCGCAAAATCTTCGCTATTGCGTTCGTTCAGGTAATTCGGCGTAATCAAACCGCCCTGTGAATGTCCGATAACGACAAACGGCAAATTGCCCGCAATCGCCTTGCTGAGTGCTACGGCAGCATCCAATTCGGCATAGTATTCCTTGACGCTGCGCATGTCGGAACGCGGATCGCCTTCGCGGTAAGAACGTCCGTTGTAATGCAGGTCTATCGCAAAGAACGCGAATCCGGCCGAATCGGATTTTTCAGCAAGTTCTTCTTGGAAGAAGTAATCGTTGTAGCCATGCACATACAGGATAATTCCACGCGGACTAGAAACCGGCGATACAGTACGCGTTGAACTTCCGAAGGGGTATTCCACCAGCGTTGAACGGAAAACCTTGTCGTACGGATTCACCTCAATGGGGTAGACCATGTAAGGTGCGCCCAGTTCTGGGTCCACCGCCTTTGGGGGCAGGGAATTGTCAATGACAGTCTGCAATGCAGCTGCTGTGAGGGGTTTACTGTAAGCCTCATCCCGCTTCTTTTCTTTGCAGGCCGCAAGGCATGCGTTAGCGGATGTGGCGGAAAGAAGGGCGACTGCGGTCGCGGCAATGAGAGTTTTCGTTTTATTCATGCCTACACAATAAAAAACGGATCAGAACTTCGCTACTCCAATCGGTCTTTCGAAAATCCGCCAAGATTGTATTAGGAGTTGAAATTGTTTGGAATGTAATACTATTTTTATTACATGAACGAATCCGTTTTACAGATTGCCCAGGGCTTGGCCATTCCGTTTTTAGGGACGGTGTTAGGTGCTGCTTGCGTATTCTTTATGCGCAAGCAGATGGGCGTAAACCTTAAACGAGGCCTGCTTTCGTTTGCGGCGGGCGTCATGGTGGCTGCTTCTGTGTGGAGCTTGCTTTTGCCTGCCATTGAGGCGAGCGAATCCATGGGGAAGCTTGCTTTTATCCCGGCGACAGTTGGCTTCTGGGCGGGCATCATTTTCCTGTTTATTCTAGACAAAATTACACCGCACTTGCATTTAGGGAGTTCTACTCCTGAAGGCCCCAAGGCAAAATTCAAGCGAACAACGATGCTCACGCTTGCGGTTACCTTGCATAACTTGCCCGAAGGCATGGCCGTCGGTATTGTGTTTGCTGGTTGGCTTTCCGGAAATACGACTATCACGCTTTCTGGAGCATTTGCACTTGCCATTGGCATTGCCATCCAGAATTTTCCTGAAGGCGCGGTCGTCTCGCTTCCGCTCCGTGCCGAAGGGGCGTCCCGCAAAAAGGCTTTCGCCCTGGGCGCACTTTCTGGAGCGGTGGAGCCTGTAGGAGCCTTGATTACTCTGCTTGCTGCAGAGGCTCTTTCGCCTTTTATGCCATATTTGCTTTCGCTTGCCGCGGGAGCCATGATTTATGTTGTGGTCGAAGAAATGCTCCCGGAGGTCAGCGAAGGTGAGCATTTTGATGGCGGCACAATCCTCTTTGCACTTGGCTTTACGTTGATGATGGTGCTGGACAGCGCCCTTTAATCGCTTGATTGTCACCTAATTAAAAACCCGCCCGGCGTTCGTCGGGCGGGAATCAGCCATCCTTCGCTTTTAAGGAAACCTAACCAAAAACGAAGGATGAGATTTTATGGCAAAAATTAGAAGCTGAACACTGTTTCAAGACCGAAACGCAGTGCGTCGTCATCTTCGTTATCCTGCACGGCGACATCAACCATGCCGAAGGCCGTGATTTCCAGGTTTTCGACCGGAGTGATGTAGACGCGGGCACCGACATCGAATGTAGCGGCGGTTTCGTCTTCATCATCCAAGGTGTGTGTGTGGTATTCTACAGGGATACCAACCTTGATGAATTCAGCAAACTTGAAGGCCGGTTCGGCATACAGGAAGAAGTATTCCGGAATTTCGCCGTTGTCAAGATCGCTAGCTTCTTCGGCAGCATCACCCCTGTCGATGAGAGCGTAGAAGGCTGTCGTCTTGATATCGAATATACTCACTTCGAAAGTCGGTTCAACCAAGAAGGCGTGGGCGGTAGAAGTCCAGTCCTGACCTTCCACGACATCGCCGTCGTCCATCAGGTAGTCGGCATGGAAACCATACACAGCTCTGAAGCCAAAGCCACCGATAGAGAGGCCTGCTTCAACACCGGCATGGAGTTCGTTATGCTGTGCGGTCTGGAAGCTCTTGTAGTCCACATACGGACGCAGGTGCTGACCGGCATAGTCGAATTCGTAGGCTGCGTGGACGTCGTAAACCTTGGCACCTTCTTCGTCGGACCAGTCGTTATCGCCGCTACCAAAGCCGAAGCCGAGAATGAAACCGGCCAGATCGATTTCAAAACCGCGGATGTCGTGTTCCTTCATGCCAGCAGCATTGTCGGCAGGATCGTCGTAGTCATAGTAGGCAACGAATGCACCTTCCGAGAAGGTCAGGTCACCCAGCTTGACAGCGAAGAAATCAGCCGGCTGGTACTGAACGTAGGCACCATTGTAAATGGCGGCCGGATCAGTAGTTTCGCCGTCGGCTTCGAGGCCCACGAATGCAGACCACTTTTCGTTGAACTTGACTTCAAAATTGAGGTCGAAGGTAGATGCGTATTCATGGTTCAGATCGCCATCTGCCCAGACATTGTCCGTGTAGGCATCAAATTCAACTTCGCCGTTGTACTTGACTTCCATCTGGGCTTCAGATGTGCCTTCGTTCATGCTGGCCTTGAGCATGTCAAGAGCGTTACCGGCAGCGTCGGCCACTTCACCCGGATTCGTATTTTCTGCAGGAGCAGATTCAGCAGTTTTTTCTTCGGCGGGAGCGGCAGGCTGTTCGGCAGGAGTTTCCTGTGCCGGAGCAGCAGCAGTCTGAGCAGGAGCGGCAGCAGGGGCTTCCTGTGCAGGGGCCGGAGCGGCCTGTTCAGCAGGAGCGGCTGCAGGTGCAGCGGCAGGAGCTTCTGCAACGGGTGCTGCAGCGGGGGCTTCGGCGGCAGGGGCGGCTTCCTGAGCAAAAGCCGATGCGGCAAAGAAGGAAGCGGCTGCAA
Source organism: Fibrobacter sp. (assembly GCA_045221475.1). Lineage (GTDB taxonomy): Bacteria > Fibrobacterota > Fibrobacteria > Fibrobacterales > Fibrobacteraceae > Fibrobacter. The sequence continues at coordinate 6,461 of JBGUWV010000029.1, forward strand.
GGCCGAACAAAAGATTAGACGTCAAACGGTTCTTCATTTTTCTCTCCCTTGACGGATTGATTTTCTGTTTTTGTAACACTCCGTCAGGTTTTTTACAAATAGTGCTACAAAAACGCTTGGCTATCGCCTTCTGTGTGCTATTACTGCAAAATGCGTGCCAAGATGTTTTAGTTTAGTTTCAAAAATTAGGCTAATCTAATTCAAGCTTTTTAATTAAGGGCCGGCAGGTTTTGGGCCTACCAGCCCTTAATGATTCTTGATTCTAAAAGGTTAGTCTTCGAATCTCTTCTCCTTGTTGGCCTTCATGCCGAAGAGCTTGAGGAAAATCCCCGTACCCACAAGAGCCACGATAGCAGCGACAATCCACTTGGTATCGCCTCCAACCGGCACCTGGTAGAGGAGAACTGCCACAGCCCAGGCAAGGATCGTCTGAACCGTTGCCATAAGGATAGCAAGGCCGAGGCCGATTTCGCGGGCTACGACACCCATTGCAGCAAGGCAAGGCATATAGAGCAAGATAAAGATGAGGAATGCGAACACCTGCCAGTTGAAGCCATCCACCGGGTTGCCGTTCTTATCCGGGTTGTGGAAGTAAGAGCGGAGGTTGGCGTAGATGTCGGCGGTTTCGGAAAGGTCGCCTTCTTCGAGAGCGCCCATTTCGTCTTCGTCGAGCGTGAGGCCTGCAGCGGCGAGTTTTTCGAACACTGCTTCGCGGGTCTTTTCATCCTCTTCTTCTTCGCCAAAGGTTTCGATGGCTGCATATTCTTCGCAGGTCAGCACCTTGGCATCAGTAATCTTGTCGAGAGTTTCTTTCTTAAGTTCGGCAGCTTCCTGGCCTTCCAATTCGCCGGCGGTTCCGAGAATGTCGGTGAGCGAACCGAAGACTTCAGAGAGGTTTGCCGGAATCGAGCCGAGAGCTTCGAGCACTGCGCCCTTGATATCGGGTGCGCCACCTTCTTCCTCTTCTTCAGCGGGGCATTCGTCTACACCGGCGATAAGCACCTTTTCTTCTTCAGCCTTTTCTTCGGCAGCTTCAGCAGCTTCTGCAGGAGCAGCAGCACTGTCAGCGACCACGGCGCTATCGGTTGCAGCGGAATCAGCGGCAGCAACTTCAGCAGGTTCGGCGGCCGGTTCAGCAGCCTTATTCGTATCGGCAACAGCTGAATCTGCATTTGCGCTGTCAGCAACAGCGGCAACCTGTTCCGGAGCCGGGGCTTCGGCGGCAGGCGTTTCAGCAGCAGGTTCTTCGGCGGGCTTTGCTTCTTCAGCAGGAGCCTCGGCATTTTCACCCGCCATCGAATACAGCGAGTTCATAGTACCGATAACGGCTTCCTTGGCCAAGAGGCCCGTGAACAGAGACACAGAGGCCGGCCAGTTTTCCTTTTCGACACCGAACGGTTCGAACACCGGCGTAATGGCCTTACCGATTACAGAGAGCAAGCTGCTTTCGGAATCACCGTTACCGGCCGTAAATTCATTAGCAGTAGAAATCTTAGATTCGTCGACCACGAAACCTTCGGGGAGAGCGACATTTTCAGCTTCGCCTTCCTCGTTTTCCTTAACCATCTGGTAGCCTTCTTCGGACTTGACGATTTCAGTTTCGGCTCCGTTCACATCGACATACATCTTTTCGACAATACCGAAGCTGTTGAGGAAGCCAAGGATTGCAACGGCGATCGTAATCACCTTACCTGCACGCCAGATATAGTCACGGAGCTTCTGCCAGCAGTGAATCATGAGCGACTTGAACTTCGGCAAATGGTACGGAGGAAGTTCCATCACAAAGTTGCTGGCCTGGCCCTGGAACAGGGACTTTTTCAAGAAGAGACCGTAGGCAACGGCGAACAACACACCAGCGAGGTAAAGCAGGAACACGACCGTGCCCGCCATCTTGCCAAAGAATGCCGCAGCAAACAACGCATACACCGGGAGACGTGCGCCGCAGCTCATGAACGGCACCAAGAAGATGGTGAGGAAACGTTCACGCTTGGATTCCAGCACGCGGGAGCCCATAATGCCCGGGACACCGCAACCAAAACCCACCATCATCGGCACGAAGGCACGACCCGGAAGGCCAAGGAATCTCATGAAGCGGTCGGCAACGAAAGCTGCGCGGGCCATGTAACCCGAGTCTTCCAAGAACGAAAGGCACAGGAACATGAAGAAGATCACCGGAATGAAGGTCGAAACCGTCTGGATACCGGCACCGATACCGTCGGCGAGAATAGCGGACACAAAGCCCGGCGCATGGAGAACATCCGTGAGCACGTAGCCGAGGCCATCCACAAAGATTGCGCCAAACAGCACATCAAAGAAATCAATGAATGCAGAACCAATCGTGACTGCAACCCAGAACACCAAATACATGATGACAAGGAAGATCGGGAGTGCTGCCCAGCGGTTCAAAAGCACAGCGTCAAGCTTGTCCGAGAAGGTCTTCTTTTCGCGTGCAGCGACAATTGCCTTGCCAGCCACACTGTGCGAAATAGAATAGCGGTTTTCGGCCATCGCAAATTCCGGCTCTTCGCCCAGAATCTTTGTAACGTCAGCCTTATTAATCTTCACGCCAGCTTCGGCAAACTTGTCTGCATAGCTATTTTGGTTGCCCAAATACATGAGCGAAACCCAGCGAGCATCCGTTTCCAAGAGCTTTGCGACCGGAGCCACCTGCGGTTCCAAAACCTTGACAGCCTCTTCAATCTTGTCGCCATAAACCATCTGCTTTGGAAGCGGCATCGGAGAAGCGAGCACATGGCCCATCTGGCTGATAAAGTTAGTGACGCTCTTTTCGCTCACGGCAGAAAGCGGAATGCAAGGCACACCGTAAACGTCAGAAAGTTCGTCGAGGTCCAGCTGGATTCCGCGATTTTCGGCAATGTCCATCATGTTGACGGCAATCACCATCGGAATCTTCATGTCGGCAAGCTGGCTTGTAAGGAACAGGTTGCGTTCCAGGTTCGTCGCATCGACGATGTTGATAATCAAGCTCGCTTCGCGGCTGAGCAAGTAGTCGACAGCAGCGCGTTCGTCTTCGGCATTTGCGAACAAAGCGTAAGTACCCGGAAGGTCCACCAAACGAATCTGGCGGTCGCCCAGTTCAAAGTAACCTTCCTTCTTCTCGACCGTCACACCGGGCCAGTTACCCACATGCTGGCGAGCGCCTGTAAGGGCATTGAAAAGAGCCGTCTTACCGCAGTTCGGGTTACCGGCAATAGCAATCGTCAAAAGTTTTCTAGCAGCCATTATACCCTCCTCAGCTTGAGCACGTTCGCTTCTTCTTTACGGAGCGAGAGTCTATAAGAAAGCACTGCCACTTCGATCGGATCGCCGAGCGGAGCAGCCTGCAAGACTTCGATTTGAACGCCACGTACAAGCCCCATCGAAAGAAGCTTGGACTTGTAGCGGGAATCGCCTTCGTTATAGCCGACGATTTCCACCTTGTCGCCCTTTTTGAGTTCCGAGAACTTGGGCTCGGTGCTCCACTTTTTCGTTTGCGACTTGCCGCCGCAACCACAATTACAGCTCATTTTTTCCTCTTGTTGAGATTTTCCACAGATTTCATAAATTCTTCGATTTTGGCGAGTGTCTCCGCCGAAAGGATATGTTCCATGTTGCAGGCGTCCGTGTTGGCGTTGTCATCGGATACGCCCAGGTGAATCAGGAACTGCCTCAGTAAAAGATGTCGGTTCAAGATGACGACCGCAACTCGTTTCCCTTCTTCAGTGAGTTCTACGCCGCTGTAAGGCTCCTGCGACACGAGTCCCTGCTTCTTGAGCTCAGCTACGGCACGTGCCACCGAGGGCATCTTGACCGTAAGGGCCGCCGCGATATCCCTGATTCGGGCGATTTTGTTGGTTTGGAGCAAAACGTGAATCACTTCCAAATAATCTTCAAGACTCTGAGTTAGCTTAGATCGTTTCATTCTTTGCCTAAATTGGTTTAGCTTTGTCTAATTAGACGCGGCTAATGTAGGAAAAGCAAAAGAGTTTGGCAAGGCTAATCTTGTTTTCTTTGGAAAATTTTTTTAGATTTGGCTAAAAATGTATCAAAATAAAAAGAAAAGGGCGAAATCATTCGTTTCGTCCCTATATATGTATTGTTTGTAATCTCGATTATTTTTTTGATTTTTTTAAGGCTGGGCCCATAAAATCTTCGATTTTGCCTAGAGTTTCGCCCGAAAGAATGTGCTCCATGCAGCAGGCGTCCTTGTCGGCGATGGCTTCGGAGACGCCCAAGCGAATCAAGAAGCTTTTGAGCAGAAGATGTCGGTTCAAAATGGCGGTGGCGACACGCTTGCCTTCTTCGGTGAGTTCTACGCCGCTGTACGGTTCCTGTGTCACGAGCCCGAGCTTCTTGAGTTCGATCATGGCTTTTGCCACAGACGGCATCTTGACCGAAAGAGAGGAGGCGATGTCCTTGACGCGGGCAATTCCGTGAGCAAGGCGCAACATGTGCACCATCTCCAGGTAGTCTTCGAGACTTTGACTGAGCTTTGTGTTTTCCATTTGCTAATCAATATAGGAAGGCTCGAATATTCGGTCAACTTCTTTTGGCGGGAGCATGTTGTTTTAGGGGCATCATGCTCTTGGCGCAAATACCCATGGTCGACATGTTATGCAGCAGTGCCGAGGTCGATGGGGTCAGTATTCCGAAGAATCCTGCAGCCAATAGGGCGGTGTTGAAGATGACGATAAAGCGGTAATTCGCCTGGATTTTGTCCATGAGTTGGATACTCAGGTCCTTTAGCTCGGCGAGGTCGCGCAGGTCTTCGCTGCGGAGCGTCACGTCGGCGGTTTCGCGGGCGATGTCGCTGGCGTCGCTTAATGCTACCGAGACGTTGGCGGCGGCAAGAGCCGGGGCGTCGTTGATTCCGTCGCCAACCATAATCACGCGGTGGCCTTCGGCTTTCATCTTTTCGACATAGCGGTGCTTGTCTTCGGGCAAGACTTGCGCATAAAAGATGTCGATGCCCAGCAGCTGGGCGGTGCGCTCGGCGGCCTTTTGGCTGTCGCCGGTAATCATCGCCACATGCTTGATTCCGCGTTCACGGAGCATGCGGATGGCTTCGGCGGCTTCATCTCGGGGCGGGTCGCTGATACAGAGAACTCCGGCCAATTTTCCGCCGATGCCAAGATAAATCACGGAGGCGGCTCCGGCGAGTTCGTCGATGCGCTTCTGTTCAGCATCGCTTACGGTCACATGCTCGTCTTCGACTACGAAATGCTTGCTTCCGATAACGGCGCGTTCCCCGTTCAGAGTCGTTGCGATCCCGTGCGCCACGATGTATTTCACGTCAGCGTGTTCCTCTTCGTGGTCAATGCCCCTGTCGAGTGCCCCGCGCACGATGGCGCGCGCCATGCTGTGCGGGAAATGTTCCTCGATGCATGCCGCGATGCGAAGCACCTCTTCTTCGCTGCGGTCGTTGAAGGGGATAACCTTTTCCAGCTTCGGTTCCGCCTTGGTGAGTGTTCCCGTCTTGTCAAAGACGATGGTGTCGGCGAGTGCGAATTCTTCCAGGTATTTGCCGCCTTTTACGGTCATGTTGCGGTCGGCCGCCTCGCGCAGAGCCGAAATCACCGAAATCGGTGTCGAAAGCTTGATGGCACAGGAATAATCGACCATCAGAATCGAGACGGCCTTGGTGACGTTGCGAGTGAACAAGAGCGTCAGCCCGAATCCCAAGAAACTGTAAGGAACGATGCTGTCGGCGAGTCTTTCGGCCTTGCTCTGGATCGAGGCCTTCAAGTCCTCGGATTGGTCGATCAGCTCGATGATTTTTTGAATCTTGGTGTTGCCGTTTACGGCTCGCACTGAGACGACGATAGAGCCTTCGTCTAGGATTGTCCCTGCAAATACGGACTTTCCGGCGGATTTATGTACCGCCTGCGATTCGCCTGTCATGGTTGCTTCGTTCACGAAGGCGTCGCCTTCGACGACGGTACCGTCTACCGGAATCATGGCACCCGAGCGAATTCGTACCAGGTCGCCTTCCTTGACATCTTGCAGGTGCATCTGGACGTCGACACCGTCCTTGACGACCCAGACCAGATCCACCTTGACGGCGAGGCTTGCGGTAAGTGCTGTTCGTGTACGTGCCTTGGTGTATTCTTCCAGAAGGCCGCTGACGCTCAACAGGAACATGATTGTCCCTGCTGAATTGTAGTTGCGTTGGAGGAGACTTGCTCCGATGGCTGCCCCGTCCAGAACTTCGACGGTGAGCTTGCCCTGCGAAAGAATATTCAACCCCGTCACGACGTACTTTAGCCCCTTGTAAATGTGGACTGCGGTCCTGATGGGCAGCGGTACGAACCACTTGAACAGGTAGCGGCGTGCCAGCATGAATGCGAGCTTGTTCTTGAACTTGGAATCCAGAGCCTGCAACTGGTAGGCGGTATCGGGTTCGCCTTCGGGGAGTGTCGCAAGATCCAGTTTCTGGATAAACTCAATCAACTGCTCGCGGTTAAACTGTTCACGAGAACCGGTTTCGTATTCAATGAGAATACCACCGTTTTCGGAGTGGACGACTGCGCGTTTTACATAAGGATTTGCCACGCATGCCTTGTGGATGCGCGGTTCGTGTTCCGGTTCAAAAGCGTACGCCCCCGCGCGAAAGCGAATGCGCCCCGGCTTGTCGTAAACAATTCTTGTGTGCATAGTAGATTACTTAATGCCCGCTTCGTTCTTTGCGTCGTTGCAGATATCAGCGGCTTCGTCCTTCATATCCTGGAAGGTGGCCTTGGCGTCTGCGGTAAACTTCATGCCGTGAGCAAGTCCCTTGACGGCGTATTCGCGGGTCTTCGGGGCCTTCAGAATCTTCTTGGCGATAGCAGAACCGATGGCTCCACCTACGACGCACCAGAACTTTTCATTTTTCCAAATAGACATGATTTACTCCTTGGTTGTTTGGTTGATATCTAAAATCTATCTATTTCCGAAGCCCTTGTTTATTATGTACAAACTAACTTAAAGCTTAAGGCGGCAGTCCTCTCTGACGCTCATTTGACTAACATTATTAGGGTATATGAATTTTGTTTTGAATAAAAAACTTTATTAGATTCATAAAAGTCTAATTGGAGTAGAAAAATTTTAGGCGTATACGTATTTTCTGGCCCAAAAAACGGAAAAAGTGTATGCAAGTTTCTCGTGTCAACCAATTTTTTGCCCGAATGGGGCGTTTTCAGGTAACTCATCGTTGGCTTATCCTCTCGGCGACTATCATTTTGACTATAGCGGCATGTCTCGGACTTCCGCACCTTTCCATGTCCAGCAGTGATGACGAGTGGTTCGATGACAGGGATCAAATAAAACTGAACCAGGAGCATTTTTACGACATCTTCGGCAGTGATGATTCCTTTATGGTGTTGGTCCGTGCTGACGATGTCTTTGCACCTGAAGTACTTTCAGCTATCGACCGGCTTTCAAAAAGGTTGGAAAACGAAGTCCCGTATGCCGAACGTGTCGTCTCCTTGACGCGCAACCTTTCAATCCCCAAGGCGAATGACGAAGGCTTCGAAGTCATTGACCCTTTCGAAGAGGGAATACCCGCCGATCCGCAGGAAATTGCAACTAAAAAGTCGTTGGTGATGAGCCGCCAATCGCTGGTAAACGGTATCGTCTCGGATGACTGCAAGGAAACCTGGGTGATTCTTTCGCTGAAAAAGTACGAAGGCGGTGTAGAATTCGGTAAGGATAGCATTGCGCCTTTCGCACGGAAGGTCATTGAATCCGAAGAATTCAAGAGCGACCGTTATCAGCTTTTGCAAACGGGGATGAGCTACACCGAAATGGAGGAAGAAGAAGTGATCACTCGTGAATGCATTATCCGCATTGGCGTGGGTTTTGCGGTGATGCTCCTTTGCCTTATTCTTTTTGTGCGTTCGTTGCGTGGGGTAGTGGTGCCTGCCATTGCGACAGTTTGCGGAATAGCTTCCGTTTTGGGAATCAACGCCTGGCTCGGTATTACGGGGGATTCCTCGATGGTGGCGCTTCCGGTGCTTTTGGGTATGGCCCTTTCGGTGGGCTATTCCATCCACTACATCAACGCGTTCCGCATGCAGTTCCGCCGTTCCGGCAAGCGCAAGGAATCGGTGGTCTTCGCCATTCAAGAAACCGGCTGGCCCATCTTCTTTACGGTCATTACCACGGTGGCATCGCTCCTTTCGTTCCTGTTTGCAGGCATTCGCCCTATTCGCTGGATTGGCGGCATCTCGGCGGGCATCGTGTCCATGGTTTGCCTCTACGTGATGGTGCTGATTCCTATCCTCATGAGTTTCGGGCGCAATACGGAACCTAAACCCGATATGCTTAAGAGCGCGGGGGCGACCAAGGCCGATATCCTCTTTGAATTTTTCGGTCGCAAGATATGCCGCCACAGCGTTATCATTGCTGTTGTAGCCGGAGCTTTCATGCTGTTCCAGGTTCCTGGAATTGCACACATCGATGTGAACATGGACTATACGAAGACCATGGGCCAAAAGATTCCTTATGTGGTGCGGCTTCTGGACATGCTCAGCGGAAAGTTGGGGAGCCTCTACGATTTTAACGTGATGGTGGAATTCGATGATCCCGATGCCTTGAAAGATCCGGCGAACATGAATCGCCTTATGGAACTGGAAGAAAAACTCGGGACGCTCCAGCTTACAAAAGTTTCAAACGGAAAACCGCGCGTGCAGTCAGTCACGAGCCTCGTAAAGGAAATGAACCGCACCTTGAATAGCGACGACACAGCCTACTACGCGATCCCTGCCGAGCATGATATGCTTTCGCAGGTGCTGTTCCTCTACGAAATCTCGGATCCCGATGCAATCTTCAGCTGGATGGACGAAGATTACAAGACGACGTACATCCATGTGGAACTTTCAGGCTACGATGCAAATAAAGTCATCGAGGACTTGGATAGCGCCAAAAGCTACATGACGAGTCTCTTCCCTGATGCAAAAACTTCGGTGGTGGGAGATGTCATCAACTACGCCGAAATGAACGGAAAGCTGGTGGGCGGGTTGCTTCGTTCCTTCGGCGGTTCCTTCGTGATTATCGCCGTCATGATGATTCTTGCCTTCGGGAGTGTCCGCGCGGGGCTTATCGGCATGATTCCGAATGTTGCCCCGGTGCTCCTGATTGGCGGGCTCATGGGGTATCTGAACATGCCGCTTGACATGATTACGATGATTATTATGCCGATGATTTTAGGCATTGCTGTCGATGATACAATCCACATGAATAATCATATCAAGTACGGTTACGAAAAAACGGGTAGCTATCGACAGGCTCTCCTGCTCTCTTACCGCGAAATTGGCAAGACCATGGGCATGACCACCTTCATTCTTTGCGCCATGTTCTTCGTATTCATCTTTAGCCCCATGGGGGCGCTTCATAACGTGGGTGTCCTCTCTATCTTGGGGCTTGGCGGTGCTCTTTTGGCCGATTATACACTCACCACGGCGCTTGTCTACCTCTGCAAGCCCTACGGTAAGCCGAAAACACCTGCGAATCGTTAGAAGATTGACGAAATTAAGTTGTTTTTGCTATATTTGCAGTCCACAAACGCTCGAGTAGCTCAGTTGGATAGAGCAATTGCCTTCTAAGCAATGGGTCGTGGGTTCGACTCCCGCCTCGAGTATGAAAAAGGGTCCCCCTTGGGGGACCCTTTTTCATACTCCAAGGCGGGTCGAACCCGAAGTAAAAAACGTCCGGTTCAAAGAACCGGACGTCCATAAGGAGTAGAATCTAGCGGATGATTACATCATGCCGCCCATGCCCATGGACGGATCCATGGCAGGAGCTGCCGGCTTCGGTTCCTTCTTTTCAGCGATCACGCAGTCAGTCGTGAGGATCATCGAAGCGATAGAAGCGGCATTCTTGAGGGCCGTACGAGTCACCTTGGCCGGGTCAATCACGCCAGCCTTGATGAGGTCTTCGTAAGAATCGGTCTTGGCATTGTAACCGAAGCTATCCTTGCCTTCCTTCACCTTGTTCACCACGACGGAGCCTTCGAGGCCTGCATTCTGGACAATCTGACGGAGAGGTTCTTCAATAGCGCGACGGATGATAGCGGCACCAGTCTTCTGGTCGGCGTTATCAAACTTGAGGGAATCGATGGCCTTTTCGGCGCGGATGAGGGCAACGCCACCACCCGGAACGATACCTTCTTCGACGGCTGCGCGGGTTGCGTGCATAGCGTCGTCGACGCGGTCCTTCTTTTCCTTCATTTCAACTTCAGTAGCAGCACCGACCTTGATCACGGCAACGCCGCCAGCGAGCTTGGCCAAACGTTCCTGGAGCTTTTCACGATCGTAATCGCTGGTGGTAGCTTCGATCTGCTTCTTGATCTGGGCGATACGGCCCTTGATAGAAGCGGCGTCACCGGCACCTTCAACGATCGTGGTGTTGTCCTTCGTAATAGTGATAGACTTGGCCTGGCCGAGCACGGTCACCGGAGCGTCTTCGAGCTTGGCGCCAGTGTCTTCGGAAACCAGCATACCGCCAGTGAGGATAGCGATGTCTTCGAGCATTGCCTTACGACGGTCGCCGAAGCCCGGAGCCTTAACGGCTGCGACCTTCAGGGTGCCGCGCATCTTGTTCACAACGAGCGTTGCGAGAGCTTCGCCATCGACGTCTTCGGCGATGATCAGAAGAGACTTGCCCTGCTTAGCAACGTGTTCGAGCATCGGCAGCAAATCCTTCATGGTAGAAATCTTCTTGTCGTACAACAGGATGTACGGATTTTCGAGGGCCACTTCCATGCTGTCTGTATTGGTGACGAAGTACGGAGAGAGGTAGCCGCGGTCGAACTGCATACCTTCGACAACGTCGAGGATGGTTTCAGCAGTCTTGGATTCTTCGATGGTGATCACACCGTCGTTACCGACCTTTTCCATGGCGTTGGCGAGGAGTTCGCCAATTTCGGGGTCGTTGTTGGCAGAAATCGTTGCGACCTGGGCAATGTGTTCCTTGCCGTTGATCTTCACGGCCATCTTGCCGATTTCCTTAATCACGGCTTCAACAGCGGCGTCCATACCGCGCTTGATGTCCATCGGGTTTGCACCGGCGGCCACGTTCTTGAGGCCTTCGCGAGTGATAGCCTGAGCGAGCACGGTAGCAGTGGTGGTGCCATCACCGGCAGCGTCAGAAGTCTTGTTGGCGACTTCCTTGGCCATCTGAGCGCCGAGGTTTTCGTAAGCGTCTTCGAGTTCCACTTCCTTAGCGACAGACACGCCGTCCTTGGTGACGTTCGGGGCACCGAAGGCCTTTGCGATCATCACGTTACGGCCCTTAGGACCGAGGGTGACCTTCACTGCGTTGGCGAGTTTGTCCACACCCTTCATCAGGGATTCGCGAGCTGCTACATCAAACTTAAGTTGCTTTGCCATTTTGATTTTCCTTTTTTAAAATTCTTTTGTTGCCTATTACAGGGTTGCGAAAATGTCAGATTCCTTGACAATCAGGTAGGTTTCGCCATCGACGGAAACTTCAGTTCCGCTGTACTTGCCGTAAAGCACCACGTCGCCGACCTTGACTTCCATGGCAACGAGGTCGCCCTTTTCGTTCTTGCGGCCCGGGCCCACGGCCACGACCTTACCCTGCATCGGCTTTTCCTTGGCGTTATCCGGGATGAAGAGACCCGAAGAGGTCTTCTGTTCGGCTTCTGCCGGTTTAACGACGATTCGATCTGCAAGCGGCTTGATCATTTTCTTTTTCCTTTTTTGCGGGTGGTTTCGCACCCATTGATTGAACTTCTTAGTCCAAGTTGGACTATTTATTTTGTTTCGCCCTATAGTAAGCAATATCTGTGCCAAATCTATTTGGGGTGAAACCGGTCTCATTTTTGTGTATTTTGGGCCGTTTTGGGCACGTGAACGTATCTTTTTGAAACTTAGCCAATCTGATTTTACGGAACGTTTCAAAATGAAATACGACGTTGCCTGATGGGGGTGTGTGGAGTGCTGTTTGGGAATGTCCACGTTTGAAGTGCTTTTATGGGTTAAATGTGGACTTTTTATTTTTATTACAATTGCTAAAATATGCCAAAATGTCTGTAAAAAGTAAAAAATAATGTAGACTTTTTATGAAAAATTTGATTATATTTAAGGATAAGTAATTTATAGGGTGCATTTTGGAGTATTCCGAATTAGATTACTTATAGGATGTTTGAAACGGCTCCTTGGTCGGAGCGCAAAATGGAGTGCACATGGGATTCGGATTAAAAACAACGACAGCTGTTGCGGGATTGGTGCTCGCTTTTGGCTTGTCGCAGGCTTCTGCAGCGGACCGTCAAATGGAACGACTTACGCGCGGCGTTCTGGTTTCGAACGTTGGCTCGGGCGTTCTTGTGAGTTGGCGTTTGCTCGGTACGGATTCTCCGGATACTGAATTCAACCTGTACCGCGATGGCGAAAAGATTGCGACCATTTCTAAGTCGGCAGGAACCAACTATCTCGACAAAAGCGGCAAGACGACTTCCAAGTACACGGTTGCGGCCGTGGTGAACGGCAAGGAAGGTGTCAAGGAAAGTGTCTCCGTTGTGCTCGACAAGAATGTTTCCAATAGTGGCAACTCTTTCCCGTACAAGACAATCAAACTCGAAGTTCCTGCGTCGCAGACGATGCCCAATGGCGAAAAGTGCACTTATACTCCCAACGACATGAGTACTGCCGACCTTGACGGTGACGGCGAATACGAATTGATTTTGAAGTGGGATCCGTCTAACGCCCACGATAACTCTCAGACGGGCTACACGGGCACGGTTTTCATCGATGCCTATAAGCTCAATGGTACGCGCCTGTGGCGTATTGATCTTGGCAAGAACATTCGCGCGGGTGCTCACTATACGCAGTTCCAAGTGTTTGATTATGATGGCGATGGCAAGGCCGAAATGATCGTGAAAACTGCCGACGGTACAATTGACGGTACGGGCAAGGCTATTGGCGATAAGTCCAAGGATTATCGCGATGCCAATGGACTGATTCTGAAGGGCCCTGAATACTTGACGGTGTTCCGCGGTGTTGACGGTGCGGAAATTAAGACAATCGAATATACTCCGAGTCGCGATATCAACCAGCATGTGAAGGGCAAGGATGCCCATGGCTACTGGGGCGATAACTACGGTAACCGTTGCGAACGCTACTTGGCGGCGACGGGCTACCTGGATGGCGTTCATCCGAGTGCGATCTTTGTTCGCGGCTATTACAGCTCCGCTTATGTGGCTGCCTACGATTTTGACGGAAAGGATTTGAAGCTCCGTTGGCTTCACAAGTCCGAATATCCGGGTGAAGGCCTGTATGCCGAAGGAAACCACAGCCTTCAGGCGGTGGACCTTGACGGTGACGGCTACGACGAAATCTTCTTCGGGGCTGCAGCCTTGAACCACGATGGAACGCTGCGCTACCGCACTGGCCTCGGTCATGGCGACGCTCACCATATTTCTGATTTGGATCCGGATCGTCCGGGACTTGAATCTTGGGATGTTCACGAACATACCGATGCCAAGTATACCGAAGAAATGCGTGCCCATGATGGTACGATTATCTGGGGAACTCCGCAGCCTTCTTCTGGTGGTGTGGATAATGGTCGCGGCATGGCGGCGGACATCGATTCCGAACACCGTGGCTTTGAAATGTGGTCCAGTAAGGGCGGCGGAATGAAAAACGCGAAGGGCGTAAACATTGGTTCTCCGTCTGTCTCCACGAATTTCCGCATTTACTTTGATGGCGACGAATACGATGAACTTTTGGATGGCGCCTATGTGACCAAATTCGATTCTAAGAATAAAAAGTCGAATGTCTATTTTGACGGTCCGAAGGCTCTCGGAGCTGCAGGCTGCAACGGCACCAAGAATACTCCGAGCCTGGTTGCCGATTTGTTCGGTGACTGGCGCGAAGAACTGGTGGTGCGTTCCGAAACGGATCCGACCACGATGTATATCATTTCGACTCCGGTCGAAAGCAAGCTTCGCGTCTATACGCTGATGCACGATGCTACTTACCGTACGGCGGTTGCTTCTGAAAATACGGCATACAACCAGCCGCCGCATTTGGGTTACTATCTGCCCGATATGGTGAAGTCTCTTAAGCAACCCGCTGTCTTTATGGCGGGCGATGAGCTGATTCCTCCCGACACGACTCCGGTGGTGAACGATGGCAAATCGACGATGGATGCCTCTGCGCCGAAGGAAGGTGCTGGCGGATTTGAAGCGACCAATGCGGGTTTCCAAGAAAATGGCTATTACAATTTTGATAATACGCTGGCAAGCTACGCTACTTGGGAAATATTCTCGCAGAAGGATGCCAAGACGACTCTTACCATTCGCTATGCCAATGGCGGCAAGGATTCGCGTAACATGTCGCTGAATGTGAACGGCAAGTCTGTTGGTACGGTGAGCTTCCCGACGACTGGAGACTGGACAACATATTCCGAAGCGAAGATTGATGTGTCCTTGAAGGCGGGCGTAAATACGTTGAAGCTTTCGTCAATGACAAGTGACGGCGGCCCGAACGTAGACATGTTCACTTTCGGTATCGATGGTGTGGAACTTTATGACGGTACGCAGAAGATTAATAATCCGACAATGATGCCGGTGGGCTCTTTCAAGAGTGGCGTGGTATTCGATCCCGCGACTGGCGTACTGTTTACCCCGAAGGCTGGCTTTGCGGAAGTTTACTTCTTCGATATGTCCGGTGCAATGCGCATGGGTGTGTCGCAGAATGTGGCTGCAGGAACGAGCGTGTTTGCGCTCGACCGCGATGTGCTCCCGAAGGGAATGTATCTCGTTAAGGTAATGCTTAACGGAAAGGCTGTTTCGGTGAAGAAATTCTCGAAGCAATAAACACCTCACTGCCTAGCCCCGGTCTTTCGAGTGTTGGACTGGGGCTAGGCCCTTTTGAGTTTTGGTATGAAGATGTTTAGTAAACTTTGGCAGAGTATAGTTGTTGCGTCGATGGTTGCTGCTCCTATTGCACTTGCACAGGTGACTATTTACATGTGCGGCGACTCCACTATGCAGGATTGGGCTGCTGGCTACTGCCCCAAACAAGGTCAGGGCCAAGATTTTCATTATTGGTTCGATGTAACCAAGGCGGCGGTGGTGAACCGCGGCCAGGGCGGTATGGCTGCAGAAGGATACTACGACATGTTCTGGAAACATGGCTGTTCTGCGGGTAACTGCATCGTGGATAAGTTGCAAACGGGAGACTATGTGGTCATTCAGTTTGGTATCAACGATGTCAATAAAAGTTCGACAGAGGGTTTTATCCGTTCCATGTCCGCAATGGTCAAGGAATCTCAAGCGAAGGGTGCGAATCCTATTGTGATGAGCCCTATTCGTCGAATGTGGTTTGATAGCCCGACTCAGGTGCATGCGTCGTACCGTCAGTATCCCGAGGAGTCTCGTAGATTGGCCGATTCGCTTAACATACCTTTTATAGATATGTTCAAGTGGGTTGCTAATTACATGGTTTCTGTCGGTGAACTCTATACGACACAATTCGTGTTTAACTACTCGACGACGGCTGAATACAGCAATCTAAAAAGTGATGAAGCTGATGCGACCCATTTGCAGATGAATGGGGCGAATGCGTTTGGACGCATTATTACTGAACAGATGCGTGCTCATGAAGATGTTGTCGTTAAAAAACTTGGCGATTACATGGCTCCTATGTATCAAGTTGACGTGAAGGTTTCTCCCGAAGGGTCCGCCGATGCGACGTCAATAGGTGCCTATTATCCAGAAGGAATGACGGTCTTGCTTAAGACCATTCCGAAATCTGGCAAGAAATTTTTGGGCTGGTACGATGGTAATGGCAACAAGGTGAGCGGACAAGCTGTTTCTACGGTGAAATCCCCTTATATATACACGTTTAAGATGGGTAATTCGGCGACTCAGTTTACTGCCGTTTATGAAGGTGGAACGGCGCAGAAATATACGGGTGACGGTAAGGCTCTCACGAGTTTTCCAAAAGAGACTCCGACGAGCTTGGATGATGTGACGTTTGTGCCGTTTACACCGATTGATGGCTCCAAGGATACGACCGAGAAGATGGACAAGGATATCAAGAAGTTTTTTGATGCCTACAAGCCGGATACGGGAATTGGAACCTCGGATACCAATTGGGTGCATACGGGTCTTGGTTTCTTCAATATGGCAAACGAGAAGAACTCCTTTGCAAGTTATAAGATGCGTTTTCCTGGCGCAGGACATGCAACGCTTGCCGTTCGTTATGCCAACGGGGGAACAACGGACCGTTTGTTTAATGCCTATATGGATCATGACTATTATATAAGTGCTCCGCCCACGGGGGGGTGGGAAAACTGGGATACGGCATATGTGGTTCTTGATGTACCTATGGGCGAAAGTGAACTTCGTTTTATGTCGCTTACAAATGATGGTGCCCCGAATATAGATGCTTTTGGCTTCAGTATGGATGGTGTGTGCCGTGTAAGCGAAGGCTGCCCTGAAGAAACAATCGAAATTGTAAAAACGGTGAGTCGCGAAAACGGCGTTGCTCTGCATGGTGAAACCTTGCGCCTTGCCGATACGGAACGGGCTAATGTGAATGTATTCGATATGCATGGCCGTCTGGTTGCAAAGCAGATTGTTGAGAATGCTTCTGAAGTTTCTCTTGCGACCATGGTGAAGTCTGCTGGACTCTACCGCGTTGTGGTTCGCCAGGGAAGTGCTATGTTCACGGCAACTTATGCAAAGGTGAGGTAAACATGAAGGGCGTGTTGAGATTCCTCATCGCTGCAGCCGTATTTGCAGGAATTGCCGTTAGCGATTCCACGAGCTTTACCATTCATGTGGTGGGCGATTCGACCGTGCAAACGTATAACGATAAAGCTTATCCGCAAACGGGATGGGGACAGGTGATCGGATACTTCTTTGACGGTGCTCGCGTCAAGGTGAACAATGCTGCTCTTGGTGGTCGCAGTTCTAGGACGTTTATCGAAGAAGGTCGTTTGGATGGTGCTTTGAAATCGGCACAAAAAGGTGATTACCTTTTCGTACAGTTCGGTCATAACGATCGTGACTACAGTAAAGAAGCTCGCTATGTTCCTCCTGCTGATTTTCCGGGTTATATTCAAAAGTTTGTGGATGCGGGTAAGGCGAAGGGTGTGAACGTTATTCTGATTTCGCCGATGAACCTGAATGGTAGCCGTAACGTCTTCTCTACGGGTAAAAACAACTACGATGCCCGTGGCATGATGCAGACTGTCGCGAAGAACAATAAGATCCCGTTCGTCGATTTGAACATGAAATCGTACAATACCTACAATACGACTTACAAGAACATTCCGGAATACGTGACGCGTTATTTGTACAAATCTTTGCAGGCTGGTGAATATCCGAATTATCCCGATGGCGTGAACGATGGTACGACGCACTTCCAAGAAATGGGTTCCATGGGCCATGCCCAGATGATTTGTGAAGAGCTTGAAGATAATCTCAAGAACAATTCGAATCTTTCGGCTGAAGCCAAGGCCGCTCTCACCACGCTTGTTTCTACTATCAAGAAGCGTTATACCATCAAGGTGCAGACCAACCTTTCGAACTATAACGGCCTCATCACGCAGACCCAGTATTTCCCGGCGGGGTCTCCGATGACGCTCCGCGTGACTCCGAACGGCCAGACCTTTGAAAAATGGGTTGATGACGACTGTAACGAAATTTCGAAGAACATGATTTATTACGGCTTCAAGACCAAGGCTCGTAGCATTACCTATACGGCCATGTTCAAGGGTGGCTCTGAATGTAAGAAGATTGCGCACGATGCCGAAGATGAGGGCGGCGATACCCCGATGTCCTCGAGTTCGGCGGGTCCTGAATCTTCGAGTTCCATTGATTCGAAGCTTTGCTATGATGGCGTTGCCGATGCGGCGTGGCCTTCTCCGATTGATATGTCGAATCCTGAAGTGGGTGACGGAACGACTGATGTTAATCATGTGGGCTTTACGGGTCAGGGCTTCTTTAACCTTGAAAACAGCGCCTACAGTACGGCTACTTATAATGTAACATCCGACCAGTCGGCATCCAATGCCCGCGTGATGGTGCGCTATGCCTTTGCTGGTACAGCCAATCGCGACATGAAGATTACTATCGATAACGGCACCTACTATGTAGCCTTCCCGCCGACAGGCGCCTGGGACAAGTGGGATACCGTGTATATCGACGATGTTTGGGTGGATGCACTCGACTTCAAGGTGAAACTCGCTTCGACAACGTCTGATGGTGGCCCGAATATTGATATGATTGCCTTCGATATCAAGGGCGTGTACCGTACGGGATGCAAACCGGCCAAGGTGGAAAACGATGTGGAATCTTCCAGCAGTACTGCTGCAATTTTGGCGACGGAAATTTCCGGTGGAGTTTCCTTTAATGCCCGTCATCTGACCGTTTCGACTCCGGGAGGCCTGATGGAAGTCCAATTGATGGATGCCATGGGCAAAAACCTGAAGCGAGAGATCCGAAATGTTCCTGCTGGCTCTGTTTCGGTACTTTCTAATGGAGCAAAACTCCCTAAAGGTCGCTATTTCTTGCAAATTCGTTTGAACGGCCGAGTTTCTTTACAGCAACCTTTTGTATATTAAGGAAAACGCGTTTTTTTTCCGCGAAAAGGAGTTAATATGAATTTCTTTAAGTTGGCTGCTTCTTCTTGCGCAGTTCTTGCCGCTATTTCTTTTACTGCTTGCGGCGATTCTTCCTCTGCAAGTTCCGATGATGACAAGGTCGCTTACGATTGTACTGTCAAGGACGGCGTGAAGGTCGTTGCACCTGCAGAAGGCGAATCCTTTAAGTTGGGCGACACCATTAAGGTCGTTTTCGGTTCCGATATGAATTTCGGCGGCTTTGGAGTGGAAATCCGCTTCAATGATGGTGCGAAGAAGATTAGCCTGTTCGACGAAAGCATCGACGATGCTGTTATCGACGGAAAGACTTGTAATGAATACTCTGCTGTTCTTGATGCTAAACGTGGTGTCGAAGCTGCAGATGATGCCTACATTTTTGTTTACCCCTACTCCAAGCAGTCCAAGGCTGGTAAGTCCGGCACCTTCAAGGTGACCAAGTAAACTTGAACACCACACTGGACTTTCAAGACAATTCAATCACCGTAGCCGTTGTGGGCTGCGGTGGTTTTATTGGTTGTCATCTATTGAAGGCAATCTTTGAACGCACGAATTGGCGTGTTTTTGGTGTAGATCTGGAATCCTACCGTATCCAGGAATACTTGGCCAATGACCGATTCGAATTCTTGTGCGCAGATCTCGCGGAAGCGGCTGTGGTCGAGCGGATTGCGCGGTACCCGGTAGTAGTGAATTTGGCGGCCATATGCACCCCCGGTCGCTACATGGCAGAAGCCGCAGAAGTCATTCGCAGTAATTATGACCATCCGCGGGCATTGGCAGATGCTTGTGCCAAGAGCGGTAGCTGGCTCATCCATTTTTCCACTTCCGAAATTTACGGTAAGACGGCTGCGGATTCTTCCGCGCTTGAAGAAGATTCTTCTGAAATCGTGTTGGGTCCTGTGACGGCTAGCCGCTGGAGTTATGCCACGGCCAAGCTTTTGACCGAACGCTACATGGCCGGTCTTGCGGGCTTGAATTGGACGGTGGTTCGCCCCTTCAATTTTGTGGGTCCATTTATGGACTTTATGCCTGGCGTCGATGGCGAAGGAATCCCTCGCGTGCTGGCGAATTTTTCGACGGCCTTGGTTCGGGGAGAATCCCTCAAACTTGTGAACGGGGGCGTGGCCAAGCGCTGCTTTACTTCGGTACACGATGCCGTTGACTTTGTCTTCTGCCTGTTTGCGAAGATCGACAAGGGTGTTGACCAAGCTTTTAATGTGGGCAATGTAGACAACGAAGTGTCCATTGCGGAATTGGCTGGCTTGATGCGTTCGGTTTTTGCATCGGTCAAGGGAATGTCTGAAAACGATGTGCCAGGTGTAGAAGTTGTTTCGGGTGAAGATTATTACGGTAAGGGTTACGACGATTCCCTGCGTCGACTCCCGTCGGTGGCGAAGGCCGAAAACTTGTTGGGCTTCATGGCGAAAATCCCGCTGAAAGAAGCAATTGAAGAATCGCTTCGGTGGTTTGTCGGACATTATGTCGATGCCTGTTGATTACTTTATCTTTATTCCCGCCTATAACGTTGCGAACACTCTTGCCTCGGTGTTGCAGAAAATTCCCGAGAGCGTGTGGAATCGCGCCATTGCCCTTGTGATTGACGATGGCTCCGTTGACGATACTCGCGGAGCTTTTGAAGATTATGTGGAGGGGCTGGACAATGATCCTATTGGCACTATCAAGAAAAGCCGCTTGCGTTACATGCGCTTTGAACAAAATCACGGTTATGGATCCGTTGTAAAGAAAGGTGTTTCTGAAGGGCTTCGATCCGGGGCAGCCTACGTTGCTTGTTTGCATGGCGATGGACAGTACCCAGCTGAAATGTTGCAGGATTTTTTTGACCATTTGCAATCCAATGAGGCCGTGTTGGTGCAGGGCTCTCGCCATTTGAATCGTGGCGGAGCAAAAGCGGGGAACATGCCTTTGTACAAGCGCCTTGGTGGAACTGTTCTGACGTCGATTGAAAATGTGGCTTTCAAGCAGAAACTCACGGATCGTCATAGCGGGTTTATCGTCTATTCTACGGATTTCTTGAAAAAGGTGAATCTTGAAAAGCTGAGTCCCTCCTTTGATATTGATTTGGAACTCATTTCCATTGCCGATGCCCGTGGCTTGAAGCTAGCAGAACTCCCGATTCCTACGCGTTATGCCGGTGAAAAATCCAATTTGAAGGTTGTTCCTTATGGCTTGCGGGTTTTGAGGCAGGTTTTTCGCCGCTTGGTTGCTTAATCGATAGGATTCAATGTCTATGCATATCGGTTGTCATTTATCATCTTCGGCTGGCTTCTTGGCTATGGGTCAAACGGCGCTTTCGATTGGCGCTGATACTTTTCAGTTCTTTACGCGAAATCCTCGCGGTGGATCGGCAAAGCCTTTTGACGCCGCCGATGCGCAATCGCTTGTGAAGTTGCTGAATGACAATCATTTTGCTCCGATTCTGGCGCATGCCCCTTATACGCTGAATGCTTGTGCTGCAGACGAAGGCTTGCGTCAATATGCGGTCGATGTCATGAAGGACGACATCTGGCGTATGGATCATTTTCCGGGTGCCATGTACAATTTCCACCCCGGAAGCCATGTAAAGCAGGGTGTAGAAGTGGGTGTGGATTTGATATCCCGCGCACTGAATCAGATTTTGAAGCCGGAACAAAAGACACTCGTGCTGCTTGAAACGATGGCGGGCAAGGGCTCCGAGGTGGGCCGTACTTTTGAAGAACTTCGTGCGATTATTGACCGCGTCGAATTGAGCGATAAGCTGGGTGTTTGCCTGGATACGTGCCATGTTTTTGATGGCGGCTATGATATTATTGACGATCTGGATGGTGTTCTTGAACAATTTGACAAAGTGATTGGCCTGAAGCGTTTGAAGGCGATTCACTTGAATGATAGCAAGAACCCGATGGGTAGCCATAAGGATCGTCACGAGGTTTTAGGGGCTGGATTTATCGGCTTGGATGCGCTGACTCGTGTGGTGAACCATGCGGCGCTGAAGAATTTGCTGTTTTACTTGGAAACTCCTAATGAATTGCCCGGCTACGCAAAAGAAATTGCCCTGATGCGTGAGCGCTCAAAATAAAAGATATATATTTAAAGCATGGTTAAAGATTTAATTCATGCTTTAAATGGGGTGCTGCTCGGAAAGTCCGAGACGGTTGAACTTTTGGTCATGGCGCTGTTGGCCGATGGTCACGTGCTGGTGGAAGATGTTCCCGGCACGGGGAAAACGACGCTGTCGAAGGCGCTTGCGGCGGCGATTGGTGCTGACTTTGCGCGAATCCAGTTTACGCCGGATCTGTTGCCCGCCGATGTGACGGGCGGTGCCGTATTTAAGGCGAATACGGGCGAATTTGAAATCAAGAAGGGTCCTGTCTTTACGCAGGTGCTCTTGGCGGATGAAATCAACCGAGCCTCGCCGCGTACGCAGAGTGCTTTGCTTGAGGCCATGGAAGAACGCCAAGTTTCTCTTGAAGGGGAACGCTACAAGTTGCCTGAACTTTTCATGGTGCTTGCGACCGAAAACCCGGTGGAATTCCACGGGGTGTTCCCGCTGCCCGAAGCGCAGATGGACCGCTTTATGGTGCGCATTTCGGTGGGGTATCCGACGGCAGAAACCGAACTTGAAATTTTGCGGGCGCATCGTAGCAGTCGTCCGATTGATTCAGTACGCGCGGTGACGGTTCCTGGCGAAGTCTTGACGGCACGCGGCCAAGTGCAGCGGATTCATATTGATGAATCGCTGGAACGCTACATTGTGAGCCTGGTGCAGGCGACGCGTAACGACGGCGGCGTGCGTCTGGCGGCAAGTCCGCGAGCGGGCATGAACCTGGTGCGCATGGCGCAGGCGTGTGCGTATGTGAATGGCCGCGACTTCGTGAATCCCGATGACATCCAGCGTGTGTTCTTCCCGGTGATGGAACACCGCGTGTTCGCCAAGGATAGCGGCGACCCTGACGCCAGCAAGAAGATTTTGCAGGGAATCTTGAAACAGGTGGCGATTCCTAAGTAAGGACGCGAATGTCATCCTTTGCTAAATGGCTGTTGAACGCGATTCCGCGGGCCCCGAAAAAATCGGGAATTTTGATGGCTGTTTACTTTTGGTGGCTGGATTACTTTACTCCGGCGGGTCGCGCCTTTGCCTCCTTGTTTTTGCTTGCGATGTTTGCTGGCGCGGTGCCTGGATTCTGGGCGGCCTGGATTTTTGCGGGCATCGATTTTCTGCTTTTCTTGGGACTTGTCTTTAGCCTTTTTGTGACGGCGAAGCGGAGCAAGATTTGGGTTGAAAGCGTGTCGGTGAATCGTGTGCGCGAAGGCGAAACGGCCACGGTAACGGCGTATGTGGCGGTTCGCTCGACGATTGATTGTGTGACTTTGGGGGCGAATCGTTTGCCGCCCTCGCTTACAGGCTTTGAATCGGACCGCGAGAAGATTAAGAAGGGCGAGCCGCCGCGCAAAATGGAATGCCAAGTGCGTACGACGCGCCGCGGCTCCTTTATGCTGAATAAGGTTTCTGCGAATGTGCCTGAAATTATGGGTCTTTTGCGCTGGCCTTATGGCTTTAACGGCTCGGTAGAATTGCTGGTTTATCCGCGGACACTCAAGGTACAGGAATTCCCGTTCCTTACACAGGGCGCTTCGGGCATGGCGTTTGCGCCATTCTTGATGCCAAGCCTTACCCGTGGCATGAATTTTATCGGTGTGCGGCCTTACCGCGAAGGCGATTCCCTGCGCGATTTGCACCATAAGGCTTTTGCCCGCTATGGCAAACCTTTCACGAAAGAATTTGAGGTGGAGCGCGGTGCAGGCGTGATTTTGTTCCTAGATACGGCGACTCCGAATTTCAAGTCGCGACAGTACTTGGAACATGCGATTCGCGTGACGGCGGCGGTGGGCGAGTGGCTTCTGGATCGCGAAATTCTCGGGCGATTCTTTATTGATAGCGAAGAAATTGCTTTGGATGGCGGTAGCGAAAGTCGCAAGAATCTGCTGGATGCTTTGGCGAGAATTCCGGTGGCGTCCCTTGCGCACGGGAAACAGCCCTCGCCTTGGGCCCCTGCGGCGCGCCCGATGGATCCGGTGCTCCGCATAGGGCTATATGAAAACGATGAGCCGCTTGTGAACAAGCATATCGTGGTCGGAAATTACCCGGCTTCGGCGGAAGATAAACTGCTGGTGATTCCGCCTGAAGATTGCGAAGGCGAGAGGGTAACACTATGATGGCAAGCGAGAAAGTAGATATCCGCTACGCTTTTAAGGTGTTGTTCCTTTGCCTGGCCTCGGTGAATCTTGGCCATACCTTTGATTTCTTGTGGCTCGGCCTTTTATTTGCAATCTACTTTGTGGTCATCGATGTGTTGAATGCGACGCGCCGCCGAGAGTTTGCAAAGCGCCCGCGTTACAACAAAATTTTGGCGTACGGGGCGATTGTCCCGCTAGCGCTTTTCTGGGTGATGACGCCTTCGGTCGAAAACGGAGTGTCGCCTTACTTGATTTTCTTGCCGGGAATTTATTTGCTGTATTTGGCGGCGTTGCAGGAACGGAGCCGCGGAAACGGTGGCTTTGAAGTCTTTGTTGCCTTCGATGGCGTAGGCGCTTTGCTCTTTGGAATGTACATGGTGCCGCATGGCTGGGGCATTGTCGGACTTGTCGGATTCTTGCTTGCGCTTTGCGCTTATAGCCGTCGCGGAACAGCGCCTTACAAATACGGACTCTTTTTGCTCGTGATTGCAGTACTCAGCGCAATCTCTTACGGCGGTTGGCAACATTGGAAATCGCAGCGTTACCGCTATGGTGCGAAAATGGCCGAAGACTACTACCAGCGTGAACGCATGATGGGCTTTGATCCGGTTGCTGCTTTGGGTAGTTTCGGGAGCAATTACAATTCCCGCTACAATAGCCAAGTCGTATTGCGCGTGTGGGATAAACAGCCATCAAGATACTTTAAGGCGGCTAGTTACGAAAAGTATGTGGCGGGTATCTGGAAGTTGCCGACAAAATTTGCGAAACGGCTTTATCCGGCCTACTATCAGGTGGACTATGCCGTATTTGAAACTGCAGATTCGTTGACGAGGGCAGATTCCTTACGCGAGGTTGAACAAATCTGGGTGCAATCGACGCTGAATAACTTTGGCTTTGTGTTTGCTCCGTATGGCGCTGTGGGCTTTGCGGCGAAAGATGTGGACTCATTGACTTATTATGCGGGCGGCATGGTGCAAGGCCTGAATAGCAACGGGAAACGCTCCGACTGGCATTATTTCAAGTGCAAACCGGTTTCGGCGGAGAATGCGCCGGAGGCTTGCAAATTGCCGGATTCTCTGCTCGCTCCGGGTGAAGGCGATTTGATGGTGGGCGAGCGGTATTTTCCGTTAATCGATACGGTGATTGCGGCGATGCAGCTACGTGATTCCGCCTCGAAGGATTCGGTGCAGGATTCGGCGGCTCTCGCAAAATCGATGCCGGATTCTTTGGTGTTGCAGAAAATGCTGGCTTATTACCTCACGAACTTCACCTATTCGCTTTCGGTGCCGGGAATTTCTCGCTGGAATGGCGGCGGTAGTGATGTGGAGAATGATCCTTTGGCGGTATTCTGGCGCGAAAAGCAGGGTTTCTGCGAATATTATGCGACGCTTTCGGCGCTGGTACTGCGGCGCATGGGAATTCCGGCGCGGTATGTGACGGGCTTTGTGAATCCTGAAGTCGTCGAGGAATTGCCTTATAGCATTTTCCGCCGCAAGCATTCGCATGCATGGGTCGAAGCGTATGTGGATGATCGCTGGGTAATCTTCGACCCGACGCCTCCCATTTTGCCGCAGTTTGCGGATGCGCCCAGCTGGTGGAGCGTCAAATGGGAGGGCGTGCGCGGGCGT
>JBGUWV010000030.1:0-27238 GCA_045221475.1 Fibrobacter sp.
CAAGCTCGATTCCAACCCGGAATTCACGACGAGCGTTCTCGTGGCTTACGCCCGCGCAGCGCTGCGTATGAAGGCTAACGGCCAGACCGGTTGCAAGACCGTTCTCGACGTGCCGCCTGCATACCTCAGCACTCTGAGCGACGAAGACCTCCGCGCTCACTGCTTGTAATAAGACCGCTCGCGCCCAATCGTACTAAGTACGTACCCGAAGCGCTTGCTCTCGCAACCGCCCCTGTTTAATAACAGGGGCTTTGTTGCTCACGGAGACCGCTCGCGCCTCGTTTGCAATTGTAAAAATCGCCTGCCGAAAAGATTCGGTGGGCGTTTTACTTTGTTTTGATTTATATTTAGGGGTATGAGAGTGTTTCGAAAATTGCGCCTGCTTGCTTATGTCTGGCTTTGCTGTTGCTACATGGCTTGTGAACCATTAGATTTTGAATATAGTCCAGGGTATGTTAAAGCTCTCAAGCCAGCTGACGTAGATTCGTTGGAAATGCGTGTCTACAGCAACGATTCGCTAATTGCTACCGAATACAGCCGTTCTTCTGAAAATGGAGGGGAAGCCAGTTTCTTTTTCGATGATTATTGCTATGGTAAGGAGCATGCTGGCAAAAGCTTCGATTTTACCATTGCAATTAGTTTTTTCTGCGGTGACAAGAAAGTTGATTTGCCCACATACAAGGTTAAAACAAAGACGGATTCCAGGGGCTTTGCGGATGAAGTAAAGTTCTACATAGCGGAATTTGACGAAAGAAAGGTCAACGGTGATTATTCGCTTGAGACTTTCCTTGCTCCGGAAGATACTTCTTGCGGTAAGTTTGTGAACTATGCGGTTCTCAAGGTGGAGGATTGATGAAGCGAGTTGCTGTTCTGATATTCTGCCTTGTGGCGGCCTCCTTGGCGTCGGCTCCTCTTGAATTCGGCGATGTCATCTATTACGAATTGTCGGCGGGCGCTATTTATTCAGTTTCGGATTACAAGACCAAGTCAAAGACTAACTATTACCACGATTTGGAAAAAGACGAAATGGTTTATGACAAGGACCTTTATTATAACATCTACTCTTATGAGGGGCTTGGTCCGCTACTGGATTCTAAGATTGGCGTCCATTTTTTCAAAAGGGTCGCCCTGTTTTTGAGTTTCGGCTTTTTTTGGACATCCGGTGAACACCGCTACAAACTCTATTCACGAGACAAGGAAGAGTATTCCGAAGAAGACGTGAGGTTCAGACCTTATTGGGGCTTTGGATTAAAGTGGTTTCCTATTGTTGATGATAGAAATCCGTTCAACGGTATTTTTATCGGCACAACCCTCAGGGGAGTGTTCCTAAGCGGCAACGAAGAAGCATGGGAAAAATACGGAATGTTTTATGAGAACGGAGAATCGATTCTCGAAGTGGATGTCGGCAAGGTTTGGAAGGTTTCTGAACACTATTCCGTGGGATTTTCGGTAAAGGTTGCGGGCGGTTTTGCTGGCAATACAGAAAAGGTTGAAGGCTTCCGCGTCGATAGGCATCTTGAACAAGACGAAGACGATATCACGTTAAACGGCAAACATATTGGTGCTACCATTACAGTGATTAGAAGGTAGTTTTCTACTTGAAGAATTTCTGGTTGATTTCAATCTCTAGGCCTGCGTAACGCGGGCCGAATTTTTTTCGGAGCGTGGTGGTAAGCCCGTCGGAAGTGCCCTTGTACGGGTAGTTGAATCGGACCTTCATTTTGGGGTGCAGACGCTTGATTTCAGCCTTGATGACTTTCGCAAGTTCGCATTCCTTAGGGCGGCTTGGATCGTAGAGAATTCCGATGTCGGTGTTGCGGACTTTGCCGTTCAATTCGGGCGTAAAGCTGTGGATGCCCAGATGAATGATTTCGTTTTTGGCATTTGCTTTCACGAATTTTTCAATGGCGGTGCGGTATTCAGTCCAATAGGCAGTGGCTTGCGCTTTTACTTTTGAGGCTGTCGCTTTGTCGAGCTGTTCGTAGTATTCGCTGAACGCGCTCTTGTTGGTGATGGTGCGGTTTAGATCCACGAACAGGCGCGAAAATTTGCCTTCGCAATAGAATTCTGGCTTTGCAAATTTTACCAGTTTGCGGAATACTTGTGCGGCTCCGATATCGTAGGCGCGGTGGGTGTTCAAGACTTTTTCCGGAACGGCCTTTTTGAAGGCGGCGGGCAGGCGGTTGCTGGCATGTTCGCATGTGAGAATCAGTTTCATTATTTCAACCTGTCCTTCAAATCGGAAATTTCCTGTGGTGTCATTCCCAGTTTTTCTAGGTATTTTTCTGTGGCCGAGGCCCAGTCTGCATTATTGGTGTCAGAGATGTTGACGCCTTCGGCGTGATACACCGCCTTCAGATTCCTGAGAACGACGGCCTTGAAAAAATCAACCTGTTGTTCATTCAAGGCCACTTGTTTGCCGTTGACAACGGTGTAGTAGTTGCTGAAAGTTTTTGCATAATCAGCCTGGATTTCTTCAGCAGTAGCGCCCATTAAGGCTTCCAAGACGGCGATCGAAAAACCGGTGCGGTCCATACCGTAGGTGCAATGCACCAGATACGGACCTTCGTGTTCAATCATGTAGCGGAACCCTTTTACGAGTCCTTCCTTGAAAGACGTCGAAAAGAATTCAGGGGGAATCCCTAAAAAGATAACGTTTTGCGTCGAATAATAGGTGCTTTCGTAACCCTTGTTGGAATAAGCTCCATTCTCCGAATCGGCTAGGTTGATGAAGGTGGCGATACCCGCTGCTTGGGCCAGTGAATCGGCATAGTAACTGCGGCCGAGATAAAGGTAGATTGGGCTGGAAGAACGATAAAGCTTGTTTTTCCCCATGCCAGTGGTACGAACTTCCCTAAAGTTTGCGAATTCTTCGATTGATAGATCTGGGTAAGTTTCTACGTAGGTGTCCATGTACTGGGTATTTCGCATGATGTCGAGGCCCAATAGGTATCCGCCTTTTTCTTTCATGGATATGGAAACTTGTAGAGGTGCGTTTTCGGCGGTTATCCCGAGGACATCTAACATCTGGGCGTAATGGGCTGTCAAGACTAGGTTGCCGGAACCTTTGTTTGCCGCGACGAGAAATCCGGCAATAGGCACGTCGCTGGTGTATTCAGCTACCGGCATTTCAAGGGTGTCGTAGCCGTCGATTGCAACCGTTACAATGTCGCCAATTTCAAATCGGGTCAAGAAAGAATCTGCCGGATAGTTTAGATAGAAGTTGCTGGACGTTATTCCATCTTCTTTGAGAATGAAATGAAGTCCACTGGAATCTTCTATGACAGCGTCGTGTGAGGTTGTATCGACAGGTACTGTATCTGCTGCAGTCGTGTCAGGCGTTGTGGTTGTGTCTGGAACTACGATTTCTTCGGGGCTTGTTGTGTCGGACTTAGCAGGTTCTTCGGCAACTGTAGTATCTGATTTTGTTGTGTCGGATAATGCGATTTCTTCAGTTTCATTTGCAACAAAAGTTGAAACGGAATTGCTACAGGCTAGAAAAGCCTGCACGCAGACAAGGAGTCCCGCAAGAATAGACCAATTCTTTCTCATTAGGAATAAATATATTCTTTTAAATTCCGTATAGTCTATTTTCTGCTAGGCATTTTGCCAATTTCCCGTATTCGTATACAAAATCGTCGCGGTCTGGGTCTGCACCGACTGCTTTCACGAGGGCGCTTGATAGCGTTCCACGTTTGAACATTTCGGCAAGTAAGGCCTGCGAATGGCTGCTGATTTTGGATTTTACACGTTCTGTGATTTTCTGGATGAGTTCGCTT
The DNA here is from genome assembly GCA_045221475.1 of Fibrobacter sp. GTDB lineage: Bacteria > Fibrobacterota > Fibrobacteria > Fibrobacterales > Fibrobacteraceae > Fibrobacter. Next base: position 3,780 of record JBGUWV010000030.1, read on the forward strand.
GCGGTGATTTCGCTTGCGTCAATTCCCCAAATCTTCAGGAAATTGCGGTCGGTAATAACGGTTCTTTCGGCGGACTTTGTTGTCGCGAGTAGGATCTTGGCGAGGGCGTCGGTATCGAGGGCGCGAATTTCCTTTTCGCTGGCGAATGCGCCTTCTGCAAGGCCCTTGAGTACGGCGACTTCCCATTCGGCGATTGCAATGTCGGCATCAGGGCATTCCTGAATGTCGACCAGACGAATTTCTATGGCTCCGCGGTCGAATCGGGCGATAGCACCGCGACTATTCAAGAAGAAATGGTTCAGCAAATGTTCTGGATCGTAAGGCGCAATGTCTGCCTTCACGCGGTTGAAAATCTGTTCTTCGTAATCTTTGTAAGTAAAGACTGCTTCAGGAATCACTTTGCCCGTAATGCTCGGAATTTTCTCCTGATTGTGGCGGTAAGTTTCGATTCGACCATCCAAGAATCCGCAGTATTTGCTGTCAAGGAAAGGACTCGATGCTGCTATAGCGGGAATCAGCGGCAACAGCGCACGAATGGCGGCGTGCAACTTTCCAAATTCTTCGTCGCCGTTGAAAGAAAGATTGATGTGTGTCGATTGCAGGTTCGCCCAACCGTGACCTTTGCAGTTGAAGATGCGGTCGTAAGTCTCGTAGATGTCCAAGCAATCGTAGGGCCAGAGCTGCATTACGGCGGGGTCCATAAAGGGGTGAGCCGCTGTCGGCAAAAGCATCGCATTAATACTCTTGAGCGATTCGTTCGCTTTCAAGATTTCATGATGGAATGTCTTGCCCAAGTGCTTGAGGCTATCGACGGGTTCTGCGCACTTGAATTCCAGCACGTGGCTTACGAGTTCGTTGGAAAGCCCAATCGGTCCGTGTTCCACGTCCGAAAGTTGCTCGCCGTTCTTGTCTTTTCCAAGCGGTACATCAGCACGGGGGAGTACATCAAGAGAATCACGATCCACAATCATGTACTCCATTTCGATGCCGTAACGTTGCCAAAGTTTGTAGTTGGACATTAGAACCATTCCCTCTCGTGCTGTTGCAGTTTGTGTTGTGCGGCGTTCATGCGGTCTTCGATGCGGTGGCGCAGTGACCTCATGATGGCGAGGTAAACCTTGCTCTTGCCTACGCCATCTTCAATACCCGCGTCAATACTCGGGTTGTCGTTCACTTCGATCACGATCGGGTGGCCATGCCATTCCTTCAAATCTACACCATAAAGCCCGTTACCAATTAGGCTGCAAATGCGGAGCGCCGTTTTCACGATTCCGTGTGGCACCATTTCAATCGGCACGCTTTCGCACTTGCCCGAAAATTCTTCGCTCTGCTTGTCGTTGCTTTCCCAGTTGTAAATCTGCCAGTGACCTTTTGCCATGTGGTATTTGCAGGCGTAGAGCGGCTTGCCGTCGAGTACGCCCACGCGCCAGTCGAATTCCGTCGGCGTAAATTCCTGCGCAATCAACAAGTCGCTATGCTGGAACATTTCGTCGAGAATCTGCTCGAGTTCTTCCTTGTTGGTCGCCTTTTTCACGCCCATGGAGAAGCTAGAATCCGGCGACTTGATGACCATCGGGAATCCGATTTCTTTGGCAAGCGTGTGGCGGTTTTCGGCGTGAGCGATAATCGTCTTCGGAGAATGAATCTTCGCGGCTTGCATCAGTTCTTGCAAGTACACCTTGTTGGAACAACGCAGAATGCTGTCGGGATCGTCAATCACCGCAATGCCTTGCGACTGCGCACGGCGAGCGAAACTGTAAGTGTAATGGTTCACGTTCGTCGTTTCGCGAATAAAGATGGCGTCGAATTCGCCTACGCGCGGGTAGTCCTTCTTGGTAATCATCTCCACGCGGAATCCCGTTTCTTCGGCGGCCTTGATGAAGTTCTGAATAGCCTGCGCGTTGCTCGGCGGCTCGACTTCATCGGGGTTCGTGAGAATGCCCAAGTCGTACAGGTAATCTTCTTCCTTACTCGATGCGTAGCGTGTTTTCTCGAAGTATTCCTGCGCAAACTTATCGACGAATTCCATGTGCGATTCGGGAATTTCATCCACGCAAATCGGGCGGATGCTCTGGATAAACCACTTCTGCTTGAATACAAATTTTGCGCGCAGCAGCGGTGCCTGGAACAAACGGTAAAGTTCCTGCGAAAGTTCCAGGTATTGCGGGCTCACATTCTGACCGAAGTAAATCGAAAGTACGAATTCTGTACCGGTGAGCTTGTGCAGACTCTTTTGAATCAGGTTGTCAATTTCATCGGAGATATGCTTGATGACGGCCGGAGCCTTGAAGTCGCGCATGTTCTTGACGCCCGGAATCACCTTGTGTCCGCGAGCTTCAGCGAGGAGCGAAACGTAATAGCCTTTGCTCTGGTAGTTGTAATCGCGGCAGAGGTTGAATACGCGCAGGTTTCGTTCGTTGGTATACTTGCTCGAAATCAGGTAGTCCTGTGCCGAAATGATGTCGATGCCCGGAACGTGCAATTTCCAGTGCTTGGGATTGTTTACAACAATTAATTTTTTCATTTCTTGTTTTCTATAACCAGCACATTCCCGTCGTAGGTCATGACGCCGAGCAATATGCTGTGGATTAATCTAAACTTGTCGACCTTGTAGTAGGGCTTCTTGTGCAGCGGGTTGGTGCCGTCGGGGTCAGCTACCATGAACTGCTTTTTGTCATCGATGCCGTACACCACTACGAAATGCCCCATGGGCTCGCCGTGAATGTCGTCAAAGACGGAGTGGTCATCTTTGTCGGTGAATTCACGCATGCTGCGGTACAGGTAGGTGGCCGAAAGTCCACAAAGAACAGGAACACCCTTCTTGAAGTACTTTTCGAACGTGGCGGCGCGAAGGTCTTCAAAAGCGACAGTACCGCCCAAATCGATAAAGCGAATGTAGGCTTCAATTGCTTTACGGAGCTTGGGGGCGTGTTTAGCCTTGTGCAAGAGCTCCAGCTTTGCCTTCAGTTCCGGCATACTGAGCTCGCTCCAGGTGGGGTCCAAAAGTGTCAGGTTATACGAGTGGATGGTTGCCTTGAAACCGCGCTTTAATGCATCAATTCCCAGGAATACACCTAAGGTTCCACCTTCTTCAAGGAATTCAATTTCAGAAATCAGTTGTTTTAAGGAAATCTTGTAACCCAAATGGTTATAGACAGCTTGCAGGCTTGTGGGTCCACAGGTTACGTCATCGGGTTGCTGCAATATCTTAATGTCCATCGTTGTGCCTTACGTTATTCGTCTGGCGGCTGTCGGAAGGTTTTTCCGGGTCGTCGATGGGGTACTGCAAAGATACCAAAAAATGTAAAAATGGGCAAGAGGAGGCCCCCGCGCTCAAATCATGCGTGAAATAGATGCGTGTAAACTAAAATTACAAGACAAATTGCCTTTATAAATATAGATTTGCCCCCAGTATGAAGAGTTCTTTTGTGAAATTTGCCTTCGCGGCGCTGTTCCTGGTGTCCGCGTCTTTTGCCGATGATTTTGAAGATGCTCTTGCTGCGGTGGATTCTGCCGAAGCGGCGAACATGCCTGGCATGTATGACATAAACCATTTTGAATACCTCGACTGCTGGGTTGAGTCGGCTGCAAATATTGTTCCGAGAGAACGAAATCGCATTAGTGCCATCCGTGACGAGGCCAAGGTCTGCGGTTGCTATACCGTTCGTGAAAAGGGTGGTTTCGGTTGGCGAGCCAATGACGAAGGCAAAAAGATTGTCAAGGTTTGGGACATTCCTAAGCCGAGAATCCTGACTTGCCCCAGGGGGATGACCTGCACTGACGAATTCTTTATCGAACAGTGTGTAGACCATATTAAGCAATCTGTCCCCATGCTTAGCGACTATGCAAAGGGTGCACCCCTGGAAGGTGCAATTGCTCTTACCTTTGAAGATAGCGCAAATACAAAGACTCCTTTTGGCCAATATCTGGACGCCCACAAGGCTTCTGCCGACTCTATCAACTGCTTTATCAATGTGCATAACAGGCCTGACGCCTCCTTTGATACCGATAACCGCAACCCCTTCCTGTTCCATCTTTCCGGTTTGCCGCGCAAGTTGATTCCTTCTGCTGCGGGCCGCTTCACCGATTACAGTGATGTTCGTTGCTTGGATAAGGGCGTTTTGACTGGCTTTGCAAATAACGGCTATGTGGAAAATGTTCGACATGTGGATGCCAACGGTCTTTTGTACGGTGAAGAAATTGGCTACATGAATGATCCTACCTTCCCGAAACAGCAGGGCCCCGAATGGGGTGGAATCCTCTGGAAGTCCAACTACAAGATGGGTATGCGCGAAGGTATTTCGACATTCTACCGTTCCAGCGTCTTGGACCAGAAGGTTCATGGCGGGGTGGATAGTGCCTACTACTTCAAGTTCCTAGAAGTGCCTTACACCCAGGGCTACGTGAATGGCATGGCTCGCATGTACTCGGATAAGGGCTTCTTGATGGCCGATATTCCTTACAAGCGAAATGCGCTTCATGGCCGCATGACGGTGTATAATCCCTTCAAGAAAAAGCCGGTGACGTTGACGTTCAATGCGAACAGTCTCGAAGGCTTTGTGGATTTTGGCGAATTCGGTGGTGTGTTCCATAAGGGTCTCCCGAATGGGGTGGTTACCTTCTGGACGGTGAAGGATACATGCTTCCAGTGGATGCCCGGTGAATCGGTTTGCTATTCGCAACGCGTGACCAAGAAACAGTGGGGTACCTACAAAATGGGTATGTTCCAGGGATCCATGGAATGCGCCGACGGCACCAAGGGCAACAAGGATTTGATTTGCCCCGATTTGGATTCTGTGGCTGTGAAAAAGCTGGCTTTGAACGCCGATATTGCTGTCAAGGAAAAGGAACGCGCCAGGGCTGAAGAAGCCATGAAGGATGCCGAAGAGGATCTTGCAAAAACGCAGGCGTTGACAGATTCTACGGTGGCTAGCAAGACGGATTCTACCACTGCCCAGCCGCCCAAGAATGACGATGAAATTGCCAAGGCCATCGAAAAGGGCAAGAAGGCTTTAGCCGCAAAACTTGAAGCACAAAAGGCTCTTGCCGAAGCCGAAAAGGCCCTCGCCGAAGCGAAGAAGGCCGAACAGGAAGCCCTGAAGGCCGAACGGGAAGCTTTGAAGGCCGAACGCGCTGCCAAAAGGGCCGAAAAGAGACGTCTCGCTCAAGAGAAAAAGGACGCCGCTAGAAGGGCCAAGAAAAAGAAGAAAAAGTAATGGCTAATCCCGGGCTTGTCCCGGAATCTCATGTTAAAAATTTGCCCGGCTCTCATGGAACCGGGTTTCTTTTTTTGCTCGACAATGTCGGGCGAGGAATGTTAGTCGTGAATCGAGTTCTTGAGGCTTTCGATGAGTCGTGCGAAACTCGGGTCGGTTTCCATTTCTTTCTTGATGCTCTTGATGGCGTGAACCACGGTGGAGTGGTCCTTGCCGCCAAAGCGGGATCCGATGGACTGCAAGCTGATGGGCGAGCATTCGCGCATCAGGTACATGGCGACTTGGCGGGCCTTCGAAATTTCCTTGGTGCCACGGCCCGATTCGGTGAGCTTTGCTTCGGGCACTTCGTAATGCTTCGAAACGGTGTGGAGCACGGCGTCTAGGCTTACGCGGCGTCGGAGCGTCGGAGCGATTTCTGCCACAACTTTCTGAGCGATGCTCATGTCGATATCGTGGTGCATCAGGCTCGACTGCAAGGTAAGCTTGATGATGGCGCTTTCGAGGCAGCGCACGTTGCTTGCGATGTTTTCGGCAAGGTAGTGCAGAACGTCGTCACTGATTTCCAGGTGGCGTTCTTCGGCCTTCTTGTGCAAAATGGCTTCGCGGGTTTCTACATCAGGCGGCTGGATGTCGACCGTGAGGCCCCAGGCAAAGCGGCTGACCAAGCGGTCAGACAGGTTTTTGACTTCGGCAGCCGGTGCGTCAGAGGTCAGCACAATCTGCTTGCCGGCCTGGTGCAGGGCGTTAAAAATCAAGAAGAATTCGTTCTGGGTTTCGTACTTGCCGGTCCAGTTCTGGATGTCGTCAATCAGCAAGATATCGACTTCGTTGCGGTAGAAGTCGGACATTTCGGTGATGCGCTGTTCGCGCAGGCACTTCATGTACTGCTGAGAAAAATCTTCAGAGGTCAGGTAGCACACGCGTTTGGTCGGATCTTCTTCGAGAATGTAGTTACCGATTGCCTGCAAAAGGTGAGTCTTGCCAAGGCCCGAAGAACCGTAAATAAAGAGCGGGTTGTACTGCGTACCATCGGGGTTTCTAGCAACGGCGAGGGCTGCGTTGAAGGCGAGCTGGGCCTTGTCGCCCGGCACAAAATTTTCAAAGCGGAAAGAACCCGAAAGCGGAATGCTCGGCTTCAAAAAATCGCGGAAGCTGTTGTTGCCTGCAGGGGCGGCCTGGGCTACAGCTTCTTGTTGCTGGAATTCAAATTCAATAGCGGATTCGTCGTGGGTGACTTCGCGCCAGGCGAGGCGGATGAGTTCTTTGTAAGCAGAATAGACGGCGGTATCCAGTCCGGGCGGAACGGTGACGACTGCGTGACCGGTAGTAAGGCTCGTGAGCTTGGTCTGCGCAAAATAAGTCTTATAAACCGTGTCCGAAAGCATCCCACGGAGGTAGTTCAAACATCTTTCCCATTCGGCTTGCATTTCTTCCTCTTCCACTAAGGGCGTACAAAATCTATCAACAGGTAGGCCATATAATTTAGAAAAAAGTGGCGGATTGTTGATAAGTTTAGGGTCAGGAATGAGTAAAAAATGCTTTTCATGGCTCAACCGCCACCCTAAGTCATTGATTGACAACGAGATGGAATAACTTTTCGCTTTTTTTGTGCGTATTAACGGAAATGGCGAACACTCGCTTGTTACGTACAAATTAAGCATTTTTCGAGGCTGTTGCAAAAGAATCTTCTTTTTATCTTAAATAACTCGAAAGATTCGCTAATTTTCTACATTTGGGCCCGTATGCAGATGTTTGATAGCTTGGATTACTGGTTCTGGACCCCCATTTTGTTCTGGATCGGTCTTTATATGTGGTTTTACCGTGTTTCTTACCCTCGGTACCTCAGAAAATTGGTCAAAAAAGGCGTGAAATGGGCCTTTACGCCAAAGTCGCAAGGCTATTGGCTGCCGCTTGATATCCTGTTTACGCTGATTATGGCGCTTTTTTCGTCCCTGCCTGCTATTTGGGCTATTCAAAAATGGCTAGATTTCCCTTGGTACTACGGTTTTGCCGTGTCGCCGTTATTCTTGCTGGTCGGTCTTGCGTTTTGCCGTTCCGCCAAGAAAAAGGCGGCGCATCTTTACCAGACGGCGTACTTTGTGGAATATCGCAGGGTTCGTTACGAAAGTGAAGTCAAGGGCGTTTTCCGGAGCGAAGCCGATGTACAGAACCATACGATTTGGAGCTTTACCAAGAAACTCAAGAATGCTGAATCGCATGGTCGTTTGTGGAAGTACGTGAATGCCATGGCGAAAACGAAGAAGATTCCGCCTGACGTTCTCGCGCAAACCATGTACTAGGACGAGGAACGAACAGAGATGTCGAATATTCTAGACTCAATCGGAGTTGGCGAAAACGTCTTGGACGGTCGTGCCGCATGGAAGTATGCAGAAGAAATCCTGTTACAGGTTTCTAGAACATTTGCTCTCAATATCAACGTCCTTAAGGGTAAACTCCACAAGAGCATTTTGCTGGCTTACCTTTATCTGCGAATTGCCGATACGGTTGAAGATGACCCGGACATGAAGGCTTCTGAAAAGGAAGTGATTCTGGGCAAGTTCGCCGAAATTTTTAAGACTGCAGAATTGAGCGATGAATTGATTTCCGCTTTTGAACAGTCTCTTCCTGAAAGCTGGCGCAAGTCTCAACACCCTTACATGAATCTTTGTCTGCATACCCATGTGGTGGTGCCTCTGTTGCGCGAAATGCCTGAAACTTATGCGGCGCCTGTGCGTGCAGTGACTATCGAGATGTGTCATGGCATGGCCAAGTTTGCGCTTAGGCAAGAGGCTGCTCTTTCGTCGGGGTGGTTTACCCTTGAAAGTGTCGCTGATTTGGATGAATACTGTTACTATGTTGCTGGAATCGTCGGTAAGCTTTTGACGAACCTGTTTGCGGCTGACACCTGCCTGATAGGGGAGGCCCGCAAGGCCGAAATGCAAAAGCTGGATGTGAGCTTTGGACTAGCTTTGCAGGTGGCAAATATCGTGAAGGATTGCGTCGAAGATTCTGGACGCAGGGTTTGCTTTGTTCCCGAAGAAATTTGCAGAAAACATGGCTTTGCTCATTCCTACGAAATGTTCGAGGTTTCGGCCGATGTTGCTGCCCGCGCAGATTTTGACAAGCGTCGTGCTGCCGTTATGGGTGAGCTTGTGAATAAGGCTTGGGGGCATCTGGATGATGCTATTGCCTATACCAAGCTGGTCCCCAATGTGAAAATGCGAACCAGGCTGTTCTGCTTGTGGCCGCTCTTTATGGCCGCCGAAAACATGAAATTGATTGGCGATGGTTCTAGCCTTTTTGCCTCCGATAAAAAGGTTAAGATTACTCGCGATACTGTTAAACAAATTATCAAATCTACGACTCTGCATTTCTATTCGGATAAGTGGATTGAAAAGTCTTACGCTAAATTGAAGAGCGAGGCGCAAACCCTGTAAACGTCAAAAAAGATTATGAAAAAATTTGATTTTATAAATAAGTGGCCATTTCACCTTAGTCTCATTATTTTTAGCATCGTGGCTGACCAGCTGACAAAGCTGTGGGCGCTTGTCCGCTTCACTAACGAAACGGGTGCGCCGAATCACGATTATATCAATGTCATTGGTGATTTGGTTCGTTTTCAGCTGGTATTCAATAAGGGGGCCGCATTCAGTAGCCGTCCGCAAGATTTGATGCCTTTCTTGCCGCCCTGGGTGTTCTTTTTGCTTATTTCGATTGTCGCGACCTTTGTCCTTTTGTGGTTCTATAAGTCCATTGACAAACGCGATTGGATGAGCCGCCTGGGTGTGGTGATGATTCTCGGTGGCGCCGTGGGCAATTTTATTGACCGTATGCGCCTTTCCATGGTCGTGGATTTTATCGACTGCGATTTTCCTGACTTTATTATGACCCGTTTCCCCACCTTTAATGTGGCGGACTCCTTTGTGACTGTCGGTGTTGCTATTGTAATCCTTTCTCCCTTAATTTTGCGTGAATTACATAAGCAGATTAAAGAGGAAAAAGAAAAGAAGAATGCTGTAGCGAACGATGCGGAACAATCGAGCGACGCTTCTTGTCATCCTGAGCGTAACGAAGTGGAGTCGAAGGATCTATAATGAATTATCTCGTAGAAGAAAAACATGCGGGTGAACGCATCGACAAGTTCCTTGTCGGTGTCATGGATAACGTGTCCCGCACGGATGTTCAGAAACTGATTGCCGCAGGCGAAGTCAAGGTGGGTGGTGTTGCTACCCCCAAGAATTTCCGTGTCGAAGCCGGCATGGTGGTGGTGGTGGACAAGGTTCCCGAAAAAGAAGCGAGTACGCTGGAACCTGAAAACATTCCGCTCGACATCGTCTACGAAGATGACGATATCGTGGTCTTGAACAAGCCTCGCAACTTGGTGGTACACCCGGGTAACGGTGTGCAGAATGGTACTCTTGCTGCAGGCTTGCTGTATCATTTCAAGGAAAATTTGTCTGCAGTGAACGGCCCGTTACGCCCGGGCATTGTCCATCGACTGGACAAGGATACACCAGGGCTTATGGTGGTGGCAAAGAATGATGCTGCCCATAGGCATTTGGCCCATCAGCTGGAAACCCGCACGCTGCACCGTACCTATAATGCCCTGGTGTGGGGGCATCCCCGCGACTTGGAAGGAACTATCGATGCCCCCATCGGGCGTAACCCCAAGAATCGCCTGAAGATGGCTGTCGTCAAGGACGGCAAGCCCAGCCGCACCCACTTTGTAGCTAAAAAGTTTTTTGCCTTTGCAACGCTTTTGGAATTGCAGCTGGAATCGGGACGTACGCACCAGATTCGCGTCCACAGCCGCTATATGGGTCACCCGGTAGTGGGCGATCCGCTGTACGATGGCCGCGACGGATGCTTGAACCGCGTTTCCCCCTTGATGAAGGATATCGCAGCGAAGGTGCTGGAAATTGCACCGGCACAGCTTTTGCAGGCTGTAAAAATTGAATTGATTCATCCGACTACGGGCAAAAAGATGAAGTTCAAAGTGCCTCTCGAAAAGCCTTTCGAACAAGTTCTTAAGTTGCTTAAAAAGGAATGCCCGGCGGACGCTCCCGTATACGATGAAGAAGATGAAGGCTTCCGCGATTTCGATCCGGAAATGCGCTATTTCGAAGAAGAGGAAGAATTTGTCGACGAAGAACCGTTGGCCCTCTTCCCCGAAGAAGTTGCACCTTACAAGGAACGTAAAACACGTGCCCAGCGCTTTGCCGAACGTGCCGCCAATGCGGCTAATCGTAAGGCTAAGGCCGCAGAACGTAAGCGTATCAAGCAAGAAAAGGCCGCCCGCAAGCGTGGCATTGCTCCTGAAGACTTCGTCCAGCCCGGTTATGAACCTACCATTGACCCGGATTTACTTTAAGTAAATTCGACTAAAGATTAAAAAAGGCTCCCATCGGGGAGCCTTTCTTAGTTTATATAGATTTTAACTATCGCAGCGGGTATTCCTTGAATTCCCTGACGCCGAATTCTTGACGTAGGTAATCCCAGCGAACCAGACGGTTCTTCCAGTAATACTTGCGATACAGGCGGCGTGCCACACGGCTTGTTAATTCGTACGGAATCGTATGGTGGTCGTCTGCCACACTTTCCATGGAAATGCGGAAGTCCAGTTCTCCATTTACGACATCGACTGTTTCGCCGACTTGCACGTCAGGAATGTGGCTTACGTCTACCATGGTGGCGTCCATACACACGCGGCCCAGAATGGGGCAGAGCTGTCCGCGAATGAATACGAAGCCCTTGTTGTATTCTCCGCGCAGATAACCGTCGCCGTAACCGATGGCGATGGTGGCAATGCGGGTGGGCTGTTGTGCCATCCAGTAGCCGCCGTAGCTCACGGTTTCACCGGGCTTTACATCGTGGATGTGGCGGATAGTGGACTTGATTCTCATGACGGGTTTGATCGGCCAGGGGGACGGAGTTGCGCCCATGCAGTTGTAGCCGTAAAGGGCGAGGCCCGGGCGCACCATGTCAAAGTGGCTTTCGGGGTGGGTGAGTGTGCCTGCCGAGCTGGAACAGTGGCAGATTTCGGGGCGGAGTCCTTCGGCTTCCAATACGTCGACCAGGCGTGTAAAGCGCTGGATCTGAATTTCGGTTTTCGGGTTCCCCGGCATATCCGCAGTGGCCAGGTGTGTGAACATGCCTTCGAAGTGCAGGTTCTTGAGGCTGAGGGCTGCGCGGATGTTGTTAAAGTCTTCGGCGTCAAAACCGTAGCGGTTCATGCCGGTGTCGATAGCCAGGTGGGCCTTGCAGGTTGTTCCCGTGTCGCGCAGGAACTGGTCGAATGCCATGGCTGTGCGAATATCCGTAATGGCTGCCGTGAGCTGGAATTCCACGAAATAGGCAAAATCGGCCGGAGTGCAGGGGCCAAGCACCAGAATGGGCAGGTCCATGCCGTACTGGCGAAGCAGCATGCCTTCGCTAATGTGGGCAACGCCCAGGTAGTCGGCACCGCCGAACTTGGCGGCAAAGGAGCAGGCGAGGCTTCCGTGACCGTAAGAATCTGCTTTCACGGGCAAAAGAATCTTCGTGTTGGCCGGAATTTGGCTGCGGATAAATTGAATGTTGTTGCAGAGTGCGTCTAAGTTGATTTCAATCCAGTTCGGGCGCGCAATTTTATTTAAATCGGGAGGAGTCGCTAAAAGTTTCATGATGCAGGAAATATAGGTAACTCTATTTGATTTGGTTACATGTTTGTAAGAAAATTGTCCTTTTTAGAGCCGTTCTTATTCCAAGGTGGAATAAATCAAATTGAAATGTTTTTTGTAAATCCGTTCGTTGTGTATGGAATCTGAAATTGCCTGCAATCCTAGTAACGACGTGGGGTTTATTATTTTGTATGAATTTACAATTGTGTCGATGAAAATTTGTTTACCGATTCCGGTGAAACCTTTTGTTTTTTTGTTTGTAGTTTTCTGATGTAGAAAGAAATTTCATGTTCTAAATCCGAGTAAAGGAACGGGTATAGAATGGATAACAAACAAATTAATTCCTTTGTTCTGTCGTTCTGATTCCTAGACATCTTTGATTCTGTGTAATGGGCTTGCTTTTAAAGTCCTGTTCCGGAGTCTACCCTAAGGCAAGTACAAGGCCCCCGTCAAAAGGGGAGTGTCCCTGCCTATACCCTAAAACAACATCCATCTAAACCCTGACAAAGGGAGGATAAAATCATGACAGCAGTAATCCAAACACCGGAATCGTTCATCGCTTCCTTGTTGCCGGATTCCGACAAAAAGATGGTGCGCATTGCAGGCGTATCGCTTTTGGTCGCGATTCTCTTGTGCTTCTGGGCGGCGGCGTACGAGGTGGTTATTAACGATTCCATATTTGTGGATACGCCAACCACCGAAATAACGGCAACCATGAACATCATCGACAAAAAGGAGGAAAAAAAGCCCGACAAGAAACCTGAACGAAAACCACAAAATATCCAAAGTAAAAGGCCTGGCACTGGTGGGAAACCCGTAGGACAAGGTAAACCTCGAGCCCCTCTCAACCGTGGCGTTATTCATGCGCTAGAAGCACAAACTGCAAATGCTTCGGCTGCCGCTTATGACTTGATCAAGCAAAGCTTTGCGAAGGATATCGACAAGGTCCTCAAGAATACGAATGGCTTGCAGGTCACTGGTAAAACAAAAATTGGCGAAGTCCGTGGAAAAGTTTCAGACGGTTTTAACCAAGGAATGTTTGCTGGTGGCAGTGGCGGTATCGGCGACGATATCTCCAACTTGATTGGAGGATCAGCAGGTGCCATTTCGACCAAGTCAATGGGAAATGCAAAGGCTCCCAAAGAAAACGAAATCGAGTGGGGCTCCGGGCCTGCATCCCGTTCTGCAACCGATATCATGAAGGTCGTGCGTCAAAGAACGCCGGGACTACGGCATGTGTACAATAAATACCTCAAAAAGATGCCGGGGTTCCAGGGAAAGGTAACTCTCAAGTTCACAATTGCTCCTGGTGGCGAAATTATTAGCATCGCGCTAGCGTCTTCCACGACGGGCTACAGCGAATTCGACAACGAAATCAAGAATACTGTCGGTCGCTGGAAGTTTAGCAAGGTGAAATCGGGCAATACCACAGTGACAATCCCGTTTACCTTCACGGAATAACCAAATAGAGTGGTTTTTAATCAAATAGATTTTTAAATTTAAGCCGGTAGATTTATCTGCCGGCTTTCTACATCTATAAGGTACAGAAAATGACTGATCCTCGCATTACCAAATTAGCTGAAAATTTGATCAACAATGCCATTGCCCTCAAGGCTGGCGAAAACATTCTTATCGAAACGACTGACACTCCCGACGAAGTTACGACAGAACTGGTGAAGGCTGTCGCCAAAGTGGGTGGTAACGCTTTCGTGCACAACTACCGCGGCCGCGTCCGCCGCGAAATGATCAAGTCTGCTTCTGTGGAACAGATGAAATTGCAGGCGGATCTCGCTATGGCCGAAATGCAGAAGATGCAGGCCTATATCGCCATTCGCGGTGCCGACAATGCTCTCGAAAATTGCGACATCGATGGTCGCCAGATGATGAATTATCGCAAGATTACGGAGCCCGTGCTGAATTACCGTGTCGATAAGACTCGTTGGTGCGTGCTCCGCTGGCCGAACCCCTCCATGGCGCAGGGTGCCAAGATGAGTTCCGAAGCTTTTGAAGACTTCTACTTCGAAGCATGCCTTGCCGACTACCCGAAGATGGCAAAGGCTGCACAGAACCTGGTGGACCTCATGAACCGTACGGACAAGGTGCGCCTTGTGGCAAATGGTACCGATCTGACCTTCAGCATCAAGGACATTCCGGCCATTCCGTGTTGCGGCAACATGAACATCCCCGATGGCGAAGTTTATACCGCACCGGTGCGCAACAGCGTAAACGGCGTGATTCATTACAATACGCCGACTCTTTACGATGGCAAGTACTTCAGCAATATCCGCCTGGAATTCAAGGACGGCAAGATTGTGAATGCCACTTGCGAATCCGGCGACAACGTGGCTCTCAATGCCCTCTTCGATACCGACGAAGGTGGCCGTTACGTGGGCGAGTTCGCTATCGGCTTCAACCCGTTCGTGAATGCTCCCATGTGCGATATTCTGTTCGACGAAAAGATTGCTGGCTCTATCCACTTTACACCGGGCCGTTGCTACGAAGAAGCCCCGAACGGCAACATCAGTGCTATTCACTGGGATCTGGTGCTTATCATGCGCCCGGAATACGGTGGCGGCGAAATCTGGTTCGACGATAAGCTTATCCGTAAAGACGGCATCTTCGTTGTCGACGAACTCAAGTGCCTGAACCCGGATCAGCTGGGAAAATAGTTGTCAGTTAGCAGAACTTAGATAGCAGAACGTCATTGCGAGAAACGCAGTGACGAAGCAATCCAAAAAAAAGCCGTCCTTTTCGGGACGGCTTTTTTGCAACTGATAGCGGGGGAGCCCCCGCTAATTCAATTACATCTTAAGCAAGATTTCGCCAATCTGCACGGCGTTGAGAGCGGCGCCCTTGCGGATCTGGTCACCGGTGAGCCACAGCGTGTTGCTGTTTTCATCGGCGAGGTCCTTACGGATACGGCCCACGAAGATGTTGTCCTTGCCGGCGCTTTCGAGCGGCATCGGGTACACATAGTTCTGCGGATCGTCCTTGAGGGTCACGCCCGGAGCGTTCTTGAGAGCGTTGCGGATTTCTTCGACAGAAACCGGACGTTCGGTTTCGAACCACACGGATTCGGAGTGAGAACGGAGAGAGCTCACGCGCACGCAGGTGGCGCTCGTACGAACGTCAGAGTGCATGATCTTGCGAGTTTCGTTGAACATCTTCATTTCTTCCTTTGTGTAGTCGTTTTCCGTCATCTTGTCGATCTGCGGAATCACGTTGTAGGCGAGCTGGAAGGGGAACTTGTTGATGTGGGTGGTAGAACCAGTTTCAAGGATATCCTTGTACTGCTGCTTGAGTTCTTCCATGGCCACGGCACCTGCACCGCTAGCGCTCTGGTAAGAAGAAATGTGAATCTTCTTGATATGAGAAATCTTTTCGATCGGGTTCAGCACCACAACCATCATGATGGTCGTGCAGTTCGGGTTGGCGATAATGCCCTTGTGGAGCTTGATGTCTTCCGGGTTCACTTCCGGAACGACCAGCGGAACGTTCGGGTCCATACGGAAGAAGCTGGTGTTGTCCACAACCACGGCACCGTTTTCGACGGCGATGGGGGCAAATTCCTGAGAAATGGCGGCACCAGCGGAGCTGAGCACCAGGTCAACACCCTTGAAAGAATCCTTGTTCAGAACTTCGCACTTGAGGGTTTCGCCCTTGAACTTGAATTCCTTACCGGCACTGCGTTCAGAAGCGAGGAGCTTCAGGCTCTGCAGCGGGAAATTGCGCTCTTCGAGGATGGAGAGGATTTCTTGGCCTACGGCGCCAGTTGCGCCCATAATGGCTACGTTGCGAATCATAATTAACCTTTATTGTTCGGTTGGTTGTTGATTGTTTGATTGTAAAGCTTCTGTGGCGTTCCAGAATCGTCTCAGGTAGATTTTCATCTGGCCGATTTGGTCTCTGGACTGCTTGTATTGGATTAGCTGCTGTTCCGGGTTCTCCTGGAGCGTGTAGCTGTAGAGTGCGTATGCGGCAAGTCGCACGCATTCGCTGGCCTGGATCAATTCCTTATGCGCGTCGCTGGATTCGTGGGGGTGGAAAAGCCCGAGAACCTTCTTGTTCAAGGCGACGGCATTGTTGTTGATGGCCAGAGCCTGGTTGCTGCGAGTTTCGCGCTCTGATTCCGAAATGTTTGACGGCAATGTGCCGAAAGCTTCCATGGCCTTGGTGATGTCGTGCATACGCTTGATGACTGTTTCTGCATCGACCAGGTAACTTTCGAGTCTGCTCAAATCCTTGTCGTCGTTGCTGGACCTGCTTGCCTGACCGCCGGTACGCACCCTATGGTGTGCTACGGAATTGGGATTGGGCAGAATCTTTCCGCCTTCACCGTTCTCGAACGAGGCAATGTAATCCTGGTACTTGGTGTTCATCGCGGCGATTTGGTCGGCAGAGTAGTCCGAGGTCGGAATGAACGTCGGACGGTCCCAGTAAGCGATGCCCATGAAGGCTGACAGCATAAAGAAGGCGAAGAAAATGTTTCCTGCCTTGGCTGCCCGGTCGTCAAAACGGACAAAGCAAATGATGGCGAAGAAGAACAAGCTTGCGAAGGAAAGTAACAGGCCGCCGTCGCAGTTGTAGGCGATGAATGAGTTCTTCATGAAGAAGAAAATGCAATCCATTGCTACAATCAGGAACGACAAGAATGCTCCCAACAATTTCTGGGAGCGGGTGTCCGCAGATGCAGACATGAGAATAGCTGTAAATGTGATGCCCAGGGGGAGCACCATCATCAATGCGATATCTGCGATTTGCTGATTCATTTTTTAGAAAGGCAGGTCATCGTCGCCGCCTTCCGGTGCCGGAGCATCGTAAGCGGGGGCGCTAGCCTGGCTAAAGTTGTTGGACTGGCTGTAGGAGTTGCCTCCCTGGAAGTTGCCGCCGTTCTGGCCGCGGGGGGTCAAAAGCTGGAAGGTGTCCAGGTTGACTTCGGTGCTGTAGCGCTTCTGACCGGTGGTCTGGTCGGTCCAGCTGCGGTTGGTGAGGGATCCTTCTACATAGAGGGTCATGCCCTTGTGGACGCCAAGAGTTTCCATGGTGTCGGCGATTTTGCCCCAACCCACGATATTGTGCCAGTCGGTCTGTTCCTTCTGTTCACCATTGTTGTCACGATAACGACGGCTGGTGGCCAAGGAGAACGATACGCGTTTGCGACCTGCTGCGCTTGCGCTAATGACGGGGTCCTTGCCGATATTGCCGATAAGCATCACTTTATTCAAATATGCCATAATACATCCTATTTTTTTTGTTCTGGGCTAAAAATAAAAAAATCCGTCTGTCACTTTGTGCCATTTTAAGAAAAAACGCCCTTTTGAAAACATTCTTTGTCAATTTGGGGGCAAACTAATGCGTTGGCGTGTTTTTATTTATATATTGACTTTAGTTACAAATTCCTAACTCCTAACTCTGAATAAAAGACATGGTTTCTCTCGCTCTTTCACGTTTTGAAAAAGTTTTCCCCGCAGCCCTCAAGGGCAAGCGCCTCGGCGCAGTTTTACACCCGGCATCGGTTCTCCCGGATTTGCACTACACCCTCGATTTGCTCAAAGAATACGACGGCAAACTTTTTAAGCTTTCTGCCCTTTTTGGCCCGCAGCACGGCATCAAGGGGCACACCCAGGACAACATGATCGAATGGGAAGGTTATACCGACCCCGAACTGGGCATTCCCGTTTATAGCCTTTACGGCGAACATCGTGAGCCCACTGCCGAAATGCTTTCCCATGTGGACATGATGTTCGTGGACTTGCAAGATGTGGGTGCCCGCTACTACACGTTCATCTGGACATTGTTACTTTGTATGAAAGCCTGCGAAAAGGCTGGAATCCCCGTCATTGTGGTGGATCGTCCGAACCCGATTAACTGTGTCGACGAAGAAGGCCCGGTGCTGGATTTGAACTACACGAGTTTTGTGGGACTCCACAGCATCCGCACGCGCCATGCAAAGACCATTGGCGAACTCGCCGTCCAGTTTAAGGAAGAACGCTTCCCCAAGTGTGAACTCTACGTGCTCGGCATGGAAGGTTACGATAAAAAGATGTGGTACGACCAGACGGGCCTCCCGTGGATTTTGCCTAGCCCCAACATGCCGACTCTCGATACCGCTATCGTTTATCCGGGCATGTGCCTGTTCGAAGCCACTAACGTGAGCGAAGGCCGCGGCACCACGCGTCCCTTCGAAATTTTTGGAGCGCCGTTCATTGATGCTGTCAAGCTTTGCAAATACATGAACGACCTTAAACTTCCGGGCGTGTATTTCCGCGAAAATTACTTCCAGCCTACATTCCACAAGGGCGCAGGCCAGATTTGTGGCGGGGCGCAGATCCATGTGCTCGATCGTGATAAGTTCCGCAGTTTCGATATGGCGGTAAAGCTGTTGCAGTACATTTTCAACGAATACCCGAAGGATTTCGCCTGGAAACAGCCGCCTTACGAATACGAATTCAAGAAATTGCCTATTGACATTCTGCTCGGCAACGGTACGTTCCGCAAGGAATTTATCGAGAGTAGCATTTAACCATCAAAGAAGAGGAAAATATGATTCAGCAAGCAAACGGAAAATTTGAAATGCCCGCGCTTCCGTACGCAGCGGGGGACTTGGCTCCGGTTCTCAGCCAAGAAACAATTGAGTTTCACTATGGCAAGCACCTGCAGACTTACCTCAACAACTTGAATGCCGCCCTTCCGGGTAGCGCCTTTGAAGGCAAGTCCATCAGCGAAATCGTTACCAAGTCCGAAGGTGGAGTGTTCAATAATGCAGGCCAGTTCCTGAATCACTACATGTATTTCATGCAGTTCAAGGCTCCTTCTGCAGGTAACGTTCCGACCGGTAAAATTGCCGAAGCAATTGCCCGCGATTTCGGTTCCTTTGAAAAGTTCCAGGAAGAATTCCAGGCAAAGGGCGCTGGCCTCTTCGGTTCCGGTTGGGTATGGCTCTCTGCCGATGCTTCGGGCAAGCTCGTCATCACGCAGGAAGGCAATGCACAGAACCCGCTCACCAAGGGCCTCAAGCCGCTCCTCACCTTCGACGTGTGGGAACATGCCTACTACATTGACTACCGCAATCGCCGTCCGGATTATCTGAAGAGCCTGTGGCAGATTGTGGACTGGAACGTCATTAACAACCGTCTGGGATAATTCCAATACAAGTGTTAATTAAAAACCGCTGGTCATGGGGCCAGCGGTTTTCTTGTAGCTTTTTTAGGGTAATTTGGTTTAGGAACTTACTGCTTGGCGGGAACGAATCCGTCGGTCGTCAAAAGTTCCATGGCTGCCTGGCGGGCGGCAGTGATGCCGGGGCCATTACCCAGGGGCATGGGATTGTTCCAAGACACGGAACCCTTCCATACGGGCTTCTTTTCTTCAATGGAGTACAGAACCAGTTCTTCTTCGAAGCTGTCAAGAGCGGCGTTGTAGAGATTTACCTTGGTAAAGTTCTGGAGCAGTAAGTAGTCGGCGTTCTGTTCCTTGGCATAATCGACAACCGGACTTTCGCTCAGCGAAAGCGAGCTCTTGTCCTGTACGAAAGCCTTGGCTTCGACTCCGTGAACCTTCAGTGAGTCGGCCACGGTTGTTGCGACCTGGTTTGCGAAATCTGCCACCTGCTTGTGGGATTCGGAAACGACGACCACGGTTTTACCTTGCAGCGGGTGAACCGTATCAAAGTTGGACATTTTCTGGATTGCAGGCGCGCAAGAGCAAAGCAGAAGTGCAGCAATTGCAAGTAAGAATAGTTTTTTCATTATTTCTCCTCTTTTAAGATAGAATTCTCATGGAAGTCCTTGAAAATGCCTTTTACGAGTTCGCTCTGGGCCCAAAGTTCCATACCGGTGGTTTTTAAGATGGCTTTCCAAACGACTTTGCCGGTGTTGCAGTCGTACATGACGGAGGTGTATTCGACTTCGCTGGATCCGCCTACGACCATGCCCGTAGCGGCATCGTACTGTGTGGTTTCGGATTTGCCCGTGACTGCGGTCTGCAACAGGTAAGAATCGCGGCATTCTTCCATGAGTGCCTTGGGACTAACCGGTTCCAAAGCCAGGGCTTCGTTTTTTCGGTATTCAATTTCCAGCTTGTTCTTTTCGCCGTAAGATTTCCAAATGGAATCAAGCTTGGTGGTATAGCCGGTGTATGCCTTCTGGTCGTCGACAAGAACCCAAAGTTTTTTACCATTGATGTCGAGGCCGGGAACGGAGTTTCGTTCAATTTGTGTTCCTGCGCATCCAGCGAGGAATGCGGCTAGGGCAAAAATTAAAAGGGTGGATAGGGATAAAAGCCTTTTCTGGTGCTTTCCAATAGACATTGTTGTTCTCCTTTCTAGACTCAAAAGAGTCAATATAAACACTCGATGGTAATATATATAAAGAAAACTACAATGTCTATCTTTTGTATTAGAAAATTTGGATAAAATGTTAAATAGACGCGTGCGCGTTTATCTTTTTTTACGTATCCTTTATACAGCGGACTGACGAAGCTCCCCATTGGGCATTTGATACTAAAGTCCACCATCATTTTCCATTACAAATGCTTCATGGTGGATATATTTTTCATTTAAAACGTATAAGTTCCATAAAAAAATGAGTAAAGCGTTTTTATTTGGTTATATTAAAAGGGAATTATTTTTCTGATTTGAGGTGTGGCTATGAACAACGTACGACCTCTGCGCAGGCGAATCCCGCTACGCTGAACGGCCGTAGGACTTCTACCAACGCAGGCATTTCAATCGACAGTATTGCCAACTACGCAGAAGTGTACAAGCTCGTGAAGCAGCTGCAAGAAGACATCTACACCGACGTGATGTACCCCAACGACCTGCGTCCTTCGGAAAATCATGGGTATAAATCAAGGTATAAGGGGTAGGGGGGAACCCTGCAATCCAATGCGTTTAACATTTTGTAATATACAGAATGTTAAATGGTTTCCATCCAGCGGCTAAGAAATACATTGTAAACAGAGTAGCTCTTGCCTTCGAGAGAAAGTGTTTCTAGCAGGAGTTCTTTTTCGATTAAAGATGTGAGTACGCGTTTCACAGCGGCGCTGGTTCCTAATTTGTATTTGTTGATGAAGTTGCCTGCAGTTGGTTGCGACACCGTTCCTTCCTTGGCGACAGCTTTCAGAAATAGCCATTGCTTGTCGGTTAGCAGGTTGCGGCGTTCCAGGAACCCATTTAAATTTTCGTTCAAGATTTCCGAACAGGCTTGACGAACGTCGTTAATGGAGATATTCTTGTTCCCATTGCGGAAAATTCGGTGGCAAAGATACTGGACGTAAAAGGTGTGACACCGAGTCCATTCTAAAATAAAATTGATTGTTTCGTCATCGATACGCCGCTTATCCATGCCGAAAAGCTTTTTGATGAAGGTGGCGTAGATTTCCGGATTGATTTTATCGAGATAGACGATGTGTGTGCTTTCGTAGAAAGGGCTTTTTTCGTTTACGAACATATCTGCCATAACGTGCTTCTGGCTACCGCAAAAGACAAAGCGGACGTTTTTTAAAGGCTGCATATACGTTCGCAACAAGGCTTCCATATTCACACCCTTGAAATTCCGGATAATTTGGAATTCATCGAATGCGATGATAAAGTTTTTCTTTTGGCTTCCTAGAAAATCAAAAATATTTTTTAATGTGGTTTGTTTCTGACCGTCATTTTGATATGTGATACTTACTTGTGGAGCCCCTGAAATCGGATCGTAAGAAACCAAAGGACGGATTCCACTCAAAGCCGAAAAGAATTTTTTGATGAGGGACTCGGTCTTTGTGCTTGCAATGATTGATTCCGATAAAAGCTTGATGAATCCATCGAGACTGTCGGCCGAGTAAATGTCGCAGTAGCAGAGCGTGATGGATGGGCGAGTTCGGGCGATTTCTTCAAAGACGTGGTAAATCAGGCCCGTTTTCCCATAGCGCCTAGGGGAAATCAACGTGACGTTGACTCCGTTCAGCAAGTCGTCAATGATTTCCTGAGTTTCTTTTTCGCGGTCGCAAAAAAGGTCTGCGTTTTTGTAAGGTTGCAAGACAAAGGGATTTTCCATAAACGCCTCCGTTTAACATTTTGTAATATACAAAATGTTAAATGAATCGTCAAGTAAGGAATCTGTGTTTTTGATGTTTAGGGTGAAAACTGCTAATATATTGGCGATTTTGATAGAATTTAAGCGGAAATCGCTAATATTTGAGCATGTGGGTGAAATCTAAGGCTTGATGGTTATTGGCGTGCCGTCTTTGATGGCGTCGTAGATTTCTTCGATTTCGTCGTTCGTGACGGCGATGCAGCCGGCGGTCCAGTCCTTCCACCTGTGCCAGAATTTAAAGAGAAATGCGGGAACCTTGTTCGGGTAGCCGTGGATCATGATGTCGCCGCCGGGCTCGTAATTGCCTTCTTGCGCGGCTTTAATCTGTTCCGCATTCGGGTACGAAACCTTCAGCGATAAATGAAACTTGCTTTTGGGGTTGTGCCACTCGATGGTGTAATTGCCTTCGGGGGTCTTGTTGTCGCCGGATTTGACCTTCGCTCCGACCGGATTCTTACCCAATGAAATTCTATACGTCTTGATAACACTATCGCCGTTGCGCAATTGCATTTGGCGCTTCGCCTTTTCTACGAGAATGTTGTCAATGGGTGAGGTGAACATGGTCTTTTATGAAATTAAAAAAAAAGGAGAGGAATGCCTTCCGCTACCCCTTCAATTACAATTCATAAATTTCGTCACAGACTTCTTTGAGTTTGTGGGACAAATTTTTTGTGCCAATTGCAATAATTGTTAAACCTAAATCTCGTAATTCCTTAAGAACCTCAGCGTACCCTCCGTCACATGATGCGATGCATATGGTACTGATCCAACTGTGATCAAGGATTACCTTTTTCATATCTTTAATGATTTTTTTATCGACTTTATTATCTTCAGGTTTTCCGCAAAGGCGAATGTCTTTTATTTCGTTTTCTTTAGCTTTTTCGGTCCATTTTTTTGTATGTTCGTCCTTTTGCAGTCCGTACACTTTTGCTACGGCGATAGTTCCGATATTGTTTGCTAATTCTAAAATTTGCTTTGCATACTTGCTACTTATGTTTTCTCCGTCAATGAATAACGCTATGTCGCCGTGAAATTCATCAATGAAGAAAGAAATTTCTTCATCTTCATGTTCTTGACCCTCGATATAGGCCCATTCTTCATAGGTTGCTCCTGACGACATTGCGTCAAGCAACTCTTGGCCTTCAAGATCCCATAAAAAATCCCATTGACTCATGTGTTAATCCTTTTTTGGAGAATATAAATTATTTAATCTGAGTTGCAAAAAAATATAATGCAATAAAAAACGCCCAGGTTTGAACCAGGACGTTTTTGAATTGAATGAGTGGATTGCTTCACCCCTATTCGGGGTTCGCAATGACGTCTTTAATTACTTCAGAAACTGCATGTACGGGAGCTTCTTGGCGAGTTCCTGCACCTTGTCGGCGTTGGCCATGAGGGCGGAACGTGCGTGCCAGGAGCCGTCGAGGAACTGACCGCGGGGGCCGTCGGCAAGCGTGAGCTCGATGGTTTCGTCACCCATCTTGAGCGTACGGCTTTCGGTGCTC
>JBGUWV010000031.1:0-21460 GCA_045221475.1 Fibrobacter sp.
TTATGGCAAAAGATTTATGCCCCTGCGGTTCCGGTAAGGAATACTGCGAATGTTGTGAACCGATTATCAAGCAGAAGGCCCTCGCGGCAAGCCCCGAAGCCCTGATGCGTTCCCGCTACACCGCTTACGTGAAGCAGGAAATCGGCTGGCTCAAGGAATCCCTCGAAGCCACCCAGCGCAGCGACTTCGACGAAGCCAGCGTGACTGCATGGAGCAAGGAATCCGAATGGCTCGGCATCGAAATCAAGCAGACCAAGACCGAAGAAGAAAAGAATATCGGCTGGGTCGAATTTGTCGCTCGTTTCAAGCAGGGCAACATCACCCGTAACCACCACGAACTCGGCGAGTTCCACAAGGTGGGCGGTGCATGGTTCTTCTATGATGGTCGTGCCGTGAAGCAGGAAACTGTCCGTCATGAAGGTCCGGTCGTTGGCCGTAACGATCCGTGCCCGTGCGGTTCCGGCAAGAAGTACAAGAAGTGCTGCGGCGCCGGCAAGTAATTTTCAGTCCAACAACTAACAACTAGTAACAAAGCAAAATGTTCAAAGTTTTCGTAGATGGTGAAGCAGGTACTACAGGCCTGCAGATTTATGAGAGACTCGCAAAGCGTAACGACATCGAAGTGTTGCGCATTTCTCCCGAACTCCGCAAAGACATTAACGAACGCAAGCGACTCATCAACGAGTCCGACGTAACGTTCCTGTGCCTGCCCGATGCTGCAGCAGTCGAAAGTGCTGCCCTCTGCGAAAATCCGAACACCCGCGTGATTGACGCTTCGACTGCGCACCGTGTAAACCCCGACTGGACCTACGGGATGCCGGAACTTTCGGCTGCCCAGCGCGAAGCCATAGCCAAGAGCAAGCGCATCGCGAACCCCGGTTGTCATGCCTCGGGCTTTATTCTCGGTGTACATCCGCTGGTGGCCGCAGGCATTTTGCCGAAGAGCGCAAACCTTGCCGCCTACAGCATCACGGGTTATTCCGGCGGCGGCAAGAAGCTGATTGCCGAATACGAAGAAGCCGCAGCACTCGCACATGCAGCCGGCGAATCGAAGGCAATCATGGCGCCCGCCCCGTACGCGCTTGCGCTCGCACACAAGCACCTCCCTGAAATGAAGAAGTACTGCGAACTTGAAAACACGCCGTTCTTCAACCCGGTGCTTGGCCCTTATTACAAGGGCATGGCGGTCACCGTCGCCATCTTTGCAAATGAACTCACCAAGAAGGTCGGCCCCGAAGGCCTCACCGAAATCTTGGCGAAACATTACGAAGGATCCCGCTTTGTGAAGGTGATGCCCTACGAGGCAGCCCCCGTGCTGTTCAACGGCCGCCTTGACGCCACCGTCTGCAACGATACGAACAACGCCCGCATTCAGGTGTTCGGCAACGAAACCGTGATGCAGGTGACGACTATTATCGACAACCTCGGCAAGGGCGCTAGCGGTGCTGCCATTCAGAACATGAATATTGCGCTCGGCCTCGACGAAGGAATTAGCCTTTAATGTTCCTAGACGAAAAATCAATTGAAGTTCGCTCCGGTAAGGGCGGCGATGGCATTTGCAGTTTCCACCGCGAAAAGTTCGTACCCCTCGGAGGCCCCGATGGCGGTGACGGCGGTCGCGGCGGTCATGTGATTCTGCAGGTGAACGAACAGTTCTCTACTTTGCTCGACATGGGCAACGCTCGCGTCTATAAAGCCGAAAGTGGACAAGCCGGTGGTGCCAAGCGTTGCACCGGTCGTAGCGCCGAAGACTTGATCGTAAGCGTTCCGCGCGGCACAATCGTGAAAGATGCCGAAGGCCGTATTCTCGCAGACCTTACCGAACCTGGCCAAAAGTGGATTGCGGCTCGCGGCGGTAAGGGCGGCATGGGCAACCAACATTTTGCAACGCCCGCCAACCAGGCTCCGCGCAAGTGTACCCCCGGCGAAAAGGGCGAAAAGCGCGAACTCTTCTTGGAACTGAAGCTCATGGCAGATGTGGGCCTCGTCGGATTCCCGAACGCAGGCAAGTCCAGCCTCGTGAACAAGATTTCGAGCGGCCGTCCCAAAGTCGGAGACTACCCGTTTACCACCCTCGAACCAGTGCTCGGTATTGTGCAGATGAACGGCCACAGCTTCGTGGTCGCAGACATTCCGGGTCTGCTCGAAGGCGCCAGCGAAGGCAAGGGGCTCGGCCATCAGTTCTTGAAGCACATCGAACGTACGCACACGCTCCTGTTCGTCATCGACGGCTTTGCCGAAAACGCCTACGAACAGTTCAGCGTTCTTAAGGACGAGCTTAAGGCATTCCACCCGAAGCTTGCGAAAAAGCCTTACGTGATCGCATTGAACAAGAGCGACCTCGGTATCGACGAAGCCATCAAGCAGTTCAAGGCTCACAAGGAAGCCGTTATCGTGACCTCGGCCGTAACAGGCGACGGTTGCAAGGAACTCACCTTGGCTCTGGACGAAGCCGTGCCCCACGTGCAAAAGAAGAAGGTCGGCTGGGAAAGCAAGAAACTCAGCAGCGCCACCACCGGCATCGACGGCACCGGCAAGAAAATCGCAAAGAGCAAGGCCAGCTCGGCAGCGAAAAGCTCCGCTAAAACAGGCTCCAAGGCCGCCGGAGCAAAAACAGCCCGCAGCAAGAAGAAGGCTTAACGAATGGCGAAAAAAGAACAGAGTACGCCGGTCATCGTAAACCGCAAGGCAAATCACCTCTACTTCATCGACGAAACGTTCGAAGTAGGTATCATGCTTATCGGTTCGGAAGTGAAATCTATCCGCGATGGCAAGTGCACTTTGGGCGAAGCGTGGATCGACATCGACGAGACCAAGAATGAAATCTGGCTCGTAGGTGCCCACATCGACGAATACCTTTTCGCTAACCGTTTCAACCATTTTCCGGCAAGGCGCCGCAAGCTCTTGGCCCACGTGCACGAAATCGCCAAGATGCGCAAAGCCAAGGAGCAGAAGGGCTGCACGCTCATTCCCTTGAAGCTCTACTTCAAGAACCGCCGCGCCAAGCTCGAAATGGGAATCTGCCGCGGTAAGGATCAGCGCGACAAGCGTCAGGACATCATCAACCGCGACGCAAAACTCGAAATGGCCCGTGCGGCAAAGGCGCACAAATAATGCGAAACCTTGTTTGGCACATCTTCCTTTGCGTCGCTCTCGCAGCTTCTGCCTGGGCAAGCAACAAGGTTGACGCCGAACAAGTCGCCAAGGAACACAAGGCCAGCTTCCACTGGTTCCCCGTCCAAAAGACATTCCTGCTCGCAGGCGAAAGCGACACCCTCAAATTCGCCATCGGACTCCCCTACGTAAATAGCCACGGCAATTCCGTTGAACTCAAGCACGCCCCCGAAATTGCGGACGGGCACATTCTGCTGGATTCGGCGGATGTGGCAAGTCTATACAAGACCGATAAAACTGCAGCGGTCGCCCCCGCAAGCAGCAGCTCAGCAGCAAAGGTTTCTTCGTCTTCAGCAAAGGTCGCCGCCGCAGCCGCGCCCTCAAAAGCAACAGTCTCCACCGCCAAGCCGAAAAACGAAACCGCCGGCACCCGCGAAGTCAAGACCATCGTGATTGACCCGGGCCACGGCGGCAAGGACACCGGCGCCCAGGGCAAGAATTCCAACGAAAAAGACATCGTGCTTGCCGTCGGCAAGCTCCTGAAAAAGGAACTCGAAAAAGAAGGCTTCAACGTCAAGATGACCCGCGACAAGGACGTGTTCATCGAACTTGGCGAACGTGCAAACCTCGCCAACCAATGGGACGGTGACCTGTTCATCAGCCTACACTGCAACGCGATTGACGCAACCCCCGAACGCAAGAAGCAAATCAAGGGCTACCACGTGTACGTGCTCCGAGCCCCTGAAAGCGAAGAAGACAAGGCAATCGCCCGTCGCGAAAACAAGGTGGCCACACTCTACGGCGAAAAGAACGCCAAGGAAGAACTCTCCCCCATCGAATGGTTCAAGCTCGAAGCGCGCCTCGAAAAATACAAGCAGAACAGCTACATGTTCACCGAAGAAATGCTCAAGGCATTCGACGGCGGAAAAATCAAGCGCCAGGGCGGAGGCGTCGGCGGTGCCGGATTCATGGTGCTCGTAGGTGCGCTCATGCCCGCAGTCCTCTTTGAAATCGGCTTCATCAGCAACCCAGAAGAAGAAGCCTACATGACAACGACCAAGGCGCAAGAAGACATCGCCGCACGCGTTGCAAAGGCTGTCAGCACCTACAAGGCTGCTGTACACAACTACCGCGAAACTTTAGGCCGGTAGATACTTATTATCGTTTAGTTTATCTGATTGAATTCCGTATCAATTATATTAAAGCACTCTTTAAGAATTTTTTCGTACATTTCCCGGTAGCGTTTCGTAACCACCGAAGTTCCGTCACTACAGGTTTTATTCCTGGCAATATAACCATCGAACCAATTTTTCGATTCATAGCTTAAGCTTGTATACAAGACATCATGGTCACGCCCATCCATATAATAGGGCGACAAATTCCCCTTCAACTTTTTATTTTCACGATCCAACAGTCCCTCATAGAACTGTCTTTGAGCTTCAGTCAAGCCCAAGCTAGGCTCTTCCAACGCCCAGGTTAATTTTTTATAAACATCTTCTTGCACCTCTGCAAGGACGTCTGCAAACAAGGCAAAGCCTTCTTGCGGGCAATTTTGTACCAAATCTTCAGGCTGAGAACTGGAACTTTCAGCAACGGAACTTGAACTTATGCCGTGTGCCTCGTTGTATTCCTCGATACTGGTATAAACCTTGTTTCCGTCCAACTTGAAATCCTTATAGGTACTATCGTTGGAACATTTCATCGCAACCTTTTCATAGTAGGCTGTTGCACAAGGATCATATATAACACCATAAACAGCCACAGGTTCTTGTACAGCCCCGCATCTTTGGAGTTTATCTTCCCACTCGGATAAGAGCTTTTCGGACAAGGACGTATCACTAGCCAAGTACCTCTTATAATCATCGCAAGAAAGACCTTTCGTACTGGAGCATGCTGCGACTCTATACTTTTGTTCTTCACATGTCACAGAAAGATCTTTTGCAAGGACATAGCCCTCGACACTAGACGAGCTAACCTCAGAAGCTTCTGAGGAAGAGCTTGCGATTTCAGCGGAACTCATTTCATCAGCTTCCGACGAAGAACTTTCTTCAACAGCTTCTTCACTGGAGCTGGACAAAGCGGATTTTTCGGACGATTCAGAAGAACCGGGAGCTTCGTCCGCAGCAGAACTCAACTTTTCTTCGCCCGCTGAACCAGTCGAAGAATCAGGATCCGCAATTTCGGGATCCGTAACTGAAACCTGAGTGCTGGAATCATCGCTACAGCTTGTCCAAAAAAAGCTTGCAACAGTCAAGCAAGCAAGACGAACAACTCTTCGTAAAAACATAAATCCTCCTTTTCTCATCAAATATACACATAATTTATTCTAAACGCACTCCAGAAAAATATTTTTCCAATCAATTTATTGACAAATTATCCAGAACACAAAAAAGCCCCGGCTTTTCGCCGAGGCAATTTAACTCATGTATGTATTAATTACACACCCTTCTTGAAGCGCTTGCTCCACCACAGAACGATCGGAGAGCAGATGCACACAGAAGAGTAGGTACCGATAAGGATACCGAAGCACTGCACCAGGCCGAAGTCGCGGATCGAAGAACCGCCCATCACAGCGAGGATCACGCACACGAACAAGGTCGTGAGAGAGGTCACCATGGTACGGCTGAAGCACTGGTTCATAGACTTGTTGATGGTTTCGGCGAAGTTGCTGGAACCATACACAGCAGTGTTTTCACGAATACGGTCGAAGTTCACGATCGTGTCGTTCACAGAGTAACCGATCATGGTGAGGAGCGAGGCAATCAAGGCGCCGTCGAAGGAAAGACCGAAGGCAGAGATGAAGCCGAGCGTAATCACGGTATCGTGTACCAGGCCGAGCACGGCAGCGACACCGAAGCCGAGACCGAACTTACCAAAGCGGAACCACACGTAAATCAGAATGCCGAGCCATGCGAGAATCACAGAAAGGATTGCGTTGAAGCGGAGTTCCTTACCGATGGTCGGACCCACATTGTCCTTAGCGACGATTTCGCACTTCTGACCGGCCTTTTCGAAGGCCTGAGCCATCTTAGCTTCGAACTGAGCATCGTCAGAGGCGCGCATGCTAATCTGGTAAGAGTTAGCAGAAGTACCACCGAGCGTACGGACCTTCGTGCCAGAGATACCGGCAGCAGACAGAGCCTTGCTCAAATCCTTTTCGTGCTTGTCGCTATCCTGGTACTGCACGGTATAAACCTGACCACCAGTGAAGTCAATGCTGAAGTCAAAGCCCTTGATAGCGATGAAGGCGATAGAAGCGACAATCAGAATTGCAGAAACGAGACCGAAACGGCGGCGGTTCGGAATGATCTGGAGGTTAGCTTCGTTGATAGCCTTGAAGCCGCCACCGATCGAAAGGGTCGTAGCATCGCGCTTGGCAAGCTTCCAATCCAAGATGGAGCGGGTCACCGTGATAGCGCAGAACAAGGAGGTCAAAATACCGATCGTAAGCGTAAGACCGAAACCCTTCACGGAACCGGTACCAATCTTATAAAGGATAAGGCCGGTAAGCACGGTGGTCAAGTTGGAGTCCAAGATAGCACCGAAGGCGCGTTCGTAACCCTTGGCCACAGCAGCGCGGGCGGTCAAACCATTCTTGAGTTCTTCACGGATACGTTCGTAGATAATCACGTTGGCGTCGAGAGACATACCGACCACGAGGATGAAGCCTGCGATACCCGGCAAGGTCAACGTAGCGTTAAACACAGACATCACGGCGGCGGTCACGAGAGTGTTGATCACCATACCGAAGCTTGCAATCAAACCACCGAGGCGGTAGTAGGCAACCATGAACACCAAGCAGAGGATAAGGCCGATAGCACCGGAACCGAAGCCCTGCACAATGTTTTCTTCACCGAGGGTTGCACCCACGCTACGGCTTTCAATAATCTTCATCGGGGCCTTCAGGGCACCGGCGCGGAGCACGACAGAAAGGCGGTTAGCTTCGGCCATGTCGTCGAGACCCGTAATCTGGGCTTCGCCGTTCGGGATACGGTCGCGGATCACCGGAGCAGAAATCACCTGGTTGTCGAGCACGATAGCCATCTGCTTGCCAATGTTTGCGGCAGTCACAGCAGAGAACTTTTTCGGACCAATGCCACCGAACTTGAGACTCACAGCCACTTCACCGGCGCTCACACCGTCAGACACGCGGTACGGACGGGCATCAACCACATCGTCACCGGCCATTTCAGCACGGCGCTTGAGGAGGTAAAGACGCTTGGCCTTAATCTTGGAATCACGCTGCACCGGTTCGAGACCGCTGCCGAAAGCGAAGGCGACATCGCGCGGGATCAGCTTCTGCACACCTTCAGTAGCGAGGAGCTTCTTGACCTTTTCGACATTTTCTTCAGCAATAAAGCCGCCGTTACCAAAGCTCATGTAGTAAGCGGAAAGGGCAACGCCGACCTCAGATGCCGGTTGAGCCTCGACTGCGGCAGAATCCTTGGCGGAATCGGTTGCAGCGACTTCAGCGGCAGGAGCCTTACCGAGGAGTTCGTCATCAGAAAGGGTCTTAGTCGTGTCCTTGGCGGAATCAGCCTTGGCAACCGTAGAGTCCTTGGCAGTAGAATCCGTTGCGGCGGAGTCAGCCACAATGTCAGTGGTCTGGCGGGTCAGGTACTGGTCGATGAGGCCAACAACCTGGGTAAACTTTTCAGCTTCGGCAAGAATCTTGAATTCGAGCTTAGCGGTGGAACCCACGAGAGCCTTTGCAGTGGAGTCATCCACGCCTGCCAGTTCAACCACGATTCGGTCGTCGCCGGACGGGGAAATCTGAGGTTCAGAAAGACCGTACTGGTCAACGCGGTTACGGATGATTTCGAGGGACTGTTCCTGAACGTCCTTAATATCTTCACCCTTGATGCCGGACTTGTCGATTTCGAGCGTGATAGCCGTACCACCAGCAAGGTCAAGGCCGAAATTGATGGATTTTGCACCCAGCTTCGGATTTTCCTTGAGGAAGGTCTGCTTTTCAGCACCCTTCTTGGTGTGGACCTGGATAGAAGGCCATACAGTGTAGGCCGACAAAACAATGACGAGGAGAATAATGAGTTCTCGCATGCCGAATTTTTTCTTGTTCATTTGTAATCCCTTAATAAGGCATTATTCAGTAAGTTTTGCGCCCAAAGATAGCAAAATGATATTACTTATTAGTTACCGGTTCTTTGAAAACCAGTTTAAATGGAGCCGAACAATCCGAAAAGCCCTTTATTTCTTAAAGCGTTTCACGTCCGTACGCACCCCATCGCTCACCACTGCATGGTATAGCCCAGGAGACAGCGCCTTTATATTTATAGTGGCACTATGTAAAGCCTGCTGACGCAGAATTTCGCGCCCTTGCAAGTCAAGAATACGGATGGTAGCCCCCTTCTTGAACCCGCTACCTATTTCTACAAACAAATTATCATTCATTTGATGAATAGAGGTCCCATAGACGTTCGTAATCTGTCCAAGCGCCGTAGTAGACGTATCCTTCGTCGGAATTTCATCATCTTTGCCAAGCAGGCGCCACACCTGGTTCCACTCCCAATCATTGGCCCAACTCTGCACAACGCGTTCGCCATCCGAAGTTGCACGTACATACATGTTGCTGTGCTGCATCTTCATGCGCACCACGGAGCCCTCGTAGCCAGACTGCTTTTCCATCACCACCTTCTGGTGAGCTCCGCCATTCCACTTGTACAGGCCCATCGTAATGCCGGCATCCTTCGATTCATTCGGCGTATCGAGAGAGAGATCACCGAAGTTGATGCGGTACGTGGTCGAAGATAGCGGCGTAATCGTCACAATCGCATTGTCGCCCTTACAGTCGCCAAGAACCAGCTTGTCGTCGGAAGTCCGCACCATACACGTGCCAAAATTCATCGAAAAAATGCGAACCGTATCGGGCTTTGCGGGCTTGGCTTGCCACACGCGCACCCAGTCGCTTTCAAAATAAGCAGGCTTATCGGCAGTGATGTCAATGTCATCGCCGGCCCAGCCGCCAATGGCCAGGTTTACAATAATATACTGCGCCGAAAGCTGCTTGATTTCGGTCGGGCGATTATAGCTTGCAAACTTCTTGTCATCAAAGTAGAAGCTGAGAGTCGATTCATCCCATTCCACGCCGTAGTTGTGGAATCCTGCGGAACGATCCACGTCGTCGTCCTTATGACCACCGAAGGAAGCTTCGTGATCCCACGCCGAACCATGGCTGCTGTACCAGCTCGGGTCGGTGTAATGCAAGTAGTAATGGTGCTGTTTGCGCGAAGCGGGAATTTCGAGGATATCAATCTCAGGAGGCCAGCCGTCTTGAAGCGTCCAAAATGCAGGCCAAGTTCCCTTTTGCGACGGAGCCTTGAAGCGGCCTTCGATGTAGCCGTACTTGACCTCGAATTTACCTTTAGTATCAATGGCGCCCGAAGTGTAGTCAACAGGAATTTCCTTGCCGTTGAACTTCGCCGTTCTGCCGTTAGCATCAGGGTGCTTTTTCTTTTCACCTTTAAGTTTGAGCGTACCGTCAGAGACAATCACATTTTCTGCAGCGCAATAGGCTCGGTGATTATGCGTCGGCCCCCAGTTGTAGGTCGAATTCCACTTGGATTTGTCGAGGCTTGTGCCGTCGAAGTTATCTTCGAAAACCTTTTCCCAACCGCTAAAATTCGACGGTGGGTCGGCGAACGCAAAAGACACTGCCAAAACAGCAGCAAGAGTTTGCTTCGCTACGCTAGCAATGACGTTATTCATTTTCATATCCAATCCTCACCCAGCACCCGCCTCCTAAATATACTTTCAAGAAGCCTTTTCACAAAGAAAAAAATAAGTAGCAGATAAAGAGAACGCCTGCAACAGGGGTTGCAAGCGCTTTGAAAAGCAAAAAAGGCAAAATAGAGCCGAACGGTCTTATCTAGTTCTGCGAGGCAGCTCAGAAGCATGCTTTTCGAGCCACACGGCATCTTCGAGTGCACGTTCGGCTTCGGTAGCCCAGTCAGAATCGGGGAACTGCTGCACCACTTCGCGGTAACGCACCACGGCGCTATGGAAGTCGCGGAGTTCGCGGTAGATATTGCCCACCTGAAGCATGGTAAAGTAGCGTTCTTCAGGATCCTGCTCCGTTTCAAGCAAAGCCTTGTACATCTGGAGAGCCGATTCGTAACTACCGGCACCAAAGAGCAAGTTCGCATTGGCAAGAGTCGGCGCGCCAGACGGAGCATCGGCAATGTCCTTTACAGGAGCCACCGTTTCTTCTGCAGGAGCGGCATTTGCTACAACCGGAGCGGCCTCGGGAGCCTTGGTTTCAACCTTCGCTTCGGCAGTCTTCGTTTCAGTCTTCACGGCTTCCGGAGCGGCGTTACCACTCTTGGCGGCCTTGATTTCAGCGATACGGGCTTCGGCAGCGGCACGATACTTGGCGTTGGGAGCAGCCTTCTTCATGTAGGCGGCCAAGAACTTGAGTTCCTGTTCAGGCTTGTTGTTTTTCTGTGCAATCTTTGCCAAGAAGAAGTTGGCATCGTTGCCTTCTTCCTTGTACTCAAGACCTTTCTTCAAGTTGAATTCAGCCTTGTCCATTTCACCAAGTTCATAACGAGTCAGGCCCGCGTAGAAATAGGCACCGGCATGGCCAGGTTGTTTACGCAAAACTTCACGCCACATGGGAGCGGCTTCTTTATACTTGCCTTCGGCAAAGAGGGCCTTGCCTTTTTCAAAGGGATCCGTCGGAAGGGCGGTTTCTGCCTTTGCAGATTCAGCAGCAGGAGCGGGATCCTTGACAGGTTCAACCTTTGCAGCTTCCACAGGCTTCGGCTCCGGAGCAGGTGCCGGTTTAGCCACTTCGTCTGCCTTCGGTTCCGGCTTCGGAGCGGGTGCAGCCGCAGGGGCCGGCTCTGGAGCGGGAGCTTCTGCAACGGTCGTCGCCTCAATCGGGGTTTCTACCACCGGATTGTTCTTCGGATCCTTTGCACGTTCGGCATCGGCCTTGGCCTTTTGGCCAAGAGCTTCGTAAACCTTGGCGGCGCCCTCATAGGCGGCACTCATGGTAGGTTCAAACTTATAGGCAAGGCGGAAATTGGCGAGAGCTCCGCTATAATCCTTCATCTTCATGCGAACTTGGGCTGCGGCCAAGTATGCCTCGGCATTTCTAGGATTTTCGGCCAAGACAGCGCGGTATTCGCCGAGGGCCATTTCAAAATCACCTTTTGCCTCAAAACGGGCACCCTGTTCCATTCGGGGGTCGGCACTGAAGGAGAGACCCACCAAA
The DNA here is from genome assembly GCA_045221475.1 of Fibrobacter sp. Taxonomy (GTDB): domain Bacteria; phylum Fibrobacterota; class Fibrobacteria; order Fibrobacterales; family Fibrobacteraceae; genus Fibrobacter. Next base: position 11,351 of record JBGUWV010000031.1, read on the forward strand.
CATGCTAACGCAATCGCAGAAATTCGGATATTCATGCGTTCAATTTAGCAAATTTTACAGCAAAAGCATTCCCTTTGGTCCAAAGAAATACTACATTCATGGTATGAGTAAAATCATTGCACGAATTATCGTCGGACTTTCTATCGCCGTAGCGTTGAAACTAATCAGCATCCTGCTCTTGCCCGCATCGCTTACCGAAAGCTCGGGTTTCGACACGTTCCTAAGCGTTTGTTGCATAGCGAGCATCATTGTCCCATGCGTCATCTACTTTGTAAAAACGCCCCCCGGAACAAACAACAAGGGCGAACGCGTCGGCTAACAACATGGTATAGCAAAAAGGACTGTTTCACAACAGTCCTTTTAAATTTCACTTCAACGTTTACTCCGTGAATTACTGTTTGCGGTTGCGAACGGCGGCAAAGACACCGAGAGCAATCAACAACACAGCGGCAACCAAGCTGACCCAAATGGTCTTGTGGAACGGGGCGCTACGGTATTCCATGCGGACTTCGGAATTGCCAGCAGGAATTTCTACAGCACGCAGAGTACCGAATGCCTTGTAAACCTTGGCTTCGTTACCATTCACATAAGCCTTCCAGTACGGGTGATAGTTACCCGCCACCACCATAAATCCGGCACGGTCAGCCTTCACGCTGAACACCTGGGTATCCATCTTGGGACTGGCAATCAACTTTGCAGAACCCTGGATCGGTCCCTTGCCGCCTTGCGACGGTTTTTCAGACAAAATAACTTTTTCGCGATAGGCAAATCCATTTTTGAGGGATTCAATAGCCTTGTCATCATCCATCACCACGGCTTCGCCATAAAGGTAGGCCTCGCCCATGGCCGTGGGAATGGGCATGTAAGTTGTCCCCTGACGGCTATCGAAAATAATGGCACCCACATTCATCAGGTCCAGGAACGGATGGGCAGCTTCGGGATCGTTAATGTTCAGCAAGAAGTTCACATCGTTCTGCCCGCCACGGAAAGCGCGGTAGCTCGCCAGTTCGTTATCATGGATACCATCGGCATTGCGCAGGTGGTACTGAGGGAACGCGTTTCCGCCAAAAGCCTTGTTGCGTGAAAGCGAAAGTACACGAGGCGTATTCAAGGAATCCGCCTTGTAAGGGGCCTTAATGGCCGCCACAATAGCATTATTGGGCTGCAGGTATTCACTTGCCGGAACATTCTGGATAAAGGCCCCGTTAATAAAGAAGAGTTCGACAGCGGCAGCAAGGGTAAGCACGCCCGCCTTCTGGGCTACAGGGGCCTTCCACTTGGCAACGAACAAGGTCACCGCCACAATCACCAGCACAAGTACAAAACTGGGAATCACCTTACCGGCAGTCGCGTTCATCACGATTTCGTTAAGGGGCTTGAAGTAGGGTGCCGTAACGGAATCTTCCAAGAGCTTCTGACCACTCATGAGCATCACGCCCAGATAGGCAAAGCCGATAAAGATGCAGGCCTGCAGTGCACGCGGAGTGCCCGGAAGTCCCTTCTGGAAGGCTTCGGTCAAGTTTGCAACGGTAAGCTTTTTCTTCTGGTCATCGAGACTCATGACACCGAGGCAGAGGGCGGCATAAAGAATCATCACCACCAGGCCTACGGGGCCAATAAAGGTCGTCCAGGCAAAGCGGGCAATCAGAGCAAGCACCAGGAGCACACCGTACATGGCCGAACCATGCAACAGGGCACGACGGTTATCTTCTGCTTCGGCGGCTTCTTCGGGAGTCTTGCCGTCGGCGGTCAAGGCCTTGAGAACCGGGCCTGCCATCATCACCAGCAACAGCGGCAACCAGAACAGGGCCATACCCGGAGCACGGAAGTTCTTGACGCCGGGGAGCACATTGTACCACAACTTGAACAGCGGAGAATGGTCGCCCATGCCGTAGCTCAACGCAACGACAGCGCCCAGGCCCCAGAAAGCAGCATAACGACGCTTGCCCGGCAGGAACAGGCAAAGGAATCCGAGGAAGGTCAGCAAGGCGCCCGCATTGTTATGGTCGAGCTTGAATGCATTGTGGCCCCAATAGAACGGAGAGCCGCCCTGCAACTTGCGGTATTCATCCATAGAAAAACTCACGAAAGAGGAACCTTCGAGGTCGCCCGTCTTTTCGTTCTGTTCGTAAACGTCTACGCCCACAAAGCCCGGCAACAGAATCTGCGCCATTTCTTCTTGATGCAAAGACCAGCTGACCGCGTGGCCGTAATTGGTGTGGCTATCGTCTCCGCGAACTGACTGCGTCGTCGTGTACATGTAAGGCGGCACAATCTGGAAGCAAGAAAGGGCAAGACCAAAACCGAGACCCACCGCAGCAAGGCCAAGACGCTTGCCGCGAGTTTTCAGGGCATCGCAATGGAAGGCAACTTCATAAAGGGTATAAAGGCCGGCACCCCACAGGAACAAGTAAGTGAGCTGCAGGTGGGAACCCAAAATCATCCAGGCCACCGAGAGCGCAAGCACAATCATGTAAGGAATGCTACCCGAACGCACCACCTTGCGAATGGCAAGCAAGGCAAGCGGAGCAATGGCAAAGACCATCATCTTGCCATCATGGCCACCGTAAAGGTAGGTGAAAAATTCCGGCGAAAAGGCGTACAAGAAACCGAGAAGGCCTGCCCACCAGCGGTTACCCGTCAGATTCCAGGCGAGAGCCATGGCACTCATGAAGGCCACCCACAGCGTCAAGATAAACTTGAAGCCCACGGCACGTGCCGGATCCATCAGGAACTGAACCCATACCAAAGGATGGTAGACATCGGCAAACAGGGCGTCAATGGTAGGCACACCGCCTAGGCGGGAATCGTCCCATTCCGTGACCACGGCACTTTCGGCACGCAGAATGCGGCTACCGATACCGTTCAGCTGGTCACTATTGAGCATGAGCTGATTCGGGTCGAAGGCGAAATCGCGGAACACGATCAGCAAGATTCCGAGGAAAATGGCGGAAAGCGCCACAAAGAAAGCAGGCTTCTTGTTTAAGAAATTCATGTGGTTAATTTAGTTAAAGTAGACGGCAGGAAGTAGGCAGCAGCCAGTACAAACAACAAAACCGGCTACTTCACGTAGCCGATTCATGCGCAAAACAAGTGTAAAACTACTCTTCCGACTTGTTTTCGAGCTTATCGTCAGCAGAAGAATACTTGATCAGGCAGTACACACCAAAAGCCGAGATTACACATGCAGCGGCAATGGCAACATATTTAATGATTTTACCCATAAGATACTCCTATAAAAAGCTCTGTCTATAAGATATACAATTTTTTCGCTAGACGCAACAGGAAAGTGAAAAAAAAACAGTAGGCACGTCCACTATTTCTTTTTCAGAATCATGCAGATGACAGGCAACTTCTTGTCCACCTCGTTTTCGCTAGGAATGATTTCGCTGGAAACCACATCGCAGTTGAATTCCTTCACGAAGAATTCCAACTGGTTGCGATCGAAGCCAAGCCAAATGTGACCGTGCGTAGTGCGGAAAGATTCTTCCTTGTGCTGGGCCAAGTCCAGCAGGGCAAGGGTTCCACCCGGTTTCAGAATACGAACTGCTTCCTTGATGGCAAGGCGCGGATCCGTAGCATGGTGAAGCACCTGGCTCATAAGCACCAGGTCGGCAAAGTCATCCGGGAGACCGGTCTTGACCATGTCAGCCACCTTGGGTGACACGTTCTGGATGTTCTTCTGCTTCAAGATCTTCTGGAGGCCCGAAACCACCTTGGGATCGCAATCGAGGGCCGTCACATGCTTGCAGCGGTTGCAGAGCATGAGCGTCAAGTCTCCCCCTTCGCCACAACCCACATCCACAGCGTTTTCAAAGGGATTCATGAGCTGACTGAACAGGCTAATTTGCGCCTTGAGGCTACCGCCTGCCTGATCCAGCTTATGGATTTGTCCCTTGGTCTTGTCAGTGCGGTCTTCCAGCACCTGGGCGGCGCGGCACTTGAGAATATCCTTGTCCGGGAGTTCTTCGTAGGCTTCGCGAATCATGGTCAGCATGCGAGTGCTCAGGTACAGTTCTTCGCTGAGGCGGTAATAGGCCTTGATACCATCACGACGATCCTTAAGCAAGTTGCATGCAGAAAGTTTTGCCAAATGTCGGCTGGCATTGCTCTGGTGAATATCAAGAATGTCCTTGATTTCGTTGACCGTAAATTCAGCCTGGTCCAGAAGCAACAATATCTTGAGGCGCATTTCATCAGAAACGGCTCCAAAAAGGTCCATGCTGGGGACAATCGGTTCACGACCCAAATCACGCAAATTGGTAGAATTAGCCACAAAATCTCCGTACGTTTTCTTAGAAGCAATATAATTTTTTTAGCTTAGGGGCTGTATGCGTTTTTTCAAAAGGTCACTAATTGTAGCCACCCTGTTCTTGGCGAGCATTGCCCAAGCTTCCGAAGCGGAACGCCCCACCTACAAATTAAACCTTGAAAACGACTTCCCGGTCACCTTGGCCGCCGGCGGCATGTTCGGTATCGGGATGTTCCTCTATTCCCGCATGGATTCCCCCGACAATCCCAAAGACAAGGGCGACCTTTTGCCCTGGGACAAGCCCCTAGCCGGCCGTTACAGCGAAAATGCAGACAAGGCAAGCGATATCGGCTCCATTTTCGCAGTCACCCCGCTGGTAGTGGGCGGTATCGCCTGGCACGACGGCAGCTCTAGCGGAAAAGAATTCGGCACATTCACCTTGATGTTTTTCCAGGCCATCGGCATCGGGAACGGAATCAACCTTGCCATGCGTTCCCTTGAAATCTGGCCTCGGCCCTACATGTACGCCGAAGACGGTGCAGGTCGAGAAAAGGCCGAAAAAGCAAATGCCGAAGCCTACGGCTCCTTCTTTTCGGGACATGCCACCGCCGCATTTACCGTAGCCACCTTTACCGACCAATGGTTCAGGACCGCTTACCCGAATTCCCCCTACAAGGGAATTATGCGAGCAAGCGCCTATTCGCTAGCCACCCTAGAAAGTGTCCTTCGCATTGCGGCTGGTAAACATTACATTACAGATGTGGTGGTCGGAGCCCTGGTTGGTACGGGCGTAAGCATCGGAATCCTGGAAATGCACCGCGACCGTAACGAAAATTTTTCAGTATGGGCAGGGCCAGGTGTTGCCGGCATCACACTTCGTATATAACATAAAATTGTAAGATTCGATTTCAAAAACTCCTGTATATATTCAAAAGTGTAGGCAACATAAAAAGCCTCAGGGAGTGTGTGAAATGTTCGGAATCAACTTCAATCGACTGGTTACAGCAACTGCCGTTATAGCCATCTGCTGCGGCACAAGCTTTGCTGCCCCCGCCAAAATGGGCATGCACAAGATGACCAAGGTTTCGGCCAAGAAAACACACCTGGTGCACAAGAGTAAGGCCGCGAAGATTGAACAGCCCGAACAGAACCTGAGCGAAGAAGAACTTTTCGCAATGGCCCTCGAAAGCAAGCACATCTCTAAAGACGGCAGCACGCTTACCGACACCCGCGACGGCAAGATTTACAAAGTTGAAATCAGGGGCGATAAGGCATGGATGAAGAACAATCTTTCCTTTAGCCTTTCTACCCCCAAACAGTGCCTGCTCGAAGACGAAGGCAACTGCAAGAAATTCGGACGTTTTTATAGCCACAACGAAGCCTCCAAGGCATGCCCCAACGGTTGGCACCTCCCCAACGACGGCGAATGGCGTGACTACCAGAAAGACCAATCCAAACTTGACTGGAACAACCTGGGCAAGGGCGGTTGCAAGGACTGGGACGGCTACTGCGAAGGCGACAATACCGGTCACTACTGGTCCGCTTCCAAGGTGAAAAAGAACACCGCCCGTTCCTGGGAATTCCGCAGCGCTGGCCGCAGCATCAACCGCACCGACGAAAGCCTTTCCAAAGGACTCTACGTGCGTTGCGTCGCAGACCTTCGATAACGTTTACCCGTAAAAAAGCTTAAGGCTCCCGCAAGGGAGCCTTTTTGGTTTTATGGATGGCGGATTATAACCGCCATGACTTTTTATTTAAGTCCGCCAATCACCAGGTTCACAATTCCGCGTGCGAAATCCTTTGTCTTGAGGCCAGTCCTACGGGTCGGAATACCTTTTTCTTCCTTCAGCTGAACAACCAGGTAATCCAGACAGTAGGCGCCATTGTCGCCATCGTAAGTGACGTCAAAGCTGTATTTGTCGAAATCGAATTCCTTGGCAGCTTCGCGATCGTTCCTGAAGTCTTCGTAAGCGTCTTCGCAATCTTCCTGGTCGTAGGCATAGCGCATCTGGAACATGATGTCGCAGGTACGCTCTTCAAACCCAACCGAAATGGTTCCAGAAGATTCGTTGAAATCGGACACCTTAAGAGAGAGAAGTCCGCTGAACAAAGACAATTCATCACAATCGACGGCGCGCACATCAGAAAGCATGTCCCTTTCGGAGTAGGCCTTGTCGTTCTGCAAGAACAATTTGTAGAAGTTGACAAAGGAATTTTCCATATCCGATATAGCGGCGTTCTCCTTGCTCAACTGCGAATAGAAATCCTTCATGAGGCAGACTCCGTCATAGCGGATAACGGATTTGAGCAAGCCACTCTCAAGACGGACGGCTTCGTATATATTCTTCGAACCGTTGCCTTCGACATCCCAGGTCCAGAGTCCCGTCGGAAACTTACCTTCCTTGTCAAAGGTGAACTTGAGTTCTTCATCACCGTGCTTCAAAGTGATGTTACCCTTCTTTTCGCGAGCCCTGTAAGAAGTGGTATCCCATTCATCGACATCTTCGGGGCCCATCAAGTTGCCCGGACGTTCCACCTTACAAACCGGCTTAATCAACTTGAACGTAGAATCTTCGTCATCGTATTCGTAGGATGCCTTGTTCAGCACCATTTCGAACGAATCTTCGAAATCAATCGTGCCCGAACCGGAATCATCATCTCCGCATGCCACCAGCGCAATAGCGGGCAAAAGGGCAAATGCAAATTTCTTAATCATATTTTCTCCGTTTTTTAAATCAGATTTCACCCTTGAAGAATGAATCAAAGTCGATATCGCTTACCATGTCCACCACGAACTCTGGCTTCACGGCCAGCTTGTCCAAGTCCTGTTGCTTGGTTTCGCCACAGAGCGGAAGCACAAAACGGCAGCCGCTTCGTTTGGCTAGTTCAAAGTCGGTATACAGACGATCGCCCACGAACAGAATTTCTTCGGGCTTGAACTTTTTTAAAAGCCCCGAAAGCATGGCCGGGTTCGGCTTGCCGAAGCTGCGTTCCGGTTCTACGCCGTAAGCGGTTTTAAGGAGCGCCATGAAGCTTCCGATATCGGGCACGGGGCCATTGGCATCGGGACAGACAAAGTCGGTATGGGTAACCCAGAAAGGAATCTTTCGCTGCACGCGGAACGAAAGTTCGCAAAGCTCGCGATAGTCAAAGCTATTGTGGTAGGCAATAAGCACCAGCTCGGTGTCCTTGACATCGGGGCGCAGATTCAGCGTCGGGTCTTGGGCGGCGAACCATTCCGTGACTTCGGGATTTGCAAAGAAGAATACGTTCTTGATGCCTTCTTCGTGGATGGCGTCCAGCGAGAGGTACAAAGCCGAGATGATAGCATCGTCAGCGAGCGGAAGCCCCATGACCTTCAGGCGGTTTTCGTAGAAGACCGGCGACTTGCTGGTATTGTTGCTCAGGTAGTAGACCGGGACCTGTTTGGCCACGCGACAGACCGTCTTGACCGCCTTCGGGTAGGGGCGGCCACTTAAGTAGAGGGTTCCATCAAGATCGAATACTACTGCTTTTACTGGGCTTTTCACGTTAGTCAATATAGCATATTTTTTATTTTTAGGCGCATGAAGACACCGGATAGTCGTTTTTATTGCCCGCTGATTACGGTCGGCACAATCACCTTGGATGAAAATGAAAGTTCGCACGCGGTGCGTGTATGCAGGGCGTGCGAAGGCGATGTTTTGCAGCTATCCGATGGCGTGGGGCACTTCGCTGATGCAATCATCGAGGTGGCCGACGCCAAGGCTTGCGTAGTTCGAGTGGACAACGTGATCGAGGCGGAGCGCACGCGGCCCAAGGTGTCGCTGGGAATTGCCTGCCTTAAGGACGACGCCTTGGAAGAAGTCGTATTCCACGCGGCACAAACTGAAATCGACAGAATCATCTTTTTCCGTACGGATTTTTCGCAGGAACCCAAGAATTCCGACTTAAAAAAGACCGTGCGCCGAGCCGAACTTAAGAGCCTTGTGAGCCTAAAACAGTCCAAGAAAGCTTGGATTACAAACATCGAAGGCCCCGCCGAATTCGACAAGTGGCTCGCAAACTATCAAGGCGACTTGGTTCTCTGTGACATTGACGGAGAACGCCAACTGAATTTAAACGTCAGCGAACCCGCTTCGCCAATTACTTTGTTAGTAGGCCCCGAAGGCGGATTCTCTCCCCGCGAAATTGAAGCAATAAAGACCTTCCAGAGCGGGAAGGTCCACTTGCTGAATTTAGGCAACACGCGCCTACGTGCGCGCACCGCCGCAATTATTGCCTTAGGAAAGATTCTTTAAAGAGTCACTTTGACTTTTTCGCGCATGGCCATGACCTGAGCCTTGGCTTCTTCGACGCTATTACGGCGAGCTAGCAGCACGCCCAAACGGCGGTGGCCCTTAAGTTCGGGCTTACCGAACAGGCGAAGCGCAGTGTCAGGTTCTGCAAGCACTTCTTCCAAACCGCCAAACTTCACATGGTCAGAGTTACCATCGACCACGATTGCCTTCGAGGCACTGGGTCCGTGGAAAGCGATGTTCGGAATCGGCAAGCCGAGAATAGCGCGAGCATGCAGCGCAAATTCAGAAAGATCCTGGCTAATGAGCGTCACCATGCCGGTATCATGCGGACGCGGGGACACTTCGCTGAACAGGACTTCGTCCTTGCACACAAAGAGTTCCACACCGAAGATGCCACGACCGCCAAGAGCGTCGGTGACCTTCTTTGCAATCACCTTGGCCTGTTCCAGCAATTCCGGCTTCATCGGCTGCGGCTGCCAAGATTCCTGGTAGTCGCCGCCCACCTGGTGGTGACCGATGGGTTCCAAGAAGCTCGTGCCCGCCACATGGCGAACCGTGAGCAATGTAATTTCGTAATCGAACGGCACAAAGCCTTCCACAATCACGCGGCTAGCGTGGCCCGTGCGGCCTTCGTGCTGGGAAATATCCCAGGACTTCTGGATGTCGGCTTCGGTCTTGATAACGCTCTGGCCGTGGCCCGAGGAACTCATCACCGGCTTGATCACGCACGGAATGCCGATTTCCTTGACGGCAGCCTTGAAGTCTTCAAAATTGTCGGCGAAACGGTACGGGCTCGTCTTGATGCCGAGTTCTTCGGCGGCCAGACGGCGGATACCTTCGCGGTTCATGGTAAGCTTGGTAGCCTTTGCCGTCGGAATGACGTTGTAGCCTTCCTTTTCGAGTTCCACGAGCGTGTCAGTCGCAATGGCTTCGACTTCGGGAACGATGTAGTCGGGCTTTTCAAGTTCAATCACGCGGCGAAGTTCAGCGCCGTCGAGCATGTTAATCACGTGGCTGCGGTGAGCCACCTGCATACCGGGAGCATTGGCATAACGGTCCACGGCAATCACTTCGACGCCGAGACGCATCATTTCGATGATAACTTCTTTGCCCAGTTCGCCTGCTCCACAGAACAGGACCTTGGTTGCACTAGAACTTAGAGGTGTACCGATTTCAGCCATAAAATACTCCTTGATTTTCCATCAAAATATAACTATTCAAAACAGGAGATGCCCGATCAAGTCGGGCATGACAAGTGAAAACAGCGGGCATGACAAGTAAAAAAGCCCTGCCGGAGCAGAGCTTCATTGAGAATTCAATGGATTTTGCGACTATTCCGTCACAAGGTTTTCATCCTTTATGCAGCGAACTGAAAAAAGATTGTTCTTTGAGTGAGCTTCTATAACAGCTTTATTTACATCGGTAGCGAAAAGAACGCCATACGCATTGGACTTATCATCAGCATCAGATGTCCAGAAAGCCCCATTATCACCAATATATCTATAATCTGATACATTCGAAATAAACTCACCACCAGGAAGAGCACTAAAGCCATATAAATCCATACCATTCCAAACT
>JBGUWV010000032.1:0-1583 GCA_045221475.1 Fibrobacter sp.
AACTTATGGGCAAAAAATGGGTCGAGAGGGCTAAATGCCCTCTCTTGCCAACCCCCACCCTCGCAGCATCGCGAAGTAATCTAAACTATCAGTTCCATTGAGCTTCGCTCGACCGTCTTCACGCTTGGGTCCAGGTCATATACACCTTCACCTTCTTCTCGCCCTTCAGCGAATAAGAAACGTGGGTGCGCAGACGCACCAGATCGCGGTCGGCGAGGTCGTCGGAGATATTCCAGTGACCACCTCGACGGTACTGGATACCCATGTCGCGCAATACGTGATTGAAATCAAAGACCGTCATGTTAAACGTCTTCGCCACCTGGGTGGCGGTGAGGGTATCCTCGGCAGGTTCGTTCAACATGCGCAGGGTGCAACCTACGATGGCATCGGCACGTTCAATGATCTCCTTGCTCGAGAGTTCGCGACCATCAGCATCACGGGTGGGAATGTAACCGCCCGTCTGACGAATTTGTGGCAGAACCTCGGCCGTGACCCATCGTTTGAAAGCCTTGGCCTGTGGCAGTTTGGAAGAGAGAATCAACGAGTAGAGTCCCGACTCATTGATGAGTGTCACTTTCTGGGCACCGCCAAGGGTGTCGCATTTCGCGACTCCCTTATCCTCGGAGTCCACATGTTTGCTCAGAGCATCGCGGACGTTGCTATAGCCCAACGCCGTAGCCACATCCTTGCCCACGAACATAATCTGATTATTTACCTGGCAAGTACGAATCTCGCCGAAAACTTCATTCTTAAAAATTTGAATATTACTTTTCATTGTTTGAGTTGATTTAGCGAGAAGAAGTTTCGGATTCCTTGGCCATTTACTCGAGAAAATCCTCCTCGGCTTCAACTCATGTTTTACTTTACTTATTTATTCACTTTCACGATATCAGTGGCCAAAATCTCTTGGAAAGTCTGTCCCTGATACTCGTGGGTAGAGAAACGAAGGGTGGCCGCAACCATATCACCTTCGTAGAACTTGCACGCCGCCAGATTACCCAGCATAGCACACACAAACTCGTTTTCAAACTTAGAACCACCCAACTCGCGCAACACGATATTGCACTTCTGGATGGAACCACCTTCTGCCTTAGCAGACTGCACACCAAAGGCCTCGCCCTGGCGTACCACTCTTAAAATTTTTGTTTCCATTTTGTTTTGTTGAATATAACCCCTGCTTTATAGCCGCCCCTTCCCAAGGGGCTCAAAATGTTTCAATAAGTCAAAGAGCACCGTCGATCAATTTCGACAGTGCAAAGGTACGACAATTATCATGCGATTAAAAGAAAATAATCATGTAACACCTTAACACACAAGCAAATACAAGAAAACACAAGTCCTTCACAAGTATTTGTACAAGTTTGTGGAAGAAAAACAAAAAAGGGAACCGACAATTGCCGATTCCCTTCATTTGAATGTTTCCGTAAGCAAGTTAAACCACTTGCGAGTTCCAGTTAGATTCCGATTTATCGTAGAGTCCATAGTCGTGAAGCACTAACCATAATTCTCGTTTACGCGACATCTCCGATATTACCCGCTGTCGTACCAACTGGTTCACTCTGTCGGTTATCTGCTTGGCTTTC
>JBGUWV010000033.1:0-11045 GCA_045221475.1 Fibrobacter sp.
GATCGAAGCCGGCAAGAAGAACATGGTCTACAGCCTCACCTACCAGGCCATGGACCGCACTCTTACCGACGACGAAGTCAACAAGGCCCACAACAAGCTGCGTGACAAGCTCGTCGCAAACGGCGATATCGTGCTCCGCTAAGACGCTCATCCTATTAAAAAATCAAACCGCTGAGGCAAGCACCTCGGCGGTTTCTTTTTTCAAGATTTGCAGCGTATTTACGCCGCAAGCCAGCGCTTATTCCAGCGCTTCGCGAATCTGCTGGATGAAGTCCATTTCTTCAGGCGATACGTTGCTTTCATTATCGTCTTCACGGGAGGCGTTTGCCACGCGGAGCATGGATTCCAGCACTTTGCTCTTGAATTCGCCAGACTCGTTCTTGATAGCCTCGACACAAGCGGCAGCACGATCCTTGGCAGACTTGAACTTTGCGTAAGTATCATTGAAATCGTCCCAAGAGACTTCCGGCGTCAGTTCGTCATGAATCGCATCTAGCGTATCGCTTTCGGCTTCCGTTGCCGAAGTGGAACCCTCCAGGAGTTTTTCGGTCTCATTTTCGTGAAAAAGGCAAGCCACCTGCCAAGAAAGAATCAAAAGAGCCAAATTCGGATTCATAGATTACCTCGTCGTTATGGAACAAATTTACTATATTCCCGCACATGGCATACGTAGCAATGGCCCGAAAGTGGCGTCCGCAATCTTTTTCCGACATGGTCGGCCAGGAACATATCGCAAAGACCCTTCAAAATGCAATTGAAGGTGGTCGTTTGCACCACGCCTTCCTATTTACCGGAACCCGCGGCGTCGGAAAGACTACCAGTGCCCGTATCCTCGCCCGCACGCTGAACTGCACCGGTGGAGACCCCTTGCATCCCTGCGGACAGTGCGAAAGCTGCAAGGACATTTCGGGCGGAAACCCGATGGACGTCTTTGAAATCGACGCAGCCTCCAATACCGGCGTCGACAATATCCGCGACGTGATTGAGCGCGTGCAGTACCCGCCTGTCATCGGCAAATACAAGATTTTCATTATCGACGAAGTCCACATGCTTTCAACGGGAGCCTTCAACGCGCTCCTCAAGACCCTGGAAGAACCGCCAGAACATGTGATTTTCATCTTCGCCACCACCGAAGTCAACAAAGTTCCGCAGACCATTCTGAGCCGTGTACAGCGCTTTGATTTCAAGCGTTTGACAATCGAACAGATTCGCAGCCGCCTGCGTTACATTTGCGAACAGGAAGGCATTAACGCCACCGACGAAGCCCTAGATATCTTCGCCGAAAAGGCCGACGGTTCCATGCGTGACGGCCTCACCTACTTCGACCAGGCCTATGCCTTTACCGGGAACGAAATGAGTGCCGACGCCGTCCGTAGCGTCCTTGGCATTCCTCCGGTAGAACTCTTCTTTACGCTGATTAACGCCATCGAAGCCCACGATCTCAAGGGGTGCTTCAAGATGGTGGATGACGCCTGCAAGCGCGGCATCGAATTCACTCCGCTTTTGGACGGATTCGGCAAGTTCCTTAGGAACCTGCTCTACGCCCGCCTTGACGCATTCACTCCCGACGTATTGAATATATCGGAAGAGCTTTACACCAAATACAAGAGCGTGGTTCCCGAGCTCAAGAACGGCGACATTCTGCGTATCAGCAAGCTTTTGATTGATCTGCAGGCAACACTTCGCTACAGCACGAACCCGCGTCTGCTGGTAGAAACGACATTTGCCCGCATGGCTTGGCTCGACAGGCTTACCGACTTAAGGCGAGCGCTTGCAGCCATTAATGATCCGAAAAGCGCCTCCGAAGAGGCGTTAAAAAAAAAAGTAACTGAAGTTCAAAACTACATTGACGCCGAAGAAGAAGCCAAGGCGTTACAGCAACGCGAAGAAAATCCCTTCGCGGCTTTGCAGAGTTCCATTGCCGGCCCAAGCAACGGCGACACTTACAGCCGCTACGAAATTTCTGCCGCCTGGGGATCCATCAAGTCCAAAATTGCAGATTCCGGCGATTTCGCCTTCTCGGTAGCCCTCAACGAAACCGTACTCGAAACAGGCGATTTGAAAGCCACCCCCTTCCCCATCGCCCTTACCTACCTGGGTGACAATGCCAGCGATGCCTGGGGCGTAAAGCAGATGGAAGAACATCCCGAGTATATGGACCGTATCAGGCAAATGCTCGAAGATATGCTCCAGACTCCGGTACTTTTGACCCTGAAAAGCCGAGCCTTCAACGAATCGGAACTTAAAATCCGCAAGCAGGCCCAGATGTCGCCCTACCAGTTGGATTTGGAGAAGGAACCCGGACTCCAGAAGCTCAAGGAACTCTTTGCCGCTGAACTGATTTACACCCACAAGAGCAACCGTCCTGTAGCCCCTCAACAAGCCGAAGGCTGCGATGTAGACAGCGACGAAAACTAACCCCTTTTACTATATTACCGCAAAAACAACGAGGAAAATACTATGGATATGAGCAAAATGTTGCGTGACCTTCAGAAGATGCAGAGCAAGATGATGAAGGCACAAAGCGACCTCAAGGCACAGAGTTTCGAAGCCGAAGCCGGCGGCGGAATGGTGAAGGTCGCCATGAACGGTAAGGGTGTCGTCACCATGATCAAAATCAACCCCGATGCCGTCGACAAGGACGACGTGGAAGCCCTCGAAGACCTGCTCATGGCAGCCATCAACGCTGCCGTCAAGAAGAAAGACGAAGCCACCCAGGAAAGCATCAGCGGTATTACCGGCGGCATGAAGATTCCCGGCCTGATGTAACATCAGCATAAATCCAATTTATAAGAACTCTATCTCTTGAACAGCGGGAGTTTCCTGCCAACGAGATATGAGTTCTTTTTTTATGCCCTCAAGCACAAATCACACAGTCGTCATACAATAATTAAAAACCATAAAACAAAACACTCCTTTCGTCTTCTATAAGAAGACAAATCGCCACATTTATACTCACAAAGAAATACATTAGCTTGTATACAATTTCTTAATGTTATTGTAAAATTTAAGAATAAAATATTTATTTCAAAATTGGTGATATATATTTAAGAAACCACTAACAAATAAATAAGGAGTGAGAATGAATAAAAAAATCACATCGATAATCGCGATGGGTTGTTTCGGCATTTCTATCGCAGCCACAGCCAACTACGATCTTCTTGGACGCCGCGGGAGTAAAATGAATTCTCCGATGGTCTACAAGGATATTGACTATTCCAAGATGAAGAAGAAAAACGACCAAAAAGTCGGTTCTTCGTTAACCTCCAAGGCTTTGGCAAAGGCTACAAATCCTGGATTAAGGGGAGATGCAGATGCCATAACAGGCATATTCAATAACAGAGGCCTTGAAAGACAGAATACTACATACCCCTACTACTTGAAGCGATATTTTCTACAGGGAGCCCCCCTTGAAAATTGGTTTAGCGGACTGACAGGGTCAAACGGCTATATGGAGAAATCCAACGAGGTATTTATCCCTGTGCCAATGCAACGTACAGAGCCCACAGGGTTTCTGTACGGCACAAGGACAAATCTTCCTACAAGCGCCTATCAGCTCACAACATCGAATTACACATTCAGCGACCCCCAACAGCCATCCCCATACGCCTACTCGAACTACGGCAATACGCAGATGATTACATACATGCCATTTTCTGGCGTCGAAAGCAACGCTCAAAGGTATTCTCTCTGGTGGTTCGATTACCCATCATCTCCCCATTACGAATGGGATGACGTCGGCATTTACATGTCCATCGACGCTCTTCCGACAAAACTAGACCCCTCAAAATCGGTTCCTTATTTCAAGCTAGCCTCTGGCGAAGTATTTAATCCCACACCCGCATCAGAAATGATGTCCTCTAGGACTTACGACATTCTAAAGGCTTCTACAAAGCATTCAGCAATCTTCGTCGGAAAGGAAAATCCGGTATGGCCTATAGACCACCCTTTAAATCCCGATCATCGCAGTCCCTTGATTTATATGGGAGTTAGAAACCGTCAATACGGGAACGTAGACAACATGGTTGCAAAACAATACTCTTTCGAGTCGATGGCGATTGACAACCTGATTCTCACTACCCGTCGTATAGAAGTTATTGCCGCCGGCAATTTTAGCGTTAGAAACAATTCCGGTCACCTGGGCTTAGAAGCACACGCAGCCAACGCCATTACTGTTGGTGCTGTAGACGCAATCACCGGAAAAATTACGACATACAATTCGACCTATAGCCTATATTGTAAAAAAGGCATTGGTAATTGCAAAGACGGAAACAACGTTTGGGAAGGTTCAAAAAAGCCGGAAATTTACAATTATTCCCATTTCTATTTTGACAACCAGAGCAACAACAATTACCCAAGCGAACAAAAGAGAGTCTACAAAGACAAATCTACAGGAATAGACTATACCTACAATCCGTATTACGACGGTTCAGAAGCCGCAGCAGCCTATACGGCAGGCATGATAGCAAATCTCTTGGCTGCCAACCCGTTCTACCGTTGGCATCCTGAAGTTGTCAAGGCTCTATTACTGTCTTCGGGTGATATCAATATAAACACCCCGTACCCGAATGAAAACCCTGTGACAACAAAGATTCCTTCTTACCGTAGCATAGTGTTCGATAAGGACCACAATGAAGTATTCCACGAATCACGCTATTGGTTGGGCGAAATCAGCAAGCTGTACACACACAGCACTTCGAACGGCAAAAAGGAAATCCGTTTCTGCGTCAAGCGCCCTACAGACAAGACGAACTTTTCTGCAGCAATTGCCTGGCTGAGCTCCGGTTTTGACATCGATGACGTTCACAGAGTGCCGCAAGATTTCGACCTTTTCGTATACGAAAATAGCACCTCTAACGTGAACAACATCGATGTAAATCACCCATTGACAAGCTCTGAAGACGGCATGAATGCATACGAAAAGATTTCATTTACGTCAAACGCCAATTATCTTGTATTCCGCATTCTTCTTTGGACCGACAGGACTCCATCGACATCTGAACACATCGATCAGATGGCATTGGGATTCGATGTTGCGGGACTTTAACAATTCTCGCACATAATTTGCGCCAAGCACAAATTTTCACCCCAGCAACCCGTTCCCCCAACGGGTTGTTTTTTTATCCCCTAATTTGGGCATTTCGTCCACCAAATCGGCTTTTGACCCTTATATATGGAGCAACTTTTTTTTACATTTGCATCGCAAAAAGTATATAGGAGTAAGAATGCCCAGGCATTTAGCAGCATTATCGGCTATGGCGCTGAGTATCGTTCCCCAGTTGGTATGGGCAACGACTTACACCCGCGAAGAAGCGGTCAACATAGCCCTTGAAAAGTCTTCGGACGTAAAAACAGCCGAAGAAGAACTGATTTCGGCAAATTCCCAGGTAGATGCCGGTTACGGCAGCGCCCTCCCGTCAATCGACCTTGACGCAACCGTCACCCGCATTTTCGGCCTTGACGATGTCAAGACGGTTTCCCCTGCAACAGATGCATTAGGACAAACACAGAGCAACTTGAACGACGGTAGTGAACCTAGCCCCTACGACAACACACTCGCAGGCGCTCTTGACGGTTTTGCAAACCAAATGGCAAAACAGGGATACCGCTGGCAGTCTTCTGTTGGCCTTACCGCCACCCAGATCCTTTACGCCCAGGGCAAGGTGGGCACAGGTATCGAAATAGCCAAGGCCTACAAGCACGTCAAGGAAGTTAATCTTGAAAATACCAAGGCTAACGTACGCTATAACGTGGAAAACGCCTTTGACCAGCTCATTTACCTGGATTCGGCCATCACAATCCTTTATGAATCCAAGGCCATGCTCCAGGAAAACCTGAATTTTGTGGAACAGTCCCTCAAGAGTGGCATGGGTACCGAACTGGACCTGATCCGCGTGCAGCTTTCCATGGATCAGCTGACGTCCAAAATCAATAACACGGAAAAAAGCCGCGTTCTCGCCCGCAACGCCCTGCTCAACACCATGGGTCTTGACTGGGAAACCGATGTGGAATTTAAAGGCGACCTCCGCGATCCGGCTGCAGGCTATGCCTTCCCCGACACCTCCATGTCGAACGTGAAAAAACGCCGCAAAGAGCTGGCGATGCTCGAATCCACCGAAGAAATGCTCAGCAAGAACGTTTCTATCGAACAAGGCGGCTATAAGCCCACCATCGTGCTCCTTGGCGGCCTCAAGTACTCCAACAACAAGAATCACTTTTACCAGTGGGACGCTCCGGACTGGGACGAAAACATCAACAAGTACGTGGCCCTGAACCTTACCCTGAATCTTTTCAACGGCATGAAGACCAAGGAAGCCGTGGTTCAGGCAAAGTCGGATCTGCGCGCCACGCAAATCAAGAAGGAAACCGCCGAACGCGGCTTCCGCGTACAGATTGAGTCTTGCGTGAATACGCTGGAAGATGCCAACGCCCAGAT
This sequence comes from Fibrobacter sp., assembly GCA_045221475.1. Lineage (GTDB taxonomy): Bacteria > Fibrobacterota > Fibrobacteria > Fibrobacterales > Fibrobacteraceae > Fibrobacter. The sequence goes on from JBGUWV010000033.1 coordinate 6,437, forward strand.
TGAAATTGCAAAGCGCCAGATCGAACTCGCCCAGAAGAATTACGACCTGACAAATGACGCTTACAAACTCGGAAGAGAAACGCAACTGAACCTGCTCAGTGCAGAAAACAGCCTCCGCACGGCAAAGCTTGACTACATGTCGGCTATCGTGGATTGGAACAAGGCTTACAACGCGCTCCTCCAAGCCACCGGTGAATATTAATAAGAAGAGTAGAGGATAGAATGAACAAGACTGTTAAGACCCTCCTGACCATCGCTGTCGCATCGCTGATGCTTGTCGCCTGCGAAAAGAAAGACGATAAGGCCGAAAAGAAGGCTACGACCATTGAAGAAATCCAGAAAGAAAAAGGCAAGCCCGCTCGCGTAGTAAAGGCAGGCACCTCTAAGCTTACCGACATCCGCAAGTTCAGCGGCACCATCGAAGGCATGAACCAGAACAGCGCCATCTGCAAGATGGGCGACCCGATTGCAAAGATTAACGTGCAGGTCGGTTCCTCGGTTCAAAAGGACCAGGTTCTCGCCGAATACCTCTTTACCGGTGACAACACCCAATACCAGCAAGCCCAGGAACAAATAGCCGTCCTTGAAAAGGCGACGGAACGCATGCGCGAACTTCACCAGAAGGGCGGCATTAGCCAGCAGGACATGGATTCCCAGGAAATGCAGCTCAAGGTCGCAAAGATGAATCTGGAAGCAGCCCGCCGCGCCACCTTGATTCTCGCTCCTGAAGCAGGTGTGATTACCGAACTCAAATTCCAGGTCGGCCAGACTCCTGGCGTGGGCGCAAAGTTCGCCACAATCGCCAAGTTGAACAAGGTGATTCTGAAGCTCAACGTGACAAGCCAGGATATCGGTTTCTTCAAGAAGGGTGCAACCGCATCCGTGACCGTCGCAGGCGAAACACTCAAGGGTAAGGTATCACTCATTCCGCTCGCAGCAGATCCTGTCACCCGTTTCTTCCCCGTCGAAGTCACCTTTGACAACAAGGGCAAGAAACTCCTGCCCGGAATGTACGTGACTGCGGAACTGGAAACTCGACAAGTCGAAGGCATCGTGGTTCCCGCTGAAGCAATCGTCTACCGTAACGGCCTGAACGCTATCTGGACCGTTACCCCCGAAGGCAAGGCCCTCCGCAAGATCGTAAAGATCGGCGTGCAGACCAAAAACGATATCCAAGTCATCGAAGGCCTCGAAGGCAACGAAACCATTATCGTTGAAGGCCAGTCCAAGATGAACGACGGCGACAAAGTGCTGGTCGTAGAGTAGGAGATTTTACTGAATGATTAAAGCCAGTATCTATAAACCGATTACCATGCTCATGGTCATTTTGACCGTGGTGGTTTTCGGTCTTTATACCTATTCTATGATGGTGGTGGACCTGATGCCGAAATTCGACGTCCCCGTGGTCACCGGAACCATCATTTACCAGGGTGCAAACCCTGAAGAAATCGAAACGACCATCATCAAGCCTATCGAAGAACAGGTGGAATTGGTGGACGGAATCGACTACGTGCAGTCCATCTGTCTTGAAAACTACGGTATCGTGGTCGCCATGTTCAACATGGGCGTGAACGTGGACGTGGCCGCAAACGACGTGCGTTCGAAAATTGAACTCGCCGCCGCCGACTTCCCGGATGCCGTGCAGTCCCCAATTATTTCCAAGGTGGACATCAACGGCGCCGCCATCATGTCCATTTCCTTTACCGGACCGCTCAACTCTACGGAACTCCGCCAGAAGGTGGAAGACGATATCGAACCGTTGTTCACGTCTGTTCCGGGTGTGGCTAGCGTAGACCTGTTCGGTGGTACCACGCGCCAGATTTCGATTGAACTCGACAAAGACAAGATGCTCGACCGCAATGTGGATATTTCGACCATCATGGGTATTTTCGGTCAGGCTAACGTGAACCTCCCTGTGGGTGAAGTGATTGGCAAGCACAAGAATACGTCTGTGCGTACCGCCGGTAAGTTCAAGAGCCTCGACGAAATGCGCGATATGGAAATTCCGACCGCAAAGGGAGTCATCAAGCTCGCCGAAATTGCAGACGTCAAGGACACCGTCGAAACGGTTACATCGACATCTCGATTCAACGGAACGAACTCCGTTTCTCTCGACATCAAGAAGCGTTCTGACGCCAACGTGGTGGAAGTTTCTAAGGGCGTGCTCAAGCGCATGGCCGAAATCCAGAAGACGCTCCCCGAAGGGTTCGAACTTCACCTGGTTTACGACAAGTCCGAAGCGGTGAACGAAGCCATTGACAACGTGATTCAGAACATCATCATCGCCATCGGCCTTACTTCTGTCTTGTTGCTCCTGTTTCTCGGCAAGTTCTCGACGATGTTTATCGCCGCCCTTACGATGCCGATTTCCGTGATCGGTGCATTTACGCTCATGTACTTCGCCGGATTCGGTATCAACATGATGTCCCTCATGGCACTTTCAAGTTCCGTGGGTCTGTTGGTGACGAACTCCATCGTGGTGCTTGAAAACATCAACGAAAAGCTGAAGCTCGGGCTTGACCCGAAGGAAGCCGCCTACAAGGGCACCAGCGAAATCATGGTGGCCATCATGGCCTCTACACTGACTAACGTCTGCGTGTTCGTGCCGATTGCCTTCATGAAGTCTATCGCAGGTATCTTCTTTAGAACCTTCGGTCTTACCATGGTGTTTGCCACCTTCGTGTCCCTCCTGGTGACCTTCACCTTGACGCCGCTCATGGCAGCCTACCTGTTCAAGGGCAAGAAGAAGGATGAAAACGGAAACATCATCGAAGGTCAGCTTTCTATCGCAGACCGTATTTTCAGCATTTTCCCCAAGATTTTGAACGGATTCCGCTTTGTGTACCTCAAGACGCTATCCTTCTGCCTTTCTGTTCCCGGTGTGCTTTTCCAGGTGGTAGCCCTTGTTGGTGGAATTTTCTTTGTGGGAATTCTCGCCAAGAACTTCCTCACGGTGGAAGTGATGCCGAAACAGGACCAGGGCATGATTCAGGTGAAACTTGAAATGCCTGTGGGTACAAACGTAGAAACGACCGACAGCGTTGCCCATATTATCGAAGCACGAATCAAGGATGTGCCCGAAATCGTTCACTACAACATGAACGTGGGTGGAACCAGCAGCAACGGCGGTTCCGTGAACCAGGCTACCATGCGCGTGAAGTTGCTGAAGGACTGGGAAGGCCGTACTCGCAGTACAGACCAGATTGTGGATTCGCTCCGTCCCTACCTGGCTAACATTCCTGATGCATTCATTTCGATTAAGTCGACATCTGCATCCGAAACGAACAACAACTCTGCCGGTGACGTGGTGCTGGAAGTGAGCGGTCTCCACAAGGATTCCGTAATCAAGGCATCTCAGATCGTGATGGACAAGATCAAGGAAACAATCGACGGTATCGTCGATGTGAAGATGAGCTACGAAGCCGGTAAGCCGGAAATCCGTATGGTTCCGAACCGCCAGGCTCTCGCAGACTACGGTGTAACGCTCAAGACTGTCGCAACCTACAACTACATTGCTGTTAGCGGTTACGAAGCAGGCCAGTACACCGAAGACGGCGAAGAATACGATGTGTACGTGCGCATGATGGAAAAAGACCGCCAGAGCCACGGCGACATCGAAACACTCCCCATCTTGACCGCTAAGGGATACGTAAACGCCAACGAGCTCTTCTATATCGAAGACGGTGCAGGTCCGACCCGTATCGACCGCAAGCGCAAGCGTACCCGTGTAGACGTATCGATGAACCTGCTCCCCGGCCACACAACCGGTGAAATCATGGGCAAGATTGGGAAACTTACCGCCGAAATGAAGAACGACGTTCCTGACGGCATCTCTTTCGGTTTCGGTGGTAACGCAGACATGCAGAACGACATGGTGGCCGAATTCAAGACTGCAATTCTTATGGCTATCATTCTCACCTACATTTTGTTGGTCGCCTTGCTCGAAAGCTTTGCCCAGCCGTTCGTTATCATGACAACTATTCCGATGGGTGCTATCGGCGTGATTCTTGCCCTCGTATTCACCGGAAAGGCTCTTTCGATGATTGCACTCATGGCTATCGTGATGCTTATCGGTGTGGTGGTGAACAATGCCATTCTACTCCTAGACGAAGCAAACAGACTACTCCGAAGTGGAGCCATGGGCAGACGTTCCGCTATTTTGACTGCAGGAAAAACCAAGTTCCAGCCCATTGTGCTTGCAACGTTCGCCTCTGTGGTGGCTCAGCTCCCGCTGGCATTCGCCCTCGGTGGTAACGTGGCTGCCATGACCCAGCCCATGGGTATTGCATCTGTAGGCGGCTTGATTGTGTCTGCAATCCTTACCATGTACTTGGTGCCCACCTTCTTCTGGCTTCCGAACGCCATTACCGGCAAGGTGATGAAAAAGGTCGACAAGATCAAGAGAAATAGGCACAAAGGCGCATAGAACATTTAGACAATAGAGAGAGAAGTAGTCCCGGTCTTTTGATGTGAACCCCGAAAGTTGGACACAACTTCGGGGTTTTCATGTATAAGAAACACACAAAAGAAGAATGGGACAAAGTCCTTGAACTCTATCAAAAAGGGTTCGGATCGGTTCATATTTCGAGAATTACAGGCATAGATGACA
>JBGUWV010000034.1:0-2147 GCA_045221475.1 Fibrobacter sp.
CGACCTTCCGGCCAACGCCGTCCTGCTCCAGAGTCAGGTCGATGACCGCCATGGTTTGGGCCTGGTACCTGTTTTGCACCACCAACACGCCGTTGATCCGGGGCTCCGGGATCAGGGTATGCTCATGGGCGGACACCATCACGTCGAACTCCGGGCAGGCGTTCAGTATGTCGGTGACGCCCGAATTGGCCAGACCGTATTCGTTCTCCAGCCCCATGTGGAACACGCCGACCAGCACATCGTACCGGTCCCGGATGCTGTCGATGATCCTGCGGGTCTCCTCCAGGGGCAATGTCATCAACTTAAGGAAAAAATACCTGCCGTCGCGCCCAAAAGGCTTCCCCTTGAGGGGAAGCTGTCTGCGAAGCAGACTGAAGAGGTGTCCCCGTTACACCTCGTTCGTCTATTCCGATAGACGATCTTATCCCAGTGGGGACACCTCTTCCGACCCGCTGCGCCGCGAAGCAAGTCCTTTAGGGCGCGGCCCACCTTCCCCTCCAAGGGCAATGTCATCAATTTAAGGATAAGGCGTTCCCAAAAGGCTTCCCCTTGAGGGGAAGCTGTCACGCGTAGCGTGACTGAAGAGGTGTCCCCATTACGCCTCGTTCGTCTATTCCTATTGACGATCTTATCCCCGCGTGGACACCTCTTCCGACCCGCCGCAAGCGGCGGCCCACCTTCCCCTCCAAGGGTAACACCGTCAACTTAGCGTCAAGATGGAGCAAATTGAGGCGAAATCGGCGAAAATAATCAAACAAAATACAACAGCAAACATTGTATAGTTTAACTATTGACAGTAACGAATCCATAACACAATTGAAGTAGGTATACTTCATTGCGGAGATGGTTTATATGTCACTGCTCAAGCCCCTGCTCTCTTTAATTCGTTCCATCATTCACTCTGACGATTTCTTTGAACGCAGCCGCGTCAATGGTTCTGCTTTCACACGCAATCGTATCCTTGACTTCTCCAAGACACTCATCTACATTCTGTGGTGTGCAAAGACATCTCTCCCCTCGACTCTGCATGCCTTTCTTGAGGACATTCTTAAAGGGCAAAGCTCGTGTACACGTCAGGCCTTCTCCAAGCGGCGCAAACTTATCAAACCCGAGGCTTTCAAGGAACTGTACAGAGCCAGCTCAGAATTTCTGGTCAAGTCTGTACCCTCGGTAACAGGAGCGTTGCGTAAATTTGCCATTGATGGTTCCAGAGTCAACCTGGTCTCTCATCCAGAACTGGTGAAAACCTTTGGTATACAAAAGGGTACAGGTGGTTTACCCCAGGCACTGATTTCGACGCTTTATGATGTCGAGAATCACTTTTCCATTGATGTTCAGATCAGACCGCACGATGGCAACGAACGGGAAATGGCCCAAGCTCATCTTGAGCGACTCAAGCAATTGATGGGGGATTCGCCGTATCTGGTCATCTTTGACCGCGGTTATCCTTCAGGGAAATTGCTCGAAACCTTCGCAAATTCTTCGGGTTATTTCCTGATGCGTTGTCCCACCGAGTTTGTCAAGGCTCTGGATAAGAGGAAGAAAGACGCTTGGTTTACACATAAATTTCACTCCGTCAAGCAGCCCCTGACTTTCCGCGTCATTCGCGTAGTTCTTCCCGACGGCACCGAGGAAATTCTATGCACCAATCTGCCTAATTCCTACAGTGCTTCTGATGTCATGGACCTTTACTTACATCGCTGGCGTATCGAGATCAGCTACGACTTCCTCAAAAACCGCGTCCAACTGGAAAACCTTTCTGGCATTACCCTTTGCGCTTTCTTTCAACAGCTGTTTGCCTGTCTCCTGATGTCCAACCTCTGCGCTGCTTACTATTGCGAGAACCGCGTCTACGAAATCGAAGATGGCAATGCCCCTTCGCTTATGCTCCATCCCACTGACGATCGCCCACACAAGCGCGACCGTAGGATCAACATGGCAACCGTTCTCGCCGCTATTCGCTCCATCCTACCTCTTGTCTTGGTCATGCCTCGTTCTCACTTGTCAAGATGGATTTTTCTCATTGATGTCCATCGCCTAAAAAACGTTTTTCGCTACGACAAGAAGGGCCGTAAGAAACCTCGCCTTCGTGTCCATCCTGGTATGAAATTTACTCAATCTCAACGTCCTTCCTTTTAGCCATTTTT
>JBGUWV010000035.1:0-2801 GCA_045221475.1 Fibrobacter sp.
GCCACCCTTAACTGCCTTAGCAAACATTTCCTTGGTGTTAACCAAGCCGAGTTCCTTGTAAGAAACTGCCATTTGTTTTACCTCTTGATTTGATTGGCGACTTGCATCGCCGGTTAAAAGTTACGGGCTACAATTTAGCAATTTTTGGGTGCTTTGTCACGCCCGAATCCATAAAAAAGAGATCCCGGAATGGTACCCGGGATCCCTTTTAAAGTGTAATTTCGAATTCCGAAATCAGAATTCTGAATTTACTTAGCTTCCTGCTGCAGGGCCTTGTCCTGGATCACGAGGTCCACGCGGCGATTCTTCTGACGGCCTTCCTTGGTGGAGTTGTCGGCGACCGGCATGGTCATACCGAGACCCTTGGCCGTGAGTCGATCTTCGGCGATACCCTGTTCCACAAGGAATGCCTTCACGTTATCGGCACGCTGCTGGGAAAGCTTCATGTTGTGTTCGGCAGAACCGGTATTGTCAGTGTTGCCTTCAATAGATACATTGAACTGCTGGTACACGGAAAGAATACCGGCCACCTTGGCAAGGCTGGTCTTCAGGTCGGCCTTGAGGCTTGCCTTGTTCACATCGAACAGGATGTCGGACATGGAAAGGATAATGCCGCGGGCGTCCTTGGACACCTGGATCATCTGAGACTGGAGTTCGTTCAGCTTGTTCATTGCGTCCTGCTGGCGAGCTTCGGCCTTGGCGCGTTCTTCAGCCAGAGCCTTCTGTTCTTCGGCAAGCTTCTTCTGCAGGTCGGCTTCGCGTTCGCCGGCAGCCTTCAAAGCGGCTTCTTGGGCGGCAGCTTCAGCTTGGAACTTTTCCTGGTTCTGCTGCATTTCGGCCTGGAGGCGGGCTTCCTGGTCCTTCATCTTGGCCTTTTCTGCTTCCAGGTCATTCACCTTACCGCTACGGGCTTGGTTGATCTGTTCCTGGATGGCTTCGATAGAACGGGCCGTGGCGGCGCGTTTTTCCCAGTTTTCGGCAGTGTGGTTGCGGAGCTTCTGGGTTTCGGCCTGAGCGGCAATGGTCTTTGCGTAAATGTCGCACTTGGCAGCAAGGGCCTTGGTTTCCTTGGATTCGGCATCGTCGTTATAGGCGGCATCGAGGGCGATAAGGTTGTTCTTTGCTGCGGCAAGAGTGTACTTGGCGGAGTTGGCGTTTGCCGGGATGTCCTTGGCGGCGTTATCAATGGCGGTCTGGCAGGCTTCCACGGCGTTGGGGCCTGTGACTTCTTCGGCAGCGAAGCTGAGAGCGGCGGCCATGGCGCTAATCATCAAAAGATTTCTCGTTTTCATTACTTGGCACCTCCGTTCTTGGTTTCCTGGTCAAGAATGCTCTGGTAAATGAGCTTGCGTTCGACGTCGTTTCTCAGTTCTTTTTCGACTTTTTCGTCTTCGCTCTTGGCGGCATCGCGTTCGGCGTTTGCAATGGCGAGCTTGTATTCAAGAATGCTTTCTTCGGCGAGAGCTGCTGCGGCTTCTTCTTCGCCGTCGGCCTGCAGGGCCTTGGCAGAATCGAGTTTGGCATTTGCAGATTCAATTTGGGCTGCGTCAACCTTTGCTTCTTGGGCAATGGTCTTGTTGGAATCGGCATAATCGATCGATTTTTGGGCGTTTACGCCGCCGGCACAACCGGAAAGGGTGGCGAGGGCCAGTGCGGCCATACCCGCAACGAGTTCTCTGGATTTCATTAAAATCTCCTTATTAGGTTAAAAGTCGGAATTTAATATATAAAATTCGTAAGAAAGAGTTGTAAAAGGCGATTCTCTATATATAATATGCGTGTATTGCGGACCTAATTTTGTTAACAACTTTTTTCAATTCCTTTTGAAACATACAACATTATAAAAAGTCGGTTATTGGGGAGTGGATTTTCCTATATTTTCACTCGCAAAAATTTTTAACAAGGACATTGTTATGGCAAAGATCGCTATTCTCGGTTACGGTAACCTCGGTCGCGGCGTGGAATGCGCTGTGAAGCAGGCTCCCGATATGGAACTCGTCGCTGTTTTCACTCGTCGTGACCCCTCTACGGTCAAGATTCAGACAGCTGGCGTTCCGGTTTTGAACGTTTCTGAAATGGAAGCCTGGAAGGACAAGGTGGATGTGCTCATCATTTGCGGTGGCTCTGCTACGGACCTGCCGGTGCTCACCCCGAAGTACGCTTCCATGTTCAACGTAATCGACTCCTTCGACACGCACGCCAAGATTCCGCAGCACTTCGCTGCTGTTGACGCTGCTGCCAAGAGCGCAAACAAGATTGCTATGATCTCTGTCGGTTGGGACCCGGGTATGTTCAGCCTGAACCGCGTGTACGCTCAGTCCATTCTTCCGGAAGGCAAGGACTACACGTTCTGGGGCAAGGGTGTTTCTCAGGGCCATAGCGATGCCGTCCGCCGCATCAAGGGTGTGAAGAACGCCAAGCAGTACACCTGCCCGGTCGAATCTGCTCTCGAAGCCGTGCGTAGCGGTTCCATGCCGGAACTCACCACTCGCCAGAAGCACACCCGTCTCGTTTACGTGGTTGCCGAAGAAGGTGCCGATAAGGCTTACATCGAAAACGCCATCAAGACGATGCCGAACTACTTCGATGAATACGACACCACGGTCAACTTCATCAGCGAAGAAGAATTCAACAAGAACCACAGCGGCCTCGCTCACGGTGGTTTCGTAATCCGTACTGGCAAGACCGGCATGAACAAGGAACACACGCACGTAATCGAATACAGCCTCAAGCTCGATTCCAACCCGGAATTCACGACGAGCGTTCTCGTGGCTTACGCCCGCGCAGCGCTGCGTATGAAG